>CAMEWO010000001.1 GCA_945946665.1 uncultured Eubacterium sp.
CTGCTCCTTTGCATTTTGAATATTTCCACTGCCTACTCTCAAAGTGTATTACATCTGTAATATTATTCTCTTCCTTTTTCTGCTGTATTGCCTTTGCTTCATTAACAATCTTCACTCCGACACCCTGTTCAGATGCTTTTTTGTATATATTTAATTCCACCTGTGAGGCATATTCCTCGTCATCAATTATGTAATATGGTATATCCGGCATGCCAACATATGTATTAAAGACATCATAATTATCTGTTATAACAACTATCTTTTCTTCAAGAGTATACGAATCAAGATTTGAAACACCTCCAAACAGATTTCCTTTAAGCGGCCAGGATGCATCATCTTTAAGATACCCTGCCACAATACACCTGCTGGCATCTGTATCACGGTACAGGTCAAAAGTATCTCCGATCTTAAAATCTTTTCTGTACTTATAACCGATATACGCCTGACTATATCCTGACTCAGCATTGTTCATCAAGCTGTCTGTTATTCCAAGATTTCCAAGACCGGCAATATCCTTTTCGATCACAAGTGCCTTCACATCTTCGCCGTCCAGAACCTTCTCAGCCACCGAATTGCAAAACCGCCCACAGGCAGTTACATGCTCCTGTCCACGTATGAATTCCATTAATTCACTGCCTTTTTCAGATGAATATTCAGGATCCATATAATTAAGACACTCCACATAACTGACTTTATCCGGAGCTTCACCAAACATCGCTTCCATGGATTCTGTCCTGTATCTGTCCGAAAAATAATCTGTCATAATAACATCTGTCATATACACGGAGATGCCGCTCATTGCGAGAAGTATTACAGCAATCATTTTCTTGTTATATACAGACCTGAACATTATTCTTAGTAAATTACCAGCTTGCATTGATCTCACTCCGCTATAAAACTGTCAATATTATCATTCTTCCACTTTTCGTATGCTTCTGCATCTTTTATGTTGTAGGTTGATATTCCGTTCATATAAAATGCACAGTCCTTTTCCTCTGAAAATCTCAACACAATAAAGTATTGTACACAGTTATACTTTTTTGCTAAAGAACTGTAATCTATATAAAATATCCCTGTGTCTGTAATCTCTTTTTCCGTTATTAACAGACACTCTGAAAAATCATTATCCAGACATTCTTTGCGAAAACTGCTGTAATGACCTCTTGCACAGGTTGATATATCGCCAACTTTTCTGTCAAGAAGCTCCGCAGGAACTCCGTAAAGCTGCATTTTTATCTGGGGAAAATCTTCATACAGCTCCTTATATAATGCAAATGTTATACAACCAACATCATACTTTTCCAGATTTGCTTTATTGTCATCATACACTAATGAAAAACTCTCTGTATATTTTGTCAGATCCAGCTTGTCCTTTTTCTCATCTTTAGAATTAGTATTATAGCCTAACTGCGGATTAGAAAAGAAGCCGATATATGTACTGCCTGCCCTTACACCTGATGCACCGGCTCCATCCGGACAGTTATATGCAGTACAGGTCTCCATGGACTTATTCATCTCAGAATCTTCAAAATCATATATACCGGGATTTTTCTGTGACATCATCGGAATATAACGATACCATCTGTCATCACCAGTTGAACACTCGTTTACCCAGAAACCATTAACAATCTTCTTATCACCATAATCTCTTGCAGTCTCACTGTCTGAATCTGTGGCAGTAATCGTAGTATCTGGTTTATCCAACCTGACATCCTCTTGCGGTTCACTTTCATCTCCACAACCCGATAATACGAAACACATTAACATAATTAAAGGAAACAATAATTTTTTCATACATAATCCTTTCAGGAGGCAAAGCCACATATTAATATATGTTCAATGTGGCTCTCCCCCACATGCTGTGTACATCAATCAGCTGACAAATATGCTGTTAATATGCTGAACTTGAACGGCTTGTATATAACTTATGAATGCTGCTATAGTCCTCTGACCATTCCCATCCAGAATCAAAAGAAGCGTCATTAGCTACAACTCCAGATGAGTAATTCGACTGGCTTCCACTCTGATATGTAGTAGTAACATAAATTGATGAATAGTCATCATTTTCTCTAATAGTACCTCCACTACATTTCTTCATTCCACCACTATAATTAGCATTAAGATATGCATATCCTCCATCCATTTGCTGTGATGCTGCCAATGTCGGAACAACTCCAAACAAGCTTACCAATGCAACTGTAGATTATTCTCACAATCTTTTTTAACTGTACATATTCTCCGTAATCCAAATTCAGATTTGGATGATTTACAGGAGCAAATACTAAAATTGTGATAATAGATATTATTGTAAAAACAGTCAGTTCATAAGACATACTTCCACCGGCAACATGTGGTATAACAATAAAATTAACAAGTGCATACCATAGTGTTGATAAGAAAATGCACCTTAACTTTGAATTCGAATGATATCCTCCTGTATGTGTCCTTAACAACGAAAAAGCAATTACGTATACCAGAAATGCCACTTTGTCTTTTGATAACAGACAGTTAAATACAATTATAAGCAAATGAATCATCTTACCTTCATACATTTCTAATCTGTAGTACCAGTAATCAACCTCTGCATCTGTTATAATATTCTCTTCTAAAAGACAATTAATTAAATATTCTTTGATGTTCTTCATGATTTACTATTACCAGTTTTTCACTTTGATTTCAATACAGGTTGCACGAACGTGGGATTTTCTGCACGAACGTGCAAAAATGTCCGTTGATTTTGTACAATATATAAGAGATAATTAATTAAAAGAAAGGATGTAATAGTTTTAAAATCACGCTGCTACACTGATTTTTAGAAATTAAATTGCTCAGAAATGGAGATTACTATGGCTCAGATAATTCAATCATATATTCTATGTTTAATTACAACCTTATCCTGCAAGATCCTGCTGGATTGTTTTTTTAATACAAGAAAGAAGAATTATTTCTTTAACCTGGTAGTAATTCTTTTTTATAATGTGTTCATTGTTGCGATGTCAATAAACTGCAAGAATTATTTTCTTAAATTTTGTTGCATTGTGGTTTTATATAGCATTATTTATTGTGTAATATATGACGTAGCAGTATACAAAGTTGTCATCGCTTCAACGGCATACTGTGCTCTGTCCATATGTATTGAAACACCTTTTTACATTATCTTTCCATACATAGTCGGACCTGACAGATTAAAAATTATAAGTGACAGTTATTTTTTGCTTACCATAGTTGGTCTTATAGTAGAATCATTTGATCTTCTCTTTGTTCTTATCATATCCAGAATTTTTGGAAAAAAAGGATATTTAAAATTCCTTAACATCAAAGACTGGTTTTCCTTTCTCTGCCTGCCCATAATTTCAGCTTTTCTGCTGCTGGTTCTGGTTTACAGTGATGTACAGTATTTTTCTGTCTGCATATCTGTATTTCTGCTTTTATTTAATGTCTTCTTTTACAGTTATCTTCAGGAAAACGGATTATATAATAAACGCAAACAGGAATTACTTGTGCTTGAAGAACGCAATCGGTCAGAACTCCAATCCTTCAAGGATATTGGCAGTCTTTACGATGAGCAGCGTTTAAGAATTCATGAGTTCAAGAACCAGATTAATTTTATCAATGGACTTATTGACAAGCAGGATTATGACACTTTACGTACATATGTAGGTAAGATTAAATCCGATATTGATTCTGAGGAAAAATTAATAGAAACCGGCAATTCCGTTATTAACATTCTCATTAATCAATCAATCCGCAAGGCTTCTCAAAAGCATATTTACATCACACCGAATATTAATATCATGCAAGATATACAACTTGAAGATAATGACCTTGTTATCATTATCTCCAATTTAATTAACAACGCAATTGAACATTGTGATACTCTCAAAAAAAGTAATAAGATCATAAACTTTAAGCTTGAAAGCACAGATGACCATTTACTCATTGTCTGCACTAATCCCATTGAGACAACCATTATTGTTGAAAACAATTTGATCAGAACAACCAAAAACAATTATGCAGAACATGGATTCGGCTTAAAAAATATTAACCGCATGGTGGATAAATATGATGGTGATATTTCCATCTCAACAGATGATAACAAATTCAAATATGTTATAATGATACAGTATAAGGAGAATTGATATGCAAAGAATTAAAGCTGCCATATGTGATGATGATTTATTTTTTGCCCTGGATCTTAAGACCAAAATTGAAAATATTCTGCTGACATCCACAATTAACGTAACTTTTGATATTGATGTATTTTCTTCAGCAAAAGAATTGCTTGAGAACTATTCTTCTGAATATTCAATATGTTTTCTGGATATCTGTATCAATGAAGAAAATGGTATCAATGCAGGAATTCAGTTAAAGACAGATTTCCCAGACACAATTCTTATATTCGTAACCTCATTTATTGATTTTTCTTTAGATGGTTACAAAGCCAATGCCTTTCGTTATATTCTGAAGAATTCAGTTGATACACTTTTACCAGAATGTGTAATGGAATCTATTAAAAAGCTTTCCCTTGATGTGACCAGTATCTCCCTGAATGTCCACGGTGAATCTGTCACAATCAGAGCCAATACAATAATGTACATCGAAAGCTTTTCACATCAGCAGATGGTACACTTATCTAATGGTCAGTCACTTGAATGTAATATGACATTAGAACGTTTTGAAAAACAGGTTCATAAGCTTTCTTTTATAAAACCTCATAAAAGCTTTCTTGTTAATTGTCAATATATCGAAAAGTTCCAGAATTATACAATAATTCTAAAAGATACTTCCTGTATTCCAATAGCAAGAAACAAATATGCATCTTTCAAAAGGGATTATCTACAGTATTTAGGAAGCATATAAAAACCTGAGTGCCGCCACCCATGTGGCAGCACTCAGGTTTTATCTGCTGTGTAATAATATTATAGCCCAGAACGTACTAAATCCGAACACCATACTCAAGTGTTCGGATCTTCACAATTAAGTGGACCTGGCGGGAGTCGAACCCGCGTCCTAAAGCTCTTCCCCTGTTCTTCTACTATCATAGTCAGATATTTTTACCCAAAATGGCACATTCCCTCCAGTACCCGGAAACTGACGTCCTGATACCTTCAGTAGCTTCATAATACGCCCATATCCGCAAAGCTTAGGATATGTCGTTTCTCACATAGTCGAAGCCTGGGTCCTTGAGTGTGAGTGCTCTAGGTCAGACTGCTGTCATTAGGCAGCGATAGCTAATTCTTTGTTAGCGTTTATATTTAATTTTGCCATTTAACGCATTGCATGCGGATAGCTTCACCAGCTTCTAAACCCCAGTCGAAACCTTTACAAGCCCGTGTATTGTTATACTATCAAAAGCATAACATAAAGTCAATATATCATGATTCCATTATATCATAACTTAATCAGCCAAGATTTCGTATCTTAAACTCCTTCTGTGCCTCACGCTGCTGGTCTTTTTTAGCAATAGAATCTCTCTTGTCATAATTCTTCTTACCTTTTCCAACACCAATCTCAATCTTCATCTTTCCATTGCTAATATATACCTGTAACGGAACGATTGTATAGCCCTGCTGTGCTGTTTTGGCAGCAAGCTTATTAATCTCCTGTTTATGAAGGAGAAGCTTTTTAGGTCTTAAAGGATCCCTGTTAAATATATTCCCCTTTTCATACGGAGTAATATTCATGTTGATGATAAATACTTCTCCGTTAATAATCTGAACATAGGATTCCTTAATGGAACATTTACCCATCCTTAACGATTTAACCTCAGTACCATGAAGCACCAGTCCCGCCTCATATTTATCCTCAATAAAATAGTCATAATAAGCCTTCTTGTTATTTGCTATCAGCTTATTTCCTGATTCTTTTTGCATTTAAAGCCTCCTATATATTATCATCAGCAATTTTAAAATCTATTGTACGAAGAATCCTGTCGGTTCCTGAAACAATTACTCTAAGAGTCTGACCAAGCTTATAAGTCTTACCGGTACGTTCATTAACCATCTCATAGTGATTTTCATCGTAATAGTAATATCCATCTGTAAGGTCAGTAACACGTATCATTCCTTCAATAGTACTTGGAAGTTCAACGTATATTCCCCAGCTTGTAATGCCAGATATTACTCCTGTAAATTCTTCTCCAAAATGTTTTTCCATGTACTGGACCATCTTAAGCTTATCTGTATCTCTTTCTGCATCATCAGCCCTTCGTTCTGTAGAACTTGTATGTTTTGCTACCTCTGGAAGAATTTTGTTGTAATGTTCCACTCTTTTTGACTTTAATCCTCCATGAATATTCTCCTTTATTATTCTATGAATAAAAAGGTCAGGATATCTTCTGATTGGAGAAGTGAAATGACAGTAGTATTTTGCTGACAAACCGAAATGTCCAACACACTCTGTTGTATAACTGGCTCTTTTCATTGACCTTAATGTAAGCCTTGCAATAAGATTCTCTTCATCAGTTCCTTCTATCTTATTAAGAAGTTTCTGTATCTCCTTAGGATGCATTGTCTCAGCAATCTTGATTGAATATCCAAAATTATTGATAAATGCCCCAAGCTTTTGAATCTTTTCAGGGTCTGGATTTTCATGGCTTCTGTACAGGAACGGAAGTTCTCTCCAGAAATATTCCTCTGCAACGGTCTCATTGGCAATAAGCATAAAATCCTCAATAATTCTTGTTGCTGTATTTCTTTCATATGGTTTTATGTCTATTGGCTCGCCTTTATCATTAAGAGTAATCTTTGTTTCAGGAAAATCAAAATCAATAGAACCTCTTTTATATCTCTTTTCCCTCAAAATCTTAGCCAGTTCATCCATTAACCTGAACATGTCAACAAAATCACTGTATTCCTTACAAAGTTCATCCTCATTATCAAGTATCTTCTTAACATTAGTATATGTCATTCTTCTGTCAACATTGACAACTGTTTCACATATCTTTGAAGATACCACGTTACCTTTTTCGTCAATATCCATAAAGCAGCTAAGCGCCAGCCTGTCCTGTCCCTGGTTAAGTGAACATATTCCGTTAGACAATTTATGTGGAAGCATAGGAATAACCCTGTCTACAAGATATACACTTGTCCCTCTTTTGTATGCCTCTTTATCAAGAGCACTGTTCTCTTTTACGTAATGACTCACATCAGCAATATGAACACCAAGATGATATACTCTGTTATTTTTAGTTAATGTTATAGCATCATCAAGATCCTTTGCATCTTCCCCATCAATGGTCACTGTCTGCAAATTTCTGCAATCAAGCCTGCCTGCATAATCCTTTGAATCAACCTCATCCGGGATATTATCAAGTGATTTAATAACATCATCAGGAAACTCTACTGGCAACTCATATCCTTTGACAATAGACATAATATCAGTACCTGGGTCATTAACATGTCCTATTATTTCTGTAATCTGACCTTCAGGATTCTTCTTTCCATTGCCATAATTTACAATATGGCAGACAACTTTATGTCCACTAACTGCTCCCATGGACTTTTCCTTTGGAATAAATATATCATAGTCAATTTTGCCATTATCTGGAATAACAAAACCATAATTATCATTTTTCTGATAAGTTCCAACCAAATCTGTAATCTTATGTTCAATAACAGCCAGGATTTTGCCTTCACAACGTCTGCTGCTACTCTTTTCTTTTGTGATTATAACCTTAACCTTATCCATATGAAAAGCATTACACGAATCAGATTCTTTAACAAAAATATCATCCTCCATGCCTTCCACGGAAACAAACCCAAATCCCTTCCTGGTTGCCTCATAAGTTCCAATTAAACATGTATTTTCAGGTTTTCCATATTTTCCTTTCTTGGATACTCCAATTATTCCATCAGCAACTAAGGAATCGAGAACCTCCTGCAGCTCGTGTCTTTTCTCCTTGGGAATCTGAAGCAGAATTGCTATCTCTTTTGTTTTCATAGGAACATAGAGTTCATTATGAATAATAAGTTCTGCAATTGTTTTTCTCCTGTTTTCAAATACCTCGTCATATTTTGATGCCATAATGCTCTTTTCTCCCATTCTTACAATTCTATCAGATATACGCAAAATAAAAGCACTCTTAAGTATTCCCTTAAGAGTGCCATATATACATTAAAAGTTAATGTTAAGTACTACCGCAATGACAAAGAAAAGAACAACTAAAACCTTAGTTATTGTAACAAGCTTTCCTTCCATTGAACGACCCTTGTTCTTACCCCAGTAAGTATCAGCAGCACCGCTGATAGCACCTGAAAGACCTTTCTGTTTACTTTCCTGCATAAGAACAACAACAGTAATAACAATAGAAATTAATATAAATATACCCATAAGGATAATTCTTATTGTATCTGCAACAGACATTCCAAACATATATAACTCCATTCCGCTTTATTTAAGCAATTAAAATAACACAGTGGGATAAGTATACTATAAATCACCAAAAATATCAAGAATAATTTACTATTTCTTGATAAGAAGAGACTGTCCAGTCATCTCAGCAGGTTTCTCCATTCCCATGATATCAATAAGAGTAGGAACGATATCACAAAGCTTTCCATTCTCCTTAAGTGTATATTCATTATCATAGTTAACAAGAATAAATGGTACAGGATTAGTTGTATGAGCTGTATATGGTTCACCTGTATTCTCATCCACAAGTACCTCAGCATTACCATGGTCAGCACAGATGAACATAACGCCATCCTTCTCCTTGACAGCTTCCACTGCTCTGCCAACACATGCATCAACAGTTTCAATAGCTTTTACAACTGCATCAACAACTCCTGTATGTCCAACCATATCAGGGTTTGCAAAATTAATGATAATAACATCATATTTGTCAGAACGAATTGCATCACAAAGCTTGTCACATACCTCTAATGCACTCATTTCAGGCTGGAGGTCATAAGTGGCAACTTTAGGTGATTTAACAAGAATTCTGTCCTCACCCTTATTAGGCTCCTCTATTCCTCCATTAAAGAAGAATGTAACATGGGCATACTTCTCTGTCTCTGCAATTCTAGCCTGTGTCATATTATTAGCAGCAAGGAACTCTCCAAATGTATTGGTAATCTTTTCCTTCTTAAATGCAACATACTTATTAGGAATTGTTACATCATAATCTGTAAAGCATACATAGTAGACATCCTTGCGTGAACCTCTGTCAAAGCCTGTAAACTCATCATCACAGAAGCATCTTGTAATCTCTCTTGCTCTGTCTGGTCTGAAATTAAAGCAGATTACGGAATCCTTATCCTTAATTACTCCAACAGGTTTTCCATCCTTTGTAATTACAGTTGGCTCAACAAACTCATCTGTTTTTCCAGCTTCATATGATACCTTTATAGCACATTTACCACAGGCAGCCTGGTTTCCTTCACCAAGTGTTAATGCCCTGTAAGCCTTCTCTACTCTGTCCCATCTGTTATCTCTGTCCATTGCATAGTAACGTCCTGTAATAGATGCAATCTCACCTACACCCAGCTCTTCCATCTTTTCATAGAGCTTTGCAATAAAATCCTTTCCAGAATCAGGAGCGGTATCACGTCCATCCATAAAGCAGTGAACATAAACATTCTTGATTCCATTTCTCTTAGCCAGCTCTAAAAGAGCAAAAACATGTGTAATGTGGCTGTGTACACCACCATCAGACAAAAGACCATACAGATGAAGATCAGAATTGTTCTTTTTACAATTCTCAATTGCTCCTAAAAGCTCTTTATTCTCAAAGAAATCACCATCTTCTATTGATTTAGTAATTCTTGTAAGCTCCTGATAAACAATTCTTCCGGCACCCATATTAAGATGTCCGACCTCTGAATTACCCATCTGACCATCAGGAAGTCCAACAGCCAGGCCACTGGCATATCCCTTAACATAAGGATACTCAGCCATAAGCTTGTCCATAACAGGAGTCTTGGCTAAAGCTACACCATTGCCTTTAGTACTGCTATTCAAACCATAACCATCAAGAATCATTAAAACAACTGGTTTCTTTCTCATCGTAATTCTCCTTAACTCTCATAATATTATTAATTGTTTCCATAAAACGAAGAAATGATAACACATTCACGCTCTGTTGTAAAGCAGGTGTTACTCTTCCTTAAGATAGTTTACAATCTGGGCAAATTCCGGTTTTAAACTTGCTCCTCCTACCAGTCCTCCATCAATATCAGGCTGTGCAAATAAAGCAGGAGCATTGGTTGCTGAAACACTTCCACCATAAAGAATTCTTATCTGGTCTGCAACAAGAGAACCATATATATCCCTTATAAATCCCCTGATAGCACAGCAGACTTCCTGTGCCTGTTCTGTTGTAGCTACTTTTCCTGTTCCAATTGCCCATATTGGCTCATAGGCAATAACACACTTATTTGCCTTTTCTGGTGGAATATGCTTAAATGCATTATTAATCTGCTTTCTGATAAAATCCAGAGTAACTCCGTCTTCTCTCTGTCCAAGCGTCTCTCCACAACAAAGAATTGGAATAAGGTCGTGCTCAAGCACTTTCTTAAGCTTCTTATTAATTACATCATCATCCTCATTAAAATACTGTCTTCTTTCAGAATGACCTATAATAACATACTTTGCACCTGCATCCACAAGCATCTCTGGAGAAAGCTCACCAGTGTATGCCCCTTTCTCCTCATAGAAAACATTCTCAGCACCAACCTCAATGTTAGTATCTTTCACTTCATTGACAACAGGAATAATATCGATGGCCGGAACACAAAAAAGCACATCTACATTCTTATTATCAACATGAGGTTTAAGCTCATTAATCAGCTTTACAGCCTGGCTTGGAGTCATGTTCATTTTCCAGTTTCCCGCAATTAATTTTCTACGCATCATCTACACCTCGATTTTCATAATATTTGTCACGCCATTGGTTGTTAATATTATAACACATTAAAAATCTTATTTCTACAAAAAAATAAGAAACAGCATGAATACTTTAATAATATTCATGCTGCTCCCTATATATTAATATTATGTCGGTTAAGGTTAGAATTATTTGTCGTTAGCTGCAACAACACCTGGAAGTTCCTTACCCTCAAGGAACTCAAGTGAAGCACCACCACCTGTTGAAATGTGAGTCATCTTATCACCAAATCCAAGATTGTTAACAGCAGCTGCTGAATCACCACCACCAATAATTGTTGTTGCTCCATCAAGTTCTGCAAGTTCTTCTGCTACTGCAATTGTACCCTTTGCGAAGTTATCAAACTCGAAAACGCCCATTGGTCCATTCCATACAACTGTCTTAGCATCTTTAAGAGCTTCCTTATAAAGCTGTCTTGTTTCTGGTCCAATGTCCATACCCATATCATCATCTTCCTGATGACCAGCTACAACAATTCTTGAAGGTGTATCATTCTTAAATTCCTTTGTAACAACTGTATCAATAGGAATAAGCATCTTAACGCCCTTTTCCTTAGCCTTTTCCATCATCTCTTTAGCATAGTCAAGATAATCATCCTCTACTAATGACTTTCCAACCTTTCCGCCAAGAGCCTTCTGGAATGTGTATGACATACCACCACCAATAATTAATGTATCAACCTTATCAAGAAGGTTGTTAATAACAGAAATCTTTGATGAAACCTTAGAACCACCAAGAATAGCCACAAAAGGTCTTACTGGATTGTTAACAGCATTGCCAAGGAAATCAATCTCTTTCTGCATAAGATAGCCAACAACTGCTGTATCTACATACTTTGTAACGCCTACATTAGAGCAATGGGCTCTGTGGGCAGTACCAAATGCATCATTAACAAATACATCACAGATTGATGCAAGGTCTTTAGAGAACTCCTCACCATTCTTTGTCTCTTCAGCACGGAAACGGGTATTCTCAAGTAAAATAACATCTCCATTATTCATAGCTTCAACTGCTGCTCTTGCATTAGAACCTACAACAGTGTCATCAGCTGCAAATTTAACTTCTTTTCCAAGGAGCTCAGATAATCTCTTTGCAACAGGCGCAAGTGAGAAAACTGGGTCTGGTCCCTTTGGCTTACCAAGATGTGAACAAAGAATAACCTTTCCGCCATCATTGATAAGCTTCTTAATTGTTGGAAGAGCTGCAACCAAACGTGTCTCATCAGTAATTCTGTCACCATCTAATGGAACATTAAAATCACATCTGCAAAGAACTCTTTTACCATTAACATTAATATCATCTACGGATTTCTTATTAAGCATAACTATTCCTCCATTATCTCTAAAAATACCAGAGAATATTTTAAACCATATTCTCTGGTAAAATTCTTCCTATATCAAGATCAGATTAGTTTAATTCAGCAAAGTACTTAATTGTTCTAACCATCTGGCTTGTGTATGAATTCTCATTATCATACCAAGAAACAACCTCAACCTGAGACTTACCATCTGGTAATGGAGAAACCATTGTCTGAGTTGCATCGAAAAGTGAACCAAATCTCATACCAACGATATCGCTTGAAACGATCTGCTCTGTGTTGTAACCAAAGCTCTCATTAGAAGCAGCCTTCATTGCAGCATTAACCTCATCAACTGTTACTGTCTTATTAACTACAGCAAAAAGAAGAGTTGTTGAACCTGTAGGGGTTGGAACTCTCTGGGCAGCACCGATAAGCTTTCCGTTAAGCTCTGGAATAACAAGACCGATTGCCTTAGCAGCACCTGTTGAGTTAGGAACGATATTGCAAGCACCTGCTCTTGATCTTCTAAGGTCACCCTTTCTCTGAGGACCATCAAGAATCATCTGGTCACCTGTATAAGCATGAATTGTACACATAATACCTGACTCAATTGGAGCAAGGTCATTAAGAGCCTTAGCCATAGGAGCTAAGCAGTTTGTTGTACAAGATGCAGCAGAAATAATCTTATCTTCAGGTGTAAGTGTCTGATGATTTACATTGTAAACAATTGTCTTAAGATCGTTACCAGCTGGAGCTGAAATAACAACCTTCTTAGCACCTGCATTGATATGAGCCTGAGCCTTATCCTTTGATGTGTAGAAACCTGAACACTCAAGAACTACATCAACACCAATCTCACCCCATGGGCAGTTATTAGCATCTGGCTCTTTATAAATCTTAATTGTCTTACCCTTAACAGTAATTGTACCGGCCTCATCATCAGCTGTAACTGAATCCTCATCACCTAACTCGATGTATCTTCCCTGTGATGAATCATACTTTAAAAGATGAGCTAACATCTTAGGGCTTGTTAAATCGTTGATAGCAACTACCTCGTAACCCTCAGCACCAAACATCTGTCTGAATGCAAGTCTACCGATACGGCCAAAACCATTAATTGCAACTTTTACTGACATAAATAATTCCTCCTAAATAAATATGAGATTGTTAATAAATAATCAACTAGGTTGTATTGTACATAAAATATTCTAAAATATCAAGAGTGATTTCCTTTTTTTGTTAAAATGTAAAAAATAAGTGTATCCATAAAGGAAACTTTAGCTAATTTGACGAAATTTCTTCAGAAACACATTCAGCAATATTCTTCGAATGATCTGATACTCTCTCAAGGTTAGTAAGAATATCCAGGAATGTAACACTGTTTGGAGCAGCACAGAGTCCTGCTGAAAGTCTTTCAATATGCTTATTTCTCAAGCTTTCTTCAAGATCATCAACCTCATCCTCAATCCTGTAAACATCTTTTACTGCTTTGATGTCCAGAGTTTCCCTGGCTGCAATAGTTCTGTCCAGACACAGCAGTACTTTACTGAAAAGTTCTCTTAATTCATCATTACCCTTTTCAGAGAACATCATGTTATTTTCAATCTTATACCTTGTAAGGTCTGCAAAATTCTCTGCATGATCAGATATTCTCTCCAGGTCAATAACCGTATGGAAAAGATTGTTAACTACATAATGCTGCTTGTCCGTCATAGACAGATTATTAATCTTTATCAGATAAGATGTAAGATACTTTGTATAGTAATCAACCCTCTGTTCTGTTTCGTATATTATATTGACCAGTTCAGGACTATTCTCAACAACGGCTCTTGATGCATATTCAATATTATCATAAGCAAGCCTTGCCATGGCAATAACCTGACTCTTGGCACTTTCAAGAGCCACTGCAGGCTGACTCATAAGTCTGTTATCAAAATGACGGCTGATTTCAAGTTCTGCCTCATCAATAGCTTCTTCTGAACCTTCAGCAGTCTCATTCTTCTCAGGAATAATAATTCCAGAAATCTTAACGAGAAGCTGTGCAAATGGAAACATTACAGTTGTACACGTAATATTAAACAGTGTGTGGAAAATAGAAATCTCTACTGGTGTTATATTATGTACAGCAATGTCCGGACGTATACAAAATAATACAAATGCAATTACGCCAAACAAAAGAGAGCCTACAACATTAAACATAAGATGGATACAGGCAGCCCGCTTTCCGGTTCTTGAAGTACCAACACTGGAAATCAGAGCTGTAACGCAGGAACCAATATTCTGTCCCAGAGTAATGTATATGGCTGCATTAGTTGTAACAACACCATTAAGAGCCAGAGTCTGTAAAATACCAACTGAAGCCGATGAACTTTGAAGAATTGCTGTAACAATTATACCAATCAGAATACCAAGTAAAGGATTACTTCCAACTACCTGGAATGCCTTTGAGAATATAGGAGCATCGGTGTATGCAGATACCGAAGAGCTCATTAATTCAAGACCTTCAAACAGTAAACCAACACCGACAACAATCTCTCCGATTATCTTAGATTTATCCTTCTTCGCAATAATACTGACAAATGCGCCAATACCAATCAAAAGTGGTGCATAAAATGAGGGATTGAAGGCTTTTACAGCCTCCCCCAACTGTCCCAGTGATACAATCCATGCTGTAATTGTTGTACCAATATTGGCACCCATTATTACTCCTACAGCCTGTACAAGATTCATGATTCCTGCATTAACAAAACCGACAACCATGACAGTTGTAGCACCACTACTCTGAATTACCGCTGTAATCAAAGCGCCCACACATACTGCAAGAAATCTGTTTCTTGTAAGATAACCTAAAAGAGACTTCATCTTTCCGCCTGCAGTCTTTTGCATACCATCAGCCATTCTGTTCATTCCATAAAGGAACATACCAATACCGCCTGCGAAAGTAAATAACGTACTTAAATATCCCATACCGGACCTCAGTTCTTTCTAAAAAAATTCTTTTTATTCTCCGATTAATGTAAAGATTTAGTAAAAATTTTACATTCATATTACATAATAGCAATTAGTAATATTATTTTCAAGGAGAAAAAGATTTGTTAAATTAATATCTTTCTACTTTATTTTACATATATTTCTGTGCTAAAATCTGATAATAGATATTTTCGAAGGGAGATTAACTATGAACAGACCTGCTGATTTTCATATCCACACCTTTTTTTCTGAGGATTCAGATGAATCTCCTGATAATATTATTGCGAAAGCCATGTCTTTGAATCTAAAATGTGTCTGCTTTACGGACCACAATGATTATGACTGGCCAGTTGTAGATGGGAAAAAAGAATTTTCATTGGACTACCCTTCATACACAAAATATATGGAGAAACTAAAATTAAAATATAAAGACATTTTCCCTGTATACATTGGCGTTGAACAGGGACTATCACAGACAAGCGCAGATATGATAAATAATTATGACCAGGATAATCTTCTTGATTTTATAATAGGTTCATCCCACCTTGTATATGGTGCTGACCCTTATGAAAAAGATTTCTGGATAGGAAAGGATATTGACAAGTCCATAAGAGATTATTATGAAAGCATAATAGAGAATCTGAAGGTTTGTAATAACTTTGATGTATATGGTCATCTGGATTACATTACCAGATATATCCCTGACAAAACATACAAGTATGACCCCAACAAATATATGGAAATAATTGAGGTCATACTAAAAAAGCTTATTGAAAACGGCAAAGGAATTGAGCTTAACACTGCCGGATTAAAGTGCCAGCTTAATGCAGCAAATCCAGATATCCCTGTTCTGAAGCTGTACAGGCAGCTTGGCGGCGAGATAATTACTGTAGGGTCCGATGCACATAAAGCTGATGATGTTGGAAAATTCCATGACAAAGCTTATACTCTCCTTAAAGAAGCCGGATTTAACTATTATACTATTTTCAAAGGAAGACATCCGGAATTTATCCCTTTATGATTTTATACAACGTTTCTATTACATAGTCTACATCCTGTGCTGTAGTATCCTCACATAATGTGAATCTTACGCAGCTTCTTGCCTGCTGGTCTGTCAATCCAATTGCCTTAAGAACATGGGACGGTTTTGATGAAGCAGATGAGCAGGCTGAGCCTGCAGAAGCACATACTCCGAATCTGTCAAGTGCTGACACAAGAGAATAACCATTAATTCCTGGAAAGTATATATTAATATTATTTGGCAGCCTGATATCTAATGTACCATTAAGCACTGTTCCCTTAAATGTTCTTAAAATCCTGTCAATCATATAATTTCTTAACTGTGTCTCTTTCATTCTTCTTTCATTAATTGTTTCCATGCATATCTGGGCTGCCTTAGCCATTCCAATTATTGATGCAACATTTTCAGTACCGGCACGCATACCCATCTCCTGTGAGCCACCATGAATAAGTGAAGTCTCAATAGTATCCCTTCTGATATATATAAAGCCTACTCCTTTAGGTCCCCTGAATTTGTGTGCACTTGCGCTTAACATATCCACACCAAGGTCATTTACATTAAGATATATATGTCCATATGCCTGAACTGCATCTGTATGGAATATAATCCCTCTCTTTCTCAGATTATTGCTTCTGGCAATATCCTTTAAAGGCATAATTGTACCAATTTCGTTATTTGCTGCCATAACACTTACAAAAAATGTATCATTTTTAATAAGTCTTCCAATTTTTTCCGGAGCAACAATACCTCTTCTATCTGCCTCCGCCAGATTTTTATCAAAGCCCTGGCTTTCAATCCATTCTAATGTATTAAGCATGGCTTTATGTTCCACATTAGTGGATATAATATGTCCATGTCCCCTGTCAAATGCAGCAGCCTTAACTGCCCAGTTATCCCCTTCTGTTCCACCTGAAGTAAAATATATCTCTTCTGGTCTTGCCCCAAGTGTCCCTGCAATTATACTTCTTGCATTCTCTACATCTTTTCTTATCTTTCTTGCGAATTCATAATTTCCTGATGGATTAGCATACTTTACGTTAAAATAAGGCATCATTGCTTCTAACGCCTTTGGATGGACAGGCGTTGTTGCCGCATTATCCATATAAATCATATTTATAATCACTCCGTATATTCCTGCTTATTAATAATATATTCAGAAGAGGAATATATTGATATAAAGCGTTGTAATTAAGGACATTATTGATGATAAAAATGCCATATCATCCTGCAAAGAGAAAATCCTGTGGAACAATAATAAAAGGAACAATGATTCTGACATTTGCTGGAATTATCAGTAAAGTACTGGGATTTGTATACAGAATTCTACTCACAAGACAGATTGGTTCTGAAGGTCTTGGTCTATGTCAGGTTACTATGCCTGTTATAGGAATCGTCTTTTCCATATGCTGTGTGGGATTTCAGGCTTCCATATCAAGATTCACAGCAAAAAACACAAAGGATGGAACACTTTGGCTTGTGTCCTCTCTGTGTTTCTGTATGCCTGTCGCTGTAATTTTAAGCATAATAACTTTCCTTAAAGCTGACATATTTGCCACAAGAATTCTTCTTCAGCCTGATGCGGCAGGCTGTTTAAGATGCCTGTCTCTGTCATTTCCGTTCCTTGTACTTCACGACTGCTGCTGCGGATATTTTTACGGATATAAAAAAACAGTTGTCCCTGCTGTATCCCAGCTATTAGAGCAATTTTCAAGAATTCTAACCCTTATTGGGATTAGTATACTGTTTCAAAAACGTGGAATTACCATGACACCTGAAGCTGCCCTTATAGCTAATCTTCTCGGTGAAATGACAGCAGGTGTATATTCATTATTAAGAGTCAGACATCTCAAGAATAAAAGAAACAACAATCTTATTCCAGCAATTAAATCCTTACCTGTAACACTAAAATTTGCTCTTCCTTTATCATTAAACAGTCTTTTGCTCCATCTTTTCCAGAGTGCAGAAGCTGTTTTGATTCCTGCCCAGCTTATGGTGTCCGGATGTTCATCCAGTGAGGCTCTTAAATTATATGGAATCCTAAGCGGAATGGCTATGCCTCTAATAATGCTTCCATCTGTTCTTACTAATTCACTGGCTGTACTTTTAATGCCATCTGTTGCAGAAGGAAGTAAAAACACAGGTACAACAATTCAAAATACTATTAAAGTATGCTTAAATCTTGGCATATTCAGTATATTCTTATATTACTTTTTTCTATCCCATGCTGGTGCATATATATTCGGTGAAGAACTGCTGTGTCAGTTTACAAGACTGTTATCCTTTCTGTGTCCATTCATATATCTGTCAACCACAATAACAAGTATTCTTAATGGAGCAGGAAAAACAACCTATACATGTATACTAAATACATTAGCAATAGCATTACGTCTGTCTTCCCTTGTATTTTTAGTACCAAGATATGGAATCAATGCATATCTGTACAGCCTTTTAATTTCAAAAATCACAGTGTGTTTACTGGGATACATAAAAACAAGGCACCTGTTCCATATAAAAATGGACGCAGGCAGCTACATTATCAAGCCCTTGCTTTGTTCATCACTTGCTACAGGAATATCACTTTTTGCAATATATCTTTTCAAAACCATGTCAGCTTCCATTGGTTTAAATGTGTATGCATCAACAATATGTGAAACAATTGTAAGACTGGCTGCCGCCTGTCTTGCAGTCATAATATACTTTATTCAGTGGTATATCTTTTCAAGGTCAATGGGAGCAAAAACTGGTAAAGGAGCGTCATTATAATACTGCTCATTCATTTTATACTCATCCTTAAGCCATTCTATGGCATTTTGCCTTCCTTCATCATCAAAAGTGAAGGAAGCTTTTTTTATTAAAGATGAATCGCTATCATCTCTTAAGACAGCATCATATCCATATGGTCCACGCCAACAGCAGACTTCCAGATTAAAATCTGGTTTTTCACCTGTTCTTAACAGCCTGTATCTCATATTATTGTGCTGTCCGCTGTATATACCTCCATAGGCAAAGAAATTAAGGGGCATTATTTCTTTTTCATCAATCATGACAATCTCCATTTCAAAGTATGATATCAAAATGCAGTAAGAATAATATTAATATAATAACAATAAATTACCACAAAACTACTCAAGAACATAAGGCGTAATCTGGTAAACATAATAATTTAACCAGTTAGTATAGAGGTTGTTTGCGTGGCTTCTCCATGAAAGCTCCGGTCTCCTGTTGCAGTCATCCTCCGGATAATAATTAACAGGTAATGCTACATCATCAAGCCCCTTCTCCAAATCTCTTTTATATTCCTGGTCAAGGGTTACCCTGTCGTATTCAGGATGTCCCATTACAAATATCTGTTTACCCTCTTCTGCCATAACAAGATATATTCCCGCTTCTTTAGAATCTGCAAGAACCTTTAAATTATGGTTTTTAAGAATATCCTCTCTGCATGCCTCTGTATATCTTGAATGAGGAGCATAGAAATAGTCATCAAAACCTCTGACAAGTGGTTCCTTCCTGTTTAAAACATGATGTCTGTATACGCCTGACAGCTTATGGTCTAACAGGCTTTTCTTAATTCCATAATGGTAGAACAATCCAGCCTGGGCTCCCCAGCATATGTGAAGAGTTGATGTTATATGTGTCTTTGACCACTCCATAATCATAGTAAGCTCTTCCCAGTAATCAACTTCAGTAAAATCAAGCTTTTCAACCGGTGCTCCAGTAATAATAAGACCATCAAACTTTCTGTTTTTCAGTTCTGAAAATGTCTGGTAAAACTTCTTAAGATGGGAACCTGATGTATTCTTTGAAGCATGGCTTTCCAGCTGCATAAATGTAACATCAATCTGTAAAGGAGTATTAGAAAGAGCCCTTAAAAGCTGTAATTCTGTGTCCTGCTTAATAGGCATAAGATTAAGAATTACTATACGAAGTTCCCTGAAATCCTGAGAAAGAGCTCTCTTCTCATCCATCACAAATATATTTTCTTCTTCCAGCTCAGCTTTAGCCGGTAAATCACTCTGTATTCTAATTGGCATAACAATCCTCCTAACTAATCATGCTTAAGAATTCGTCAATGGAAACCACCTTTATTCCAAGTTCAATAGCCTTTGTAAGCTTTGAACCGGCTGCCTCTCCTGCAATAACCATGTCCGTTTTCTTACTCACACTTCCCGTACATTTTCCTCCATTGGTAATAATAAGATTTTCCACATCTTTTCTTCCATAATTATCAAAACTTCCTGTTACAACAATAGTCTTACCAGAAAGCTTGTCAGATGAAGCCGTTGTCTGCGGCATAACCATGTTAACTCCGAATTTTTTCAGTTTGTTAAGAACTTTTCTGTTGTCTTCATCCTGGAAAAAAGAATAAATGCTCTCAGCCGTTGTCTGTCCAATATCTGGAATATTAATAAGCTCTTCTGCTGTTACATTCATAAGCTCATCTATACTTCTGTAATGGCTCATTATCTCCTTAGCCGTTGACTTGCCAACGTTCCTTATTCCAAGTGCTGTAAGAAGCTTATCCGGCGTATTGCTTTTGGAATTATCTATTGCATTAAGAAGCTTATCGGTATTCTTTTCCTTACCGATAATCCCCTTTTCCACCAGTTCATCACGATATTCCTTCAATCCGTATATATCGGCATAGTCATTAATATACCCCAGATTAATAAGACTTTCCACATATTTATCGCCAAATCCAACAATATTCATGCAGTTTAAAGATACAAAATATGATACTGTACGTAAAAGCTGTGCATGACATGATGGATTAATACATCTGATATCCGACATATTTTCATCCTTAACAAGCTTATGTCCGCATACCGGACAGACTGTAGATGCTTTATATACCTCTTTTGGCGGTGTTACAAGTCCACAAAGCTTAGGAATAACATCTCCAGACTTCTTAAGAAGGTATGTTCCGCCAATACCTATCTGCATTTCATTAATGTAGTCCTGATTATGGAGAGTAACCTTTGACACACTTGTCCCGCATAATCTTGCAGGTTTTCCGGTAGCTTTGTCATACACATGTCCTACAAATGTAAGTTTACCTGTTCTTCCCACATCCTCCTCAATAGACTCCATAACAACTTCTTTTTCCTCTGGAGGATACTTGTAAGCAATATGGCCACTGGAATACTTGCTTCCTGCGGGAAAATCATCTCTATAACTTATCTGGTCTATCTTAACTACTGCTCCATCAATGTCATATGGAAGACTTCCTCTCATATCCCCAATTTCATCTATGGCAGCAATAACCTCTTCCTTTCCCGAACATAACCTGTTAAAAACTACAGCCACGCCTTTTTCCTTAAGAACAGAAAGACCTCTGGTATGACTTGTGACAAGCTCCTGTGGTCCACTCTGTACATTAAATATAAACATCTTAAGTCCACGTCCCTTCGTAATTGCCGGGTCAAGCTGTCTTAAAGTGCCGGCTGCAAGATTTCTGGGATTAGCAGCCTCCTTCTTGCCAAGTTCTTCCTGTTCCTGGTTATACCTGATAAAATCCTGGTGGGACATATAGACCTCACCCCTTAGTTCCAGGGACTGGCAATCAAGATCAATATATCTGGATACATCCTTAATTACTAAAGCATTAGCTGTGACATCCTCACCAACAAGGCCATCTCCTCTTGTTTCACCCATTGTAAGTTCAAGCCTGTTATCACTGTTTCTTTCATATCTCAATGTCATAGATAATCCGTCAATTTTAGTTTCTACAGAAAACAGTGCATCCGGATGGATACTTTTTACCTTATCAATCCATAAAGACACATCCTCTTTAGTGAATACATCTTCTATTGAAAGCATTGGGACATTATGAGTGACTTTCACACCAGCCTCTCTCTTTGCAGTCCCACCAATCTTCTGGGATGGCGAATCAGGAGTAACCCAGTCAGGGTGAATATTCTCAAAATTTTTAAGATTAATCATAAGCTGATCATATTCAAAATCACTGATTTCTGGATTATCCTTGTTGTAATACCTGTCCATGTGATAATCAATTATTGCCTTAAGCTTCTCATAATCTTCCCTGTTGTTAAAATCACCAAATATCCTGTATTCCATTATTTCATACCGCCTTAATGATATATTCTAATCTCTGATAAGCTGACTTAAAAGTTCATCATACTCATTTCTGGTAACTGGTCTGTACTGTCCTGTCTGTAAATCGCCAAGAAGTATGTTCATAATTCTTATTCTCTGCAGCTTTACCACTTTATAACCAAGTATCTGGCACATCCTTCTTATCTGTCTGTTAAGTCCCTGGGTAAGTACAATATTGAAACTGTTATCCCCTGTCACCTTCACTGTGCATTCCCTGGTGAAACGATCCAGTTCCTTAATGTACATAGGCTGTGACATTCTCTTTTCAAAATCTTTTGACAGCTTTTTATTAACTGTTACAACGTATTCCTTCTCATGGCCATTAACAGAACGAAGAATATCATCCATAAGCTGTCCCTGGTTAGTTAACAGAATCAGTCCTTCAGAATCTTTGTCAAGACGTCCTACCGGATATATTCTTTTATCATATCCAATATAATCAACAATATTGTTACTTCCCTGGTTGTCTGTTGTTGTACACACAATTCCAACCGGCTTGTTAAAGGCGAGAAGAATAATCTCCTCTTCAGCAAATACCCTGTTTCCATCCACCGTAACAATCTGTCCATCCGTAACACGGCTGCCAAGCTGGGCTGGTTTTCCATCTATCATTACCCTGTTATCATTAATAAGCCTGTCTGCCTCACGTCTTGAACAATATCCACAGCTGCTTAAATATTTGTTAATTCTCTCATCCATATTATAATTAACCACCTGCTAATTGGAATGTAAATATAATACTAACATATTATTTTATTTATTGCCATTCATAATATTTTGTTATAGAATGTTATGGTAACTGTTTATTATATATGTGCACGTAGCTCAGTGGATAGAGCGTTCGCCTCCGGAGCGAAAGGCCGTGGGTTCGACCCCCATCGTGCACACTTCTATATTGTACACAATTGTTTTGTACTTGACGAATAATAATATACCGAATCTGACAGTACCTCATCTTTAGATACACCTTCACGGTTTACCTGCCATACCATACTCTTCAAATCATCCTCTTCCAGATTGCTTTTCTTTGGAATTACAATAAGCTCATGAATCGATGATGGAAGAATATACAGGTCTTTATTCAGCTGTGCAGCCAGATTATCCAGCACTCCCTCGTAAATCATTGTACATGCACCATTAATCATTGTTTTATTGGTAAGAATATACATATCATCCTCCCGGCATTCTGAAAGTGCTGAATCATAATCATCAACAAAATCTATTATATTCTTTGCCTC
Organism: uncultured Eubacterium sp.; assembly: GCA_945946665.1. Taxonomy (GTDB): domain Bacteria; phylum Bacillota; class Clostridia; order Lachnospirales; family Lachnospiraceae; genus Lachnospira. The sequence continues at coordinate 23,532 of CAMEWO010000001.1, forward strand.
CTCGTCAAGTTCTAATCCGTCATGGCACATTCTTCCCGCTATATCATGCAGCATTGAGCTCATTGGTCTTACCATGCTTTCAAGAAGTTTAGGAGTGTTGTTTTTTGCATCCTGATGAAGAGTATTAATATCAATATTCCACATCTCAAGGTGACTGTTTTTAATCAGAACCGACGCTGAACTTCCTGCCTCCTGGCTGTAAATACAGTAAAAAACCAAAGCAAGATCCATAACCTTAATGTATGGAATATCCTGTAGCAGTTTCTGGTTTCTTTCATAATTAATCAGCTTGTAGGCAATTCTATTTTTTATTGACTTATAATCAGCAAATCTGTCACAGTCAAAGGAGAAGTTGTCCTTGTTGTCATTGTGTATTGCAAGAATTTCCTGCGCAATGTCACTTATCTTTCTTCCCTCCAGAGCCTGTTTATAGTATCTGTCAAGATATATTGATGGTGCTATATTATAGTTTTTTTCCATTATAGACAAACCATCCATCTCTTTTCCATTGTTCTTTATTACGTGATTAATCGAGACATTCGTCCCTTCTGGAGCTATCATCTCCACTGTTTCTTTAATAATCTGCATAAATTCCTGATAATTCATTAAATCTCCTTTCGGAATATGCAAACCACAGAGTGAAAATGAAATATATATGAATTAAGATTATATATCTTAATAGCTTAAGATATAAAAGACAGGCAAAATAAAAAGGATACTGATATTAATATTAATATCAATAGCCTTTTATTAGTATAGTACAGCGTTTTATACTTGTCAATATCTCTTAATAATTTTCCTGTTTTTCTGCTTATTTAATATGCTTTCTCCCCTTTTAATAATTTATCAAGCAAATCTGCCAATGGCTCCATTGAAAGCTTTACCTCTTCAAAAGTATTTGTCTGTGCCCCGGCTTCAATAAGCATAGATTTTCCTCTCTCATGCAGACAGTACCTGTATGCATTTATATATATATTTCGTAAGAATCCAGGATAATAGGCTTCACCCAGAAGATGCATCTGAAGACTCATGGCAAGATTATCATCTCTATACGGATTGTTAAGATATGTAATATTCCCACAGGCATTGCTGTAGCTTATCCCGTTAAACAGCATAACTTTTGCCATTCTTTTTCCATCAATATCAGTAACCAGCCTTGTATTCTCTGAAACTCCATCTCTGTGAAGGTCAATCACAACATCAATATCAGGATTTTCATTAAGTATGGCTTCAATACCTCTTTCTGCATATGTGTACGCTTTACTTCTGTCCAGTTTTCCGTCCACATAGTCATATACGGTTCTATCGTGAATAACATTATAACCATATTTTGTTGTAAGAAGCTCTGTCAGATAATCTCCAACTCCTACAATTGTTGTAGTATCGTCCCCTTCAACCGAATCAACAAATCCTTCCTGTGAATGAGTATGAAATATAAGAATCTGCGGAGTTTCACTGCCATGGGATATCGTCATGTCTTTATTTAGAAACTCCTCAGGTTTTAATATACTGTTTGTAAGACTTGTTGTGCTGGTAACTGTATAGAATTTTCTTGTAAAACTGTAATTGTACAACTGCTCTCTGGTATATGTATTACCTGATATTACATTTCTTGAAATAACATCTGCTGATGATTGGTCTGTATCAGTTTGTATATTACTGTCTGTTTCATTTTCGTTAGCCAGGACAGGCTCACCAACTTTTTCTGTATTGGTTGATACCACATTGCTGCTTAATACATTAATGGAATAACTGGTCTCATTTCCAAGTTCATGATTATAAGTAAGCTGATATACCATTCTTGCAGGATATACCTCATCAATCAAATTATCTACCAGATTCTCATCCTGGATATTTTCTGCATTTTCATAGTATTCAGCCACAGGCACCCCAAGTGATATCACTGCATTTCCGGTGTATTCCAGTATAAAGTTCATAACAGTTGTACCACATAAGCTGATAATGGCAGCAGAAACTGTTATTATTACTGCTGCCAGAACACCTTTACGTCTAATTTTTGTTTTTGACCTGATACTTTTCATTATGAAACCTTTTCACAATTAAATTCGCATTCCACGCTAATCTAATATATGTGTCTGGTCCATTTTTTATGTTTCATAAGAATATACCAGTGAATTAATGGAATCCGACAGAATTTCTGCATTGGCACGTACCACAATATCAACATCCTTCGGAGTCACAAACATATTATTCATCTCAATCACTGTGGGAACTCCCAGTGCAATAACCGGAACACCTACAGATTCGCTGGTAATACCTGCCCTATGATTACCTACCCCAGAACCAGGATGAATCCCCTTATCAGAAATCTGAAATGTTTTATTAAGGTGACTTACACTTCTTGCCGCCAGAGCATCAATTGCGATTACAACTCCAGGTTTCGTTGTATTAACAATTCCTTTTATTATCTGTGATGTCTCCATTCCTGTCTGCGCCATAACACCTGGAACAAGAGAGGAAAGCCTGTAATTGTCAGATGTCACATTAACTATATGTCTGTTTATCAAAAGACCTTCCACCACATCAGGTCCCAATGAATCCGCAGTAATATCCCTGTTTCCAAGACCAATTACCAGAATATTTTTATTATTAACCATCAATGGCTCTATCAGCTTAAAAAGCTGTTCTGTAATAATATTTACCAGGGAATTATCATACTCCTCATCTCCAAGACAGCACTCTGAAGCCTCGATGGTTATATATGTTCCCTGTTTCTTATTAAACAGCCTTTCTCCGTCTTTGTCAGTTATTGTAAGCTGTGAAATCTTAATTCCGGTTGGACCATCTGTAAACTCTCTTACCTTAACTCCCTTATAGGCTGTGTCCTCTTTATCAACAGTGTCATTTAACTCTACAGCCAGGTCAGTTCTTGACCGTGATGAAAAAAAATCATTATCCATACCTGCTCCTCTTTCTACCATCCTGATGGTCATTAATATAAAATGTCCATATATATAGAATATCCTAAAATCAAGTCTGTATACTGTGTTTTCGCTGAATGGCATATAAGAAAATTTCTATATAAATTTTTACACAATTTTCCTAAATTATAGTTGACACATCCGGGTATGTATTATAGAATACAGAAGTATGTTTACATTAGAACGTCCGTGTCCGGCTTTAATGAGAAACAGCTATTATTATTAAACATTTGGAGGTGACAGGTTTGGCTAACATTAAATCTGCTAAGAAAAGAGTAGTTACAAGTCAGGTTAGAGCTGACAGAAACAAGGCTATCAAGTCTAGAGTTAAGACTTTTGTAAAGAAGGTTGACGCTGCTGTTGAGGCAAAGGACAAGGCTGCTGCAGAGGCTGCTTTACCAGTTGCAATCGCTGAGATCTCTAAGGCTGCTTCTAAGGGAATTTTCCACAAGAACACAGCTGCAAGAAAGGTTTCTCGTATTACAAAGGCTGTTAACTCTTTATAGTTTTTATAGAGAATAATATATTATTAAACCCTGAATGTGCACACCCACTCACATTCAGGGTTTTTTCATATTAAAATTATCATGAACTATATTTAATAATAATCATCTCAACAGCTATCCTGTCAATAAGCTTTCCTGACTTAACATCCTCTTCCACCTGGGCACAGTCCTTTAATGCACTGTAGAGAATTTCAGGAGTAAACTTTCTGGCACAGGAAGCATATTTCCCTACCAGGAAAGGCTGTATTCCAATTTCCTTTGCCATAGCTGAATTGTTTTTTCCCTGGGAAAGCCCCTGTGAAACCTGAAGAATACCGTTAAACTGCCGTACAATGAGAAACAATATGCTCATAGGCTTTTCCTTAAGGGTAAGCAGATCATAATACAGATTTAACGCCTTTTGCTGGTTTTTTTCACCAATTGCTGATATCATCTCAAATATTCTGCTCACTGTCTGGGTTGAGCATACAGCCTCAACATCATGTTTTTCTATAACCGGTCTGTTATCCACATATGTTACAAGCTTTTCAATCTCCTGCTTTATCAGGTTCATAGAAGCACCGGTCCTGTCAAGCAGACATGTGACTGCCTCACCTGTAATCTCCTTATTTTCAGCTTTGAACAGACCCTTAATCCACTTTGTAAGAACAGAAACAGGCTGGGCATTCATCTCTGACACATATCCAGTCTCACTGACAGACTTGTACAGCTTATTTCTTTTATCAATCTGTTCCTCTACAAATATAATAATAAGATAATCCGGCATGTTCTTAATATACATTGCCAGCTCATCATTAGAACTTTTAAAAAATCCACTGTTTTCAACTACAATAAGCCTTTTTTCTGCAAAGAAAGGAAGGGTATCTCCTATTGATATAATTTCTTTTACAGATACACTTTCCTTGTCAAAAAAAGAGTAGTTCATTGTATCGTCTGAAACCACGGCTTTAATAAGCTTATCCTCATACTGCTTCTTCAGATAAGGTTCATCTCCATACAAAAGATAAACTGGTTTAAATTCATTTGCTTTGATATCTGCATTAATCTTCTCCATAGAAACTAACCTTCCCCTTGAAAATCTAGTAAGCATTTTAACATATCATTTTATTTTTGTCTTTATTACCCACGATTTTTTATTATAAAATATACTTATCTGGCCAGACAAATCTGTTTCAAATACATTACAGCCAGTGTCTTTCAACACTTCCAAAGTCTCTGAATCAGGATGACCATACCTGTTATTAATTCCACAGGATATTATCGCCATGTCCGGAGACAATTTACTGATAAATTCTTTCATACTGGATGTTTTGGAGCCATGATGTGCAACTTTTAAAATATCTGTTTTTCCTATTCCAGTTTTCATAATTTTTTTCTCGGTTTCTTTAGTCATATCTCCTGTCAAAATCATTCTATGACCATCATATTCAACCATATAAACGGCAGATGAAGAATTAATATCACTATAAGTTTCATTCATCTCTGGGCTAAGACATGAAATATTCAGTTTATTATTGTTAAGGCTGATATTACCTGCGTTTGCGTATAGTACCTTAACGCCAGCCTGTTTTGCCTTTTCAACAAGCTCCTTATAGTTTTCATCCTTAAGTTTAAAAGAAATATCAGGCATAACAACTGTTTTAATTCTGAAGGATGAATCCTGCATTTCAATAAGTTCTATTATACCATTAATATGGTCACTGTCACTGTGGCTTATAAATACATAGTCCAGCCTGCTTACACCTTTACATTTCAAAAATGGATAAATTCTGTATTTCCCTGGCTGTTTGATGTCTGAACTTCCACCATCAAACAGCATATTAAGATTATCTGTGCTTATATATATTGAATCTCCCTGACCAACGTCAATCATATGCACCTGAAAATCATATGAATTTTTAACAGACATGGTTAATACCAAAAGAAAAATTCCGGCTCCAAGAACCTTTATCCTGTTATGACACCTCTTAGCCATATAAACAGCACACAATAATATTATGTAATAAAGAATAATCTGCCATATTTCCGGCCTGCCTGCAACCCATCTGTTGAATGGAAGGCTGTCAGTGAGGGTGCATAACAACTGATAGAATTTAAGAATATAATGGACACTGCCCATAAAAAATGTTCCAACAGGCATACACAATAATGCCAACATTCCTCCTGTAATCCCTGCAAACAGAATTACTGACATTAACGGAAGAACAAATATGTTTAGAATCACGCTAAATACAGGCACCTCAAAATAATAATATAATATTACCGGAAGCATAAAGATACTGATTCCAAGACTTGATACCAGAGACAATGCACCCCATCTTACTGCCCTTTTTATCAGCTTAATAAGTACAGGAGTATCAAAGTATATGTTATCCACCCAGCCATCAATTCTTAAAGATACAATATCTGACAGAGGTGAAACAACAAGACTGATTCCAAGAATAGCAGAAAAAGACAGCAGAAATCCTGCATTTACCACAACAAATGGATTCTCTGTTATAAGCACAATGGCAGCAAGAGAAAGAGCTGATAAAGCATCATACATCTTTCCCAAAACCTCTGCGCCCATCTTCACAACACACATAATTATGGCACGCCTTGCCGATAGCCCATTTCCAGTTAACAATGCATATATCACAAGAAATGACACTGCCATGCCAAATGACAGTATGAAAGAAACACCCCTTTTCCTCAGCCACCTGTAAATTGCCATACCAACAAATGATACATGCAGTCCACTAATTGCCAGAAGATGCGCTATTCCATTCCTTTGGTACAAGGAATAATAATCCTTATCCATGCTGGATTTATCCCCTAGAATTACAGCCTTAAGGACTGCTGAATCTTCACCTTGTGCTATTTTATCAAATGTATCTGATATATTGTCTTTAATCTGGGAAATATTATCGGATAATAGATTGCTACAGGAAATCACAGAAATTTCCTTCGCTTTGACCTGACATGTAATTCCTATAGAACGGTAATACAGCTTCTGGTTAAACTGTCCATCATTCCTTGGTTCCTGAAATTCTTTAACAACTCCGGATACAGATAGCTTATCACCAACAGAAATCTCTGAGCCTGAATCAGAGATTACATATATACCATTATTAAGGTAATACCCAACACCATATTCCATATTTTTTACTGCTGTAACTTCACCAGTTATATTGACAAAAGAATCTGGAATATAGGGAGTATTTTCAAACACGCCTAACTGCAACAGACATATATCAATAAAGATAACTGCCAGCGCAATCAGGCAAAGTGGTCTTCTTATACACTCCACCTCCAAATCATATACTAATTCATAATTAAAAATTGCTGCTATTCTTCCGGCTCTACAATGTCACTGTTAAATGAGAAAGTATTCTCAAGACTAATAACCTCACGATAGCTTTTTGATGAATCTCCGTTAATCATAATCTTAACAGAATCTATGTTACCCTGGGCACAAAGTGTATTAACAATGGAATAAATGGGAATCTCATTAGATACATTAACCATCTCATTAATAAATGCCGAGCTCAAGTTAACATAACACACTCTCTCACTTACTGAAATACTTAAGACCTTTAGAGTAGATGGAAGAGTTCCTGACATTTCCGGGTTTGATGGTCCCTTAATCAGATCCTCCACAAGAATTCTTTCAACTGAAGTACTTTTTCCCACAGCAATAGTCTCACTCTGCTTTACAAGCTTGGTTCCAAGCTTATTGGCATAATACAGGGTAACCTTTTTCCATTCAACGCTCTCCAGGTTATCATTAGAATCATCAACGAAATCTGATGGCGACATAAGCCCCACAAATGAACCATCGTTGTATGTGGCTGGAGAACCATCAACATAAAACCTTATATACTCAATACCTTTAATCTGGGTAAACATCTTTACCAGTCCTGCCCTTAAAAGGAGTTCCTCTGTTGGTTCAAGCAGATCATAATCCTTATTAAGATAGACGTACAGAACATTCTTAAGGATTTCATATTTTTCCATGGTAACATTTTCCGGCTTTAAAGGCATACAGTCATCTTTCTTGTTAAACTTACCCATCTGGTCAAAAAGTTCCTTAACAAGTTCATTCTGGTCCTCTGTACTGGTAACGTAATCCAATGTTGTAAGCTTATTTCCGGCAGCATTCCTGTAATATATGCTGTAGGTATTTCCCTGCTTCCTGCCACATCCCGGCATGGATGAAATCATTATAAATAATCCAGACAGGATGACAGAAATCAATATTATTCTATTCTTAAATAATTTTAATGAATTCAAAACATTCTCCAATCCTTAATTCACGAACCTAAAGTAAAAAAGCTAACCAACATAGTTCAACGGAATTCTTACAGTAAATGTAGTTCCATTACCATCCTCACTGTACAGCTTGATTGTACCATGATGAAGAACAACAATCTGCTGTACAATAGCAAGTCCAAGTCCAGTACCTCCTGTCTCCCTTGACCTTGCCTTATCTACTCTGTAGAATCGGTCAAATACCATATCCTGGCTCTGTTCAGGAATACCAATACCTGAATCCTCAACCCTTATATACAGATACTGATAATCCGCATTGAGGGAAACATGAACCCAGCCATCATTAATATTATATTTGATGGCATTCTCTACCAGATTTGATACCACCTGTGTTATCTTTACCTCATCCACCTCAGCCACTACCGGTCTGAAGCTTTCAAACAGCACTTCAACATTCTTCTTTTCCGCCAGTGGTTTGAGACGCTTTAATACAACCTCAATAAGCTCATTAATATTTACAGAAGATATGTTGAGATTTCCTGCTGATTTATCCAAACGGACTATTGATAACAAATCTTCAATAATCTTACTTTCCCTGTCAATTTCTTTAGTAATGTCCTGCATAAACTCCCTGTATAATTCTACAGGGGCATCAGGCTGCATATTAAGAGAATCTGCCAGAACTTTTATGGACGTTATTGGTGTCTTAAGTTCATGGGATACATTAGACACAAACTCCTGCCTGCTTTCATCAAGACTGTTTGATTTATCCATAATAGTGTTGAAAATGTCGGCAAACTTTTTAACTTCAGAGCAGCCCCTACCAGATACTCTCCCACCGGTATATCCGTTTGCAATATCCTCAATTGATTCCATAGCCTTCTTAAATGGCCTGACCAGTAATATCATGATAAAAGCAAGAATCAATGCGAATAAAACCACAATTGTTACAACAGTCAGATAAATCTGGTCTTTAATATCACTGTCAAAGGAGATAACTCTGTCAATATTAGTATCAGCAAGCAACACTCCCATTATAGCATTGGAATCGTTGTAAATAGGAACAACCGCCTCCATTGTTCCAGTCTTCTTAAAGAAGACTGATGTGCTTTTTCCAGTTAAGAAAGCATTGATAACATTAGAATTAATAATGTTTCTGCCATACTCCGATGAATATGAATCATATACGATAACGTATCTTTCATCCACCACCCTGAATCTTATATAATCCATGGCACTGTATAGTTTTATATGTTCGTATCTTCCATCTGTTTCTGCACTTTTTAAAGTTGGATAGGCAGAAAACTCCCCTGAAATCATAGCCGATTTGTTCTGTAATTCAGCCTTTTCATTCTCCAGCAGATTATTAAAATAAAACTCATAGGATATGGTCTGAAATACCAATAAAGAAATACATACAAGTGCGAGAACCGATACATACATTCTCAACCTTGCACTGGAAACAAACCGGGAAAAATCCCTTAATATATTCTTAAACTTATGCATTATAGTAATAACCTACTCCCCAACGTGTATGAACATATTTTGGTTCACTTGGATTCTCTTCAATCTTCTCTCTTAATCTTCTTACATGGACATCAACTGTTCTTGCATCACCAGGATAATCCTCTCCCCATATAAGATTAAGAAGAACATCCCTGGCATATATTTTACCTGGATTCTTCACAAAAAGCTCCATAAGGTCAAACTCTTTGGCTGTAAGATTAATCTCCTTGCCCGCAATATAGACTCTTCTGTCATCGCAGTCAATCTTTAAATCCCCTGATATTATTACAGATGAACTTTCTTTTTTAGATTCTCTCTTTGAATCACGTCTCCATATTGCCTTGATTCTTGCCTTAACCTCAAGAATATTAAATGGCTTTGTGATATAATCATCTGCACCATATTCCAGTCCAAGAATTTTATCCATATCATCACCTTTTGCTGTAAGCATAATAATAGGCACATTGGAAAATTCCCTTACCTGCTGGCATACCTGCATTCCGTCCATAACAGGAAGCATTATGTCAAGAAGAACCATGTCATATGTGTTATTCTTAATCTTTTCCAGAGCTTCTCCCCCGTCATATGCCACATCAACTTCCATTCCATCCTGCTCAAGACTGAATTTAAGTCCTTTAACTATTAATTTCTCATCATCAACAACTAAAACCTTATTAGCCATAATATCCTTAAGCTCCCATCTAATTATACTTTAATCAAATCCTTAATCTTCTCAAAGGCTGCTTCTTTGATACCACTTACCTTCATAATGTCATCTATGGATTCAAACAATCCATTCTTTACCCTGTAATTAATAATATCTTTTGCCCTGGACTGTCCTATTCCAGGTAAAGTCATAAGTTCAGCCTCTGATGCGGTATTAATATTAATCATAACAGATTGAACACCACCCGAATCTGTGCTTAATATTCCTTCTGCATTCTCCCCCTCAGCAGGAATATATACTTTCTGTCCATCAGCCAGCTTATCTGCCAGATTTATCCCTGATAAATATGCATCATCGCTGCTTCCTCCTGCTAATTCCAATGCCTGGTATACTCTTGTCCCGGCAGGCACCTGGTATACTCCCGGATTAATAACAGCTCCGCATATATGCACATATATATCAGTATTACTGTCATCCTTTGTAGAATCATCTGATGAATCAAAATGTGAACCAGCCTCATCAGAGGTACTGATAACACTGTCTGTTACTACCAGTTCTATTCTGTCATCTGCCTTTCCACCTTTTATCATTGTGGAAACACTGTACACAGTACCCGCAAGAATAATAAAGGTAATTGTTGCAATAATCTTAATCTTATCCCAGTTACTCTTTAGTTTAAGTATAATTTTATCATTCATAATGTTCCCTCGTCTATTTTCATAAACCAGGAAAACAAATAGCGTACTTTTTTATTTTACAAAAATATATTTTAGATTACAAGTGCAAATCTGGGTTAAATATAGTACAATAGTATCTGATTATTATTCAATGGAGGTTTATTTTGAAAACATTAAATTCCCGTTCTAAGAAATTTCAATTAATAGATGATGAACCAGGAAATATACCAAGTGGCTGTATAACATATTTTATTGCCTTCTTCATACCACTGGTTATCCTTATTGCAATATACTTCGTTAAAGATATATTCCCTTTTGGAAATGAATGTTACTTAAGGTCAGATATGTACCACCAGTATGCCCCATTCTATTCTGAACTGTGGCACAAGATACGTAATGGCGAGTCCCTTACTTATTCCTGGGATATTGGTATGGGGACTAATTTTATCTCCCTGGCAGCTTACTATCTTGCCAGTCCAATTAACTGGATAATTGCTCTCTTTCCCCAGAAGTACATGATTGAAATAATGAATTCCCTTATTATTGTTAAGCTTTCTCTTTCAAGTGTATCTTTCTGCTATTATCTATCAGAAAAATTCAACACTAAAAGATGTACTCTCATTCTGTTTTCTGTTTTCTATGCTTTGTCAGGATTTGTATGTGCATACAGCTGGAATATTATGTGGCTGGACTGCATTCTTCTCCTGCCATTAATTATGCTGGGACTGGAACGTCTTGTTAAGGACAATAAAGGGTTTCTTTACTGTATATCATTAGGATTATGCATATTTACCAACTATTACATTTCCATTATGGTATGTATGAGTGTAGTAATATATTTTATAGTTCTTATAATTTCTGTGGAAAAATTAAACAGTCCTGTAATATACCTTAAGAAAATCCTAAGGTTCTGTTTTTATTCACTGCTTGCCGGTGGTCTTGCTGCCTGTCTACTTCTTCCAGAAGTATACACCTTCTCACTGTCGGCTTCCAGCGAGACTTCATTTCCACAAAGCTGGACTTCATATTTCAGTATTGTTGAAATGCTTGTACGCCACCTAATGTATGTTCCGGTTCACCTTGGTCTTGACCATTTTCCTAACATCTTCTGTGGCGTCGGTGTTTTTATTTTAGTTCCTCTGTATATTATGGACAAAGAAGTTCCATTACGTGAAAGAGTTGGAAAATGTATAATTCTGCTTATTTTCCTTATATCTTTTAATCTAAATATTTTTAATTATATATGGCATGGTTTTCATTTTCCAAATTCACTGCCTGCAAGACAGTCATTCATATATATTTTCTTTGTGCTGTCCATGGCATATGAGGCATTCCATCATCTAAAAACTGCTTCAGACAAAGCTCTGGGGGGTTCAGTGTGGGCTGCTGTGATTTTCCTTTTTATTGCCCAGGAAATGTTTAAAGACTCAGAAACATATAGATTTAATACATTTTATATAAGCGGATTGTTTATTCTTCTATATGCTCTTCTGCTCTATATAACAAAAAAATGCAGAATGAATTTTCCTGTTACGTTTATTCTGGCTCTGACTGTTGTGGTTGTTGAATGTTCTTTCAATCTTAATGCAACAGGACTTGGAACAACCAGCCGGAGTGCCTATCTTCTGGATTACGATGCTGTTGAATCGGTTACAACCCAGATTAAAGAATCTGACCAGTCATTTTACAGAATGGACAAGATTTTCGGTGCCAGGTCGAAAAATGATGGTGCATGGCATAACTACAAATCTATCTCAACATTCTCATCTACATGTAATAAGGGAATGACTGAGTTTTTCCAGAATCTTGGTTTTGAGGCTTCTACCAACGCCTATGGATATAATGGCTCAACAATGGTTACCAACTGCCTTTTTAGCGTTAAATATCTCATAAGCAATGCCCATTTAAAGACAGATAACCTGCTTTCATATGTTTTAGGTGATGATGGAGAATTTATATATAAAAATAACTACACTCTCCCTGTTGGATTTGCATTGGACCACGCTTTAGATGAGAATGAAACTCCTACTTCGATTTACAACGGAATTGAGAATCAGAATAATCTCATTGAATCACTTACAGGGGTCAGCAATGTATTTGAACTGATGTACAATTATAATACCGTTGCAGAAGCTTCATTTAAGCCAACAAAGAATGGCCATATGTATATATACAAGCCAAACAACACTACTGAATTCGTCTCTGTTACTGTTTCAGGAGACACCCAGACCTTCAGCAGTTTAAAGACAGATAACCGCATTATTGATGCAGGCTATGTTACCACAGATGACGACATAACCATTGGTGGAGAGCCATCTTCATCATACAAAATATATATTCTTGATGAAGACAAATATATGGCAATGTATAACAAGCTAAGCTCTAATGCATTTCTGGTTGACAGCTACACTGACACAAGCTTTACAGGCACCATTACCACTTCACAGAAAGGAACATTCCTGTTTTCAATTCCTTTTGATAAGGGCTGGTCAGTATACATTGATGGAAAGAAATGTAAAACCTTTGATGCTTTTGGTGCACTACTTGCCACAAACATTGAACCCGGCACCCATACAGTAAAATTAAAGTATATTCCTGTAAACTTTATTAAAGGTTGCATTATTACACTACTTTGCATTATTATATTAATTGTTATTCATTTGTTGAAGAAATACAAATATCAGGCAATTATTAACAATCCGTTAATTCCTGCTTCGATTGCCAACATTCTTAATAACGATGATGTCCTCGTTAACAGAATACCAGATTTAAGTGAGATGGACGATTTTGACAACCTGGAACTGAATAATGAGGAAGATGATTTAAAATGAAACACTAAAGAACAGTGCCCTGCGCACCGGACACGTTCTCATATCTTAAAATAATTGTGCGCAGAAATGAGGATTATGTAATATGAAATTATGGGGAGGACGCTTCACTAAAGAGACAGACAAGCTGGTTAATAATTTTAATGCCTCTATCTCCTTTGACCAGAAATTCTTCAGACAGGATATCCGTGGAAGTATAGCCCATGCAAAGATGTTAGGTGCTTCTGGAATTATCACCCAGCAGGAAAGCGATGAAATAATACAGGGTCTTGAAGGAATTCTAGGAGATATTGAGGAAGGCAGACTTGCAATCAATGATGAATATGAAGATATTCATACATTTATGGAAGCAACACTTATTGAAAGAATTGGTGACGCTGGCAAGAAGCTTCATACCGGACGCAGCCGTAATGACCAGGTTGCTCTTGATATGCGTCTGTATACAAGAGACGAGGTCATGAATGTTGACGGAGAGCTTAAGGAACTTATGGCGGTAATATTAAGAATAATGAAGGCTAACACAGAAACCTACATGCCAGGATTCACTCACCTTCAAAAAGCCCAGCCTGTAACTGTTGCCCATCATTTTGGAGCTTATTTTGAGATGTTTTGCAGAGACAGGAGCAGACTTTCAGACATATACAACAGAATGAACTACTGCCCTCTTGGAGCAGGTGCTCTTGCTGGAACTACTTATCCGTTAGACAGGGAAATGACTGCCAGTCTTCTTGGTTTTAACGGACCTACACTTAACAGTATGGATTCCGTATCTGACAGGGATTACTTAATAGAATTCTTAAGTGCTCTTTCAACTATAATGATGCATTTAAGCAGGTTTTCAGAAGAAATATGTATCTGGAATTCCAATGAATACAGATTCATTGAACTGGATGATGCATACAGTACAGGTTCAAGTATTATGCCACAGAAGAAAAACCCTGATATAGCAGAACTTGTACGTGGAAAAACAGGCCGTGTATATGGTGCCCTTGTAAGTATTCTCACCACAATGAAAGGGATTCCTCTTGCATATAACAAAGATATGCAGGAAGACAAGGAACTCACATTTGATGCTATCGATACTGTCAAGGGATGCATTAGTCTATTTAAAGGCATGATTGATACTATGAAATTCAACACAGCCCGGATGGAGGATTCGGCTAAAAAGGGATTTACCAATGCTACCGATGCAGCTGACTACCTTGTTAAGAAGGGAGTTCCATTCAGGGATGCTCACGGAATTATTGGACAACTGGTTCTTATGTGTATTGACAGAGGAATTTCGCTTGATGAACTTCCATTGTCTGATTACAAGTCAGTATGTCCTGAATTCGAGGATGATGTATATGACGCAATCAGCCTTAAGACATGTGTTGAGAAGAGACTTACTCTTGGTGCTCCAGGCCCTGAGATTATGGCAAAAGTAATCAAAATCTATGAAGAATATATGAATAAGAATTAAATTCGCTTTCACAAAACAAAAACAGGAGCTTTCACAAACATATATATTACCTGTGAAAGCTCCTATTATTATGCCTTGATATACTAATTCTAATTGAAATAACTTACTGCCTCATGTAAATCGCTGGCAACATTAGAGATGTCATCACTTGAATTTTTAAGTACTGACATATTTCCTTCAATTACTGTTGCACTGGCAGATGTTTCCTGAGAAGCAGCAGCGTTCTCCTGGGATGTTGCAGATAAAGTCTCAACTGAATCAGATATGCTGTCTTTAATTAACATAAGACTCTTAACCTCAGAATAAATGCTGTCCGTATTAGTTGAAATATCCTCAACACCACTTAATACTGTCTCCATAGTTCTCTGTGTATCTGCAAGCTTATTAATCTGATGACTTGCATTCTTGCTTAAATCATCACTAAGGGCTGATGACTTTTCTACCTGGCTTACAATATTACTAATTATGATAGAAATCTTTTTAGCCGAATCTGCACTCTGCTGTGCAAGTGCACCTATCTCTCCTGCAACAACTGCAAATCCCCTGCCCGATTCGCCTGCTCTTGCGGCCTCAATGCTGGCATTAAGACTTAACAGATTAGTCTGGGTTGTAATCTCTTCTATAGCTCTTACAATACTGTTAATCTCTTCCACTGCATTTAAAGTATCACGGCTCTGATTAACAATAGCTTCTACACTGTTCTTAGTATCCTCATTAATGCCAAGCAATTCGTTCATGATATGCTTTGTGTCCATGGCATCATCTGATACTGACTTGGTAGTTTCATTAAGTTCATCAATATGGCTTGTTATCATATCGAGCTTTGCAGATAATTCTTCAATATTAGCCATTAAATCTGAAGATGTCTCTGCCTGGTTTGTTGCACCATGTGCAACATCATCCATGGCTGACACTACATTAGAAACAGATGAAGAGGTGTCAGATACAACATCATTAAGCTTTACCGAATCACTGTTTAATATTCCACTGTTCTTCTGTATTCTGTCTACAACCTCTCTTAATCTTTCAGCTAATTTATTAGTGCAGTCTGCCAGTCCGTCGATTTCATCATTCTTATTAATCTTCTTAACATGACAGTCAATATTCAGATTACCATCTGTCAGAGTTCTTAAATCATTGGCCACTATCTGGATAGACTTAACAAGCATCAGGCACACAACAAATGTAATTGCAAGAAGCACTACTGCAATTATTGAACCAACAACCACCATATGAACAATAAGACCATTAATTACTTCCTGAATCTTACTCTGTTCAAGACCTATAAACAGGATACCTACAATCTCCTCACCATTCTTTAATGGTTCATATGTAGCAAAATACTTAACCCCCTGAATATCTACGCCCTCGGAAATATAATTTTCACCTTGATTTAATACTGTATCAATTACTGCATCAGATGCCTTGGTTCCAACAATTCTATTACCACCTGAATCTTTAATTGTGGTAAGATATCTTGTATCTCCATAGAATATTGTCATATGTACTTCATCTTTATTATAGATGGCATCAAGCAAATCTTCTGTAAGAGGAGTATTGCCCTTATAAACCTGCCCGTTTTTCAATGAATAGCTTCCATCCATAAGATTATCATATGACTGAAGTACGGCAACAGCAATACTTGTCAGTTTCTCACTGTACAATGACTTGGTACTCTTCTCGCTGTTCATTATTGCAGAAATAAGAATGCTTCCATACAACAGAATCATTGCCATGTCAAGAATTATATCTTGACCCTGGTTCCTTTACTATCTCTGTGATTAAGCTTCATCTTTCCAAAGTCAATAGTTTTTCCTTTATAATCCATGGTAAACTCATCACCTTCACCAAGAAGAAATACATCCTCAACATAATCATCCTTTGACAGCTTAATTCCCCGCACTCCTACTGCAGACTTCTTTTTCATAGGAATATCTGTAAGAGGGAATTTAAGGAATACTCCTCCGGCAGTCTGAAGGATAACATTCTTATCGCTTAGGACTTCTTCCACCTCAACAATAGTTCCATCATAATTAAACTTAGAGTACGCTTCTACCCTGACATCAGTTTCATTAATACTAATAACAGAATCTTCTTCTGTAAGTTTTGTAGCAGCAACAGTCTTCTTTGCCACATCAAACTCAGCTGTGTCCACAATCTTCATCATTCCCATTTTAGTTGTAAAAAGAAGCTTCTGGCTTTTAATTCTTTCAAATGGGCACATGTATATTATATATTCACCACTGCTGTTATAATTTCCCAGATTATCAATAGGCACCCCTTTATCCCTGAAACGTGTACTGAAAGGAATATCTTTTATCTTAATCTGATGAAGCAGTCCATTATCTGTAAAAATACATATCTTATCTGTATTCATGCAGGAGAAAATGTATTTGTACTCGCTGTGGATTACTTCCCTGTTACGCTCATATGCCGCCATATCAATGGTTTTGGCATAACCAAAACGGTCCATAATAAACATAATTTCCTGTTCAGGAATCTCTTTTTCCACAAATACAGCTGCCTGGGCATCTTCAATAACTGTTTTTCTAGGGAAGCTGTATTCTTTCTTAATCTTTAACAGCTCTGCTTTAATTACCTTTGCCATAGCATTTCTGCTTCCCAGTATTTTTTCATATTCAGCTATTTTCTTAAGACATTCATCGTACTCCTTCTTAAGAGCAAGAACTTCAAGCCCAATGAGTTTATAAAGTCGCATCTCAAGAATGGCAGAAGCCTGTTTTTCAGTAAAATCAAGCTTTGATGCCTGTTTCCTGGAATTTTCAGACTTGAATTTAATGCCATCTGTATTACCATTAATGAGACATTCTTTTGCCATCTTAAGATTAGAACTTCCTCTTAATATCTCAATAATCAGGTCAATTATATCACATGCCCTGATAAGACCTTCCTTAATCTCCTTGTTGGCAAGCTCTTTGTTAAGAAGAGTTGTATATTTCCTTGTAGCCAGCTGGAATTGGAAATCGACATGATGCATTATAATCTTCTTAAGTCCAAGAGTTTCAGGCTTACCATCAACAATTGCAAGCATATTGACACCAAATGTATCCTCAAGCTTAGTCTTCTTATAAAGGAGATTTTTCAGATTCTCAACATCCGCATTCTTTTTTAATTCAAGTACTATTCTAATACCTTCCTTTGAAGATTCATTAGACACATCCACAATATCAGTAGTTTTCTTTGTCTCAACAAGGTCAACAATATCAGATATAAACTTACCGATATTGGCACCAATCATTGTATAAGGAATTTCTGTAATAACCAGCTTATCCCTGTCACTTTTCCTCTGTCCAGGCTCAAGCACAACCTTGCCACGAAGCTTAATCTTACCTGTTCCAGTCTCATATATGTCAGACAATTCTGACTTATTGATTACAATACCACCTGTTGGAAAATCCGGTCCTGGCATCAGTCCAAGAAGTTCTTCTGTTGTTATGTCATTATTATCCATGTATGCACATACAGCATCTACAACTTCTCCCAGATTATGTGTTGGAATATTTGTTGTCATACCAACAGCAATACCATCTGCACCATTAATCAGAAGATTAGGAATTCTTACTGGAAGAACAGACGGTTCTTTTTCTGTCTCATCAAAATTAGGTACGAAATCCACCACATCCTTATCCAGATCAGCAAGGTACACATCCTGTGTAAACTTCTTAAGCTTTGCTTCTGTATAACGCATGGCAGCGGCACCATCACCTTCAATTGAGCCAAAATTACCATGACCGTCTACAAGTGCCATTCCTTTCTTAAAATCCTGGGATAAAACCACAAGAGTTTCATAGATTGAACTGTCACCATGTGGATGATATTTACCCATGGCATCACCAACAATACGGGCAGATTTTCTATGTGGCTTATCATAATTTAATCCCAGCTGATCCATGGCATAAAGTACTCTTCTCTGAACCGGCTTTAATCCATCCCTGACATCCGGGAGAGCTCTTGCAGTAATAACACTCATTGAGTAATCAATAAATGACTTCTGCATAAGTTCAGAATACTCTGTTTTAATAATATTCTCAGACATTTAATTCTCCATTCTACTATCGTATATATTATAAATCAGGCATCAATCTCAGCTTCATTAGCATGATTATATATAAATTCTCTTCGTGGAGGAACATCGCTGCCCATAAGAAGTGATGTAACCTCTGTAGCCATTCTGGCATCCTCAATTTCAACCTGTTTTAAAATTCTTGTATCTGGATTAAGGGTTGTCTCCCACAGCTGTTCCGGGTCCATCTCACCAAGCCCCTTGTATCTTTGAAGTGAAAATGAACCTGACGGATGTGACTGTCTGTATTTTTCAAGAGCCTTGTCATCATAGAGATACACACTGTCACCCTTCTTACCACCCTTTCCCTGCTTGTCTGTTTTTTTCATCTCAGCTTTATATAAAGGTGGGGTTGCAATATATACATGCCCCTGATTAATCAGTTCCGGCATGAATCTGTAGAAGAAGGTAAGAAGAAGAGTATCAATATGTGCACCATCCACATCAGCATCTGTCATAATTATTATCTTATCATATCTTAACTTTGATATATCGAAATCGTTGCCATATCCTTCAAGAAATCCACATCCAAAGGAATTAATCATAGTCTTTATCTCAGCATTGGCAAGAACCTTATCAATAGATGCTTTCTCAACATTAAGTATCTTACCTCTGATAGGAAGAATAGCCTGTGTCCTTCTGTTTCTGGCAGTCTTGGCCGAACCACCGGCTGAATCTCCCTCAACTATAAACACTTCACACTCTGATGGGTCCCTGCTTTCACAATTAGCAAGCTTTCCATTAGAATCAATTGAAAACTTAGGCTTTGATAACAGATTGGTCTTAGCCTTCTCCTCAGCTTTCCTGATCTTGGCTGATTTCTCAGCACAGGCAATAACAGCCTTCAACTGTTCAAGGTTACGGTCAAAATACATCTGTACTTCGTCATTGGTAATTGAACTGACAACTGTTCCAGCATCAGGATTATCAAGCTTTGTCTTTGTCTGTCCTTCAAATCTTGGTTCCGGATGTTTAATTGCAACAATGGCTGTCATTCCATTTCTTACATCAAGACCTGTAAAATTAACATCCTTTTCCTTAAGTATTCCCAATTCCCTTGCATACTGGTTAATTACCATGGTAAACTTGGATTTAAAGCCCGTAATATGAGTACCACCCTCCTGAGTGTATATATTATTACAGAAACCTAATATATTTTCCTCAAACTCATTAACATACTGGAATGCACATTCTACCTCAATTCCATCCATGCTCTTTTTAAAATATATTATATCTGTAACAGTTTCCTTACCATCATTAAGTTCTTTGACATATGCCTTAATTCCATCAGGTTCAGAAAATGTCTCTTTTTCACTAATTCCATCCCTGTTGTCCTGAAAATATATTGTAAGCCCCGGATTAAGATAGGCAGTTTCATGTAAACGGCTTTTTATGGCATCTTCCTTAAATATGGTCTTTTCAAATATTTCTCCATCTGGAAGGAAAGTAACTGTTGTTCCTGTGTCATTCTTTCTGCATGTACCAACTTTCTCCAACGGACCACAGACTTTGCCTCTTTCATATCTTTGATGATAAACACAACCATCCACACGGATTTCCACCTCAAGCCACACTGAAAGTGCATTAACAACTGAGGCACCTACACCATGAAGTCCGCCAGATATTTTATATCCTCCGTCGCCGAATTTACCACCAGCATGAAGGACAGTAAACACAACTTCTACTGCTGGAATTCCTGCTTTAGGATGAATTCCAACAGGTATTCCACGTCCATTATCCTTAATGGTAGCAGAACCATCTTCATTCAAAACAACGTAAATCTCACTGCAATACCCTGCCAGATGCTCATCAACAGCATTATCTGCAATTTCATAGATAAGGTGGTTAAGTCCTTTTGTTCCAACACTTCCAATATACATTCCCGGACGCATTCTGACTGCCTCCAGCCCCTCCAGAATTGATATACTGTTAGCATCATAATTTTGTTTCGACATTACAAATTCTCTCCTGTTTACACTATCTTTATTTCAGATACTGGTTATATATATCTTCAAAACTTACACTAAACATTTTAGCTGTTGAAGTTTTCCTGGTATTCCATATTTTTTCGTTAACCTCAACATAATGCTTCTGTTCATATTCTTCAAATACACTGTTAAAATAGTCAAGACCCTTCTTGTTTTCCATAGCCACTTTATTAGCTTCTGTCTTGGTCTTGTCATTATCACTGCTGCACTTGATAATGTAATATTTGTCCTGAACCTTAATAATATCACTTACTTCCCCGGTTGAAAGATTATATGCAGCCTCCTCAAAAGCACTGTCCAACTCTCCTTTTCTACATTCCCTCTCATATTCTGAAGGATTGTAGTCTCTTGCAACAACGTAAAAGACTTCGTTATTATCTATTCTTTTCCTGGCTTCCTTAATATCAGACTCATTATCTGTACATATATACTGAATCTGGATTACTCTGGCATCGTCATAGCTCACCTCTGTATTCTGTCCAGAAATAATGTCACTATATAAACTTTCGGCAACAGCAAAGCTTGTAAACATACTGGTCAGCTTATCCTTAGTAATTGAATACTGGGATATCTCATCGCTGGAAAGTCCGGCATAAAATGTATCAACTGCATTAGCCACACCCTCTTTCTGGGTTCTTGATAATACTGTTCCCTTCTCCTTAGCTAACAGGTTCATACAATATATTCTTTCAAGTTTAGCTTTCACCTGTTCCTTTACATAATCATCAAATGTAACATCACCTATTTTCTCATTCCATATATCAGCCCCAAACAGTTTCTCATATTCTCTCCTGGCATCTGAAAGAAGAATATCTGCCTCGCATATATCAGCCTTTAAATCCCCTACTTTAAAGAATTCATTCTTACGTATTCCTGTGGAAATGTATATAAAGCTTCCATTAAAGAATTTCATATACCCAAACAGAAATACGGCAGCAAGTAAAATTGCTGTAATAAGTATAATTCGTCTTTTTCTTCTTCTCATCAATCAATCTCCATTCAAAAACAAAAAAATTTACTTGTGGTAAGGTTCATTCTTCATAATTCTGAACGTTCTGTATATCTGTTCTAACAGAATCACTCTCATAAGCTGATGTGGAAAAGTCATCTTTGAAAAACTCAGTTTATAATCAGCTCTGTTTAACACATCAGCAGATAGCCCCAGAGAACCGCCTATTACAAAGGCAATACTGCTTATCCCCTCTATCCCCAGTTTTTCAATATGCTGTGAGAGTTCTACTGAATCAAGCATCTTTCCCTGGATAGCAAGAGCACACACGTAATCATTATCCTGTATGCTCTGCAGGATTCTTAATCCCTCTTTAATCTTTATCTGCTCATTGACTAACTCACTGGCATTATCCGGGGTTTTCTCATCTGGAAGCTCAACGATTTCAAGTTTGCAGTATCTTGAAAGGCGCTTTGAGTATTCCTCTACTGCCTTGGTAAAAAAGTTCTCTTTGATTTTCCCTACACAGATAACACGGATTCTCATTAAGCTTCCACCACCAGATATTTTCCACTGTCCAGTTTAAATACTTCTAGTTCTTCCTCTAATTCTTCATCTGATAATGAATCTACATCCATTCCCTCTTCGCTTAAATACTCCCTTACTTCTTTAATTGTATCAAAGCATTGTGCAAAGCAGTCTTCCAGAAATTCCTTAGCTTCATCAACTGTATCAGCCACTGGCTCATCAAAAAGCTTTCCCTGATCTCTTAAGAAGACCATGGCACATTCCTCAAGCATATTCTCTTCCATTATATTCCTCCTATATTCCTTAATGTTTTCTCCACACTGTCTGTTACGAATCTTCCACATCTTTTCACGTCATCAACGGCACCTTCAAGTACATAAGAATAATATACACTCTGGAGCATTTCAACATCATTATAATTATCTCCAAATGCCATGCACTCCTCAGGCTTTATTGACAATATATCAAGAATCCTTCTAACAGCATCACCTTTGTTAACATTCTTTGCCATATAATCAAGATACAAAGAGCCAGATACTGTGGCAGCAGCTCTGTCACCCCATGTATTAATAAGATACTCCCTTGAGTTATCAATACCCTTCAGGTCACATACAGCAACCTTAAGAATATCCTCATCAATTTCCCTAAAATCTTTAACAATTTTAGTTTTATATTTTACAACTTTAGTCATTCTGTTAAGGTACTCTTCTGTCTTAGGACATATATAGGCATATTCCTCGCCAGATGCAAGAATTTCACAGCTAGGTATCTTAACCACATCGTCAATTATATCCATGGCAAGATTGTAATCCATTGCTGTCTTAACAATAGTTTCACCTTTGTATTTTACTAAAGCACCATTCTCTGCAATATACATAAGCCTGTCACTTATTGGCTCAAACAGCATCTTTAGGCTTTCAACCTGTCTGCCACTGGCTGGAGCAAATATTATTCCCCGGGATACCAGTGAATCTATAACATCTATAAGTGATTTGTCCACACTCTGTGCCCCGTTAAGCAGTATTGTGCCATCCAGGTCACTTGCAATAAATTTGATCATATTTTTTCAACTCCTGATACAGCCTTCCTACCGGAAGTCCTACAACATTATTATAATCTCCCTCAATTCCTTTAATATAACGAGCAAACAGACCTTGTATTCCATAAGCACCTGCTTTGTCAAAAGGTTCGCCTGAAGCAATATAATCCCTTATTTCTTCATCTGATATATCGAAAAGCTCAACAGAAGTCTTTTCACAGAATGATGAAGAAAAATTACCAGATTTTATGAAAGCTCCTGTAAAAACTTCATGTTTCTTACCTGAAAGACTCTTTAATATATTGAATGCATCCCTTTCATCAACAGGCTTTAACAGAACTTTTCCATTATGATATACAATCGTATCAGCACTAATTACGATTGAGTTCTGCTTTTCTTCGTCTGATAATGTCTGGTATACAGCCATTCCCTTATTATATGCTAAATCCTTCACCATATCCTCTGGTGAAGTTAATAATGTATCCTCGTTTACATTACTGGTAATAACCTTAAATTCCAGCCCTATCTGTGAAAGTAGTTCCTTCCTTCTGGGAGAACCAGATGCTAAAATTATAGATTTCATAATGTCTGTTTATTTCACTCCATTTGTCTTATTACAGCCTGTATCACAGCCATACTTTAAAGCACAGTTACATTGTATTTTATCATTTTTAATATAAATCATCAAGTTACATTTGACTGCCCCAGCATCAACAGGGAAATTATAACAGTAGCCGGCACCTGGTTTCCAGGGATACATCCCTTAAAATATAAAAGTCACATTAGAAGAAATCTTAGCGTTGCGGCGTGTATGAATTACACTTCGCCACCAATGGGGCAACTGTTTGAAGCCCGTAGGGCTGAGTTTTGAACCATTGGTGAAATAAGCGAGTGTAATTCATATTCGTCGCAAAGCTTAGATTCTCTTCGTCGTGACTTTTTTATTTTAAGGGATGTATCCCTGGAAACCGGATGCCGGCTACTGTTATAATTTCCCTGTTACAAACTATTGATTATTCTGTATAAAGACTTCTGTTCATGGCTGATTCCATAGCATCAATAGAAGCACGGATAATATCATGGTCAATACCTGCTCCGAAGTAATTCTTTCCATCCTCACCAGTGATACCTACATAAGCAATAGCACTTGACTCTGAGCCCTTATTATTAAGAGTATGCTCTTCATAGCAGCATACCTCACATGGCTTGTTAAAGTGCGAAGCAAGAGCATTACTTACAGCATCAAGACGTCCATTACCGGAAGCATCCACATTAACAGACTCTCCATTCTGTTCTATGGTAACAGTTGTCTGAATTCCATCTATCTGTCTGAAATGCACCTCTGTAATCTTAAATACAGGTGTAAACTTCTTATAACGCTTCTCGAATATTTCAAGAACCTCATCAGGAGAAAGTTCCTTATGGTTGACATCAGATACACTCTTAACAGCATATCCTAAATCTTCCCTCATCATCTTAGGAACAATCATTCCGAAGCTGTTTTCAAGTACATAAGCAACACCACCCTTACCTGACTGGCTGTTAATTCTTATTACATCTGAATCATATGTACGTCCGACATCCTCTGGATTAATTGGAAGGTAAGGAACTGTCCAGTATTTCTCATCATGCTCCACTTTATAATGCATACCCTTGGAGATAGCATCCTGATGTGAACCTGAAAAGGCAGCAAATACAAGCTTACCACAATATGGATGTCTGTCACTGATTGTCATCTGTGTAAGTCTCTCATATGTTTCTGCAATATGAGGAATATCTGATAAATCCAATACAGGATCAACTCCCTGGGAATAAAGGTTCATGGCAAGGGTAACAATATCTACATTACCTGTTCTCTCACCGTTACCAAATAAAGTTCCCTCTACTCTGTCAGCTCCTGCAAGTACAGCCAGCTCTGCATCTGAAACACCTGAACCCCTGTCATTATGTGGATGTACAGAAATAATAACGTTATCTCTGTTATGAAGATTCTTGTGAAAATACTCAACCTGAGATGCAAATACATGAGGAAGAGACATCTGAACAGTTGATGGAAGGTTAATAATACACTTTCTGTCTGGTGTTGGCTGCCAGATATCAATTACAGCATTACATACTTCCAAAGCATATTCTGGCTCTGTTCCTGTAAAGCTTTCAGGACTGTATTCAAATGAGAAATTACCATCCTCCTTCTCTGCCAGCTCCTTTAAAAGCTTTGCACCTTCAATGGCAATCTGCTTAATTTCCTCCTTTGATTTCTTAAATACCTGCTGACGCTGTGCAACTGAAGTTGAATTATATACGTGTACAATGGCATTAGGTGCACCTTTAACAGCCTCAAAAGTTTTCTTGATAATGTGCTCTCTTGCCTGGGTAAGAACCTGTACTGTAACATCCTGTGGAATCATATTGTTCTCAATAAGTGTTCTTAAAAATGTATACTCTGTATCTGAAGCAGCAGGAAAACCTACCTCAATCTCCTTAAATCCAATCTTAACCAGCATCTTGAAAAACTCAAGTTTCTCTTCAAGACTCATTGGCTCAATAAGAGCCTGGTTACCATCTCTTAAGTCAACAGAACACCATAAAGGTGCCTTATCAATATGATCCTTTGTAACCCAGTCATTGCATGGAACTGGTGGCATATAATAGCCTCTCTTGTACTGTCTGTAATCAAACATTTTCAAATCCTCCATTAAAATTATTATTCCATAACAAGTAAAAGGAAATAATCAAAATTAATAAATGGTAATAAAAAATCTTTCGTCCAAGACAAACCTGTCAAGAGACGAAAGATAAAATCTCACGCGTTACCACTCTTATTCACGAAACAAATCGTGCACTCACTGAATACGGACACTAATGCCTTATATTCTGTCCACTGTAACGGTTGGCTTCCGGCTACGCCTACTAATCAAAACATGACTTCAGATAGCAGCTCCGAGGCGAGTTCAATACTTTCCTTCCGTTGCCTTGCACCATACGGCAACTCTCTGACTCCAGTAGGTATCTACTATTCCTCTTCTTCGCTTTTACTTATTATATGTTACTGATAATACATGAAAAACATTAAAGTGTCAACCATTATTTGAGATTCTTTTAAATTCATCTATTTCCTGGTCTGTAATATTATCCATTGAATATCTTGCTTTCTCATAAAGAATGGTAATCCTTGCTCCAGCCTCCTCATCACTGGTAATAGTAGTACTTGTAAGCCTTGATGGCACAAGTGTGGTGTCAGGAGTATTTCCGCTGGTTCCGTTAAGCACACTCTTTTTGTATAGTTTTCTTAATTTGTGGGTGTTCCTTGTGTCCTTCTTAACAGGAACACTGACAGGTACTGTCACTTTGCTCTTCTTTTCTTTTGATGCCACATGTTCAACTGTATCAAAATTAACCTTCC
This sequence comes from uncultured Eubacterium sp., assembly GCA_945946665.1. Taxonomy (GTDB): domain Bacteria; phylum Bacillota; class Clostridia; order Lachnospirales; family Lachnospiraceae; genus Lachnospira. The sequence continues at coordinate 50,362 of CAMEWO010000001.1, forward strand.
TGGTCTTGTTAAATGCGGATGCATAGGTCTTAATAAGATAGATTATACCAAACAGCATTCCAACAATAAGCACAACACCGAATATTTCAGCCAGAAGTTCCATGAAATCATTGTCATCAGGAAGAGGTTCCGGGCTGATTAATTCCTCAGGCTCCGTCTCAGCTATATTCCCTTCCTGGCTGGTCTGTCCCCTTCCAGAAAGACTCATGAGAAATAAAATAAACTTCATGACCATTCTGAATATAAACATGAAGCCAGCGCCCATATAGGAGAAAACATTACCGTAATATCCGTTATAAAACAGAAGCATTCCAACAGCTATTAACAATACAGAAGAAATCATAACAAACCGGCTGACAGTTGTTATCTGGCTGGCAGGGAAGTCCGCCTTGGCTCCATCAATATTGAAAACATAATTAAGCTGCTTTAAATTGTTATGCACTATCTGAAGTATAATAAAAACTATACAAAAGAAGCTCTCAATATTCATAAGAAAACTATTATTTGCAGCAACACCAAGAAAATATCCCACTACTATTACCGCAACAAAATATATACTGACAGCTTCCTTGGCAACTAAAGACCTGATTGCAGCATCCCTTACCGTTTCTGCGTTCTGACCCTCCCTGATAGGAATTGAATTATCATTATATATTCTTACTTCCCTGTTCTTAAGTCCAGTAGAATAGGAACATATCAGAAATCCAAGGATAACATTAAAGGAAATCATCTCTGCTCCCTGTCCTGCTGCAACGCAAACAATCATAATTAAAATATTGCTAAGAATAAATAATTTGAACTTTCTGATTATTTTTCTTGAAAAGAATGCTATGGTAACTGCCAAAGGCACCCAGAATCCTCTCATAAAGAAAGACTCATCCAGCTTAAGCACTCCAAAATATACGGCATAGCAGATTGACGAAAACAAAACCCATTGCAGCATTAGCTCAACAAATGCAATCAGCTTTACGTTATTATCCTTTTGCATTATGCGTTACCTCCCAGGAAATTACGTTTCCATTGCAGCTATCAAGATTAATCTCTTTGTCCCTGAAATGAGGAACAATAAATATGTTATCAGCGACTTTACCTATAATGCTGTTAAAAGTATCCACAATTTCAGAACGTGAATTCTGGGAAATCAGTATATAAAGCATTTCGGTATTATTCTCATTATCAAATATCTGTCTGGTAAAATCATCTGTGTAGGACTTAATCATAGAAACAAACTCATCCTGACCTGCTGAAAGATTAATTCTTGCAAGGCCAGTATCAATATTCTTTATATGCGCTGCATCACCCTCTGGATAAATGAAAATATTCTCTCCTGTATCATAGTCTCTTCCATTAGATAAAATTCCCACAGAAATACCACTATCAAGAAGTGTCTCAGCAATTCCTGCTGCAATTGATATGGATGCCTCACTAAGCCTGTTGTATACAAGCATACCCTCTGGCTCAAGATTAAGAAGAATACATACCTCCTGGCATGTAGTCTCATTAAACTGATTAACCATCAGAGAACCTGATCTCGCTGAAGCTTTCCAGTTAATAGTGTTCATAGGGTCATTAATCTCATACTCCCTAATCTGCCTGAAAGCAAAAGGGTCTGGATTAATAAGGCTGTTTCTTTCCACAAGACCTAAAACTCTTGAGTAAAGTATATCCATATCCTCATATAGATAAGGATCCGGGTAAACAGTAAGGGACGAACTGCTTTCAACCTTATATACTGACACGTCATCCATAAACAGTCCATTAAAAATCAATTCAATATTGCGGACTCCATACACACCTCTCTGGGTACATGTTACAGGAATCCTTCTGGTGATTCTCTGGTTCATAAAAAGAGAAAACACATCATCTCTGTATGTTGAATCAGTAGTTTTGGTATTCTCACTGCCATCCTTAAAAATAAGTGCGTTGTCAGCCTGAAACTTAAGATGGATTATAGGGAGAGGAAGCTTCTTGTAATTAGTAACAACCTCCACCAGTTCCACTGTATCACCGCACACTGCATTGCTGGAAGAAAATGAAATATCACAAGACAGATGTCTGTTCCAGTTTTTCTGGTATATTCTTTTAAGAAGCAGATAAACAACAACCGCTCCAACAATCATTAATATAATATGCATTATCTGTTCCAATCCTCTGTAGGAACCTGAACTGTTCCTAAAACTTCGTTAATTACTGCTCTCTTTAACTCACTTTTTTTAGTACCTCTCTTAAGCACAAGCCTGTGTGCAAATGTATATGGTGCCAGTGTAACCACATCCTCAGGAACAACGAAATCTCTTCCCTTGATATATGCATATGCCCTAACAGCATTAACCATATTAAGTGTTCCTCGTGGACTAACACCAATGGCAACATTCTCATGTGTTCTTGTTTTAGCTGCTATATCCACAATATATCCAAGAATAAGGTCATGTACATACACCTCATTAGCCTCATGTCCCATATTAATAATATCTTCCCCGGAACATACAGAATTCAATGAATCCAGCGGGCTCGTCTCCATAAACCTCTTAAGTATGCCTATCTCCTCACTCTTTTCAGGATAGCCAAAAGAAAGCATGAAAAGAAAACGGTCCAACTGTGCTTCTGGCAATTCATATGTTCCTGCTGTCTCTATTGGATTCTCAGTAGCTATAACAATAAATGGTTTATTAAGAGGGGTTGTTATGCCGTCTACTGTAACCTGTCTTTCTTCCATACACTCAAGTAATGCTGACTGGGTTCTTGGAGTTGCCCTGTTAATTTCATCAGCCAAAAGGATATTGGAAAATACAGGTCCCTTTTTAAAAGTAAATTCTCCCTGCTTCTGATTGTAATAATTAATACCAGTTACATCTGATGGTAACATGTCAGGTGTAAACTGGATTCTGTTAAAATCTGCATTAATAGACTTTGCAAAGGATTTTGCAGTCATAGTTTTACCTGTTCCCGGAACATCCTCCAAAAGCACATGTCCGCCAGCTATGACAGCTGTAAGAATAAAATCTGTCACTTCCTCCTTACCAACAATAACCTTTCCAATATTATCCCTTAAAAGCTTGACTTTTTCCTGATATATAAACTTTCTGTCCATAATTAATCTCCATTCTTAAGATATGTGTAGATTATAACAAAATGAGCGCTATCGCACAACACGACAGCACTCCTTTAAAAAAATTTAATATTTTAGTTTTCTTCAGAATTACCTACGTTAACATCTATTCCCCTTGGAGGAACCGGAGTGGAGAATACAATCTGGGTACTTGTCCTGCCAAACTTCTGCAGTTGTCCTACAAATGTATCCAGTTCCATTGTACTTGGAAAAACAACCTTAAGAAGCATAGAATATGTTCCTGTTACACAGTTACACTCCACAACATTTGGACATGATTTAATGAAAGGATAAAACTCTGGTTTCTGTACAGGGGCAACTTCCAGATTAATAAAGGCAGTTATATGATACCCCAGTTTCAACTGGTTAACCTTAACCTCATATCCTTCAATAATCTCATCTCTTTCAAGCCTTTCAATTCTTGCAGACACAGCAGGTGAAGATAAAAAAACATTTTCAGCCAGAGCTTTAAGTGGCATTCTGGCATTCTTCTGCAAAAGTGTTATTAACATCTTATCAATCTTATCCATACATATTCCTCTCTTTTCTAAAAGACAGCTGGCTATGCGGCAAAGTAAAAATGCATATCCATCCTGAAGCCAGTAAAAAAAAGAGGCCAATTTCCTTAAAATAAAAGAAAATCGTCCCCTTTGACTTCATTAGACTAAAATATACACCATTTTTTTTAATACCGCAAGCTTTTTTATATAATTATTGCAAAATATTAAGTCCTTTGCTAATATTATAATGTTTAAAGACTTATCCAGAATGGAGGATTAATATGTCAGAAGACATTAACAATCAGGACACTAATGAATATTCCACAGTAACACTCTCCCTTGATGACGGAACAGAGTGTGAATGTGCCATTATCCGCATATTCCCTGCAGGTGATAACAATTATATAGCCTTACTGCCACTAGAAGGAGAAGCAGCTGATAATGATGAGGTATTCCTTTACAGATATACACAGGATGATAACGATGAACCTGTTCTTGAGAATATAGAATCGGATGAGGAATACGAAATTGTCTCCGAGGCATTTGACGAAGAACTTGATGCCATGGAGTATGAAGAATTGTACAGTCAGGAAGATGAAGAAGAATAAAGAGGCTTTTACAGCCTCTTTTCTTCTGTCTTCATATTTCCTTTACGAATCTTGATGGCAGAAGCATTTTATTATTGCGTCTCTTTACAGAACATATAATAAGATTCCTCTTTGCCCTGGTCATTGCTACATAAAACAGTCTTCTTTCCTCTTCAATCTCCTCTTTTGAAACAGCTTTGTTATATGGAGTTATGCCTTCGTTGGCATCAATTATTATAACCCTTTCATATTCCAGACCCTTTGAACTGTGCATTGTGCATATGTTAACATTAGATACGCTGTCTGCTGTACAATTATCAGGCATAGATTTCTGGGAATATTTTGACGAACAATTGGTACCATCAGAAACAGTACCATCAGAAACCATATTTATCCACTGTTCAAGTGTACTGCAGTTCCTTGAAGAATCCTGTAATCTGTCAAGGATAGACATAAACAGCTCACTGTCAATTCCCTCTTTCCTGCAATAAGAATATATGTACACATCATATCCCACTTTTTTTCTGATATAATTAATTGCAGCGTATGGAGACATTGGACTGATGCATTTCAAATCATTCAGAAAAGAATTCATATTTTTTATGAGCCTGTCCTGATTTCCCTGTTTCATTCTTAAAAGAACCAGATCAAAATCCACATTTTCCTCCATAAAATACTGCCTGCTTATATATCTTGAGGGTTTGTTAATTATCCTTAATAAATCTCTTCTTGCCCTTTCTCCCCTAGCCAGATTAAAATATGCATTAATGTCCTGGGCTATCCAGTGGGAAAAAATATTCTCCCCATCTCTCTCCCCATCTGATTTATTAAATGATATTCCATGCTTAAGCAGGTATCTTCTTAGTTCCACCGCACCACTGTTAGTTCGTGTAAGAACCGCAGTGGTTTTTTTATCTGATACAAGGTCTGATATATATTTTATTTCCTCCTCAGTGGATTCAAAAATAAGCTTAACAACATCCTCTCCCATATCGTTATATGCCTTCAAATCCTTATAAAATCTGTCCTTGTTATTGTTAATAAGCCTGGTAGCAGCCTTCACCACGCTTCCGGTAGAGCGGTAATTAGTATTAAGAGTGTATACTGCACAGTCTGGAAAGCTTTTCTTAAATTCCTGCATCACACCAGGTGCTGCGCCTCTGAATCCATATATACTCTGGTCATCATCCCCCACAATAAAAATATTCTGATGAGGCATTACAAGCATTTTGACTATTTCAAACTGAATAGGTGAAGCATCCTGGAATTCATCTATCAATACATATCTGTATCTGTTCTGCCATTTATTTAATATATCCGGGGTATTCCTTAAAAGACAGTATGTCTTTTTCATCATATCCTCAAAATCCACCATATGGGAGGTTTCAAGCCAATGCTCATATTCCCTGAAAATAGAAATAAAGAGCCTTCTTTCACAGCTTACCGGACAATACTCATGAATCTTCTCTTCAGGAAGACTTTTTACTCTGGCAATCTCTGAAATAACATCACTAATCACCCCGTTCTCGTCTCTTACATCAACACCATACATGGAAAACTGGGTCTTAACAAAATCCCACTGATCTTTAACCTTGACAATGTCTGTTGCCTTAAAGCCACAGGCATCCTTTAGAATCATAAAAAAAACTGCATGAAAAGTACCAAAATTCACCGGGGTGAACCTAAGATTTGCCATCCTTAAATAGCGCTCTTTCATCTCCACTGCCGCCATCTTGGTAAATGTAATTACAAGAATCTCATCATCCGGTACTTTTCTATCGTTAATCAGACTGAAAACCCTGTGAGTTATTACTGTCGTCTTACCACTTCCCGGACCTGCAAGTATCATGGCAGGCCCGTTAAAGTGTCTCACAGCCTTGTACTGTATCTGGTCTAATGCCATTATTTCTCCTGTCTCCAGGATATAATCTATAGTATGTCAATTATATATTCAATCAATATATATTTCAAGTTTATAATATACAAATGTATAATCTGTTTAATATGGCTGGATTTTATCATCAGAATCATCTGAATTCTCAATTGCTTTGATAACTACATAGTATTTTACAGAGTCATTAACTTCCACAAGGACCCTGTCGCCCACTTTGTGTCCAAGCAGAGCCTTTCCCAGAGGAGATTCAATACTGATAAGTCCTTCCAGGGAATCACCTCTTACCGTAGTTACAAGCTTAATTCTCTCTGTACTTTCATCATCCTCGTAGAATATTTCCAGTGTATTATTAACTCCAGCCTCATCCTCTGCTGACTCATCTGATATAATGGTAGCTGTCTTAATCATTTTCTGAAGATATCTTATTCTGCTCTCATTTCTGTTCTTTTCCCGCTTTGCAGCATGGTATTCAAAATTCTCACTTAAATCACCATGGGCTCTCGCCGTCTTAACTTCCTCAAGAGCTTCCTTGCGGACTACATGAATCCTGTACTCAATTTCCTCTTCCATCTTCTTAATATCATTAGGTGTTAATTCATTATACATAATAATCCCCCATTCCATTTTTCAAAACTAAATGTTAATTCTTATTTCCAATGGATTTTACACCTAGTGCATATATTTTTGCAACAGCAGTAATACATTTTTCGTAAAAATAACTAGTATTATTAAGATATATTAATAAAAATCATTATATTTAATAATGAATTTCCATGTCAAATGTGCTATTATCATACCCGATAAACTTTATGATTTACAGGAGATAGGAAAATGAAGGATAAAGTTATTACATTTGGAGAACTTATGTTAAGGCTTTCGCCAGAGAACAATGAAAGAATTATACAGGCTCACTCATATGAAGCTGTATACGGAGGCGGTGAAGCCAATACTGCTGTTTCTCTTGCCAATTTCGGTGTTGATACAAGCTATGTTACTAAACTTCCTGCACACACAATCGGCCAGAGTGGTGTTAATGCATTAAGACAGTTTGGTGTAGGCGTTGAACACATTGTAAGAGGCGGCGACCAGATTGGTGTATATTTTCTTGAGAAAAAGACAAGCCAGCGTCCAACAAACGTAATCTATAACAGAAAAGGTTCTGCCATTGCCCTGGCAAATGAAGATGAATTCGACTGGGACAAGATATTTTCTGACGCCACATGGTTTCATTTTTCAGGTATTACACCTGCAATCAGTGATAACATGGCAAAAATCACATTAAATGCATGTAAGAAAGCAAAGGAAAAAGGGCTTACAGTGAGCTGTGACCTCAACTATAGAAGCAAACTGTGGTCAGGTGACAAAGCAAGAGAAGTTATGAGTGAAATCTGTAAATATGTTGATATCTGTATAGCTAATGAGGATGATGCCGTCGGAATATTCGGAATTGATGCATCTGAAACAACAGAAGAAAAGAACGCATATATTGCTAAACAACTTATGAAAATGTTTGATTTTAAGATGGTAGCATCTGTATGGCGTATAGAGACTTCCATCTCAACTTTCAAGCTCCAGTCAATGATATATTCCGATGGAAATGCGTACTACAGCAAAGAATATTTTATGAATATCCTTGATTATATTGGTGCCGGAGATGCCTACTGCGCAGGAATTATATACAGCCTTATCAATGGATTTGCTCCACAGAAGGCTGTAGAATTCTCTAACGCAGCAAGCTGCCTTAAACACACCGTATCAGGTGATTTCAACCTTGTTACAGTTGATGAAGTTAACACTCTTGCATTCTCAAAGAGCGGAAACGAAGTTTCAAGGTAAACTAATATAATCCCCCTTTTCCCAGATTACACATTAATGAATGTTAATACAGGAAAAGGGGGATTTTTTAATCAGAACAATATTATTGTCAGTTTAAACATCATCATATGTGTCAAGGAAGCTGTGCTTAACTCCTTTAGATTTATAAGCAACCACTGTATCAAGATTAACATTCTCAACACTTCTGAATATATTACTTTCCACAAAGGGATTAGTCTTCTTGAGAGCTGCAATTATATTCTTAGTCTCAATTCTCTTAGAGATATTCTCCTCGCTTTCACAGTCAGCACAGTTTTCAGTAAACTTGCAGGCACACTGTAAAAATGTAAGTCCATTATAATCTCTCCATGCCTTAATATCATCCTCACGAATAAGGTACATGGGTCTTATCAGCTCCATACCCTCAAAATTAGTGCTGTGGAGCTTTGGCATCATAGTCTGTATCTGCGCTCCATATAGCATCCCCATAAGGATTGTTTCTATTACATCATCATAATGATGTCCTAATGCAATCTTGTTACATCCCAGTTCCCTGGCAAAAGCATACAGATGTCCTCTTCTCATCCGGGCGCATATGTAGCATGGTGATTTCTCTATATTAAAAACTGAATCAAATATATCTGACTGGAAAATCTCAATAGGAACATTAAGTTTGCCAGCATTTTCCTCAATAAGTGCCCTGTTCACCTTATTGTATCCAGGATCCATAACTAGAAACTTAACTGTAAAATCAAACTTATTGTGAAGTTTTAGTTCCTGAAACAGCTTTGCCATAAGCATGGAATCCTTGCCTCCAGAAATACATACGGCTATACAGTCCCCTTCTTTGACAAGGTCATATTCATTGATTGCCTTGGTAAACTTACACCATATAGTTTTCCTAAACTTCTTTCTTATGCTCTGCTCCACATCTTTGCAGTATTCACTATTTATTGAAACATTATCTATTACGTTACTTAATTCGTTACCTATTACATTACCATCTTCACACATAATAACCTCCAAAATCCATGTACATTTTGATACTCCCCATACCTAAAGCAATGAATTTTATGACACATTGGATAAATCTCATGTCTACATAAAAAATTCTGTAGTCGCCACGTAGACATGAGTAGATTTTTAACACGTTTTGTTATTTTTGAATAAAAGAAAAGGACTCTCGGAATTTTATCCAAAAGTCCTTAAAACCTTTATATTTACTAGCTATTCAATTAGAATTTACCAGCCTTAGCAGCTTCTTCGATGGAAACTGCAACAGCAACTGTAGCACCAACCATTGGGTTATTGCCCATTCCGATAAGACCCATCATCTCTACGTGAGCTGGAACTGATGAAGAACCTGCAAACTGAGCATCTGAGTGCATACGTCCCATAGTATCTGTCATACCATAAGAAGCTGGACCGGCAGCCATGTTATCTGGATGAAGTGTACGGCCTGTACCACCACCTGAAGCAACTGAGAAATACTTCTTACCAGCTTCAAGTCTCTCCTTCTTATATGTTCCTGCAACTGGATGCTGGAATCTTGTAGGGTTAGTTGAGTTACCTGTAATAGAGATATCAACATTCTCCTTCCACATGATTGCAACACCTTCTGTTACATCATTAGCACCATAGCAGTTTACCTTAGAACGAAGTCCGTCAGAATATGCAATTCTCTCAACTTCCTTAACCTTACCTGTTGAGTAATCCATCTCTGTCTCAACAAATGTAAATCCATTAATTCTTGAGATAACCTTTGCAGCATCCTTACCAAGACCATTAAGAATAACTCTAAGAGGTTTCTGTCTAACCTTATTAGCCTTCTCTGCAATACCAATAGCACCTTCAGCAGCCGCGAATGACTCATGACCAGCTAAGAATGCAAAGCACTCTGTCTCTTCCTCAAGAAGCATCTTGCCTAAGTTACCATGTCCTAAACCAACCTTTCTCTGGTCAGCAACTGAACCTGGAATACAGAAAGCCTGAAGACCTTCACCGATAGCTGCAGCAGCCTCAGAAGCCTTCTTAGCACCCTTCTTGATTGCGATTGCAGCACCTACAGTGTAAGCCCAGCAAGCGTTCTCAAAACATATTGGCTGGATTCCCTTTACCATATTGTATACATCTAATCCAGCATCCTTAGTAATCTTCTCAGCTTCCTCAATTGAAGAGATGCCGTAGCTGTTTAATACAGCGTTAATCTGATTAATTCTTCTTTCATATGATTCAAATAATGCCATCTCGTATCTCCTCCTTACTTAACCTCTTCATCTGTTCTTGGATCAATAATCTTAACAGCATCAGCAACACGGCCATACTGTCCAGCTGCCTTCTCATATGCTGTGTTAGGATCATCACCCTTCTTGATGAAGTCTGTCATCTTACCAAGGTTAACGAACTTGTATCCGATAATCTGGTCATCCTTGTCAAGAGCGATACCAGTAACATAACCTTCTGCCATTTCAAGATAACGAGGTCCCTTTGCAAGAGTACCATACATAGTACCTACCTGAGAACGAAGTCCCTTACCTAAATCTTCAAGACCAGCACCAACTGCAAGACCGCCCTCTGAGAACGCGCTCTGTGTTCTGCCGTATACAATCTGTAAGAAAAGCTCTCTCATTGCTGTATTAATAGCATCACATACAAGGTCTGTATTCAATGCTTCCATAACAGTTAATCCAGGTAAAATCTCTGCAGCCATAGCAGCTGAATGTGTCATACCTGAACAACCAATTGTCTCAACTAATGCTTCCTGGATAATACCTTCCTTAACATTAAGTGTTAACTTGCAGGCACCCTGCTGAGGAGCACACCAGCCTACACCATGTGTAAATCCGGAGATATCCTTTACTTCTTTATTCTGTACCCACTTTCCTTCTGTAGGAACTGGAGCTGCGCCATGATGAACGCCCTGTGCCACTGGACACATGTTTTCTACTTCTCGTGTATAAATCATTTCTATACTCCTTTCGTATTGTAGAGGTTCTATAAGTACTGCTCAATATGTACTTCGGTAATTTTCTCACAAACTATCTTTCAAGTCAACAGCCTTTACACAAATTTATGATGAAATTAATTCTAATACACCTATCTTTCACCATCCAGTTTATTTACTACCTCTGTCTTGCACTTATATATACTTTTTTCAGGAACAACTCCCCGGACACTTGACAATGGATATATATTGCTTTCTCTTCCAACCACTGTTCCAGGATTAAGGACACTTCCGCATCCTACCTCCACATTATCTCCAAGGAATGCTCCCACCTTCTTAAGGCCGGTTTCAATCTTAACTCCCTGATTGTTTATTACAACAAGCTTTTTATCTGATTTCACATTAGATGTTATTGAGCCGGCTCCCATGTGTGCCTTGAAACCTAATATAGAATCACCCACATAGTTATAGTGTGGAACCTGAACCTTATTAAACAAGATAACGTTCTTAAGCTCTGTAGAATTACCCACAACAGCTCCTTCCCCAACTATGGCATTGCCTCTTATAAATGCACAGTGGCGTACTTCAGCATTTTTCCCTATTATACATGGCCCGTTAATATAGGCAGAAGGAAATATTTTGGCACTTCTTGCTATCCACACGTTCTCTCCTGCCTTCTCATACTCATCTTCAGGAAGAGTTTCTCCCAGTTTAACAATAAACTCACCAATCTTAGGCAGAACTTCCCATGGATACTCACATCCTTCAAATACAGGAGCTGCTATTGTATTACTTAAATCAAACAGATTTCCAATAGTTATATTACTCATCTTAGTCTCCATTCCCTGCGAAAATATTATTCCACTGTAACAGATTTTGCAAGGTTACGTGGCTTATCAACATCATTTCCCTTAAGAACTGCTGTATAATATGCAATCAGCTGTAACGGAACAACTGCAGCCATTGGCATAAGAAGTTCATCTGCCTCTGGAAGTCTTATTATGTGGTCGCATACCCCATCCTCAACAACTACATCCTGGCTGCATACCAGAATAACCATTGCTCCTCTGGACTTAACTTCCTTAATATTGCTTATAGTCTTATCAATTATGCTGCTCTGTGTTGCTACCGCAATAACCGGCATCCCTTCTGTTATAAGGGATATTGTTCCATGCTTTAACTCTCCAGCTGCATATGATTCTGAATGAATATATGATATCTCTTTTAACTTAAGTGAACCTTCCATGCTTAAAGCGTAGTCCAATCCTCTTCCTATATACAGGAGGCTGTCAGCGTTAAGAAGCTTTGATGCAACGAACTGGCACTGGCTCTCAAGTCCAAGAGTATCTTCTATTACATCGGGCATGCTGACAAGCTTTTCGGTATATGTCCTGTATTCATCTTCTGTAATCTTTCCATTAGCGTATGCAAGCATAAACGCCAGAAGATACATTACAGATACCTGAACCATATATGCCTTAGTAGATGCCACAGATATTTCAGGGCCGGCATGGGTATATATAACCATATCAGCGTCTCTTGCAATGGAAGAACCTTTAACATTAACAATAGCCATTGTGTCTGCTCCCCTGCTTTTAGCAAGTTCCATGGCAGCTCTTGTATCAGCAGTCTCACCAGACTGTGATATGGCTATCATAAGGCATGTATCGTCAATCAAAGGATCCATATACCTGAATTCAGACGCAATCTCAACACTTACAGGCTTTCTTGCAAGTCTCTCTATTACGTATTTGCCAACAAGTCCTGCATGCATGGCTGTACCACAGGCAACAATATATATCTTACTGTATGCTGATAATCTCTGTATATCAAATCCCTCTGCGGAAAAGTCAGGAAGCCCATCAGTTATTCTTGGAGTAACTGTTGTCTTGAAAGCTGTAGGCTGTTCGTGAATCTCCTTGAGCATGAAATGCTCATATCCACCCTTTTCAGCAGCATCCACATCCCAGTCAGCAGTATTAACTTCCTTGTGAATCTGCTCTCTGTGAAGATTATAGAAGGAAACCTGGTCTTTCTTAATCTCTGCAATCTCATCCTGTTCCAGAAGGTAATAATTCCTTGTATATTTCATGATGGCAGGAACATCTGATGCAATAAAATTCTCATTTTCTCCCTTGCCAACTATAAGAGGACTATCCTTACGCACTGCATATATTCTGTCAGGGAAATCCCTGAACATTATTCCTAAAGCATATGAACCCTTAATCTCTGAAAGCACTTTAATAATTGCATTCAAAGGATCTCCACTGTAGTAATAATCAATAAGCTTTGCCACAGTTTCTGTATCAGTCTCACTTACAAAACTATAGCCCTCAGATATAAGAAATTCTTTAATCTGTCTGTAATTCTCGATAATTCCATTATGTACAATTGTTATTCTTTTATTGCCATGTGGATGAGAATTAATATCTGATGGTTCACCATGGGTTGCCCATCTTGTATGTCCGATTCCAACATATCCCTTAGGCTTTCCTTCTCTTTCCATCTTATCTCGTAAATTACTGAGACGCCCCTTGCATTTGCTGACCTTGATAACTCCCTGGTCAAGCACTGCTATTCCTGCCGAATCATATCCTCTGTATTCCAGTTTTTCAAGACAGTCTACCAATACATTAGTACAATCCCTGTCTCCTATATATCCTACTATTCCACACATATCTGTTCCTTTCCCAATACCCAAAAGCCATTCAAAGATGGCAGGATATTAATGTACAAAAAATTATACTGAATATAAATCCATAATCCTATAAATTCATATATTACTTATAGAATCTTGCGAAATCATTAAACAGCTTAACCAGCTCAGACTGATTATTCATACTCTTTACCGCCTGGGTTCTTCTTGTAACAAATCCTTCAAGCTTATTAAGATATTCATCTGGTGTTATCTCACCATTGGCAACGTAGGTCAAGCCTTTTTCCCAGCTGGCTGTAAGTTCAGGGTTAAGAAGCTGCTTAATTGAGTTATCAACTACATCATACACTATTTCTCCCAGCATTGTAGGTGTTATAATCTGGGTTTTTGGATTAGTTGCTATGTACCCTATTGTATTAAGCTTTTTTAATATCTCAGCCCTGGTTGCACTGGTACCAATACCGCTTCCTTTTATCTGTGCCCTTAATTCCTCATCTTCAATAAGCTGTCCTGCATTCTCCATGGCAAGGATAATGGAACCTGAGTTATACCTTTTAGGAGGAGAAGTTTCTCCCTCCTTAATTGAAAATTCCTCAACATAAAGTATATCACCCTTCTTTACCTTTTTCAGTGCCTGCAGCATAGCCTCATCATTTTCTTCGCTATCCTGGGACTTTGCAAAGGAATTCTTCATTACAGAAAGATATCCTTCTTTAGAAAGAACTTTAAATGAAGCTGATAATAATTCATTCTTTACATTAAGTGAAACTGAAACCTTAGTATATTCTGCTGAAGGAAAAAATATACTTAAAAATCTTCTGGCAATTACCTCATATACTCTTGAAGCTGTCTGTGACAGTCCTCTCATTGCGCCAAATCCCTGCCCTGTAGGTATTATAGCATAATGGTCTGTAATCTTCTTGTCATCACAGTACCTGCTTTTGCCAATATTAACATAACTTTTTTCCCCAAGAACCTGTGAGGCTATATCCTTTAACGGAGCATAACTGCATAATCCCCGTATATTCTTGTCAATCTCCTTACTGATTGCACTTGATAATACCCTGGCATCAGTTCTTGGATAAGTTACCAGTTTCTTTTCATATAGTTCCTGAACAACAGCAAGAGTCTGGTCAGGACTAATCTTAAACAGTTTTGAACACTCATTCTGCAATTCTGCAAGATTGAATAACAAAGGTGGGTTCTTTACCTCTTTTTTCCTCTCAATAGCTGTAACACTTCCTTCTGCTGGGAGTGGGTCAGACAGATAGTCTACAAGCTCCTGTGCTTTGGTTCTGTCCTTAAATCCATTATCTTTATACAGATAAGGTGTATTATAGAATCTGCTTGTTTCGGATGTCTTCCATTCTGCATCAAAACTTGTGTCTCCTATCAGTGTCTTACCAATAACCCTGTAGAAAGGCATCTTCACAAATGCCCTGATTTCCCGTTCTCTTCTCACAATCATTCCAAGAACACAGGTCATGACTCTTCCCACAGAAATCACTGTTTTATCTGTCTTAAGATAGGAAGATATATTTCTTCCATATTTTAAGGTAAGTACACGGGAAAAATTAATTCCCATAAGGTAATCTTCCTTTGCACGAAGATATGCAGCATCACTTAAATTATTATATTCAGATATATCTTTGGCATTTTTAATTCCTTTAAGGATTTCTTCCTCCGTCTGGGAATCAATCCATACTCTCTTCTCGGTCTTTCCTGTCACTCCTGCCATCTGACGTACAAGCCTGTATATGTATTCTCCCTCTCGTCCCGAGTCAGTACACACATAAATTGTATCCACATCAGGACGTGTAAGAACACCTTTAACTATGTTAAACTGTTTCTCAACACTTGGGATAACCTCATACATAAATTCCTCTGGTATGAACGGAAGTGTTTCAAGCCGCCAGGATTTCAATGCAGGATCATATTTATCCGGATAACACATTGTGACAAGATGTCCAACGCACCATGTAACAATGAAATTATCAGATTCCAGGTAACCGTCTGATTTCCTGTTCTTAAAGCTTTCGTGGAGAGCTTTTCCAAACTCCTCTGCCACTGAAGGCTTCTCTGCTATAAATACTGATTTACCCATATATTTCCTTTTCTATTAATTGTCAGCATAGTCTTAATATTACAAATCATTAAGACTGATAAGATTAATATTACTGTTTTCCTGTGCAAATTCTTTCAGTTCACTGTCAAAACCGCCCTTTGAAAACAGATATATGTAATCTTTCCCTATCTTTGCAAGGCTGATATTGTACATAAGTTCCTCGAAATCTGAGAACTTAAATGTATCATTAAGCCAGTTGCATTTACCAATGACATACTTCTGGTCATGGCTCACTCCAATTATATCAATATCTCCATTCTTGCCCCACCAGCGTCCGGTTCTCTCAATTTTCACAGGAAGCCTGCCCATTGAATCCATCAGGGCAATATATTCTGTTCCAACCTTAATAAATGCCTCCAATGCAAATTGATTTATATCAGAAGCAATATATGTATCATAGAAGTCAGAAGGTGACATAATCTCAAGCTGGGATTCCCTTCCATAAATGTACCTGAACCAGAATTCTGTAAAACCACATTTGATTCTATATAATCCCTTTCTTGTGTACTCCCTTCCATCACTCTCATATGAAAATACCTTTTCTACAATCTCTCTCTCAGAAAGATTCTTAAGATACACACTTATCTTATCCCTTCCAAATCCAGTGAGGGCATGAAGTTCATTAAGTTTATTAGCTCCCTGGGCGATATATTTAAGTATTGTGTTATACAGAGAAGTTTCTCTCAATTCTTCCTTAATATATGCGCTTCCCTCCTGCCTTAAGAATGAATCCCCTGCTAAAATATTATTGCAGATATTCTCCTTAACAGAAAGTTTATCAGTAAGTTTTGCCATATATCCTGGAACACCGCCAGTAATTGCATACACCATCATGCTGTCAGGAACAGAATATCCCGGAAACATCCTGACGGTATCCACAAATGAAAGTTCCTTTAACTTAATAAACTCTGTTATCTTCAAAGCACTGGCGCCTATAGAAGATACCAGTCCATTCTCAATCCAGCTTATTGAAGAGCTTAACAGCACAACCATTACCTTTTCACCGAAAAGTTCTCCATCTGCCAGTTTAATGACAGAATCAATAAAATCCTTATTCTGTTTGATTATGTTCTGAAACTCATCAATTATTACAAGCTTCATATCACCAGGAATACGTTTTGTCAGTGAAAAAAGCGCATCATAGTTTAATACGTCAATATCTTTTTGTTCATCTACAGAAAAGAATCCTATCTGGTTCTTAACAGCCTCTGTAAATATAGAAATCTGATGCCTGTCTGAAGCCTGGGCACTGCAATAATAAAAGAAAGGTTTATCCTTTGCAAAATTCTTTATCAAGGATGTCTTACCTATTCCTGTACGTCCATAAAGCACAATGAGTGAATTTTCACCAGATTCGTAATATTTGTTTAATATGGTGGTCTCATCACTTCTACCTAAAAACATTAGCTCTCTTCCTTTCCTGATTTATCCAGTGTCAATCTATATGCTGGTAAAAATTCTTCCATAAAATAATCTACTTCTGGAATGTGCATATTCCTTAAAGTCAACTCAATAGATTCGGCGGCATCAGCAAAATCCTGGTTTCCCATCTGCTGTTCCTCAATACACTTAATGAGAGCTGACATCTTATCAGCACCCTTAACGTATTTCCATAATTCTTCCTCTTCGTCAGTTTCAAGAAGAACCTTGTCATAATGTTTTCTCATAATCTCTGGCAGACCTGATAACATCTCATCTTTTGCCACATGCTCCACCTCAGAATATGCATTTCTAATAACCGGACTGTAATATTTTACTGGAGTAGGCATATCACCTGTTATAATTTCTGTAACATCATGATACATTCCCAGAATTGCAAGCCGTTCTGCTGGAAGATTCCCACCAAAAATCTCATTATTAATAACACCCAGAGCATGGGCAATATATGCCACCTCCAGACTGTGCTCACTAATATTTTCAGACCTGGTATTACGCATAAGCCCCCATCTGTTAATATACTTCATCCTTGAAAGCATAGCATAAAAATGATTATTTTCCATAGCGCTCTTATTCCTTTACATTAAATCATCTTTTAATTTTAGCCTAGTTTAGAGAAAAAAACAAGCAATATGTATTAAATGAAAATTGATAAAAAAGAAAACAGAAACGGGTTAACATTACAAACCCAGTCTCTGTTTTCCTGTTAAATATAAAGGTAAGTTAAATTAATTCTTCTTTGTGATAAATCCCTTTGCCTTTAAAAGTTCTGCGCAAAGAACAGCTCCGCCTGCGGCCCCTCTCAATGTGTTGTGTGAAAGTCCAACAAACTTATAATCAAAAACTGAATCCTCTCTTAAACGTCCAAATGAAACACCCATGCCATGCTCATAGTTAACATCAAGTTTAACCTGTGGGCGGTCATCCTCCTCAAGATACTGGATAAACTGCTTAGGAGCACTTGGTAAATCAAGTTCCTGTGGAACACCTTTGAAGTTTCTCCACTTCTCAATAATCTGTTCCTTAGTTGGCTTCTTGCCAAAGTTAATGAATACTGCTGCTGTGTGACCATCAAGAACAGGAACTCTTAGGCACTGGCAAGTAATAACAGGCTCTGAAGCTGGCACAATCTTACCATCCTCAACCTTACCGAGAATTCTTAATGGCTCCTTCTCACTCTTCTCTTCCTCACCACCAATGTATGGGATGATATTCTCAACCATCTCTGGCCACTGTTCAAATGTCTTTCCAGCACCTGAAATTGCCTGATATGTTGTAGCTACAACAAGCTTAGGCTCAAATTCCTTTAATGCAGCAATGGCTGGAGCATAACTCTGAATTGAACAATTAGGCTTAACAGCTATGAATCCTCTTGTTGTTCCAAGTCTCTTCTTCTGAGCCTCAATAACATCTGTATGCTCTGGATTAACTTCTGGTAAAATCATAGGAACATCAGGTGTCCAACGATGGGCACTGTTATTAGAAACAACAGGAACCTCTGCCTTGGCATATCTTTCCTCTAAAGCTTTTATCTCATCCTTTGGCATATTAACAGCACAGAATACAAAATCAACAGATGAAACAATCTGGTCAAAATCCTTATCCATATCAAGAACTGTCATCTTCTTAACGAACTCTGGAACTGGTGTAGTCATCTTCCAACGTCCCTGGATAGCCTCCTCATATGGCTTACCTGCTGAACGTCCACTGGCTGCAACTAATACAACCTCAAACCATGGATGGTTCTCAAGTAATGTAATAAAACGCTGACCAACCATACCTGTACCGCCAAGGATACCAACTCTTAACTTATCGCTCATTTTTCAATTCTCCCTTATGTTATATGTAATGGTAAAAGAAAATCATCTACAGTAATCTTTCACCATAAAAGCAAGTAATCTGTCTTTCCTGGACGGACACTTGTCTTTTAGTTCTTAAGGGATATTATCACATTAGTATAGATAATGCAATACTTAATTTGATTATTTTTTCAGATTTCTAAGGTGAATCTTTCATATCCGTTAATTACTATCGTATCTCCAATCTGGTCCTGCCTTACAAAATTCCTGGAATAATCCTTATGTACGTGACCATGAATGAAAAACTTTGGATGGTACTTATCAATAAGTTCTGAAAAAACGTCAAATCCCTTATGTGCCCTGTCGTCTCCCTCATGAAAACCTGCCGCCGGAGCGTGAGTAAGAAGAATATCAAAGCCATGGTTACGCATAAGCTTAAACCACATGCGTTTAACTCTTTTTTTCATCTGATTCTGGGTATACTGGTTCTTCCCGTTATTATATTTAATTGAACCACCCAGTCCCATTATTCTAAGTCCATTAAAATTATAAATGGAATCTTCTATACATATGCATCCGTCTGGCGGATTAATTTCATAGCAGTCATCATGATTCCCTCTCACATAGAGAACTGGTGCCTTAGTAAATGATGCCAAGAATGAAAGATACTGGGGTTTTAAATCTCCACAGGAAAGAATCAGGTCAATTCCTTCAAGTTTTTCTTTTTCAAAATAATCCCATAGGTACTTTGACTCAACATCTGATAAAATAAGTATCTTCATAAACTACATAACCCTTTAATAGCTTTATTCCTGTGTAATACCCTGGTTCATAACTAATGGTTTAACGCTGTCCTCAAGCTGTTCAATATCTGGAATTGAACCTATTACATTATCCATCAGCCAGTCCATGGTAATTATTTCCTCAGGTGCCAGTGAATTGCCCTTCTTGTTGCGAAGACGCCTTGACTGGTCATATATTTCATCAGAAAACGGTTCAAACTGTCCATTAATTATCATACTTCTGAAGGCTTCAACAAGTCTTGCAGTCTCAACCGGTATCTTGTTAGAACATATAAGGTCTACTACTCCGGCAGACATTCCCCACCAGTAATTCAGCGCCTTAACGTTATCGGCGCTTTCATCATATTTCCATGAGCCGCTTAATATGCTCTGGATAAGCTTCTCATAGAACACGCCCCAATGCCATACCGGCATGGCAATATGCTGCCTGTTGCCAACTCCCTCGTTGTTATACAGACCAAATTTTCTTGATGAACACTGTGGTGTAATCATATCCTGGTCAGATATGTACCTTATATCATTCTTCTTAAATACATCCTCAACGTTGACATCCTTCATGCTGGACCAAGCCAGATATATCTTTGCCCTTGGATTAACGAATTTCGCTCCCATGGCAAATGCATTAATATTAGCAACAGCACCATACACTGGATACTGGGCAACGTAACCTATCTTATCCTGATTAGACAACGCCCCTGCAAGAACACCTGTAAGGAACTTTGCCTCATACATTCTTGCATAATAAGTCCTGATATACTTATGTGACGTATTAAGTGAACAATTAAGTATCTTTACTTCCGGATGGGCAATAGCCATCTTAACACTTGCCATAGTCATTGCAGGAGATGTAACAAATATCAGGTCTGCACCATCATAAATCATCTTCTCTATGGCAGCTTCATCCTCAACCTCTGGTTTAACATTAGATAAACTGATTGTCTCAATCTGACTTCCAAAGGTCTCATCAATATATTGTCTTCCTAATTCATGGGCATAACACCACTCAGAATCCTGTGGAGTATTCTCATATATAAAACCAACCTTAAGCTTTTTGCTGTCACCTGATGACCATGGCAAAAGATAGCTTAATATATTCTTCTTTACTTCTGTATTACCTGGGTCCATAGACAGGTCAATCTCTGAATCTTCTGACAGAAGCTGGAACTCAGCCCAGGACTTGGCAACATTCTTAGCCATCTCAGAGGTAGACATTTCTTTTACAGTGTCATATCCGAATATGTGTATGAATCTTAAGAAAGCATCACCGGCAGGATAATTAAATCTTCCACCGCCCTTGGCATCAAAGGCATTCTTAAAGGAAAGATAACATGATACCAGATCCTTTCTGGCATCCTCATCCATCTCTTCCCCCTTTTCTATTCCTACCAGATTCATGAATGTGTAAAAGCTTCCAACCTGACTGAAATATATATCATTAAGCTTAGTGCATTTATAAAAATCCATAAACTCATAATATATCTTAACTTCTGGCTTATCAGACTTCTTAGGAACTTTGCGGATTACCTCTGCATTAACTGTAACTGCTTTAAAGTACTTAAGTACACTTACACGCTTATTTCCCTCAAGAACATAGAACTTATTCATGTACTCATATACTTTGATTGGGTCTCTTATTCCTTCATTAACCTGACTGTCACTTAAGCTTGCCCATTTTGCAGAAAATTCTGTTCCCCATTCTAACAGTGGCATAAAATTACCTGCAAATGCATTAGTACGTGCTGCATTACATGTACCAACCACCAGACTTAAAGGTATCTGGTCATTACCAAGACTTACCTCTGAATCAATATCATCCTCTGATATTAAATTCTCTAATACCGGAAGATATGGATACTTGCCTTTGTTAACACAGGCATTGTATTCTCTTTTCCCAATTTTCTGTGCTGCTAAATAATCCTGTACTGACATGTAAAGGCCCTCCTTTACCAAAACTTGCTCATTTTCTTTTCCCAACTGTCATTATAACACAAGGAGGTATTTTTTCCAGTAAAAAAGCCACAAGATAATAAAAGCATTGAGAAAAACTAAGGTCAGTTAATCTCAATGCTTATATATTACCTTGCTGTGAGAACTCCATTCTCCACATCAATGGTAATTGTGTTATTATTAACATCACCAGTAAGAATCAGCTTAGCAGCCATTGTCTCCACTGTCTTCTGGACATATCTTTTAAGTGGTCTTGCACCATAGGTTGGATCAAATCCATTATCAGCAATAAAGCGTACTGCCTCATCAGTAAGCTCCACCTTAAGGTCCTTATCAGCCAGACGTCTGTTAACATCTGCAATAAGCAGGCTTATTATATCACTTATGTTATCCTTTGTAAGTGGCTTGAACATAATTATCTCATCAAGTCTGTTTAAAAACTCTGGTCTGAAATGTGCCCTTAAATCATCCATAACCATATCACTGGCTTCCTGCTTGATTGTTCCATTATCATCAATTCCCTCAAGAAGATATGTTGAACCGATATTACTTGTCATTATAATTATGGTATTCTTAAAATCAACTGTTCTTCCCTGTGAATCAGTGATACGTCCATCATCAAGAACCTGAAGCAGTACATTAAACACATCAGGATGTGCTTTCTCAATCTCATCAAAAAGCACAACTGAATATGGCTTTCTTCTGACTGCCTCTGTAAGCTGTCCACCTTCGTCATATCCAACATATCCAGGAGGCGCTCCTATAAGACGTGACACTGAATATTTCTCCATGTATTCAGACATATCAAGTCTTACAATATTGTTCTCATCATCGAACAGACTCTGGGCAAGGGCCTTTGCAAGTTCTGTCTTACCTACACCAGTTGGCCCTAAGAAAAGGAAGGAACCAATTGGCTTAGTTGGGTCTTTAATTCCTGCTTTAGACCTGATAATAGCCTCTGTAACCTTGGTAACACCTTCATCCTGTCCAATAACTCTCTTATGAAGTTCCTCTTCAAGATGAAGTGTCTTCTGGCGTTCTGTCTCACTTAACTTGCTTACAGGAATACCTGTCCATCTTGATATAATCTTGGCAATCTCTTCCTCCGTAACACTTTCGTGTACCAGTTCCATTCCCTTACTCTTGGACTTTTCTTCAGCCTCACGAAGCTGCTTCTGAATTGTTGGCAGCTTGCCATACTGTAATTCTGCTGCTTTCTCAAGGTCATAATCTCTCTTGGCTCTGGCTATTTCATTATTGACATTTTCCAGTTCTTCCTTTAATCTGCTGACCTGATCAACGCTGGATTTCTCACTGTCCCACTTTGCTTTTCCCTGATTGAATTCCTCCCTCAATTCAGAGAGTTCTTTCTGTAGATTTTCCAGTCTTTCCTGACTTAAGTGGTCTGTCTCTTTCTTAAGTGCAGCCTCCTCAATCTCCAGCTGCATAATCTTTCGCTTCATCTCATCAAGTTCAGCCGGCATGGAATCAAGTTCTGTCTTAATCATGGCACAGGCTTCATCCACAAGGTCGATTGCCTTATCAGGAAGGTATCTGTCAGAAATGTATCTGTCAGACAGCTTCGCAGCACTTACCAGAGCGCCATCTGTTATCTTAACACCATGGAACACCTCATATCTGTCCTTTAATCCCCTAAGAATTGATATTGTATCCTCCACAGTTGGTTCATCAACCATAACAGGCTGGAATCGTCTTTCAAGAGCAGGGTCTTTTTCAATATATTTTCTATGTTCATCAAGTGTAGTGGCACCTATACAGTGAAGTTCTCCACGGGCAAGCATAGGTTTTAACATATTACCTGCATCCATTGAGCCTTCTGTCTTACCAGCACCTACAATAGTATGAATCTCATCAATAAACAGAATAATCTGTCCATCACTGTTCTTTACCTCATCAAGAACAGCCTTGAGTCTTTCCTCAAACTCACCTCTATACTTGGCACCAGCTACAAGGGCTCCCATATCCAGTGCAAATATAATCTTATCCTTTAAACCTTCTGGAACATCTCCTCTTATAATTCTCTGGGCAAGTCCCTCAACTACGGCTGTTTTACCTACACCAGGCTCACCTATAAGAACTGGATTATTCTTAGTTTTACGGCTTAATATACGGATTACATTCCTGATTTCATTATCACGTCCGATAACCGGATCAAGTTTTCCATCCTTAGCCTTCTCTACCAGATCCTGTCCATATTTCTTCAATGTATCATAAGTTGCCTCTGGATTGTCGCTTGTAACAGACTGGTTTCCACGAACAGTTGCCAGAGCTGAAAGGAATTTTTCCCTTGTAATTCCGTAAGTCTTAAACAGCTGCTTAATAGCCTTGTTAGGTGCTGAAATCATGGCAAGCATCAGATGTTCAACAGAAACATAGGAATCTCCCATTCTCTTAGCTTCATCCTCTGCATTAATAAGCACTTTGTTAAGGTCATTGCTGATATACAGCTGCACATTGCCTGATACTTTATTCTTCTGACTTAAGAGAGTTTCAATATTCTTAATAAACGTATCCTTATCAATGTCCATCTTCTCAATAAGGTTCGCAATCAGACTATCCTCAATGGTCATAAGACTATAGAGAAAATGTTCCTGATCAATCTCCTGATTGCCATACTCGTACGCAACCTTCTCACACTGGTTAACTGCTTCAATTGACTTCTGTGTAAATTTATTAATATTCATAGCTCATTCCCTCCTTTTCTGGTATAGGCTAAAACAGGCTGGTTTATTCAACCTTTTCCTGAACTCTTTTTCCTTTCTAAAAAAGTTATAGAACATTTTGTTAGCACTGTCAAGTGATGAGTGCTAATTCAAATATAAATTATTTATAAAAATGTTTTATTGCCATTCAATCTTTGAATAATACGAAGCTCAATACAATTTTTGTAGGAAACAGAAAACCCCGCAGACGATTTACATCTGCGGGGTTTGTATCAATGATATAACAAATATCCAAACAACACTTTACTGTGTCTTATATTACATCTGAGGACCAGCTGAAACTAAAGCCTTACCTGCTGGGTTACCCTCATACTTAGAGAAGTTCTTGATGAATCTTCCTGCTAAATCCTTAGCCTTTGTCTCCCACTCTGAAGCATCAGCATAAGTATCACGAGGATCAAGGATGTTAGTATCAACACCTGGAAGCTCTGTAGGAACCTCAAAGTTGAAGTATGGAATCTTCTTTGTAGGTGCCTTAGCAATATCTCCATTAAGGATTGCATCGATAATTCCACGAGTATCCTTAATAGAAATTCTCTTACCTGTACCATTCCATCCTGTGTTAACAAGATAAGCCTTAGCTCCGCTCTTGTTCATCTTCTTAACAAGCTCCTCTGCATACTTTGTAGGATGAAGCTCAAGGAATGCCTGACCAAAGCAAGCTGAGAATGTTGGTGTAGGCTCTGTAATTCCACGCTCTGTACCAGCAAGCTTAGCAGTAAATCCTGAAAGGAAGTAGTACTGTGTCTGCTCTGGAGTAAGGATTGAAACTGGTGGAAGTACGCCAAATGCATCTGCTGAAAGGAAGATTACATTCTTAGCTGCTGGAGCAGAAGAAACTGGACGTACAATATTGTTAATATGGTTAATTGGATAAGATACACGAGTATTCTCTGTAACTGACTTATCAGCGAAATCAATCTTTCCATCCTTATCAAGTGTTACATTCTCAAGTAATGCGTCACGCTTGATTGCATTGTAGATATCTGGCTCTGAATCCTTGTCAAGGTTAATTACCTTAGCATAGCATCCACCCTCAAAGTTGAATACGCCGTTGTCATCCCAGCCGTGCTCATCATCACCGATAAGGAGACGCTTAGGATCTGTAGAAAGTGTTGTCTTACCTGTTCCTGAAAGGCCGAAGAAAATAGCTGTATTCTCACCGTTCATATCAGTGTTAGCTGAACAGTGCATTGAAGCAATACCGCTAAGTGGAAGGTAATAGTTCATCATAGAGAACATACCCTTCTTCATCTCTCCACCGTACCATGTATTGATAATAACCTGCTCATGGCTTGTAATATTAAATGCTACACAAGTCTCTGAGTTAAGGCCTAACTCCTTAAAGTTTTCAACCTTAGCCTTAGAAGCGTTATATACAACGAAAGTTGGCTCGAAATCTGCAAGCTCTTCCTCTGTTGGCTGGATGAACATGTTCTTAATGAAATGTGCCTGCCAAGCAACCTCAACGATGAAACGAACAGCCATACGTGTATCCTTGTTAGCACCACAGAATGCATCTACAACGAAAAGTCTCTTGTTAGAGAGCTCCTTCTTAGCAATATCCTTAACAGCCTTCCATGTATCCTCTGTCATTGGATGGTTATCATTCTTGTACTCATCAGATGTCCACCATACTGTATCCTTAGAATTGTCATCAACAACGATGTACTTATCCTTAGGAGAACGACCTGTATAGATACCTGTCATAACGTTAACAGCGCCAAGTTCACTTACCTGACCCTTCTCATAGCCTTCAAGTTCAGGCTTTGTCTCTTCCTGGAATAACATCTCATAAGAAGGATTGTAAACAATCTCAGTAGTTCCAGTGATACCGTACTTGCTTAAATCGATTTGTGCCATCTTACATTAACCTCTCTTTTCTAATAATAGTATTCTTGTATGGACCGAAATCCAATACATGCTTTTATAAAAGTGTGAAAATTTTCACACTAGTTACTAGTATACATATTTAATCGGAAAAATCAATATTTATTTTCTAAAATATGCCTTAACTGATGTATATTTTCGTGTATCATAAGCATATATTATCCAGTTAAATGTATTACCTGTTGTCGTACTCATCATTGTCACTGCAATGCTCTCCTGCTGCGTCTATGACAACATTATTCATTACTAAATGTTCAACACAGCTTACCCTTCCATATTCATGGCTTCTTATAGCCACATCCTGCAGTGTAATACCTCTTACCGGCTGATTAACATATCCTTCAATATTAAACGCCCTTGTTACATATTCACATTCATGTGTATAATCAGCATTCAAATTAGAAATATTAATCCCCTCAACTATGGTAAGCTTCTCCTCCGCTGGCCTTTGCAACAATTTTTCCCAATGGTCAGGAATACCACCGGAGTATCCCTGTGGCAGTTCACACTGGCAGTATGCTTTATTCCAGTCGAGACATATATGGACAGGATACTTTACATTAACCATGGTAATATTACTAAAATCCACATTTTTAATATACCCCTGTCTTACTCTTGAGGATTTAATCCTGAAACCACAGTCTGTTCCATTGAAATGAATATCTCTTATTGTAATATTCTCAATTCCCCCTGAAACTTCACTTCCAATTGTAATTCCAAATCCTTTGTTGATAGTGCAGTCTTTAATGAGAATATCTTTTGAAGGCTTTCCGACCCTCACTCCATCCTGGTCTCTTCCTGATTTAATACAGATACTGTCATCATTGCAGTCAGTGACACACTTTTCTATGACCACATTACAACTTGAGTCAATATCTATTCCATCAGTACTTGGACTGTTGGAACTCCCGGATATAATATGAATTCCACTAAGTTTAACATCACTGCAATAACATATATGTACATTCCAGAATCCCGAATTAACTGAAGTCAGATTACTTATACTGACATCTGTGGAATCGTATACTAAAAGGTTTCTCACTCTCATGCAGTCATAGTCACACGCCCAGCGTAACCCCTTTTCATCATATTCTTTTCTCATTCCACCTTTGCAGTCACTGCCCCAGTACTTTTTCCACCAGTATTCACCCTGTCCGTCAATCTTTCCGCCGGAAACTGTAACATGACTGGCATTATTAATATTAAGCACTCCTGGGTACCATTCCATCTCAATTCCTGCCACCCGGGTATCAATACATCCAATAACAGACTCATCTGTTGTTCCTAAAAGCACTGTATCTGTATCCATAACCAGATTCATATTGCTTCTTAAGAATAAGGGTGCCGTAAGGTATGTTCCCTTACCAAGCTTTAGTGTTCCACATGACCCCGCTGCAAGGTCAATAAGCTCCTGCAGCTTTTCTGTAACAAGTGTCCTTCCTGTGGTATCAATATCATAATCAGCTGAATTAATAATCATTAATCTACCCTTTTGTCTCCCCAGAAGAATAATGCAACTGTTCCAGGACCAGTATGGGAACCAATTGTGGTGCCAATATCGTTAATCAGCACATCCCCGTCCAATTTAGGGAATTTCTCCTTAACAAGATCTGCTACAGCCTGTGCATCCTCAATGCATGCTGAATGACATATATAGCATTTACCGCTGTAGTCCAGTCTGTCATCTGCAAATTCAGTCATCTTGCCAACTATTGCTTCAATGACCTTTCTCTTTGATCTTATCTTATATCTTGGAATCAGCTTGCCCTTATCACTTACGTTAAGAAGAGGACAAATATTAAGGACACTGCCCACAAATCCTGAAACCTTGGAAATTCTTCCACCCTTCACATAGAATGAAAGGTCTGTTGAGAAAAACCAGTGATGAACCCTTAACCTGTTGTCAACAAGCCACTGATGAAGTTCATCGATTTCCATTCCATCATCTCTTAAATCTGCCAGTTTATCCATAAGAAGTCCATAACCAGAAGAGGCAGCAAGCGAATCCTCCACAATTATTTTCCTGTCAGGATACTTATCAGCCAGCATATCTCTGGCAATTAATGCAGAGTTAATTGTGCCTGATATACCCGAAGAGAGTGTAACATGAAGAATATCTTTCCCCTGCTTAAGAAATCCTTCAAAATACTCTCTGTACTCGTCTGCATTTATCTGGGATGTTTTGGTTTCTGCTCCATCAGCCATTGCCTTATAAAAATCCGGAAAAGGAATTGATTTTCCTAAATCATCAGGATAAGACTCCCCATTAAGAGAATAATGGAAGCAGATGTACTGAATGTCCCTGCTATTAAAATGTTCTTCTGACAAGTCTGCTGTAGAACAACAGCTTAAAACATAACCAGCCATAATTTCACACTTTCCACATGATTATATTCTCATGTAATATTTATTCATACGCTACTAATTATACACAAACAAAAAAGAGTTTGCAATGTTTCAAACACTGCAAACTCTAAATAAAACTAAATACTTTAAAAATTAATGGATTATATCAAAAACTAATGAATTACATTAAAGAAAGATATAATTTCTTAATCTCTTCTACACTTGTCTCCCTTGGATTACCTGGGCGGCATGCATCATCATATGCTGACTGTGAAAGGAAATCAACATCCTCTGGTTTAACAATTTCCTTAAGGTCTGTTGGAATACCAACATCCTTAGAAAGCTGCTTAACAGCATCGATAGCTGCTTTTCTGTATTCCTCCTGTGACATATCATCAACGCCCTCAACACCCATTGCACGGGCAATCTCACGATATTTCTCTCCTGTAACAGGTGCGTTGTACTCCATACCTGTTGGAAGAATAATTGCATTAGCTACACCATGTGGTGTGTCATATAAAGCACCCAGTGGATGAGCCATTGAATGAACAATACCAAGACCTACATTAGAGAATCCCATACCAGCCACATACTGTCCAAGAGCCATATCCTCACGTCCCTTAGGGTCATTATTAACTGCTGCACGGAGACTTCTTGCAATAATCTCAATTGCCTTAAGATGGAACATATCAGATAACTCCCATGCTCCTCCTGTTATGTATCCTTCTATTGCATGTGTAAGGGCATCCATACCTGTGGCAGCTGTAAGTCCCTTAGGCATTGATGACATCATATCTGGGTCAACAAATGCAACAACAGGAATATCCTTAGGATCTACACATACCATCTTGCGGTTCTTCTCTGCATCTGTGATTACATAGTTAATTGTTACCTCAGCAGCTGTACCTGCTGTTGTTGGAACAGCAAAGATTGGTACAGACTTATTCTTAGTTGGTGCAACTCCTTCAAGGCTTCTTACATCAGCGAAATCAGGATTGGCAATAATAATTCCGATACCCTTGGCTGTATCCATTGAAGAGCCACCACCAATTGCTATAATGTAATCAGCGCCTGACTTCTTAAATGCTTCTACACCCTGCTGAACATTCTCAATAGTTGGATTAGGCTTAATATTAGAATACACCTCATATGAAAGACCAGCTTCATCAAGTATACCTGTTACCTTGCTTGTAACATTAAACTTAATAAGGTCAGGATCTGAACATACAAGAGCTTTCTTAAAGCCTCTTCCCTGTGCCTCAGGAACAATATCCTTAATTGCTCCTGCGCCATGATAACTTGTTTCATTCAATACAAATCTGTTTGCCATTGTAAATAAAACCTCCTTATGTACATTAATGGGTAATACCTTGTCTTCACCCTTATAGGAGTATTATATCACACTGTTAATAAAAAGTCATGGATTTTTGCCAGATTGTAAGGTTAATTATATCATGGATTTTTGCAGAATTAAAAAGGCAGCCATCATGAAAGAATTAATGCCGTAAGTTCAGGTACTGTAGCTACAATATAGTCTGCTCCTGCATTCTCCAGTTCATCTTCTTTGGCATAGCCATACCTTACTCCAATACATTCAATCTGTTCTTCATGGGCACCATTAACGTCCTGATCCCTGTCTCCTACCATTACAGAATCAGCTTTAATGCTGTTTTTAATATCTGTATCAGGTTCAACATCAAGGACATCCACCATAATTCTTCTGAATGTTTCCTCAATAACCTGGCTTTTGTGCTTTCTCAATCCTTCCAGATCAGAGCCGGTTACCACAGTAAAATATTGTCTCAATCCAAAATGTTCAAGAATTCTTTCAGCAAAAACTTCCGGCTTACATGTAGAAAGACAAAGTATCTTTCCCGCAGACTGAAGTGTCTGTAGACAGTATTCAATTCCATCATACACTTCATTCTCGAAGATACCTGTTTCCTTATATCTTTCCCTGTATTTTGCAACTGCCCTGGTAAGATTATCCCCTGTAAGTCCATGATATTTATTAAAGCTGTAGTCCAGAGATGGCCCAATATACTGCTTTAACACCTCCAAGTTATTCTCTTCAATTTCCTGATCCATTAAGGCATATTGGACACATCTTGTAATTCCAAGATATGAATCAGTAAGAGTCCCATCCAAATCAAATAAAATATATTTCTTTTCCACTTAATCCTCCTTTTCACACGCATCAGACATGAATGAAAATATTCTAACAAAATATGTATGTAATCAGACCAGTTCCCTGAAACTTTTAATATAAACATCTGCAATTTTAATTATTTCTTCCCTGTCGCCTGCGGAGGCAGAATCCTCCACTGCCACGGTAAAAAAGTTACCCATCCTGGCTCCCTTTACAGCCTGGTACACATCTTCAAATACAATACATTTTTCCTTGGGAACACCCATACGTTCTGCTGCTTTTTCATATATATCCGGAAAACCTTTCAGTCTTTCAACTTCATCTGACTGGGTAAAGGAATCAAAACAATCATATATTCCATTATTTTTCAAACACTGGTCATAGAGTTCATGGGTGTTTGACGTAGCAAGACCAATCTTATATCCATATTCATGCTTTAAAAGTTCAAGGAGTTCCTTTACATATGGCTTAATCCTTACCTCATTATGATAGGCAAAAACTGCTGCGTCATGCCATTCTTTAACAATATCCTCCGGCGATTCCGGCAGTGACAGCCTGTCTTTAATATACACTGCGCCAGACATTAATGTATGTGTTTTAATTACCTGTGGAAATTCTGGCGGCATGATTACATTTCTTCTGTTAAAGAAATCTTCATCCACTTTGTTCCACACCCCTGTAGAATTAATCAGTGTGCCATCCAGATCAAAGATGGCACACTGAAAATCCATGAAATTAATTTTACTCATCTGCAGACATCACAATCCTGTGCTTGCTGTCAATAAAGTTCATTGAAGAAGTATACTGCTCAATGTATTCCTGACATTTGCTGTTTACAACAGTCTGGGCTATATCTTCCTTGCTATCATCCTTTCCTGATGTTCTTGAAATGAAATATATAACAGTGAACTTTCCGTTATCTGTATCCTCGATTACTGTCTTGTTTCCGGCAGTTCTTGTGCTGTCAAACAACCATTCTCCCACACTCTGTCCAACAGTACTGTAAGTAACGTCTGTCTTTAATGAAAGATCTTTGTTGCTCTTGTATTCATCCTTGTTAGATGCATACTCTGCACACAAATCATTAAATGAAGCTTCATCTGTAATCTTACCAAGCATCTCATTAGCACTATTCTTAGCTGTTGTAACTGCAGCAGAATCTGAGGCATCTGTTGCTGCAATCTCAAGGACTCTGTATGAAACCTTATCATAATTATTCTTGTTATCATTGTAGTAGCTGTCAATCTCAGAATCAGTAGCTGCCATATCTTTTTCAAGCATTTCCTGTGCGTATGAACTCTTAAGATAATTATACAGATATTTCTGGACCTTCTTTTCAGTTACATTCTTACCCATAAGTGACTTATAGTATTCATTAACTGTCATGGAAGCTTCTTCTGCTCCGGATTTAATCTGGTCATTGAATTCCTTTAAATCTTCTTCATAAGTTGTATACTCGTAATTCTTCTCATCTGCAATCTTTAATAAAGCCTTAGCTGACTTAATAGAATCAACAGTCATACTTGCAAAATAATCATACCATGTCTGCTCATCAGAAAAATTCTGAAGCTTGTCATCTTTAGATGAATCATATCCATACAGATAAGAAAGATATGAACCATATGAATTTAAGACATTTGTCTTAGCCATGCTGTAGTAGAGATTAAACTCAATTTCACTAACTGGCTCATTGTCAATTACAACATATTTCTTATTAACTCTGATATAATTATTAACTGCCACAGTAACTGAAGTGATTATTATAGCCGCAAGAATAATAATTGTTGATACAATTGCAATCTTTCTTTCTCTTTTTTCCCTGCGCTGTGCTTCTAATCTTTTCTGTTTCTTTAAATCATACTTTGTGACAACCTTCTCTGACTGTCCTGTAACTTTCTTGTTGTTAACTTTTGCCATGTTTACCTCCATTACTAAAATCCATATCTGGACTTTATGTTATCTAATTCCATCATCCACAACGAACTTGACGCATCGCTAGGCATCCTTAAATCTCCTCTTGGCGAAACTGCCACCGTACCAACCTTTGGTCCATCCGGAAGGCATGATCTCTTAAACTGCTGTGAGAAGAATCTCCATACAAAGGTCCGCAGCCACTTGTAAATTGTGTATTCATCATAAGTATCTTTAAATGTGTCTTTAGCAATTCTAAACAGCTTCTCTGGTGACACTCCAAATCTTAACATATGATACATGAAAAAATCGTGAAGTTCATATGGTCCAACCAGGTCTTCTGTCTTCTGTGATATATTGCCATCACTTGAAGGTGGCAGAAGTTCCGGACTTACCGGTGTATCCAGCACATCAAGTAAAGCTTCTTTTAATTTATCATCATTGCATGTATCAGCATAAAATCTCACCAGGTGGCGGACTAAAGTCTTTGGAACAGATGCATTAACTCCATACATCGACATGTGGTCACCATTATAGGTAGCCCATCCCAATGCCAGCTCGGACATATCTCCTGTTCCTATTACCATTCCTTCCGTCTGGTTGGCAATATCCATGAGAATCTGTGTTCTTTCCCTTGCCTGTCCATTCTCATATGTGACATCATGAACAGACTCATCATGGCCAATATCCCTGAAATGCAGTGATACAGCCTCTTTTATATTAATTTCACGCAGAGTTGTCCCCAGCTGCTTTGAAAGAGTAACTGCATTGTTATAAGTTCTGTCAGTGGTGCCGAAACATGGCATCGTGACACATATAATCCGGCTCCTGTCCATGCCACAGGCATCAAATGCCCTTACCGTAACAAGAAGGGCAAGGGTAGAATCAAGTCCTCCGGACAAACCTATCACTGCACTTTTACAGCCCGTATGAACAAGTCTTTTCTTAAGTCCATAGGTCTGAATATTAAGGATTTCTTCGCATCTTTCCTCTTTCTTTGCCTTGTCAGATGGAACGAAAGGTGTTTTTTCATATTTTCTTATAAGATTAAGTTCCACCAGGCTGGTGGTAAAATCTATAAATGTATATTTATCCTTGTCAGTTTCCATGCAGTTAAATGTGGTCATTTTCCTTCGTTCTGACCTTAATTTATCCAGGTCTATATCAGCATACACAGACTGGTTATCAAACAATTTTCCACTGCCTAATATAGTTCCATTCTCACATATTATATTGTGTCCCCCAAATACTATATCCTGGGTTGATTCTCCTTCACCGGCACTTGAATATACATATGCAGAAACAAGTCTTGCTGACTGTCCCTTAACAAGTTCCAGCCTGTACTGCTTCTTTCCTACTGTCTCATTGCTGGCAGAACAGTTTACAATAACTGTCGCACCATTAATGGCATGTGATATACTTGGTGGCTGTGGTACCCATAGGTCCTCGCACACTTCCGCTCCTACTACAAATCCATTCATATTAGTGCATCTGAACAGCAGATTTGAACCAATTGGAAGATTATCATCACCAATCCTTGTCCACTCTGTCTTTTCAAATCCCGGAGTAAACTGCCGTCTCTCATAGAATTCTCCGTAATTTGGAAGATATCTTTTAGGGACAAGTCCAAGAATTTTTCCATCACATATGGCAGCCGCTACGTTGTACAGCTTGCAGTCATGTTCATAAGGCAGACCTGCAAATATAAGCATTCCCTTTAAATCTCTGGTCAGCGTTACCAGCCTTACAAGAGACTCCTTAGCCTTCCTTATAAGCTCCTCCTGAAGAAACAAATCATTACATGTGTATCCCGTAATACACATTTCAGGAAAAACAACAAGCCTTACATCATTACTGTATGCCTCTTTTGCCAGTTCAATTATTCTGTCAGTATTATACTGGCAGTCAGCTACCCTGATTACAGGAGTCATTGCCGCTGCCCTGATAAATCCATGTTTCATACAATCATCACTTTCTTATAAATTGTGTCTGGAAATAAAAATACTCACTAACTTTGAGAGTATAACACAAAAGCCATCACATTTGCAATCAAATGTAATGGCTTAAAACAACTATTTAATATAACGGGCTGTCAGTGCCAGGATGATGCCATCACTGTTCTGGTATCAGTCAAACTAATTATTATGAACCTTTATCAACCGGCTTAAATACTTATAAAGCAGCATGGTTATTACACCGACTACAGTAGCTTTAATCAGGTTAAATGGTGCAACTGCAAGAATTACAAAAGTAAAAATATTACAAATTGCAGGGTTAATGGCTGCTCCCATTTTAATAAAGGTTTCAACTGGCATACCATAGAGCTGGGAATACTTCGGAAGAAGATACAGTGCATTAAGAAATACTCCCGATACAATAAGAACAATTCCACCTGTTACAAGTCCAATAATCGCTCTTTTCTTGGTTTTCTTAGTGTGATATACAACTGATGCTGGAACTACCAGTGCACAGCCTAATATAAAGTTGGCAAAATCTCCCACAAAGGCTGTGGAGGTTCCCTTTAAAACAAGCTTTAAAAGGACCTTAACTGCTTCCATTATTACTCCTGCACAAGGTCCTAACATGAACGAACCTATCATGACAGGAACTTCACTTAAATCCATCTCATAAAATGATGGTGCAATGAATGTAATAGGAAACTCAACATACATAAGTACAGCAGCAACGGCTGAAAACATTGCCATAATTACAAGCTTGTTAATCTTTGTCTTCTCAGATGAGAACTTAATACCGTTCTTCTTCTCGATAATTTTTTCACAGCCAAAGGCTATAAAATAAACTACCACTACCATGACAAGGGAAACCAGGATAAATGAAATATTATCCTTTGCAGACGAAACCGTCTTCTGAATTGTAGATAAAAAACTAGACATAAAACCTCTCCTTCTTTCATCCAGACTTTACTGTCGGTTTAAGATTCTCACTTAATCGGCCTGCTTTGCAGGTTCGCAGACTTAATCATTGTATGATTTCACTGCCGGTCAAGAATTGACGCATTCAATTAACGTCTCACTTTGCCCTGAAGGTTGGAGCTTATCACTCACTCTTCTTATTAAGTTGTTCTTCATGCAAAACGCACTGACATAATAGAACATACCATTATGCCAGTGCATTGTCAACAACATTTTATAAAACTGAAAACCAGTTGTTTATCTTTTCAACAGCTTCTTTAATGACTTCCTCCGGATGAACCAGTGCAAATCTTACATATCCTTCTCCATTAGAGCCAAATGCACTGCCTGGAGTACACAGCACACCTGTGGCAGCCACCATATCAAGACAGAACTTTTCAGATGATGTGTATCCTTTAGGAAGGGGTGCCCATATGAACATTGTTCCCTCTGAATATGGAACTTTCCATCCTATGCTGTTTAAGCCTGAGCATAATGCATCTCTTCTTTTTTCATACTGCTTCTGCTGGGCAGCCACTCCCTCCTGTGGTCCTGTAAGAGCTGCTATTGCCGCTTTCTGAACAATGAAGCTTACACCATAATCAAACTGGGAACGGATTACGCTGAATTTCTTAATAACTTCACTGTTGCCAAGACAGAATGAAATTCTAAGTCCTGTAAGATTGTATGTTTTTGACAGAGAATTAAACTCAACACCAACATCCTTTGCCCCTGGAACTGAAAGAAATGAAAAACCTTTTCTTCCGTCATACTCTATCTCTGAGTATGCATTATCATGTACAACAAGAATGTTATACTTCTTTGCAAATGCCACAAGTTCCTCGTAGAAATCTTTATCTGCACAGGTACAGGTAGGATTTAATGGATAAGAAACCACAATCATCTTAGCTTTCTTTGCAATTTCTTCATCTATCCCCTGAAGGTCCGGTTCAAAATGCTTATCTGGCTTAAGATTATAATAACACACCTTAGCATCATTTAAGAATGGACCTACAGAAAAAATAGGATAACCCGGATTAGGAGCAAGTATAATGTCACCAGGATTACATACAGTCATTGCAATATGTGCCAGTCCCTCCTGAGAACCATTAACTGACATTATCTCATCTTTAGTAAGCTCTACACCATATCTCTTGCTATACCAATCGATTACAGCACTTATAAGTTCAGGTGTATCTGTAAGAGAATACTTATAATTCTCAGGGTCTGCAGCTGCCTGTGTCACTGCTTCAATGACATGGGGAGCTGGTGGAAAATCAGGAGTTCCCACGGAAAAATTAATTGTCTTATTCCCTTTCTTCTCCTGTTTTTCCATCTCCGCCTTTAGTATATTAAATATATTAGGCTTAAAATACTGTGCTTTTTCTGAAAAATTAAATTCCATGTTCCTGCTTTCTAGTTTATAGCAGCAATTCCAACCTCAAGGACTCTGTGTCCTTCAAGAAGCTTGTTCTGGATAGTAATGAAAGAAACAACTCTCACTCTGCTTCCTGACTTTGTAACCATCTCATGCTCATAGCATGTGTATATGTTGTCTATAAACTTTTTCCTTAAATCTTTAATAATCTCATCATACTCCACATCAGGCACGAACTGCTTGAATACCAAGCCCTCATTGACATCGTCCTCTGTGTAACCTAAAAGTTTTGTAAGTCCGTCATCAATATTCAGGATTTTACCACTTCTCATCTCCATTGCATATCTTCCATATTCAATGGCCTGCATCTTTGATTCTGCCATAAATCCTCCTTTTCCGCATGTAAAACGCTGTATTACTTTGACAATGTGTTTAATCTTTCCTTTACCTGGTCAAGCATCTGCTCATATTTTGCAAGTTTTTCTTTCTCCTCATCAATCTTTGACTGAGGTGCCTTAGATACAAACTTTTCATTACCAAGCATTCCCTGACATCTCTTAATCTCGCCCTGGAGTCTGCCTTCTTCCTTCTTAAGTCTCTCTATTTCCTTGTCAATATCAACTAACTCAGCAAATGGAATATAGATAACTGCATCAGGAATAACTGTTGAAACTGCATCTTCCGGTATTCCAGACTTATCTTCCTTAATAACAACATCACTTGCATAGCCTAATGTTGCAAAGAATACCCTGCCGTTTTCAAATATATCACGTATTTCCTTCTTATCTGAAACAACATAAACTAAAGCCTTTCTTGATGGAGCAACATTCATCTGGGCACGCAGATTTCTTATGTTACGGACAGCAGTCTTAATTATTTCGATAGAATTCTCTTC
The DNA here is from genome assembly GCA_945946665.1 of uncultured Eubacterium sp. GTDB lineage: Bacteria > Bacillota > Clostridia > Lachnospirales > Lachnospiraceae > Lachnospira. Next base: position 88,203 of record CAMEWO010000001.1, read on the forward strand.
CTTCTGGAAGTTGAAGCTTTCATCGTAAACTGGCCAGTTTGAAATCATAATTGACTCTTCCTCGTCCTGGATATTACAGAATATTTCCTCTGTAATAAATGGCATATAAGGATGAAGCAGTTTCAAAGCATCAATAAGAACTGTCTTTAATGTCCATATTGCAGCTGTCTTTGTTGTATCCTCATCATTGTAGAGACGAGGCTTAACCATCTCAATATACCAGTCACAGAATTCTTCCCAGATAAAATCGTTAAGCTTGGACACTGCAATACCCAGCTCGTACTTCTCCATGTTATCTGTAACTTCCTTAATAAGATTATTCATCTTAGAAAGAATCCACTTATCTGCCTCTGTAAGGTCAGCAGGAACAGGGTCAGTAGTCTTAATCTTACCCTCAGGATCATTCATCATAATAAATCTTGATGCATTCCATACCTTATTAGCAAAATTACGGCTTGCCTCTACTCTTTCCCAATAGAATCGCATATCGTTGCCAGGTGCATTACCTGTAACAAGTGTATAACGAAGGGCATCTGCACCATATTTATCAATTACCTCAAGTGGATCAATACCATTGCCAAGAGATTTACTCATCTTTCTTCCCTGTGAATCTCTTACGAGGCCATGGAATAATACCTTACCGAATGGTTTCTTACCCATATGCTCATATCCTGAGAAAATCATTCTGATAACCCAGAAGAAAATAATATCATATCCTGTTACAAGTACATCGGTTGGATAGAAATAATCCAGTTCCTCTGTATTGTCTGGCCATCCAAGTGTAGAGAAAGGCCAGAGGGCAGATGAAAACCATGTATCAAGTGTATCTGGATCCTGTTCCATATTCTTTCCTGAACATTTCGGACATGTGCAGACCTCATCAGCTGATACAACCATTTCGCCACAATCCTTACAATAATATGCAGGAATTCTGTGTCCCCACCATAACTGTCTTGAAATACACCAGTCCTTGATATTATCAGTCCAGTTGTAATATGTCTTATCCATTGATGCAGGAACAAGCTCAATATCACCATTCTTAACAGCCTCAACTGCTGGCTTAATAAGCTCATCCATCTTAACAAACCACTGCTGTTTAATCATTGGCTCTACAGTTGTCTTGCAGCGGTCATGAGTACCAACATTGTGCTCATGGTCCTCAACCTTAACAAGAAGTCCTAATTCATCAAGGTCAGCAACCATTGCCTTCCTTGCCTCATATCTGTCCATTCCTGCGTATTTTCCACCAAGGCTGTTGATTGTAGCGTCATCATTTAATATATTGATTTCTGGAAGATTGTGTCTCTTACCAACTTCAAAATCGTTAGGGTCATGGGCTGGTGTAATCTTAACAACACCTGTACCAAATTCCATGTCAACATATGAATCTGCAATAATAGGAATCTTTCTGTCTGTGAGAGGAAGATATACTTCCTTTCCAACTAAATCCTTGTATCTGTCATCATTAGGATTAACGGCAAGTGCTGAGTCACCAAGAAGTGTCTCAGGTCTTGTGGTGGCTATCTGGACAAATCTTCCTTCCTCTCCTACCACAGGATAATTAATATGCCAGAAATGTCCTGCCTGGTTCTCATGTTCAACCTCTGCATCAGAAATTGATGTCTTACATACTGGACACCAGTTTACAATTCTGCTTCCCTTATATATGAGTCCTTTATTATAAAGATTAATAAATACAGTCTGTACAGCCTTAGAGCATCCCTCATCCATTGTAAAGCGCTCTCTGTCCCAATCACATGAAGAACCAATTCTCTTTAACTGGCTTGTAATTGTTCCGCCATATTCCTTCTTCCACTCCCATGTTCTCTTTAAGAAACCTTCTCTGCCAAGGTCGTGCTTGTCAATTCCTTCTTCCTTAAGAGCATTAGTAACCTTAACCTCTGTTGAGATACTGGCATGGTCTGTTCCAGGAACCCATAATGCTTCATAACCCTGCATTCTCTTAAATCTGATAATAATATCCTGCATGGTATTATCAAGAGCATGTCCCATATGAAGTTTACCTGTTATATTAGGAGGTGGCATAACAATTGTAAATGGCTTCTTGCTTCTGTCAACCTCTGCATGGAAGTACTTCTTATCCAGCCACTTCTGATAAAGTCTTCCCTCTATTTCAGAAGGGTCATAATTCTTGTTTAACTCTTTGCTCATTGCATTTCTCCATTCTATAAATATTGGTTTAAATATTTCTGTACAGATAAAAAGCCCTCTGTACAGAAACACTACTGCACAAAGGGCGTAATTACGCGGTACCACCTTCATTTATCACTCAAAAATCCTGTAACGTGGATTAATACGGCACAGCCTACTCGAAATGTTTCTCAGCTGCACTGCTACCTGGGCTACCTTCCATACCTGCTTTCCCGAATCTCCTCACAGCTTGGATTAATCCAGGGATTCTCTCTTTGGGTGCCTGATATGTACTCCTCCCGGTCAACGCATTTCAAATATATCCATCATAATAATATGTAGCCAGTAAAAAATCAAGCCTTTATTTTCATTAATCAAGAATTATCTGGTCTGCGGTAACAAAATGGTATCCCCTTTTGGTGAGCTGGTCAATAATCTCCACTGCAGCTGTTACAGATGAATCATAGCAGTCATGAAGAAGAATTATTCCCCTGTTGCCGGCATTATCCACAACATTCTTTACGATTCTGCTGACATTGGTTGTATCCCAGTCATCAGGGTCAATTGTCCAGAGAACCGGAACCATTGATATGTTGTCAAGAAATTTCTCATCATATAGTCCATATGGTGGTCTTATATATACAACTTTTTCTCCAGTAATATCCTGAATAATCTCATTTGTCCTGCTAACTTCTGACAGTGCCTTGTCGCATCCCACACTTTTAATATTAATGTGGGAATATGTATGGTTACCTATGAGATGCCCCTCTTCGTGCATTCTTTTTACGAGTTCTTTATTATAATCTGACTGTTCTATATTCTCACCAATAAGAAAAAAGGTTGCCTTGATGTCTCTTTTTTTCAATTCATCAAGCAGTCTTTCCGTATCCTTTCCATGGGGGCCATCGTCAAATGTTATTGCAATGCATTTTTCATAACAGTCCCCTGTACTGCCCTGTTCACAATCAGTTTCAATCTCCTCCGCCTGTACAAAAAATGCCACCAGCAGAATAACTGCCAGCAGCACCAAATCAATTATTATTCCTATTAATAGCTTTCTGGAAACATATTTCATAATAAACCTGCCAACATACATTATGTTATCAGTATATGTAATCCCGTTAGTTATTATACATGTTAATTCTGACCTAAGAATTCATCCATCTGACCACATACTTCTGAATAATCAAGTCCTAAAGCAACTGCCAGTTCACCATACAGAAGCTTTCTTGCAGCCTGAAGCATTCTTCCATCCGCTGACTTCATCTTTCTTAAATCTTTTGCTCTCTCATTCTTAATGTTATAAAGACATCTTACAAGATGTAAAAGTTTCATTGGGTCCTGTGATTTAATTGCCTCATCATACTGTAAAGGTGAAAGCTTCTCGTTAAGCCTGTCGTCCTTCTTACAGTTTCTGGCTGCCTGAATCAGTTTATCAGCTTCCTTCTCAGTAATAATATCTCTCATCATTACTTTTCCGCTGTTAACAGGAGAATATATTATTCCCTTATCATCGTAGACAGGCTGTAAAAAATAATACTGTCCGCTGATTCCTTTAATTGGAGGGGTTGAAATATCCTTAATCTCACACACTCCAACCACACCATAGACAACCTTGCTTTCTATCTCAAACATACAAATGCACTCCTCTTTTCAAGTATATTAAATATCTCAATTACATCAATGCAACAACTGTACAAATGTTTTTACATTTACCATTTCTTAAATATATAATACACCAAAAATAAGAGTATTTCAAAGAAAAATTAGAAAAAACTCAAGTGAAAAATAATTAGTTTCCCTTTGAATCCCTGTTTATAACTCTTAAAATCAAATCAACAGCCTCCTTAATTCCATAGCTTGCACTGTTGATACACAGGTCATAATTAGAGGCATTTCCCCATACCTTGCCAGTATAGAAATTATAAAAGCGTTCTCTTTTCTTATCAAGAATCTGGAGTATTCTGGATGCTTTTTTATATGAGACTCCTTCCAGTTCCATAATACGTTTTGCACGCTGTTCAAAAGGAGCAGTAATAAATACACTTATATGCGGAATATGATTGTTTATAAGAACTGCATCAGCGCATCTTCCCACCACAATAAAGTCCTGTTCCTTTGACATATTACACAATATTTCACTCTCATTAAAAAATGCTGCATCACGCATGCTAAGCCCATGATACCGGCTGAAGGCTCTTGCACGTTTATGTTTAATCGCTTTATTAACGCCCTTCCACTCCACATCTTTCTCGTCATCAATTTTTCTTAAGACATCCCGGAACACTTCCGCGTCATAATAATTAATATGCAGTGCATCTGCAAGGGCAAATCCTATGTCTGTTCCGGCACTTCCCTCTGTACGGCTTATACATATTATAAGATGGTCTTCCTTTGACATTGTATGTCCGAAATTAGATGAATTAAGATTAGCAAGAGTTTCATCAATAATGTCCACGTTTCCAAAAGAAAGCGGAATTTTCTTAGTCTCTTTAAGTATTTCGTTATACTCAGTCATAAGCTGGGCTTTAACAGATTTATCACGGATAGTTCTTGCCATATTGCCAACAAGGGCGATTTCACTTCTAAGCCTGTATCCCTGGGGATTGGTAAGAATTAATCTGTACAGCTGGTCAATAGCAGCCTTCTTATCACCATTAAATGTACGTCCAAGAGATGAACCAACTGCTTTGTACACCTCGCTGTCAAGGTCATATATTCTCTGTGCCAGATTTCTTACCATAGTTTTACTTTCTTCTGAAATCTCCCCACTGGAAGGATTATTAATTTTATCTTTACCCATATTAATCCCCTTTTCTTTCCTACCTGAAGAATAGCAATGTATCAATTAAAAATACCGGTATAAGTATACATGCCGACCAGAGAATATATCCAAAAAAGCTTGGCATTCTCACACCATTTTCATCAGAAATAGACTTAACCATAAAGTTAGGCGCATTACCGATATATGTTACTGCTCCCATAAATACTGCTCCACAGGAAATTGCAGTAAGTAATCTATTTGAAATAATACCAACGGATGTAGCCACACCGCTTGTACATCCAAGAGTTCCTGCAGTTGTAAGAAACACAAGATATGTAGGTGTATTATCCAGAAAGCTTGACATGGCACCTGTAATCCAGAACATCTGATAAGGTTCTGTTACGCCAAGAGATGCTCCTTTTGCAGTAAGTATCTTAAGTGCCGGCTGCATTGTAATAAATATTCCTATGAAAAGAACAGCTACCTCTATAATCGCTCCCCATGTAAAATGGTTTTTCGTTCTGATTTCCTGTCTTGTTGTCTTAAATGAAAGGAATGCAGATAGAAGAATAATTGCCATCTCAATTAATGAGGCAAAAGATAATGTCACATCACCAAAAATCCGTATTCCACGGGCAGTACCATCTGACATCTTAAATATAGATAATGATGGAAGCACACCACTTAATATTACTGCTCCTACTATCATAATAATAAATATAATATTATGGATACCTTCAAATTTAATTTCAGTACCGCCCTTACTAAGGTCTGGACGTTGTCCCTCTGCGATATCTTTTCTGTAATTATGTCTGTCAATCAGATAAAAAATAAAACACAGAATTACAGTATTAAAAAGCAGTATAGGAAATAATCTTAAACTCCATGTAAAAGGAACTCCTCTTGTAAATCCCATTAAAAGGGGTGGATCGCCAATAGGTGTAAGACAGCCTCCCATATTAGAAATCATAAAGATAAAGAATATCATAATCTGACTTTTTCTTTTTCTCCAGGAATTCATCTTAATTATTGGTCTTACAAGAAGCATACTTGCTCCTGTAGTTCCAATACAGCTGGAAAGAAAAGTTCCAATTGCAAGAAGCCCGGTATTAATTCTTGGTGAACCTGCCAGATCTCCTTCAAGTGTAATATTACCTGATACGCAGAATAATCCAAACAGCAAAACAATGAATGTAAGATAATCATTAACAATACACTCAAGGACTGTCTCTGCTGCGTCCTGTACACCATATAGAAATGCAAATGGAATTATAAACAGCATTGACCAGAAAATAACAACCCATGGTTTTCTTTTCTCCCACCATTCCGGTTTTACCAAAGGAAAAACTGCTATAGAAAGCAGTAAACCAGCAAATGGTATTATTAACCAAATTGGAATATCCATGACTCCAACCTCCTGAAAAATGATTAAAAAACAGGACATATTTCTATGCCCTGCCTTTAATTATAACTATTTCATTAACAGGGAAAATCCCCGCAAAAATTAGTAAAGGTCAACCTTACCTGCTATTCCGTTGTTAGCTACATAGTAGCAAGCGTTATCCTCTGGCTTGATATAGAGAGTAACATCCTTTGAGCTTGCTTTCTGCTTCCTGCAGTCAGCTGCAACCTTCTTAAGCACCTCATCATAATCAACCTGACGACCATTAAACTGGATATATACAGTATTCTTTGCTGCAACCTTAGCTGTAGCTTTCTTTGCAGTTGTCTTCTTTGCTGTTGTTTTCTTTGCTGCTGTTGTCTTGGCAGCTGGCTTCTTTGTCTCAGCTGGCTTCTCTGAAGCTGTTTTAGGCTTTCTGCCTGGTTTCTTCTTCTCTGTTACAACTGTTTTTTCATCTTTAACTTCTGCTGTCTTAACTGGGGTAGCCTTCTTAACTGTTGATTTTTCTGAAGCTGTCTTTGATTTTCTGCCTGCTTTCTTCTTTTCTGCTACAGGCTCCTTTGCTGCATTCTGTGCACTAACTGTGCTTCCAAAAATTTCATTACTTTCCATAAAAATGCCTCCTAATTAAACTAATTACAAGCTAAAAAATGTTGTATTGATTCAACTGCCTGTTCTTCATCAACACCATCAGCTGAAACTTCTACCTGCATACCACTCTTTAATCCAAATGCCATCATACCCATTAAGCTTTTTGCATTAATGTATTTTCCGCCTTCCTGGACAGTGATATGACTTTCAAACTTACATGCAGTCTGTACCAGTTCTGCAACTGGATTACTATATGTACTTTCAATTTTGCCAACTTCTACAACTTGTACCATGTCTACCCTCCATCAATTCCTATAAAATATATAATAAGTTTTTCTCAAAGTCAACTTTATTTTTTATAATTAATAAAATTATTCAATTTAATTATTTATTATAATTATTTTTATGACTTTTCCGACTAATTATTACTAAGAATATTATATGGTTTTATCACGGTATCCCATCCTGTATAATTCAAGTATCTGCCCGTCATTTACCTGGCCTGGTTCATAATCATTAACCAGTTCATACAGTCTTTTAATTCTTAAATTATCACCTGTATATTCTCCTGCTTTTGACATTATTTCTTTTTTAGTTTCTTCGAAATCATTAATTTCATTTAATTCTTCCTGACCTGTTAAAGCAGCAATTATTCCTAAAGAATATGCACATTCATAATTTCCTGTAAGACCAGCATCATTGTATTTGCATTTAATTGAAACAGCATTTTTTGCAAGTAATGGTATCATAATTACATCTCCGCCTTAAACCCAGAAATATATTCTTTAACAGCATCTGTATCATAATTATTATTCTTGAGAAGTTTAATAAAATGAGAGCCAACAATTGCACCATCAATTACATCTTCCAATGGTTTAATATCTAATGCTGTTCTTATTCCAAATCCCATCATTACAGGAACCGGACTTGCAGCCTTAACTGATGAAAGATACTCCCTGATATTTTTGTGAAATTCAGCCTGCCCTCCTGTAACACCCATCTGTGAAACACAATATACAAAGCCTCTTGCATCCTTAACAAGTTCGGGGATTCTCTGCTTTGACACTGGAGAAATAAGCTGTATTAAAATTGGTGAATCCATCTTTTTGTCCAGTTCAGCTTTAAGCATTCCCTGTTCCTCTTTTGGAAGGTCAGGAATTATCAGGCCATCCACTCCTGATTCAATACATTTTTCAACAAATACTTCAAGACCATAATGATACACTGTATTATAATACATCATGAATACAACTGGTGTCTTTAATCCTTTTTCTCTTGCATTTTTCATAAGCACAAAGGTTTTCTCAAGTGTTGCTCCATTTAGAATTGCTTCATAGGATGCATTCTGGATTACAGGACCATCAGCAATAGGGTCAGAGAATGGAACACCAAGTTCCATTACATCAATACCTGCCTGCTCCTGTGCAAACATTATTTTCTCTGTTGTATCCATATCAGGAAGTCCCGCTGTTGTATATGTAATAAATGCCTTTTTACCCTGAGCCTTTAACTGGTTCATTTTTTCTTCTATTCTATTCATTACTTATTAGTCTCCTCTCCATTAAGATACTTTGCAACTGTGTTAACATCCTTATCGCCTCTGCCTGAAAGACACATAATAATTGTTTTTCCCTTATAATCACCCTGGGCCATCTTAATTACATGAGCAAGAGCATGTGCACTTTCTATAGCCGGAATAATGCCTTCAATCTTACAAAGTTCCATCAATGCATCCATACATTCCTTATCTGTAACAGATACATACTGTGCCCTGCCCGAATCACGCAGATATGCATGTTCCGGTCCTACTCCCGGATAATCAAGTCCTGCTGAAATTGAATGTGCAAGCTGGATATTACCATTCTCATCCTGAAGAAGATATGACTTCATTCCATGAAGAACGCCCACCTGTCCCATTGCCATTGCACTGGCATGTTTTCCGGTACTTATTCCAAGTCCTCCTGCTTCAACGCCAATAAGGTCAACGTCTTTATCATCAATAAAATCTGCAAACATTCCAATAGAATTAGAGCCACCGCCAACACAGGCTACAACAGCATCTGGAAGTTTTCCCTCTTTTTCAAGAATCTGTTCCCTTGCCTCTTTTGATATAACACGCTGGAATTCTTTTACCATCTTAGGATATGGATGTGGACCTACTGCGGAACCTATTACATAGAAGGTATCCTCAGCCCTTTCAGCCCATGTTCTGATTGCCTGGTTAGTTGCATCCTTTAATGTAGAGCTGCCTGTTGTAACTGGCTCAACCCTGGCACCTAGCATCTCCATTCTGAATACATTCAGTTTCTGTCTTTCAATATCTTCAGCGCCCATGAAAACTGTACATTCCATGTTAAACAGTGCTGCACCTGTAGCAGTTGCCACACCATGCTGTCCAGCTCCTGTCTCAGCAATAACCTTAGTCTTACCCATTCTTTTTGCAAGAAGAATCTGACCAATAACATTATTAATCTTATGGGCTCCTGTATGATTTAAATCCTCTCTTTTCAGATAAATCTTAGCACCATATTTCTCACTTAATCTCTCTGCATAATAAAGAGGTGTCTCTCTTCCTACATACTCCTTTAAATAGTAATTATACTCTTTTATGAATTCTTCATCTTTAATTGCCTCTTCAAATGCTTTCTCAAGCTGGTCAAGAGTATTCATCAGTGATTCAGAAACGTACTGTCCTCCGAATTCTCCATAATATCTGTTATCTGTCATGATTTTATCCCTTTCCTGATAAATAAAAATTTAATATGTTGTATTATTAATTTTCTGTCTTTCTTGCCCTGTCGATAAACTGTCTTATCTTTTCCGGGTCTTTTCCATTGCCAGGCGGTCTGTCTTCATATTCCACTCCTGAACTCACATCAACCACATCTGGTTTTACTTGTTTAACAGCACTGGAAACATTGTCCTCATCAAGTCCTCCAGCAAGAAACAGCTTAATATTCCTAATCTCTAATTCATGCCGGATTGCTGCAACGCAGTCCCAGTCAAAGGTTTTTCCACTTCCGGGAACCCCAGCATCAAAAAGTACCCCATAGATTTTATCATATTCTGTCATATTTTCCAGATATTTTATGGTATCATCAATATTACTGTTATCTGATACATTTACTGCCCTAATGACAGGCAGCCTGCTCTGTGATATGACATCACTATCCACGTCTTTATGTATCTGGATATAATCAAAGCCCATGTTCTCAATGGAATGAAGCTGTGAAACTGTTGGAGAAACTGTGACAGCAACCTTTGCAATATCAGGATTAATGTTTCTTAATAGTTTTTGTGCCATTTCCTCATCAACATTTCTTGGACTTTTAGGAAAATACATAACCATGCCGACGTAATCTGGTTTATATTGATTTATGTAAGCCACATCTTCCATATTTGTCAGACCACATATTTTAATCTGAACCATATTTCCTCCACTTCCCGTCGAAACTTTTTATACTTATTTCTTCTGGTATAATAAACCGTTATATATATCTTTCCAGTGAAGTGCCAGCTCCATTGGATTTTCAGATTCCATAAATGCTGTTCCGATAAGCAGCGCGTCTGCATTACTTTCTTTTAATACTCTGATATCTTCATCTGTAAGTACACCGCTCTCTGATACAAGCACAGTACCCTCTGGGGCCATATCCGAAAGCTTTCTTGTTGTTTCAAGTGTAACCTCAAAGTTTTTAAGATTCCTGTTATTAATACCAATAATCTTAACTCCTAAGTTTACCATTCTTTCCATCTCTTCCTTATCATGGACTTCACACAGCACATCAAGTCCAAGGCTGTATGCAAGGTCATAAAGTCTCTTAAATGTATCATCATCAAGAATTGCTGCAATTAACAGAATTGCATCTGCACCAATAACCTTCGCCTCATATACCTGATATTCCTCAATGATAAAATCTTTTCTGATAATGGGAAGATCTGACATGCTGCGGATAGATTTTAGATAATCAACTCCTCCTTTAAAATAATCCTCCTCGGTAAGACAGGAAATAGCGTCCACGGCTTTATTATACTGGTCAATCCGCAATGTTAAATCCACCTTGGAATTCATTGTTCCATGACTTGGTGACGCCTTTTTAAATTCGCCAATAATAGAAAGACCTTTTCCTGCAAGTGCATCATAAAAACTTATTGTCTGTCTTTTACTGTTAAGTGCCATCTTTCTCATCTCATCTTCGCTGATAAGTTTTTTATGCTCTGGAAGTCTTAACTTTTTTGCTTTTACAATATCATCAAGAATCATATTTTTCTCCATTCCGTCTTTTTACACTATACCATTCAAGAAGTTCTCAATTATTCTTTTTCCATGCTCTGTATATATTGATTCAGGATGGAACTGAAGTCCTACAACTGGGTATTCTTTATGTTTAACCGCCATAATTTCTCCATCCTCTGTCTTAGCAATTGCTGAAAGACAGTCAGGCAGGGAGTCAGGTATAATGGCAAGTGAATGATATCTTGCCACCTTAATATTATTTCCAACACCTGTGAATACGCTGTCACCTGTATGCTCAATCACTGACTGTTTGCCGTGAAAAATCTTTTTTGCATGAGAAACAGTTCCACCAAAAGCTTCTCCAATACACTGGTGTCCCAGACATATTCCAAGTATTGGTTTCTTTCCCGCAAAGTGTCTGATAACATCAAGACATATTCCTGCTTCCTTTGGACTTTTTGGACCTGGGGATATAACAATTGACTCCGGATTAAGCTTTTCTACCTCTTCTATAGTTGTGCAGTCATTCCTCACAACCTTAATATCATCATTAAATATGCCTATGAACTGATACAGATTATAAGTAAATGAATCGTAATTATCAATTAGAAGTATCATAAATTCTCCTCCTCAACCAGCGTCTTTGCAAGGGCCATAACCTTATTGCAGCACTCCTTATACTCAAGTTCTGGAACTGAATCTGCCACGATTCCTGCTCCTGCCTGAAGATATACATTGTCATCTTTTTTTATCATAGTCCGTATTGTAATACAGAAATTCATATTGCCATCAAATGACATGTATCCTGTTGCACCGCCATATAAACCACGTCTCACACTTTCCAGTTCATCGATTATTTCCATCGCCCTTATCTTAGGAGCACCACTTAATGTACCTGCAGGAAGGAAAGACGAAACAAGATCGAATGGATGAAACTCTCCATGCTTTTTACCCTCTACCATTGACACTATATGCATTACATGGGAGTATCTCTGTATCCTCATGAAATCAGTTACTTTAACCGTTCCAATCTGGCTTATTCTTCCCATATCATTTCTTGCAAGGTCAACAAGCATAACATGCTCTGCTCTTTCCTTTTCATCTCCAAGAAGTTCCCTTTCAAGATACAGGTCTTCTTCTGCATCCCTGCCTCTACGCCTTGTTCCTGCTATAGGGCAGGTGTAAACTCTCTGGTCAACTTGTTTTACAACCATTTCAGGTGAACTTCCAATAATCTCAAATTCACCGAAATTATAATAATAAAGATATGGTGAAGGATTAAGTTCCCTTAATTCCTCATACAGTTCAAAACCGCTGCGGCCTGTCTTGATAGTCCATCGCTGTGAAAGCACGGTTTGGAAAATATGTCCCTCAACAATATACTCTTTGATTTTCTCAACCTTTCTTGAGTACTCCTCCAGAGTGTCCGATTTCTTAACAATTACTCCGTCATGGACAAATCGTTTATTATCATGCTTTTCCCCTCTGTCAGCAAGAGCCTTCTTTAAAAGATCTTCCGCTTCTTTCCCTGCTCTGTCTTTTCCCAGTTCATTATCCTCATCTATAACAACAGCTGTCATTACCTCAGCTTTATGGTCAATTGCAAGAAATCTGGTTGTAAGCATAAGCTGTATTGTCTCAATTCCAATTTCATCAGGATTATTATCAGGAATCTTTTCTGTGTATCTTATGAAATCATATCCAAGGCTTCCAACCAGCCCTCCGTTGAACTCAAGTTCACTCTCTTCATTTGACACATCAAATGAAGAATAAAACTCTTTCAGTGAATCCAGAGGATTACCTTCCATAACCTCTTCTCTTCCATCAGAGTATTTAATCACTAACGAATTACCCTTAGACTGGATTAATGCATCAGGCTCAACTCCCATAAATGTGTAGCTGTCATTCTCTTTATCTGTACTTTCCATGAGAAATCCGATTCTTTCTGCACCAAGGTTCTCATAGATATCCACAGCCGATTCATCTACAATACTAACTGATTTTCTGTATACCTTTAATTTCTTTTTTTCCATCAGCCTGCCATCCTTTCATATACTGTGTTTCTTTGAAATTGAAATATAATTGTCCGAAGAATGTAATAAAAAATCCCCGGCAGAAATATATCTGCCAGGGACGAATTATCGTGGTGCCACCCTTGTTCCTGAAAAGAAAAAAAGCATACCCAAAACTGGATATGCCACCGTTTATCTTCTCAACTCATTCCGATACAATACATTCAATGTAACTATATCTTTCCCCTGTAACGTGGGGTCTACGTCGCAGACTACTTATCAAAAATGTTCATCCACGCATCTCCCAAACCCATTCCCAAAGGCTTACCATATCAGCTTCCACCAACGCTGACTCTCTGTGATGTATCTGCCAGAGGTACTATTTTGCTCAACGACTTTTAATATTAAATTAATAATCTGGAACAGATTATACTATCATGATTATTATATGTCAACAAAAAGTTAAATGATACTATAAAACATCCGTAAGTTCACTTATTGTATTAATTGAATAATCATATTTATCAACTGTACCAAAGCCATACGCTGCAAATATGAATGGAATTCCCGCATCAGCCGCCGACTTTGCGTCTCCTATAGTATCGCCAACATACACAGGATTTTTAAGATTATTTCTTGCAATAAGTATTCTGTTGCTTTCACCTTTAGTTGCCCTGGTTCTTCCCCAGCACTCTGTATCCTCAAAATATGAAGACAGGTTATGGGCATGAAGGAATGCCTCAATGTATCCACTCTGGCAGTTGCTGACTATAAACAGCCTGTAGCTTTTCTTAAGTTCTCTAAGAGTATCCTCAAGTCCTGGATAAAGAGTTCCTCCGTGAATAGACAGATATTCATTCTCATAGCTGCACATTTCATCCATAAGGGAATTTCTCTTATCTTCGGTCTCATCAGGAAAAAGCTTTGCTGCAATATCATACATAACAAGTCCCATACACTGTCTCAATTCAGAGAATTCCAGTTTGCCCCTGCTGATTTCAGGATGCTTTGAAAGAATTACATTCCATGCATTCATTATCTGTTCTGTGGCATTCCACAATGTTCCATCAAGGTCAAATATTATTCCGTCATATTTTACTGCCATATCTGTCTTTCCCTTTCAAATCTCTTACTTCCTATTCTTCCCCGGATGATGTATTCTCCTGGTTAACAGCTTTCTCCAGCTCGTCTAATACAGGTTCCAGTTCCTTTTCTCTTGTTATGTCATACACAATGGCAAAACAGTCTCTGGCAAGTGTATATTCTTTATCTTCCATCATCAGTTCACCAACCCTGTAAATCACTCCAATAGTGTCTGATGATGGTCCCGGCTCAATTCCTTCCTGATTGAATATATCCTGCATTTCGGCTATGGACAGGTCAGGTGTTTTATCATGAAGTGCTTCTTCAAGGAATTTCAGTTCATTGTCTGCATTTTCAGTCTTGTAATAAATGTTACTGTATATATAACATGCCCTTGCCACCTCCGGTTTATATTTGGAGGTATAATAAAATCCCATATTTCTGTAATATCTTGCCATAGTTGCCCTTGTACAGCAATATCTGTATGCCTGCTTTGTCACAATAAAATATCTGTCAAGCATATTCAGATTTCTGTAACATTCTCCCAGTCCAAGAATTGCATCCAAATCTACAGGATTCCAGCATATTGCCTTTTTAAAGCTTTCTGCTCCCTCTTTAAATCTTCCAAGACGGATGCAGAGATCTCCGTGGGTTCTGTAATATTCTCCTATTGGAATATTTGTCACATTAACATTCCAGTCAGGCTTATAATAATATGCATATATATAATATTCCATCACATGATTAATGCTTATTGCAGGAGCTTTATCCCCTGATGTCGAGGTTATATTCCCTCTTGCGTCCACTTCGCCTGCTGTGCTTACATCCATCTGGGATTCCAAATCATTAAGAAGCTGTGCCAGCATGTCTGCCGCTTTTTTCTCTTCACCATTCTCAAACTCATGTCTGAATTCTTCAAAGAACTGGTTTAATTCATCTATATTATTAACATCAATCATTCTTTTTCTTTCCCTTTCTCTTAGGCTTTTCATGCATTTCCTGTTTTTCCGGAACAATTCTTGCCCTGAGAACAACTGCAGTTCTTGCAGGCATATGAAGATATCTGTCTTCAACTGTAATCTGGTCAGTACCTGAAGATATCCTTACCTCCCATACTGCTTTCTCAGGCAGATTTGGAAGAGCCAGACTATGTTCCTCAAAATGCATGTTATATCCAATATATATCAGTTCATATCCCTCATCATGTGGCAATCCGTCATATCTGGTGCAGAACATTATTCCCACATGCCTGTTATAATTTTCCATTCCCTGATACCATGCACTGTTTCCATGATATGATATGTCAGGATATCCGCAGGATAAAGAATCAGAGGCATACAGCTGTTTTTCCATATGGAGAATCTTATGACACTGCCTGTATCTTATAAGCTTCTTAACAAATTTAGTCATATCAGCAGCCTGTGGTGATGCCTTCCAGTTTAGCCATGTAGTTTCACCATCTATACAGTAAGGATTGTTATTACCTCCCTGGGAATTCAAGAATTCGTCTCCTGCAAGAATCAAAGGAGTTCCTGCTGAAAACAGCAGCATTATAAATGCATTCTTCATCTGACGCTGCCTTAGTTCTATTACTTTTGTCTTTCTGGACTTCCCTTCCACTCCACAATTCCAGCTGTAATTGAAATTCTCACCATCCTGGTTATTCTCGCCATTCTGCTGGTTATGTTTCCTGTCAAAGCTTACCAGGTCCATCATGGTAAATCCATTATGGTTTGTAATGTAATTAATATCAGCACTGTTTATGGAATTCCTTCTGGACAGTCTGACAAACTGTTCCAGCTGGTTCTCATCTCCTTTAAGGAACTTTCGTGCCACATCTGCAAACCCATTGTTATAACTTGCCATATTCTTAACAGTTTTTCTGGCTTTATCCCAGTAAACTGTAATTATCTTCGTTCTGGAAAGCACAGGGTCATCAAAAAGCATCTGCAGGGCAGTTTCTGGCCCATAATAATGAATTCCGTCAATATGATACTCTGTCACCCAGAATCTGGCACAATCCAGAATTATATCCGGGGTTTCCCTGTCAAAATACATCTCCATAACCACTTCAATTCCATTGGCATGAAGAAGCTTAATAAGTGACTTGAATTCAAATGTATAATCCTGTCTTGAGTCAGCTATGGAAGTAAATGATGATTTTGGTGCAAAGTGAAATCCGCTGCAGTATCCCCAATAGTTCATAGGCATTTTAACAGGATGTGAATTGTATATATTATCCCTGTTCTCTACATGAAGCTGGGAAAACTTCCATGATTCATCATATTCATAACATGGCATCAGTTCAATTGTAGTTATCCCAAGGCTTTTCAGGTAATCCAGTTTCTCTGCAATCCCCCTGAATGTGCCTTTATGCTTCACTCCTGATGTCCTGCTTTTTGTGAAACCTCTGACATGCAGCTTGTAGAATATACAATCTTCATAAGGAATGTGTAACGGCTTGTCATCACCCCAGTCAAATCTGTCCAATACTATACGGCTTTGATGAACATTTTCCTGTTCAATCCCAAATGCACTGCAGTTTGTAATGGTCTTTGAGTAAGGGTCAATCCTTCTTTCACCTTCCACCTCATATGAATAATAATGTCTGTCTAATGATACACCGCCAAGAGTTACAGCAAAGACATCTCCTGTTTTATAGGATTCATCCAGCTCTACCCTGTATATTTCCACGCCTTTTCCATCTGATATTATAAGGGAAGCCTGTGGACTTGTACATTCATAAGCAAAATTGTACATCCTGCCATTCTTTGTTGCTCCCCTCTGTAAAGGATTTCCTTTAGTAATAATTAATTCTGCCATATTCCCTCTCGTTTCCAATTTCAAACATTTATTTTGAATACATGGATTGCACTGTATTCTTGTCAAGTCTATAAAATTTCATAATAATAATTGTAACAAGCCATCCTGCAATAGGTATGACGCAGTAGAAAAACACTGTCATGAACTTAAGCTGCGGTGTAAGAGCATCTCCTACCTGTGGAAAGACTTTGGAATAACCTGCAAATGATAATGCAATTCCAACAAAACCTGTTCCAAAGGCAGAAAAGGATTTATCAATAAATGAGAACAGCGCTCCCATAAGTCCCGGTACGAAATGTCCGCTGATTGTATATTCATAATCTGTACAATCTGCAATCATTGGCACAACCATGTTATTAGTAATGGACTTAAATCCATTAAGCAGTGTAAAGGTAAGAAAAAACGCTATAGTAATAAAATTAATATGATAAATACTCACCTTTGTCAAATCTGTAAATATCATCATAAACATTAACACTGACTGGGAAAATATACATCCCCAGGTTGCAGCTATCATAGCCTTTTTCTGACCATACTTTTTAGCATAAGTTATGCCTAAGAATATTATACCCAGATTAGGAATCCCTACAATTATTCCAATTATACCGGCCAGTGGATAATTATTCATAAGAATTCCATAAAACATTACAATAACTGTGGCATTACCATAAACCATTGCTGCAAATTTGTTAGAGGCTGCCGCAATAACAAGCATACGGATAGGTTTGTTGTGCTTAAGTATTGCCCCGTAATCCCTGAAGTGTATTCTCTCTTCCCTGTCACCGGAAATGTTGAAGAATTCCGGTCTGTCCTTCTGCCATATACCAACTACAGCCAGGCATGTACATATTCCTGAAATAATCACCACTGTAATGACAAATTCTTTAAAAAGTGAAACTGAATTGAAATTGCCATATTTACCAATAAGATATACTGACACGTAGAATGCTGTGAACCCGTGAGCCAGCATTATAAATGTAGAATCAAAAAAGGTAATCATGGGACGCTGCTTTGCATCATTGGTAATAACTGACTGTCCTGACTTTACCACTGCTGTCTGGAAAGTATACCCTATAATGTAAAGTGAATATATGCCGATAAAATATGGCACTCTAATCCACCCTGATACAAGATGTGTTGTAAAATATAACAGCAGCGAACTTACAGCAAGTATTATGTACCCCATTATCATAAATGGCCTGAATTTCCCAAATCTTCCATTAGTTCTGTCGATAACATATCCTATAACCGGGTCTGTTATTCCGTCAAACACTCTCATTCCTGTGAGAATAAATGATATCAGAACTACTCCCAATCCAGCAATACCATTGGCATAATATGATACATATCCCATCATTGCAAGATACAGATTGGTAGATGTATTATTTAACGAGAAAAAAGCTATCTGCCACAGATGTGCTTTATTTTCTGAAATTGTATTATTCATCATTGTTTCCCCAATATGTTGAAAGCTGTTGAGCGCTCCATAAAGTTTAATTATAATTATAGCATTTTAATCAACAGTTACATATAAATTATACATATAACCTTTAATTTTTCCTAGTATTTTTTGCATATTTTTCTATTTTTTTAGTAATCAATATGTTTATTTAGTATTATTTTCGATTTATATCATCTAAAAACCCAGTAAATAAGCAAAATACGTTTTCTTCATTTTCGTATTATGCTTATTTACTGGGTTTAAACACCTTCTCCATCAAATTCAGGAATAAAACTGCTCTCTGCAGCACTTCCTTCCTGAACAAATCCATTTGTCACACCAAGGTCAATGGCATACCCCACTACACTGTCATACTCTCTTGCTGTCACCCGCCTGTTTATCTCCGGGAAGGATTCCACCTGTGGCAGTGGTGTATATTGATTCATAATGCTTATATATATGTCATCCCCGTATGTGTCATAGAGGTATTTTATCACATTTTTTGAATCAGCAACACATCCTGGAAGAATTAAATGACGCACTATAATGCCTGACTTCATCATTCCATTATTGTCAAATACGCAGTGGGGCACTTGTCTATGCATCTCCTCCAAAGCCTTTGATGCAACATTAAAATAATCAGAAGCATTGGAATATCTGAAGCTATGATTACTGTCAATGTATTTGAAATCAGGAAGATATATATCTACCAGACCATCAAGCATCTTAAGTGTGTCTGTTTTTTCATAGGAGCTGGTGTTGTATACCACAGGTATGTCCAGTCCCATATTTTTTGCCTTTTCAAGAGCGGTCACTATCTGCTTTACATAATGGGAAGGAGTTACAAGGTTAATATTATTAGCTTTCTTTTCTTTTAGCTCAAAGAAAATCTCTACAAGCCTGTCTATGCTTATTTCCTTCCCGGCTTTTCCAGCTGCAATATTATAATTCTGGCAGAACACACATCTTAGATTACATCCTGAAAAAAACACTGTGCCGGAGCCTTCTTCTCCTGATATACATGGCTCCTCCCACATATGCAGTGCCGCCCTTGCCACCACAAGCCTGTCTGGCATATGACAGTATCCTTTATCTGATTTTCTATCCACATTACAGTTTCTTGGACATATGTTGCACTTCATGAATTTATCTCTTTTCGTTTTTTAAATCCTATTCTTTTTTGCTTTACATTGTACTCTTCTTTAGCTGAATCATTTCTCTTAACTTATGAAGCGCCTTGTTAATTCCTCCCACTTCATTTACAAGTCCAGCTTCAACTGCCTCTTTTCCCACAAGAATTGTACCTAAATCCTTAGTTAAGACTCCTGCCTTAATCATCATTTTTTCAAGAGTTCCAGTCTCAATATCGGCATGACTGCATATGAAATTAACTATTCTGTCCTGTATCATCTTAAAGTAATCAAATGTCTGGGGAGCCCCTATAATAGTTCCGTTCATTCTAACAGGATGTACAATCATTGTTGCTGTGGGTGCAATAAATGAATAATCAGCACTTACTGTCAACGGAACTCCTATACTGTGGGCATCTCCAAGAACCAGCGATACTGTAGGAGTGTCCATGGAAGCAATCATCTCTGCCAGTGCAAGCCCTGCACTTACATCTCCTCCTACTGTGTTTATCAGCAAAAGCACTCCCTCAATCTCTCTGTTATCTTCGATAGCTGCCAGCTGTGGAAGGATATGTTCATACTTGGTACTCTTTGATGTGTTAGGAAGAACATCATGTCCTTCGATTTCACCAATAATAGTCATCAGCTGTATTTTTCCCTGTTCTTTTCCATTGCCAAGCACAACCTGTCCATAATCTTCGATTGTGCTGTTCTTATCCTTATCTGTCAACATACATGTTCTCCTTATCAGAATCTTTTCCAGTACATCGTTTCGTAAATAACTGGACCAATAACGCAGAATATTTTCTCGAGTGTACATAACAAAAAACGTAGGCGTAGCGGGCTACGTCGAGGCTTTTTGTCATGTGCAATCGAGAAAATATGCAAGTTATTTGGCGTAGTTATTTAGAAATCGATGTACTAGTGTAGTATTGACAGGATGTACCTATTTTATGATTTCATCTTCCACTTCGCCGTCCCCATATTCTGTACTGTCAGCTTCATCCGTGCTGTCATATTCTTCTTCGCTGTTATCTTCCTTAGTACTGCCATCCTCTTCTGATCCGTCATCTTCTGTTCTACTGTAGCTAAGTGATTTAAAAGCTTTTCGTATCCCCAGTGCTGCCAGCATAAGGAATACAGTCAAAACAGTTAATGCTGACCTGTAATCATCAAAAATATTTCCAATCAGATTATCAATTATCTTAGTGATACTGTCAGGCATAACGGCATAAAGCAGTCCAATAAATACCACTGCCACAACAACCAGAAGGAATATATTATGTTTTCTTCTTATATCAACAGAATCAATAAGCTTAACTCCCAGGGTCTGGGCTTCCTCTATGGCATTTTTAGTAAAAGTTGAATTAGTGATTACAACAGGAATATCACAATCATAGTAGCTGCATCCCGTGTATGCCTCCTGCACTGCCCTGTTCCCTACTTTTTTGCCATAATATTTGCACTGGAAAGCGTATTTTTTACGGCGCTTCTGTGCAATAATATCTATGCCGTGATCCTTTGCCCTTGGTGTCTGCTTTATATGCTTATATCCTTTGCTTTTAAGATAGCGGCAGCAGTATTCTTCATAATCATAGCCTGTATACATTATGTTTCCCCATGAAAAATAGTTATATTTTTATTGTCAAATCGGATTTTTGTTATATAATACATCATGTGAATTGCAAAGAGAACTTTTTTGCACTTATACCATTATATATCATCTAACAGAATTTCGCCATAATTAAGCATACTGGATATGCTTTGGAAAGGAAAAATATGGAAATGCCAAAAGACCCTGTTATGTTATTGTCATTTATTAACGCACAGTTGAGGGATAATTATAACAGTCTTACAGAATTATGCAAAACCTATTCTGTAGATATCAATCAGATTAACAAGACACTACTTGCCATTGATTACGTATATGACAAATCTGTAAATCAGTTTGTGTAAAATGGGGAACAAAAAGGAAGGGACTGCCCACTGATAAAGTGAAACAATCCCTTCAAATGTGTTGTAGCTACACAGACACACAAAGCTTCTGATGGGATTCGAACCCACGGCCTACTGATTACGAATCAGTTGCGCTACCAGCTACGCCACAGAAGCAACACCTTATTTATTATAAGATTTTTCTATCTCATTTGCAAATCTTTTTTCAATATCCTGGATAAGAGAAATAATATAATCCTGATTGTGTAATGGATTCTCCACAGATGAGTCGTATGGCACAAATCCGCCTGACATAGTGTCGTGTCCGCCTCCGCTTCCTATTCCTCTTAATGCCCGGTTAGTAATATCTCCCACATTAATATCTATAGCTGTTCTTACTGACAGCTTAATTCCATCATCTTTAACAGAGTACACCACAGTGTTATCTGTGGAGTCCAGCATCATAATGAAATCTGAAACTGCTGCCACCACTGCCTCCGGACAATTATATCCCACATTGGCAAAGCTTGTCCTGTCCTTGGTCTTAATACTGTTAATAGCATGACTGTAAGCCTTTAAATCCTCCGGTTTAAGTATGCTGCTTTCCATCTCCTTAATAATAGAAAGGTCAGCACGGTAATACAGCTTGTAGAATACATCCAGATCCAGCTGTGACACGCCTCTTGTAAGATTGGCAGTATCCACCTTGATACCATACAACAGTGCAGTTGCCATCTTAGTATCTATATCCACATTATATCTGAACATATAATCTGCCATCATTGAGGCGCAGGCTCCCACCTCCGGTCTGATATCTGAAAACAGATACTCTGCCGCCTCATATGTTTTATGATGGTCAAAGCACATAACTCTGTTCCCAGGCAAATCAAGAATATTGGCATTGCCTTTCTGGGCATCAACAATTATAATTTCTGAATCCTCCGGTATGCCATCCAGATCCTTTATCTCTACAATATTGATTCCAAGCTTCTGTACCATTGTGTAAGAGCTTCCATGATTAACTTTTCCTTTGTATATTATGGTAGATTCCACACCCTTTGCCTTAAGCAGATACTGCAGTCCATATGCACTGGCTATGGCATCCGGGTCTGGAAAGTTATGCATCTGGATAAATAAGTGGTTATTTCTAATTGCTTCAATCATGATATCCAAATCTATCATATTAATCCTAATCCTCAATTCTAACTGGTATATAATGCCAGCTTATAAACCACTGCCGGCATAGATTTTTCTTTTGTCCACGTCAATAATACTATTCTTTCCCAAGATTTGCAATCAAATCCATTTATTTATGCATATTATAAATAAAGAAGCTTAAAGGAGGCTTTCATGGAACCATTGCTTTCCATATCAGATATATCTTTTTCCTACAAAGATTCAGAGCAGACTGTTAATGCCCTGTCCCATGTATCAATTGATATAGAGCCAGGGAGTTTTACCAGTATTGTAGGTCCTTCAGGATGTGGCAAATCTACCCTTCTGTCAATTATTGCAGGGCTTATCAAACCTGATTCCGGAGAAATAATCATTCATTCTTCTGACAAACCTCTTCATATAGGATACATGCTTCAAAGAGACTGCCTTTTTGAATGGCGCTCTGTATACAAAAATATCCTTCTTGGTCTTGAAATCAATAAAGAATGTACTCCTGACAAACTAAAAAATATTGAATCAATGCTTAATTACTATGGTCTTTCAGATTTTAAAAATGCAAAGCCTTCCGCTCTTTCTGGAGGAATGAGACAAAGGGTAGCCCTTATAAGGACACTGGCTACAGAGCCTGACATTCTTCTTCTTGATGAGCCATTCTCTGCACTGGACTACAATACAAGGCTTGAAGTAAGCAATGATATATATAAAATAATTAAAGAACAGAATAAAACTGCCATTCTTGTTACCCACGATATAGCTGAAGCTGTATCTATGGGTGATAAAGTAGTTGTATTAAGCAGCAGACCGGGAGAAGTAAAAGCTTCTATTCCAATTATCTTTGATGGCAAATATGACAGTCCCTTTGCTGCCCGCAGCGCTCCTGAATTTTCTGTATATTTTAATAAAATATGGAAGGAGATTAACTGATATGAACGGTGTTAATAAAAAAATGGTAATAATCATCCGTTTTGTAATTGTCATAGCATTTCTTGGTTTATGGGAATTATGCGCAAGACTTAATATTATAGATGCATTTATATTCAGCTCTCCATCCAGAATTATTTTATGTTTCCAAACATCTATACGGGATGGTATTCTGTTAAAACACACTTTGGTTACTCTGGGAGAAACATTTTTAAGCTTTGGCATTATTATAGCAGCAGGTGTAGGAATCGCACTTGTTCTATGGCTTTCTCCATTTCTCTCCCAGCTGGTGGAGCCTTTTTTAATTATACTAAACAGTCTACCAAAATCTGCACTGGCTCCCATGCTTATAGTATGGCTGGGAAATAATCCTAAAGCAATTATTGTAACAGCTGTATCTGTTGCCATATTTGGAACTATCATTAATGTATATACCAGTTTCATGGAAACTGACCCTGAGAAACTAAAGCTTATGAAAGCATTTGGAAGCAGCCGCATCCAGATTTTGAGCAAACTTATTCTTCCTGCTTCTATCGGAACTATTATAAGCAATATGAAGGTTGCCATAGGTCTTTGTCTTGTGGGTGTAATAATTGGAGAATTTCTGGCTGCCCGGTCCGGTCTTGGATACCTGATTGTATACAGCAGCCAGATATTTGCCATGGACACAATTGCCATGGCTATAATTATTTTATGTGTTCTGTCAATAATTCTTTTTAAACTTGTAGACCTGGCAGAATTATTATATAAAAGGTTGACATAATATACTATTTGTAATATTATTATTCCATATACGGAGGACACATAATGATATCACTTGAGATTAAAGATACTAAGACATTCATGTCTCATCTGCTTATTAAGGACAGCTTCAACTCAATGCTGCTGTCAGAGGCAGAGCTTGCCATGGCTAATTCCTATACAATACAGGGAAAGATTAACAGAAGTTTCTACACTGATGAGGAATATGAATCCTTATCTAACAAGGATTACAGTCTGTGGGAAGACATTAAGCCTTTCTGCTACAGCCTTGTGAAAGGCAGCAGAGTTCCTGCCAGTATGAAGATAATATTCAAAGCGTCCTTACAGGTTACTGAGGATGTTATCAATAGTTCAGACACTTCTCTTACAGCTGATGACGTGGAGGGACTGTACATCAATATACGGTACAGAGACTCCCGCTTAAACCTGGTTACAGGTATTTCCCTTAACTCCTTTTCCCTTGACAAGGGGGTTGAACACAGCTTTGACAGATATGTTAAAACTGTCCTCGACCATCTTAATATTAGTTATGAAGAGATGTAATTAATAGGTTTAATACTTTTTTAATAAATTCTGAAACCCACTGATTTACTGGGTTATGTTAATATTTATTAGCACTCATCTTATTTGAGTGCTAATTTTTTCTTGACTATTTACATTTCCTGTATTAGATTATCTTCTAGATAATATTTTTTGTAAGGAAGGTAATAAGATATGGCAAAGGAACATGGTAATTTATCAATCAACAGCCAGAATATATTTCCAATAATTAAGAAATGGATGTACTCTGACCATGACATTTTCTATCGTGAGCTTATTTCTAATGGCTGCGATGCTATTACAAAGCTTAAGAAGCTGGATTTAATCGGAGAATATGAGCCTGCCGAAGATACAGAATACAAGCTTGAAGTAAAGGTCAGCTCAGATAAGAAAACTATCAAAATTATTGATAATGGTATCGGAATGACAGCAGATGAGGTTAATGAGTATATCTGCCAGATTGCGTTCTCTGGTGCTGAAGCATTTCTTGAAAAATATAAGGATAAGACTAATGACGACCAGATTATAGGACATTTTGGTCTTGGTTTCTATTCTGCATTCATGGTTGCAGATAAGGTCACAATTGATACGCTCTCATTCAAAGAAGGTTCCAGTGCCGTACACTGGGAATGTGATGGTGGAACTGAATATGACATGAGTGATTCTGACAAATCAACTATAGGTACAGAAGTTACTCTCTATCTCAATGAGGACAGCTACGAGTTTGCCAATGAATACAAGGCAAAAGAAGTTATTGACAAGTACTGCTCTTTCATGCCTGTTCCAATATACTTCACAAATGAAGATGCAGGACAGCTTACTGATGATATTCCTGAAGAAGAAGTATTGGATACAGATACTGTTGTTGAATCATATATTAAGGACGCTGTCACCGAGGAAGTTGAGAAGGACGACGGAACCAAGGAAACCATTGAAAAATCTCCTGCTGTTAAGATGGCAAAGATTGTAAGACGTCCTGTTCCTCTTAATGACACACAGCCTCTGTGGACAAAGCATCCTAATGAATGTACCCCAGAGGATTACAAGGAATTCTACCGCAAGGTATTTAATGATTACAAGGAGCCTTTGTTCTGGATTCATCTTAACATGGATTATCCATTTAACCTTAAAGGAATTCTTTACTTCCCTAAGATTAATACTGAATATGAATCAATCGAAGGAACAATTAAGCTTTATAACAACCAGGTATTCGTTGCTGATAATATCAAGGAAGTTATCCCTGAATTCCTGATGCTCCTTAAGGGTGTCATTGACTGCCCTGATCTGCCTCTTAATGTATCAAGAAGCGCTCTGCAGAACGATGGATTTGTCAAAAAGATTTCAGAATATATTACCAAGAAGGTTGCCGACAAGCTTTCCGGTATGTACAAAACAGACAAAGAAAATTATGAGAAATACTGGGATGACATTAATCCATTTATTAAGTTTGGTTTCTTAAAAGATGAGAAGTTTGCTGAGAAGATGAATGATTTTATTATCTTTAAGAATCTTGACGGCAAGTATCTTACATTGAAGGAATGCCTTGAAGAGAACAAGGAAAAGCACGAAAATACCATATTCTACGTTACTGATGAGGTTGAACAGAGCCAGTATATCAATATGTTTAAGGAAGAAGGTACTGATGCTGTAATCCTCTCCCACAATATTGACCAGCCTTTCATCTCAACTCTTGAAGGAAAGAATGAGGGTATTCATTTCTTAAGAATTGATGCAGAGCTGTCTGATAATTTCAAGGAAGAAACCTCTGAAGATGAATTAAAGGATGCAACTGAAATCCTTACTGAGGTATTTAAGAAAGCCCTGGGCAATGATAATCTTAAGGTTCAGGTGTCAAAACTTAAGAACGCTTCCATCTCTTCTATGATTACATTATCAGAGCAGGACAGAAGAATGCAGGATATGATGAAGATGTACAACATATCAGGTATGGACCCTGCTATGTTTGGCAGTGAGGGTCAGACTCTTGTATTAAATGCCAATAACGAACTGGTTAAATATGTTATTGACCACAAGGATGGTGAGAATACACCTATTATATGCCAACAGCTTTATGACCTGGCACTTCTTAGCCACGCACCTCTCACACCTGACCAGATGACAGCATTTATTGCAAGAAGCAATAAAATCATGGAACTTCTTGCCAAATAGATATAAAAAGAGTATCATATAATGAGCAGGTCACTAAGATAAGTGATGTCTTATCTTAGTGACTTTTTATGTTAAAGGAGCTTAATCAATGGAAGACAACAAAGAATCATTTGGTAAGGTGTTCTTAAGGGAATTTATCAGTTTCCTTAAATATTTTGCCATAGCATTTATTGCTGCATTTATTATTACACAATATATCATTATTAACGCAGTAGTTCCTACTGGTTCAATGACCAACACTATCATGGAACATGACAGGCTTATTGGTTTCAGGCTGTCCTATGTATTCAGCGAGCCTGAACGTGGGGATATTATTATATTCAAATATCCTGACAATGAGAAAGAGAATTTTGTAAAGCGTGTAATCGGTGTTCCAGGTGATGTTATTGAGATTTCTGATGGACATGTCACTGTCAATGGTGAAGTTCTTGATGAACCTTACATAAGAGAGCCAATGGAGACTCCTACAGAGCTTACTTATATTGTCCCTGAAGACAGTTATTTTGTTATGGGTGATAACCGTAACAACTCCATGGATTCAAGATACTGGCATACTACTCACTATGTGAAAAAAGACCAGATACTGGCAAAAGCCATATTTAAATATTTTAATACCCAGGAAAAAAGAATTGATTTCAAAATTTTAAAATGAAAATCATAAAATAATAATATATGTCAATACTAAACATGTCGGATGAATCCGGCATGTTTTTTTATTAGAAATGGAGGATAAATTAATGGCTTCTTTAGGTTGTAATGCCTGTGGATGTACCCATAACGAAGACAACTGCTGCTGTCTTTCGTCTATCCATGTAAAGGGTAGTTCAGCAGACAGTGTTGATGGTACATGCTGTGGTAATTTCATTGATCAGGACGACACTGCAAAAAACTCATCAGAAAGTCCAAAAATTACTCTTAATGTATCCTGTGATGCAACTAACTGTGTGCACAATTCCGACAAGGTATGTGTAGCTGACCACATTGATATCTCTGGCCTGTGTGCTTCTGAGAGCTGTGATACAGTATGTGCATCTTTCCAGTGCAGATAATCTGTATCTGATTTTTGCCGCCTTCTTGATTTTACCATTTACTTTTCGAACAAATGTTTGTATAATGTTAGAGGGTCTAATACCATTATCAAGGAGGCGGTAATTATGTCATATACAAGTTCATATTCCACATTCAATCCAGCATGTATGACTCTGGTACCTGTTATCGCCTCATACAACACAGCCGGTGAAATTCGGCCTTTATATGTACGGATTGAGGATATTTCCTACAAGATAGTCTCATGCAAATTCATATCATCCGTGGCACTTCTCCGGTTTAAATGCCAGATTATAGACAATAATATTCTCCGTCCACTGGAACTTACATACCACCCTAAGGAATTCATCTGGACAATCCCTTTAATGTAATAAAGGACAGCCGGTTTAAGCTGTTCAGATAAACTGACAAACTGCTTATTCCGGCTGTCCCTCAATATAATCACTAAAAATTACGCTCTTGAAAGATACTCACCTGTACGTGTATCAATCTTAATCTTCTCACCCTGGTTAACAAATAATGGAACCATGATTCTTGCGCCTGTCTCAAGTACAGCTGGCTTAGTAGCACCTGTAGCTGTATCGCCCTTAACGCCTGGCTCTGTCTCTGTAACTTCAAGCTCAACGTTAATAGGTGGCTCAATTGAGAATACCTTTCCATTATGAGAACATAACTTAACTATCTCGTTCTCCTTAACAAACTTTAATGAATCGCCTACATCTTCAGCAGCTAAACCAATCTGCTCAAATGTCTCTGTATCCATGAAGTTGTAAATATCTCCATCTGAATAAAGATACTGATACTCTTTTCTATCAATATGAGCAAGATCAAACTTCTCTGTTGGTCTGAATGACTTTTCAACAACACCGCCACTGACAATATTCTTTAACTTAGTTCTAACGAAAGCTGCACCCTTACCAGGTTTAACATGCTGGAACTCAATAATCTGCCAGATACCGTTGTCCATCTGAATTGTAATACCGTTCTTAAAATCTCCTGCGCTTACCATTCTTTGGTATACCTCCTAAATCTCAATAGCTTAAAATATTTTATAATAAATTACGGCTTATGTCAAGCACAGCCTCCATTGCATACAGATATCCCTTAAGTCCAAGACCTACCACCTGTCCGTTGCACACAGGAACTGTCACAGAAGTATGTCTGAACTCCTCTCTCTTGTGAACATTGGATATATGGACTTCTATCTTAGGAATATCCTCAATTGAGCCAAGGGCATCTCTTATTGCAATACTATAATGAGTATATGCTCCCGGATTGATAACTATTCCAATAACCTTCTCATAGTAAGCCTTCTGTATCCTGTCAATAATCGCTCCCTCAGAATTATTCTGGAATACCTCCACTTCAACCCCCAGTTCTTTTGCTTTATCCTCAATCATGTTAACAAGGGTGTCATAATTGTCCTGTCCATATATTCCCTTCTCACGTATTCCCAGAAAATTAATATTAGGTCCGTTAATAACAAGTATCTTCTCCATAATATTGTCATACCTCCAAAGCTTTAATAAGTCTTAATATCTCATTATATATCTGTTGGAAAGATCTGCCTGACGTATCAACTATAATGTCTGCTGCATCTGTATATATGTCTTCACGCTGTTCCATCAGATTCTCGATTTTCTCCCTCACATTGCCTCCGGCTAACAGGGGTCTTTTCGTATCACCCTTAAGGCGGCGTTCCAATTCATCAATCCCTGTCTTTAAGTAAACAACTCTTCCAGTCTGTCTTAAGAGAGCTCTGTTTACTGGTCTTACTGGAAGACCTCCTCCCACAGAAACAACAATTTTATCACTTCTTAAAGACAGGCTTTCTGCCATACCAGTCTCTAAATCCCTAAAATATTCTTCCCCTTCGGCAGCAAATATATCATTGATTGTCCTGTTCTGCTGTTCCTCTATTAACTGGTCTGTATCAACAAATGTATATCCATGTTCCTTTGCCAGCCAGTTCCCAAAGGTTGTCTTGCCACAGCCCATAAATCCAATCAGCACAAGGCTATCCTTATTCATTAATTCCCATTGCCTCCTTCATGGATTCATACACTCTGTCAGCCATATCCTTTGAAACGCTGCAGTTATTCCATATCTCAAAAGCAGCGACTCCCTGATACAGCAGCATCTTAAGGCCATTGTACGCAGGCTTGCCCTGCTCACCTAATATCTTCATGAATCTGGTTGTATATGGGTTATATATAATATCAACCCCAGCCCCCACTTTCCTGTAAAAGTTCTCATCCTTAATCAGAACGTTATCTACATCAGGATACAGTCCTACGCTTGTAGTCTGTATTGCAACATATCCATCCCCCTTAAGGTCTAAAGCCTGGTCAATAGAAACTGCCTTAACTAAATCAATTCCATAATACCCATTAACAGCGCCGGCAATATTCTGTGCCTTTTCTACAGTTCTGTTAATAACTGTTACTGATGATGCTCCTCTGGATGCACATAAAAATGCAATGGCTCTTGCAGCTCCTCCGGCACCAATTATCAACACCGGATTATCCTTAATACATACATTCTCTTCCTCCAGCTCCCTAGCCAGACCAAGAATATCAGTATTATATCCTTTGTAGCCTCCATCAACCCTTGCCAGTGTATTAACTGCACCGATTGCCTCTGCCAGGGGATCGATCTCCTTCAGGGAGCCCATAACCGCCTGCTTGTGGGGAACTGTCACATTCATTCCCAGTATATCCAGTGCATATGCACCCTTCACAGCAGCTTCAACCTGGTCATCTTCTACCTTAAATGTTGTATATACCAGATCAATGCCCATTATATCAGCCAATGTGTTATGAATAACCGGAGATATTGAATGTCCTACCGGATTACCAATAAGACCACACACTCTGGTTGTTCCTTTTATGTTATTCAATGATTTCACCAAACCTTTCAATTATCATATACAGAGTAGTAATTGCATTTCTTAACTGCCTTCCTGAAAAAGAAATGCATAACAATTCTTTCCAGATATCTCTTTAAAACTATCTGAATCTCTTCATGCTTTGCAATAGGCTTTACAAGAAAGCTTTCAATTCCTGCTCTGTTGGCACCCCACACATCTGTAAATATCTGGTCACCCACAAAAAAAGTTTTATCTTTCCCCATGCCCATAATCTCTGCTGCCCTGATATAATTCTTAGGTGATGGTTTTCCCGCCTTGCTGACATAACAGGAATTAACCTTATCAGCCAGAGGCTTTACCCGTTCTTCACTGTTATTGGATATGATACAGGTCTTAAATCCCTGATAGTGAAGTTCTTTAAACAAAGCCTCTGCCTTGTCATTAACAGGTGCTCCATGCTCCACCAGTGTATTATCAACATCAAAAATTATTCCTCTGTATCCCTGTCTGTAAAGTTCATCATAAGCAATATCGTATGCCGAATCATAGAATCTATCCGGATAAAACTGTTTAAACATATCTAACCTGCTTTATAATACTATTTTAAAATTTTCTTAATCTCGTCCATGAAAGTATTAACATCTTTAAATTCCCTGTATACAGACGCAAATCTTACATAGGCTACCTCATCTAACTTCTTTAACTCTTCCATTACGATAGCACCAATTGTAGTTGTTGGTATTTCCTTCTCACCAATATTGAAAATCTTCGTCTCAATCTCATCAACCATAGCATTAATGCTTGAAATTGATACAGGACGCTTATGGCATGAACGAACAATACCTGCCACAATCTTTTCCCTGTCATAAGGTTCTCTGTTGTTATCTTTCTTAATAACAATCAAAGGCATAGTCTCTACCTTCTCATAGGTTGTAAATCTCTTACCGCATGATTCGCACTGACGTCTTCTTCTGATTGAACTGTCGTCAGTCGGTCTTGAATCAATAACCTTTGTATTATCATTGCCACAAAATGGACACTTCATTGAAAATACCTCCGAACACAAGAATATAAATTAAATTATACGTAAAAATTCACTTCCGGTCAACATTAAAAATGGTTATTCTTCCCAGTATTAAACAGTGAACTTGGGGTAATCATAACAAATAGAAATCTATTAGCTTGCCGGGAGGTGAACATGGCTTCATATAAAGTCGAAATATGCGGTGTTAACACTGCAACTCTGCCACTTCTTAATGCAAAAGAAAAAGAGGAACTGCTGAAAAAAATAAAGCAGGGAGACAAGGATGCCAGAGATAAATTCATTAAAGGAAATCTTCGTCTTGTATTAAGTATTGCCCACAGATTTTCCCAGTCAGGGGAAGATGTGGACGATCTTTTTCAGATTGGCTGTGTAGGTATGATTAAAGCCATAGATAATTTTGACACAAGCCAGAATGTGCAGTTCTCCACCTATGCTGTCCCTATGATAGCCGGTGAAATAAAACGGTATCTAAGAGACTCCACCAACTCCATAAGAGTCAGCAGGTCAATAAGAGACACAGCATTTAAAGCCCTTAAAGCAAAAGAAATGCTTCTTAATGCGAAACAAAGCGAACCTACTATCACAGAGATTGCCAATGAAATCGGTGTTCCCAGGGAGGAGATTGTAATGGCTCTTGAGGCTATCCAGAGTCCTGTATCAATCTATGAGCCACTGTACACTGACGGAAATGATACCCTGTGTATATGTGACCAGATAAAGGACAGGAAAAACCAGGAGGAGACTGTAGTTAATAACCTGGCTTTAAAGGATGCCCTGTCAAAACTGTCTGACCGGGAAAGAGAAATTATTCAAATGCGTTTCTTTGACTGCAAAACACAGATGGAAACCGCCAGAGAAATAGGTATATCCCAGGCCCAGGTAAGCAGACTTGAAAAATGCGCTTTAAAAGCCATGAAAAACAACCTGTCCTGATGAATATAATATAAAAAGCTTATAAATGTGATGTTATGAGATTATGTGAATTAAGAAATAAGGATGTAATCAACGGATGTGACTGCAAAATACTTGGCACAGTATGTGACATTGAATTTGACATGTGCACCGGATGTATTCAGGCTCTTATTGTTCCGGGTCCAGGACGTATCTGTGGTTTATTTGGCAGGGATATTGAATATATTATTCCCTTTAAATGTGTAAAGTGTATAGGCCCTGACGCTGTTCTTGTTGAGGTTAATACCGAAAAAATCACCCATAAATGTATATAAAAAACCTTTAATAATTCCAAATTGTATTGAAAATACTTATATTTTGCATTAAAATGTTAGTAGATTTTTTAAGGAACGTAAGAAAGGACGGATTATAATGGGTGACAGATACGTTGCATATGTTGGCAGCTATACTCATGAATCAAACAAGGGATTATATCTGTTTGACATGGATGTAGAGAAAGGACGAATCAGCAAAAGGAATGAATATGAGCTTGACAATCCTTCATATATCACTATATCCCACAGTAAGAAATTCCTGTACTCAATATGTGACCAGGGTGTAGCTTCATATGCCATAAAGGATGATGGTGAACTGGAACAGCTTAATGTTGCATCTATAAATGGTATGAGAGGATGTCATATCAGTATAACAAAGAATGACACTTACTTAGTTGTGTCAGGTTACCATGATGGTAAGATAACTGTAATGTCTCTTAAAAAGGATGGACGTGTAGGAGATATTACTGACGAGGTATTCCACAAGGGAATGGGCAGCATTGCAGAGCGTAATTTCAGACCTCATATCAGCTGGTCTGCATTCACTCCTGACGAGGAGCTTCTCTGCGTGTGTGACCCTGGAATAGACCAGATTAAATTATATGAGTTTAATCACAATAACGGCAGAATCAAGCTTTATGATATTATTCGTTCACAGCTTGAATCAGCTCCACGCCAGATATTATTCAGCCAGGACGGCAAATTTGCCTATGTCTTATGTGAACTGAAAAACTTTATCAATGTATATTCCTATGATAAAGATGCAGAATCAGGACGTTTTGAACTTATACAAAATATATTCACTGTAAGAAAAGACCATAAGAGCAACAGTTCTGCAGCTAATATTATCATGGCTAATAACGGAAACAATCTAATATGCTCTAATGCAGGTGATAATACTGTTACAATATATAGTGTGGACAAGGCATCAGGTATGTTAAGCAGTATTTCTTCTCTCCCTGTAAGCGGTGATTATCCTAAATACATTGCCATGTTCCCTGATGACAAGCATTTGTTATCTATGAATAATCAGGGTAATTCCATCACGGATTTCACTATTCACTTTGACAGGGGGCTGATTGTTATGAATGGTCCAGAAATAAAGATTTCAAAGCCTAATAATATGGTTATTCTCAATGTCAGTGATATTCAATAAAACAATATAAAGAAGGGGCTGTTAAACTGCCCTAAAAGAAATAAGGGGCTGTTTTCTACAGCCCCTTAAATTATATGTCATACATTCTTAGACAATATCTGGATTGTTGTGAAGATTAATATACTCTGCAACAGATCTGTCTGCAGCCTTAATATGTCTGAACAGCCAGTCTACAACTTCTGTCTTAACCTTATCTACAAAATCCTTATTAGGTCCTTCAAGTTCCTCAAGATACTCAGTTAATTCCTTGATTGTCTCCTTGAATTCCTCATGTTTCTTGTGATGATTCTCATAATCAGGATATCCTGCTTCCTTCTGCAGTTCTTCCTCTGCAGTAAAATGAAAATTAGTATACTCATCAAGATAATCAAGCATCTTAATGGCATTAACCTTAGCATCACCCTCTTCACATGCAGTGATAAGATTGCCGATTCGCTTAATCAGCTCCTTGTGCTGCTCATCAATAGTACTGTTGCCAGTAACTAATGTATCATCAAATTCAATTAACATAGTAATACCTCCGTTACATAATATATTAATAATATTGTATCACTGTGTAATAACACATACAATAATTATTTCTCCTTATATTTCTCACTCTGTCCCTTTATAAGCTCCTCGTCATCAAAGTAATTAATCTTCATGGCAGCCTTAACTTCATCCAGTGTCTGCTGTGCAACCTGATAAGCCTCTTCGGTTCCCTTCTTCAATATATCATAAACCAGAGGGATATTCTGCTCATATTCCTTTCTTCTAACCCTGATTGGTTCTAACTGCTTATTAATTACATTAAGAAGGAACTTCTTGACCTTAACATCACCTAAACCGCCCTTCTTATAATGTTCCTTTAATTCATCAAGACAGGTGTAATCAGGAAGGAATTCTGGAAAATCTTCATCGGTGCAGAATGCATCAAGATATGTGAACACTGTATTTCCCTCAATCTTTCCCGGATCTTCTACCCTTATATGATCAGGGTCTGTGTACATGCTCATAACCTTCTTTTTAACATCCTCTGGTGTATCGGCAAGATATATGCAGTTTCCAAGAGACTTGCTCATCTTAGCCTTACCATCTGTTCCCGGAAGCCTTAAGCACGCCTTATTGTCTGGAAGAAGTATACTTGGCTCAACAAGTGTATCTCCATAAACAGAATTAAACTTCCTTACAATCTCCCTGGCCTGCTCAATCATTGGTTCCTGGTCCTCACCTGCTGGAACTGTTGTAGCCTTAAATGCTGTTATATCAGAAGCCTGGCTGATTGGATATGTGAAAAATCCAACTGGGATACTTGTCTCAAAATTACGTAAAAGAATCTCACTTTTAACAGTAGGATTACGCTGCAATCTTGATACTGTAACAAGATTCATATAATAAAAAGTAAGCTCTGTAAGCTGTGGTATCTGTGACTGTATAAATATAACCGACTTCTCCGGGTCAATCCCCACAGAAAGATAGTCCAGTGCCACCTCTATTATATTCTGACGGATTTTTTCAGGATTATCAGCATTATCTGTAAGAGCCTGGGCATCTGCAATCATAATGTATATCTTTTCAAACTCACCTGAGTTCTGTAATTCAACTCTTCTTCTTAAAGAACCAACAAAATGTCCCAGATGAAGTCTTCCTGTTGGTCTGTCACCAGTTAAAATAATCTTCGACATATACTTCTCCATTCTAATCTGCATCTAAAAGCATTTTACCAAGGAAAGCCATTAAAGGCTGAAACAATAAAATACTCTGTATGAAATTCTAACACATTTTATATGAAATAGCCACATTTTTATGCTATAACAATTTTTTTACAAAAAGCGTTGTTAAAATTATGATTTCATAGTAGAATATCGGATAGTGAAAACTTGAGTGGCAATATAGGTTTAACCGCCAGCTTACTCATAATAATGCCTGTTAGGCGGAATGGAGATTATTTATGAAGCATTTACTAAGTCCAATGGATTTGAGTGTGGAGGAAATTGACGACCTGTTGAACCTGGCGAAAGACATTTCCAAAAATCCTGCAAAATACTCTCACGTATGTGATGGTAAGAAATTAGCTACATGTTTTTATGAACCAAGTACAAGAACCCGTTTAAGTTTCGAATCAGCGATGCTGAATTTAGGGGGTTCTGTTCTTGGTTTTTCTTCTGCTGACTCAAGCTCTGCCGCTAAAGGAGAAAGTGTGTCAGATACAATCAGGGTTATTTCATGCTATGCTGATATATGTGCCATGCGTCATCCAAAGGAGGGAGCTCCAATGGTTGCTGCCAGCAAATCCACTATTCCTGTAATTAATGCCGGTGATGGAGGCCATCAGCACCCAACCCAGACTCTTACAGACCTTATGACAATTAATGAGCTTCATGGAAAGCTGAATAATTTTACTATTGGTTTATGCGGAGACCTTAAATTCGGACGTACCGTCCACTCCCTTATAAATTCACTTATAAGGTATGACAATATCAAATTCATTCTTATTTCACCTAAGGAGCTGCGTGTGCCTGATTATATCATTGATAAATTAAAGGAGAAAAACGCAGAATTCCAGGAGGTTGAAAAGCTTGAGGATGTTATGCCACAGCTTGATATCCTTTATATGACAAGAGTCCAGAGAGAAAGATTCTTCAATGAGGATGATTATTTAAGGATGAAAGATTTCTACATTCTTGACAAAGCTAAGATGGCTCTCGCCAAAGAAAATATGTATGTACTCCACCCTCTTCCAAGAGTTAATGAAATCTCTGTAGATGTGGACGATGACCCAAGAGCTGCATATTTCAAGCAGGCACAATACGGTGTGTATGTGAGAATGGCTCTTATAATGACCCTTTTAGGACTTAACAAATAAATTAGAAAGGACATGGGATTATGTTAAATGTAGGACAGCTTAACAATGGATTTGTTCTTGACCATATTGAAGCAGGAAAATCCATGATGATATACAACAATCTTGGTCTGGACAAGCTTGACTGTCAGGTTGCTATTATAAAAAATGCCAGAAGCAACAAGATGGGTAAGAAGGACATTATAAAAATTGAAGCCGGACTTGATACTGTTGACCTGGATGTACTTGGTTTTATTGACCACAATATCACTGTAAATATAATTAAAGACGGAGAAATTGTTGAGAAAAAACGCCTGACTCTTCCTCCATCCATAACCAATGTGATAAAGTGCAAGAATCCAAGATGTATTACTTCCATTGAGCAGGAGCTTGACCACGTATTTATCCTGACAGACAAGGATAAGCAGATTTACCGCTGTAAATACTGTGAAGAGAAGTACAACCGCTGATATAACAATTACAGCCATGATTATCTGTTACGGCATTAACTGCCCAAACAGTAATCATGGCTGATTTTTCATAATCTTAATTATAGGGCTGGTGTGTTGACACTTTACTGGGTAACAGACTGTTTTGCCCCATCCTCAACAACACCAAAACAGTTTACCTCTCCACATGTATAGGTAAGAGGAATCTTATAGAAATCCTCATATACTTCTTTCCACCAGAGATAATTCTTCTCAAGCATCTCGTCAGCATTCTCCACAACCGGCTTGTTCTTATCCGGATATATAGGTTTTCCAACATGAATGGTATATGCCTGGATAAAGAACTCATCATCTTCCTTAACATCAGTATCTTCCATTGTAATAAATACAGGAAGAACCGGTACATTACTCTTGGCAGCAAACTTGAATGCGCCCTTCTTTAATGGCTTTGGCTTTCTATAATTCCACCACATGCTCTGTTCTGGATAAACAAGGATGAAATCCCCAGATGAAAGAATATTATCCACTGCCGTAAGAAGCTTTCTCATTGTATCCTTATTGCTGCTTAAAGGAAGTGTATTACAGTTTCTCATAAGGAAACCATAGAATCCAGGAAAACTTGTATAGTTAGCCTCCTTAATAATCCTGTACATCTTCTTTCCCTTTGCCCTCATAAGTGACTGGTCAAAGGTTAAATCCATTGCAAAGGAATCATAGGCATTGAAATGGTTACAGGTAATAATTGCTCCTGTTTCAAGATTTCTGAAATTCTCAATACCAACAATATCCTTAATGACAAGACTTTTCTCTTTCAGAAGATAATTAACAAACCATCTGGCAATCTTGAATGCAAAACGTGTTCTTAAACGCTTTCTCCATGGATTCTTCTCATAATCAATATCATTAGGAAGCAATTGTTTTCCTGGTGGGTCATCCTCCACATCCTCATCAAAGCGTCCTTCTTTCTCCAGAGTTGCAATCTTTTCCACTATTGCGTGTCTGCCTGTGTTTGTTATCTGCATATTCTCCATAAGCTTTCTGTAATTATCCTGCCTTTCAATCTCCTGCACTGCCAGATTATACAGATGTTTAGAATGTTCCTCATCCAACTCCTTTTCTTCATCAGAAAAGTTTTCATACACTTCCTTAATCTCATCATATACAGGTGTCTTTCTGGCATACTTCCAGAAATAATCTCCAAGCCTGCAGTCATCATAATGCCAAGGCTTTGCTGCCAGATGATAATGGATAATATGAATATCCTCCGGATTCATCTCCTGGCTGGTCATTATTCCAAAATTCCACGCATAATCCATGTAATATACTTTATCCTTGCATATAACATTAAGATAGTCCTGATCCTGGGCAACTACAAATATATAAGTTTTAGCAAGTTCAATAAAGCTCTCAATGACTTTATGCTCCCTGAACTGCTTTAGATTAATTACAATAACTCCTGCGTTAAAATATCTTGTCCTGTCAATATCAAGAACCTGTTCAGCATACTCACCATACAGTTCCACTGAATTAACAAGACCGTCATATGCAGCACCCAGAAAATTATTGCCAATATCAGTGTTATATAATTTGGCAATATCATCCTGCACAATAGTATCGCTGTCAATATATACCGCTTTGTCATACTGTGGATATGAATCTGGAATTAAAAGTCTGTAATATGTCATGCATGAATAGTAATCCCTTACAGGAAGATTCTCAACAAACTCCGCAGCCTTGCTGCTGATATCATCAATACTGATTGATACATTATCCTTTTCCATAGATTTAAGGATATCCACATATTTATCTTCAAGTCCTGCACACAGTATGTATATATTATACTGGTTCTCATCAGAAGAATTGTCTATCAAAGACTGGATTGATACAATTCCATATTTGATATAATCGTTATCACAAGCATAAAATACAGGTATTATATTCCTATTTTCCATTTTCTTTCACATCTCCCTGGATAATTTTATAATACTCATCATATATATCATCGAACTGGTGATATTTAAACTTTGAATGAACCTTGTCCACCTGCCACTGTTTCAGGTTCTCAGTGTGGGGATAAGGAAAATAAAACAGCCTTTTAGAAAAATGTCTCACAACAGTATGGTCATGAAGGAACTTCTGGTCATTGAATCTCTGCGGCAGCATCAGCTTGTTAGTTGTATTCCAGTATATAGCCGACTGGTCAGCAAAGAGAAGTTTTTTCCGTTTGAGAAGATTTCGCGCCTTAACAAATAGTCCTGTCTGCCTGATCATCTTCATATTAAGAAGCAGCACCCCTGCATTAATGTAATTAGGATTCAGAATGTATTTTCCATAATGATCTCTTGCTGCAGCGTACTCATACTGGGAAATATCATGATTATACAGTAAAGTTATATCACGATTAAACATTATATCAGCATCCAGATACAGTATCTTATCAGGTATCTGTGGCAAATCATCAGCTAAGAGCCTTAAAAGTGTATAAGGTGAACAGTAAGCCGTCTCATTCGGACAGCTCGCAAAACAAGCGTTATATTCCTCTATAACATCTATCCTTGTTACTCTGTTGCCTGGATTGAAATTTGCTGCAACAGTGTTAAGAACCTGTGCCTGCTCCTCTGTTAAAGCTCTGTACTGGGGCTTGATATGAGATACATCCATTGTCAGGATATATATGGAAAAAGACTCCCTTGTGGAAGTTCTCATGAATATTGACAGCATACATGTAAGAATACCATCGAATACCTTATCATTCCCCGCAAACAATATGTTAATCATGTATCCTCTCTCCTGACATATTTTACCATCTCAACTTCGTTCTCGGCACTTCTAAGTACCATTGCATTGTAAACCTGTTCTCTCAACCATTCCTTCTGCTTACTTGCAGGAAGGGAAGGGTCTGATATAAATGGACCGTCAATGAAAGTTACCATCTTAGGTCCTGGTCCAAATTTTCTCTTTTTATAACAGTTTGTAAAACAAAAAACAGGTGAATTAAGCTGCACAGCATATCTGAAAGACATATCCTTAAATGGTCTTATCTTAGTATAATAAGGCCAGATATGAGCTTCCGGATATATTGTAATTGGACTTCCAGCCCTCCACCTAGTATTAATTTCATTGATAAAATTCCTTGTTGAATCAAGATCTCCTGGAAGTGGCAATGCTCCCAGGCTTGGCGTAATCTTACCAAGAACCGGCATACTCACATTATTAGGATGAACCACCACATATGTCCCTTTAGGAAAAGTAATCATACTCGGCACAAATGGGTCTCCAAAATTATTGGTGTGGTTTCCATACAGAAAAAATCTTTTGTATCCTTTAAGCTTCTCTCTTCCGTATATCACATGTCCGTATCTTAACTTTAACCCAATCCATCCCAGAGGTATGGCAATAATACGATAGAAAAATACTCTCCCCAGCTTTCTTAAAAAACCTCCGTGGTAGTCATAATTCCTATCAATCTTAATTGCTTTAATAGAATCTGCAGCAAATTCATCATTCAGTTCATCTGAGTAATATATAACCTTCTGATTCTTCATAAAACCTCATAAAAACGAGCGACGCTGTAAGCCGGGTTATGTCCGCACTCTGTGCGTGATGATCATCTATCTAGCCCTGCTGTCACCAGCAGGTTCAAGCGACCTACCTAAAGGCACGACGGGCAGCCGTATAGCCTTTATCTTGGTCTTGCTCCGGATGGGGTTTACAGAGCTGCCTTTGTTACCAAAGACACGGTAGTCTCTTACACTGCCTTTCCACCATCACCAGAAAAATTTCTGGCAGTTTATTTCTGTTGCACTTTCCTTGGAGTCGCCTCCACCAGACGTTATCTGGCACCCTGCCCTATGGAGCCCGGACTTTCCTCACCTG
This sequence comes from uncultured Eubacterium sp., assembly GCA_945946665.1. GTDB lineage: Bacteria > Bacillota > Clostridia > Lachnospirales > Lachnospiraceae > Lachnospira. The sequence goes on from CAMEWO010000001.1 coordinate 129,829, forward strand.
CTGCCTTTCAGCAATTGCAGCCGCGATCATCCGCATCACTCAACATTATTCAATTTACATTATATTTTTTATTTTATAAACATGGCATCACCAAAGGAGAAGAACCTGTATCTGTTTTCCACAGCCTCCCTGTAAGCTGCCATAACATTATCTTTTCCAGCCAGAGCTGAAACAAGCATAATAAGTGTTGATTCCGGCAAATGAAAGTTAGTAATAAGACAGTCAATTGCCTTAAATTCATATCCCGGATAAATAAATATATCAGTCCATCCCCTGCATGGCTTGATACAACCATGCGTATCTGCAACTGACTCAAGAGTTCTTGTACTTGTGGTACCCACAGCGATTATTCTGCCACCTGACTGTTTCACACTATTGATAGTATCTGCAGCTTCTTCTGATATCTCATAGTATTCTGAATGCATATGGTGGTCAAGAATATTCTCCACCTTGACAGGACGGAATGTTCCAAGACCTACATGAAGTGTTACCCTTGCAATCTTCACACCCTTAGCCTCAATTTCAGCAAGAAGCTCATTGGTAAAATGAAGACCAGCTGTAGGAGCCGCTGCAGAGCCCTCATGCTTTGCATATACAGTCTGGTATCTGTTCTTATCTTCAAGCTTATGTGTTATATATGGAGGCAGTGGCATCTGTCCCAGTTCATCAAGTATTTCCTCAAATATTCCATCAAAGGAAAACTGAATCAGCCTGTCGCCTTCCTCAACAATATCAATAACCTCTCCCACAAGCTTACCGTTACCAAAGCTTATCCTGGTACCGGGTTTAGCTTTCTTTCCTGGTTTAACAAGGACTTCCCAGGTATTAACCATATCTTCCTTTCTCTTTAAGAGAAGAACCTCTATGGCCGCACCGGTTCCCTCCTTCTCACCTATAAGTCTTGCAGGAATAACCTTAGTATCATTAATAACAAGACAGTCACCGGGATTAAGATATTCAATAATATCCTTAAATATCCTGTGTTCTGTCCTGCCTGTCTTTTTATCAAGAACCATAAGTCTTGAACTTGAACGATCTGCCAGTGGGTCCTGGGCAATCAGTTCCTCTGGCAAATCGTAATAAAAATCATGTAAATTCATTATAACCTTCTACTTTTCAATTAACTTCTAAGTTCAACTCCAATATCAGAAAGATCCTTAAGGATTTTATCCATAACAGGAGTAATATCCTTATCCTCTAAAGTTCTGTCCTTAGCTCTGAAAGATATTGTATATGCAACTGACTTGAAGCCCTCCTGAATCTGTGAGCCCTCATATATATCAAAGAGACTGAAATTCTCCACAAGCTTTCCGCCACGCTTCTCAATAATATCCTCAATAGCTCCCACAAGAATATTCTTAGGAACAAGCATACTGATATCTCTGCTGACAGCTGGGAACTTTGCAATTCCAGTAAACTTCCTGTCAAAGCTTGCAAGTCCTGTAACTGCAGGAATATCAATTACAGCAATATATGCCTTCTCTCCAATACCATAATTATCAGCAACATCAGGATGAACCTCGCCAAGATATCCAATTGCTGTTCCATTATATTCAACAGCTGCCTGACGGCCTGGATGAAGGAATGGAATTCCTGCCTCTGGATTATATGCTGGCTTAACACGCATACCAACACGGTCAAGGAACTCCTCAACCACACCCTTCATTGTGAAGAAATCTCCCTCACCGAAGAATCCCAGTGTAAACATAACCTTCTCTTCAGGAAGCTTTTCAGTATCTTCATCTGGCAGATAAACCTTAGCCATCTCATAGAGCTTAACATTCTTATTACGTCTGTTATAGTTAGTTGCCAGAGATGTAAGCATTCCGTTAAGAGGCAGTGTCCTCATTACAGAGAAGTCCTCACCAAGAGGATTAGATATTACAACTGTCTTTCTATATGGTGAATCCGGCTCTAACTTTAACTTATCAAATACCTTTGGACTTTCAAAAGAATATGTCATTGCCTCTGAGAAGCCACAGAACTGTGCTATCTCTCCGGCTACATCCTGGATTCTCTGCTCAAATGAAACCTTACCCATAGTAGTCTCACCCTTAGGAAGAGTTGTCGGAATATTATCATATCCAAAGAATCTTGCCACTTCCTCTGCCATATCAGCATCTCTGTTAAGATCCTGTCTAAAGGTTGGAATTATAAGTTCGTTGGTATCCTTATCATATTCAACTTCCAGACGTTCAAAATACTGAAGCATCTCCTCTTTTGAAACATTAGTTCCAAGAAGGGCATTATATTTTTCAGGCTCAAATGAGATTCTTTTTCTGGTAACTGGATTAGGATATACATCCACAATTCCACCTACAACCTCACCTGCACCAAGTTCTTCAATAAGCTGGCATGCTCTGTTCATTGCTGCCAGTGCATTCTCAGGGTCAAGACCTTTCTCAAACTTTCCGGAAGCATCTGTTCTTATTCCTAGCCTCTTAGTACTCTTTCTTATGTTAGTTCCATCAAATGTTGCAGCTTCAAACAGCATTGTCTTAACATCATCTGTAATCATTGAATTCTCGCCACCCATAATTCCGGCAAGACCTACAGCCTTTTCTCCATCACAGATAACAAGAGTCTGTGAATCAAGCTTTCTTTCCTGTCCATCCAGGGTAACGAATTCTTCTCCGTCCTTTGCTGTTCTTACCACTATCTTAGAACCTGCTATTGTATCAAGATCATAGGCATGCATAGGCTGTCCATACTCTTCCATAACATAATTAGTAATATCAACTATGTTATTGATTGGTCTGATGCCTGCTGTCATAAGTCTTTGCTGCATCCACTTTGGAGATGGTGCAAGCTTGATATTCTTAACAACTCTGGCTGTATATCTTGTGCAGAGATCCTTTGCCTCCACCTCAACTTTAATATAGTCGTTAACATTCTCTGAATTACCAGTCTCTGTAACAACTGGCGGATTAAATGGTTTTCTGAATGTGGCAGCTGCCTCTCTTGCAATACCCAATACACTGTAACAGTCTACACGGTTATTAGTAATCTCATACTCAAATACTGTATCATCTAGTCCTAAGTACTCTACTGCACTGGAACCAACCACAGCGTCATCACCTAAAATGTATATTCCGTTCTCAGGGGCATCAGGGAAGAACTCTCTTGAGGCGCCAAGCTCTTCAATTGAGCACATCATACCACATGATTCTACCCCTCTTAATTTACCCTTTTTAATTTTAATTCCATCTTCTGGTAATGGACCGCCATCGTGTCCTCCGGCTACCCTTCCTCCATTAAGAACTACAGGAACTTTCTGTCCCTGGGAACCAACTGGAATATTAGGAGCACCTGTTACAATCTGAACAGTCTCATTTCCTACATTGACCTGGCATACTACCAGCTTATCAGCATCCGGATGCTTATCAACTGAAAGAATCTGACCAACTACAATCTTCTCAAGATTCTTATCATATGCTGTAAAGCACTCAACCTTTGTTCCTGAAAGTGTCATGGCATCTCTGAATTCCTGGTCAGTTACATCAAGTCCTGGAACTAATGCCTCTATCCAATTTAACGATGTATTCATAATAACTCCATTTCCGCGCCTTTGCGCTTAAATTCACTATCCAAGTATTAATCAATTAAAACTGTTTTAAGAATCTTGTATCATTCTCATATAACAATCTCATATCATCAATTTCATACTTAAGCAAAGCTACACGCTCAAGTCCAACGCCGAATGCAAAGCCTGTATACTTTTCCTTATCAATTCCACACATCTCAAATACATGAGGATGAACCATACCGCATCCTAAGATTTCAATCCATCCCTCACCCTTACAGAAACGGCATCCCTTGCCACCGCACTTAAAGCAGCTTACATCCATCTCTGCACTTGGCTCTGTGAATGGGAAATGATGTGGTCTGAACTTAACCTTGGTATCTGGTCCAAATAATTCTCTTGCGAACTCAGCCAGTGTTCCCTTAAGGTCAGCAAATGTAACGCCCTCATCAATTACCAGACCTTCAACCTGATGGAAGCATGGTGAATGTGTTGCGTCCACCTCATCTGCTCTGTATACACGTCCAGGAGAAATCATTCTTATTGGAAGCTTTCCCTTCTCCATGACTCTTGCCTGAACTGGTGATGTCTGTGTACGAAGTACTATCTTATCATTGATATAGAATGTATCCTGTTCATCCTTTGCAGGGTGGTTTGCCGGAATATTAAGAGCCTCAAAATTGTAATAATCGTACTCAACCTCTGGACCATCATCAACCTCATAGCCCATTCCAATAAATATTTTCTTAATCTCCTCAAGGGCAAGAGTGTTAGGATGACTGTGTCCAACATTATTCTTCTTTGCTGGAAGTGTAACATCAATAACCTCTGCCTTTAACTGAAGTTCACGTTTCTTTGCTGAAAGTTCCTTCTTGGCATTCTCAAGAACAGTCTCTATAGCCTCTCTGGTTTCATTCACAAGCTGGCCTACCATTGGTCTGTCCTCAGGAGCCACGTCCTTCATTCCTTTGAGCACTTCTGTAAGCTCACCCTTCTTACCAAGAACAGCTACCCTGATTTCATTTAATTTATCAAGTGAATCAGTTGATTTAATCTGCTCTAAAGCTTTTTCCTTGATTCCCTGCAGTTTGTCTTTCATAACTTTCCTCCATATTACACAAAACTATTCTACATTTTACCACAAACGCCTATTTTCGCAAGTTTTTTGTTTAAAATACTATTTTTTGGAATTACGCCGTTCAAATTCATCCAGTATTTCCATGGTTGCTTTCATATACTGGGGATATTTATCCATTATCCTTTTTATATTGGTCTTTGAAGACTGGATTCTCTTCTCATTATACTCAATCTGCTCACGGATTTTCTGTCTTCCCACTGACAGGTCATGTCTTATCTCCACCATCTCGTTATGGTTATACAAAGCCTTTGCCTGGGACAGCCATACCAGGCTGTCATTCATTCCAAGCTTATTCAGCTTGCCAAGCAGGTCATTCTCTGCCTCATTCAAGCTTGCCGTCATCCTTAAGATTTCCTGCTGTTCTGCCTTCATCTCCAAATAACACTGATATTTCCTTGAAAGCTCATCAGCATCATTGACACGGAACTTAGTGTACTCATAATCAAGCACATTGGAAGTATTAACAAACTTAATCTTGGTCTTATTGAGAAGATTAGTTGCCTTATTAAGCTTTATCTCCGTTACAGCAACTTCCCGGCGGGTGTACCGCATTAATGCAAAGGAGCCTAATGCCATGGCTGCTCCTATTACAGTAACTATGAAAAACACCAGAATATTCATCTGATTTTCAGAAGCAATGGTAGCCACAAGAAATACACAGTAGACAATAGCAAAACATGCAAGCATAATAATGCAGCTCTGCCTTATATTAATCTGGCGTTTCTTAAGACTTCTTGCCTCCATCCTGAGAGACATCTGTTCTCCCTCCAGCATCCTCAAGTCATTCTTCAAAGCATCATAATATTCTTCTTCACTGGCTATGTATTCAATCATCTTTGGAATCTCTTCTTCATAGGTTTCCATCCGATGATATGCATTGTTGGAAAGCTTTGCCTCACCTGATTTTACAATTCTTCTGTCAACAGTAAGGTTGTCCACCTTTTCTGCCAGATAGGCAATCTGCTGTTTAAGAACCTCGGGTGCATTCTCAAAAAGCTCAATATCCTTAAAATGCTCTGTTATATTGTTATATTCAACCATAACCTCATCAATATGATGGGTTGCATCCTCCATTACTTCACACTGGCCTCTTATGTACTCAATCATATCAGGCTCTGAGAAGTATGAAAGATTAACATTCTCCAGGGTCTGATGCTGCTTCTTCCACTCCAGGTATTCCTCGTCTGCATCCTGGGAATCCTCTTTTAAAGACCATTCCTTCCAGAAGGAAGATTCCGGATTCATTCCATTATCATCTTTATTATGGTAATTTTCCAGATATCTTTCATATTCTTTTTCACTTATATCATCTGAAGAATATATATCTTTTATTTTATTCTTTATCTTACCGATTAATCCCATATCTTTTTCCACTCTGTCATCTATGATTTATACTTAAGATACTGCTGTTCCCACTGGTTCAATATAGAAGAAACACTGCTGTAATAGCTTCCAATATCTGATTCATCCTTATGCTTGTCAATGTCTGCCATCTCCCTGTATTCATCGCTATATCTTGCATTGTCCATAAGTGTTTCCAGTTCCTTTTTAACCACATATTCCAGTTCTGTGGCATCCTCCCGCTCAATTATGTTGTCACCGAGAGCCATCCTTCTGGCAGCTATGGCACATTTTTTAGATTCATCATGCTGGCTTATCTTATATGCCTGGTTAAAATATGACTCTGCCTGGTCATATATAAACAGCCTTGCATAAGCAACACCCATATTATGATATACCTTGGCATAAAAATAAGCAGGAAGTGTAGTATCAACAGGATAATCCAGAATTTTCCCGTAATTTCTTATTGCACTATAAAAGCAGCCATTTTCCAGATACGTATCTCCCCTTGTCTTAAGCCTTTCGCACACGCTCTGGGAATTCAGTGTGGAAAGTACTTCCTTAATGGCTTCAATCTCATCTACTGTATAATAATCCACATACATAAACAGTGTTATTACCATCTCAGTAAGACTGCCACCGTTATCCTTTAACTGCTTAAGCCTTGCTGACAGTTTGACTTCGCCTGTCTCTTCGCCTATGAAATTGATAAGACTATCACTAAAGAAATCCTTGCTTATGACATATATATTGTTATACACAAGGTAGCACAGTTCCTCCAGGGTATATATTCTTACCCCCATATCCCTTATATGATAAGGACGGACTGCCTCTTTAGTTCTACACAATATCAAACTGCTCATTAATTACCTTTCCGGAACTCTTGACAAAATCACCAAAGCCCTTATCCCTAATAGTTACGTTACATTTATTATCTGCTGTAAAATTAAATTCAACATCCAGCCTTGTCATCTTACCCTGCCGGTATGGAATTCCACTTACATCTATAGTCTCCGTATATTCCTGTTTTCCATTGCAGGGCATCATGTACAGCTTTATCTCGTTAAGGTCCTCTGCAATAAACTGATATTTTCTTGAGGCTGTATACCAGTTGGTGCCAGGCTTTATAACCCTTAATCTCTTAGGCTTTCCCCTCTCCACAATATCCATCTCTATGCCTGTGGCAATTCTGTTGTGGCAGGCAATAATCATGTGATTCTGGGACATAGGGTTAAGTTCTTCATATCCACAGAATGCAGCACCTTTTACATATATATTCTGACCTGCAAATACTTTCCTGTGATTGCACAAAAACTTTGTCAGTTCCTGTGGAAAACCTTCTACATCAAATCCCCGTCCTGTAAGATACACAGAAGCAACATAGTGGTCTGTAAATATTTCCTGCAGCCACTCAATAATCTCTGCTGAAACCTGGCTTAGGGGCAAATCCCTGTTGCCTGCCCGGTTAACAGTATCAGAGGCAAGAATATAACTGTTCTCCATGATTACTATTTTGCCGCCCATCTTTTTATCACTGCAAAGGTAACAGTGCATACCCGTCTCCTGGTAATCAAGCAGCATTACCCCTGGAGAATACAATTCTTTTTTCTGGTTGTAAGCATAGTATACATAGGCTTCCTCATGGCTTATGACTCTCCACTGCTGGTCAGGAATGTTGAGTTTTTTCATTATTACACCAATGCTGTCTAAAAGTTCAGAATTAAAATCATACACTGTCAAGGCAATCATTCCAACTTTAATTCTGCCTGAAGTCTTCTTTGCCTGTTCAATCATTGCCGTAAAGAAGCTGCAGATATCCTCCAGCTGCCCCGAGTAACCCTCCCTGATAATCTGTGGCCATCTGTCAGCAGAAACAGGATTTTCCTTAAAACTCCTGCCATCAGAAAATGTTACGTTGCCTGATGTAAGACCTGTCTCGTCAAAGTAACTTACCATAGAAACATCATTTTGAATATCAATTCCTATGATAAGACCATTGCTGCCAGTGCCTTTAATCATTGTATTATTATTATTTACTTCTCTGCTGTAACCCTCCATCTTTAGCCCCTTACTTTACTATCAAACAAATAAAAAACCAAATTACAAGTTATATTGGCTTAAAATACTGGTCAGTAACATAGTTCTGAACACAGTATCCATGCATAAGCTTTCTCATTGTAGCAATATCATGAAGTTCCCTGCTCGCCAGCATATCATTAATATAGTCAAATCTTCCGTTGTTGCCCTCTGTGTTAATTGTATTATTCACAACATTATACACCTGGCTTTTTTTAACCTTATTTCCATACTCTTCAGTAAAATAATAGGTCAGACTTTCCCCATAGAAACAGGTAAAGCTCTTCACAAATACACCGCCACACACTGTCATTATTTCAGTATGCTCATTCTCATCCTTGGAGAACCTGAAATGAATTAATACCTTTGCCTCAGGATTGCCATAGTATTCAACAATGGTCTGGTCAAGAATATTATAAGGCAGAGGCAGGACATCTCCGTAGTTCTTGAAGAATTCAAAGCACTTATTCTCCCTGCAAAGTTCATTCAGAAGCTTTCCTGCAATCTTTAACTGCTGCTGTGACAGATCCTTAGTTTTTGAAGACCAGAATTTCAATAATGAAAGCTTACATATATCAAGCACATCCCTGTCTTCTTCAAGCTGGTTATATATGGCCTTGAATACAATCTCATTAACTTTCTTATGCTTCACAAAATATAAAAAGCTGTGGTATGCAATATAGGCATCAATTATAAGCTTCTTTCCGCCTTTGCTGTAATACGAAGTAAACACTTCTGTCATTCTTCCGTTATGCTGTCCGGTAAAAAGAGTCTGGGCGATAATTCTTTCCTCAAGCTTTTCACTATCAACCTTAAAATTCTCGCAGGCTTTCCATACTTCGTACATCTGGTCATTAGTACCATTGAACATTTCGGACATATATCCCAATGTTTCTTCATTATATTTCTTATCGGCAAATATATGATAACACAGGAAAGACAGGCTTTCATCCGGTTTATCCTTAAGGCATTCCAGTTCATGCCGCATAAACTTAAACAGGAGACTGGTTGATACTCTCTGGTATCCATACTGGTCAATGAGACTTCTTGCATCAGTGTACTGTTCCTGTCTGATACATACCTCAATAAGCTTCACCGCATCAGATAAATCGAGATTGTCTCTGTTAATAAGTTTAAGACATTCTGAGAACCCATCACCTTCAAAAAACTCATTATAATAATTAATCAGCCATGAATTAAGCTTTATCTTAGTATCTTTTTCAATATTAGCAAGGTTAATAAGATTCTTTACATTATCTAAGATATCTGCTGTTTCCTGATGAATTCCACTGCCAGCCTCAAACCTGTAGAAGTCAAACAATGTGTTATTCACCTTCATTGCTATAAGCTGGTCAAGAAGTGAATTATCGCTGAATACCTTTTCCTTCTCGTAATTGATTGTATCCTTATGCAGGTGTCCTTTCTTGTCTTCAAATACTAATGAACAGCCTTCCGTGTACATAGGAATGAATACAAGACCATCTTTAACAGGAAATCTCTCAACCTGTCTTATTTCTTTATGTTTCACAAGAACGTAATCGATGTTATCAGAATATATCTTAACCCTGTAGGTAAACATTAGCTTAAGCATATATGAAGCTGTAGAATCATCCAGCAGTCTTTCATTCCATATATACCTGTAAATTACCAGAAGGTTATCATCAACATTCCCCAGCTTTAACTGTTCGTATCCAAACTGCTCTATATGGGGTCTGTAGCTGTCCATTATCTCAAGATTATCAATCTCATTAGTAAGAATATCAGCAAATAAATATGCCTTGTCTGCATAATCAAGACCACTGTCATATGCAAAAAACATCAGGACTATCTTAGGAAAACGTATATACTTATCCTTGTCAATACTCTTAACATAGTACTCATACAGTCTGGTTATTCTTAATCCTCTTAAGATTGCTTTCTCGTAGATATCGCGGCACTCCGGTCCGAACAAACCATTCCTTATCATCTGTGACGCCAGTATATTCAGATTATCATCTGTATCGAAATCCTTGTATATCAGCTTCATTATCTCTATCATCTTAAGAGAAGCGACACGCTCGCTGGCAATTACTTCTGCTATGTGCTTTGCCAATGGCTCACTTATTATGCTGTTACGGCAGCCATACATAATTACCTGTAACTCAAATCTATTAAGAACCCTTAAAAGCATTGGCTGTGAATTAAGGATATGCACAGCCTCAAAGTACATTACAGGACTTTTGCATCCTGCCTGGTATGCATCCTTGATTCTTATAAGCTTGGCACTCTGATTATGATTAAAGTCCTTATCTATATAGAATAAGAGCCATAGTATTCTCCAGTCATCATTACCATTCTCATAATACTGTTTAATAATGCCTGCCGCCTGGCTGGTATAGGAACTGTCTTTCTTGGCAAGGGAATTAACATATAGATAATAACAGTACAATACAACATCTTTCTGGTCTATCTCTGACCGTGCACTTTCAAGAAGCCATCCGCACTCCTCTGCCTGTCCCATTGCCACCATAACCTGTGCCTGAATCAGTTTGTAGTAAGGTGTATCTGTCTCGTAACCCCTTAATCTATGAATCAGCTTATTAGTTGTCTCAATCCAGTCTGATGAATCGATTCGTTTCATTCTGTAATTAAGGTAGCACCTTGTTATATCCATTATTATATTCCTGTGATGTCTCAAAGGAGAAGGATTACTGGTATCATTCTGCTTTGCAGCCACTACCTCATGGTTAAGTGTCTGGTTAAATGTATTAAGCCTGATTCTTCCATAATTCAGGCCTCCATGAAGCTCACTGCCTGATACAATATATGGCAGCTCACTCATGGTTCCTGTAAACTTATCTGATGTAACAGTATCACTATATATCTTTAAAAATGAAGGTTCTGCCTGTACAGACACTTCTGTATATCCCCAGGTACTTCTGTTAAGAATAAGAGAATATGATGTATTGCCATCATCCCCATCACAGTGGTTTAATTCTGTACTTACAGACAGCCTTAAAGGCTCCTTCTGATGGGCAGCCACAAGAAATTCCTCAATAGCCTCTGGCTTATTAAGATTCATGGAAAGTAAATCATAGAGACTTGAAAGGCTGTTATCCCCCTTGATAAAGTAATCCTTAAACCTGTCATCCCTGAATATACTCTCTGCTTCTTCCGGAGCTTTCTGTACAAGATTAGTGAAATCAAACAGACTGCTGGCAGAGCCAATACTTGTGTCTAACGACCTAAAGACACACCTGAATTCATAAGCCGCCTGGTACTCACCACCGCTGCTTACAATCTCAAATGTGCCTGATAAAGTATCATTCTCATGCATTCCAGATGTATCCACCTGATATTCAATTCTTCCTTCTGTTCCAGAAAACATATTCTCTTTGAGCCTTACCCGCTCATTAGAGGACCATATTACACCTTTTACAGACTCATTGGATGTGTATTCAAATGATAAATCTGTTATTGAATCTTTAGGGACATCAATCTGGTTAAAACTGACATCCACATTTACCTTTGGTTCCTCATACCTGAACATGCCTCTGGCTAATCTTTTCAGATAATCCTTCATCTAGAAGTCAAGCCTCCGATTTAATTGTGTATAGATGTTCTTTTATTATTTTCTCATATCCATTATCCGTTGGCTCATAGAAAGCTGTGTTCATAAGCTCAGTTGGAAGATATTGCTGCTTAACATAATGATTAGGATAATCATGGGCATATTTATATCCTTCACCATGTCCCAGTTTCCCGGCATTCTTATAATGTGCGTCCTGAAGATGAGGTGGAATCCCGTAGCTTGGCTCATGTTCCACCACACCCAGTGCCCTGTCAATAGCAAGATATGCCGCATTGCTTTTAGGAGCACAGGCAACGTAGGTTGCCGCCTGGGATAACACTATTCTTGCCTCCGGCATGCCAAGCCGTTCAATTGCAAGACATGCATTAACTGCAACAACAAGAGCCTGTGGATCTGCATTACCAACATCTTCACTGGCGCATATCATAATTCTTCTTGCAATAAACTTAATATCCTCTCCTGCATGGAGCATTCTGGCAAGATAATAAACTGCTGCATCAGGGTCAGAGCCTCTCATGCTCTTGATAAATGCAGAGATTGTATCATAGTGGTTATCTCCGTCCTTATCATACTTTAGAGTTCTTCTCTGTATGCACTGCTGTGCTATTTCCAGGTTAATATGTATCTTCCCGTCCTCTGAGGGCTTAGTTGTAAGCACTCCCAGTTCAATAGCATTAAGAGCATTCCTCGCATCCCCGTTAGATATATCTGCAAGAAAATCAAGAGTCTCCTCATCTATATCAGCATTGAGGCTCCCCATTCCCTTTTCTTTGTCATATACAGCTCTCTTAAGAATAATCTTTATGTCCGATTTCTCCAAAGGTTTTAATTCAAATATTATTGACCGGGAAAGTAAAGCACCATTAACTTCAAAATATGGATTCTCTGTTGTGGCACCGATAAGTATTATTGTCCCGTCCTCAACGAAAGGAAGAAGATAATCCTGCTGACCCTTGTTGAACCGGTGAATCTCATCAACAAACAGTATTGTTTTCCTGCCATACATTCCACGGTTATCCTTTGCCTTCTTTACAACATCCTCCATGTCTTTCTTTCCGGCAACTGTAGCATTAATCTGCATGAATTCAGCGCTTGTGGTATGGGCTATAACCTTTGCAAGAGTAGTCTTACCTGTCCCCGGAGGACCATAGAATATAATAGAGCTTAACTTATCAGCCATAATAGCTCTGTAAAGAAGCTTATCCTTACCAATAATATGCTGTTGTCCTACCACCTCATCCAGTGTTTCTGGTCTTAACCTTGAAGCAAGAGGCGATTCATTCTTCATTGTATTCTCACGCATATATTCAAATAAATCCATAGCTGTACCTTCAACATACACATATTTAGTATATAATAACATAAAACAACAAAATTGAACACTTATATTTTATGTAAAGAACCTGTTAAAGCATATTCCCAGAGCATCTGCAAATGTAGCCTTCTTCACAGACTCACAGGCAGTTATATCCACAGAACCAATATCCTTACTATCATAGCTGTATATAATCCTTCCAACTACATCCCCCTCCTCCACAGGCGCCTGTATCTGCCCATTCATATCAAGTCTTCTTTCAATCTTTGCTGTATCAGGTTTTTCCAGGAACATATAGTGGAATGAATCTTTTGCCTTACATCTTACAGTTCCTTTAACACCTCCTGTAACTTCCTGGTCTGGTATGGTAATGTCTTCTTCATCGCTATATGAAAAGCAGCTGGAGAACCCGTAATTCAACAAGGAAACTGCATCTGCAAACCTTGATTTTGAATCGGGAGCTGTCATGACTACAGCGATAAGTTCAATATTATCCTTTACAGCAGTTGCACTTAAGCATCGTCCTGCTTTGCTTGTAGAACCGGTTTTCAAGCCTGTAGCCCACTGATACTGCTTTATAAGCTTGTTGGTGTTAGTAAGTCCGAATTCCGATGTTCCCTTCCTTGTTGTATGGGTAATAGTGTCCATCCATACAGTTGAATACTGGTGAATCTGGGGATATCTGGTGATGAGTTCCCTGCTCATGACTGCCACATCCCTGGCACTGGACATATGTCCATCTGCATCAAGACCACAGCAGTTCACAAAATGTGTGTTGTCCATTCCAAGTCCGGTGGCTCTTTCATTCATCTTTGCAACAAATGCCTCCTCTGTACCTGCAATATGTTCTGCCATACTAACACAAGCATCATTGGCACTGGCAACTGCAATACACTTTATCATGGTCTCAACAGTCTGAATCTCACCTGGTTCCAGATAAACCTGGCTTCCACCCATAGATGCTGCATGTTCGGAAACAGTCACATCTTCATCCAGTTTTATAGAGCCTGACTGAAGTGCATCAAATATCAGCAGCAATGTCATTATCTTGGTAATACTGGCAGGTGCCACTCTCTCATTGCTGTTTTTTTCGTAGATAATCTGTCCCGTTGAGGATTCCATAAGGATTGCAGAGGGAGAAGTAAGATTAAGTGTATCTCCACTTTCTTCTCCATAGACACATAAAACACATGTCTCCCATGCTATTATCATAGAAATAATAATCAGAGCTAATCTTCTCATACTTCGTATTATACAGGGTGGTATATCCATAATTTTCCTACATTCTAAAGGTGTATTCTCTCTCTCAGATGATACCATAATTATATTCTCCATATAATTTTAGAACAATATATGAATCTTACGCCTGTATTATTCATTATCAATGCCTTTTAGCATAATACATCCTGTGATATCTTCTCTTGTAATACTCGTCCACTCCGCACCATATAACTGCAGTCAAAGCAGCCCACAGACCTAAGGTAACCCCCGCCGGAACATAGAACGGATTAATACCGAAGAGAAAATACATGCATGTCTCCACCTCGATTCCAATGATTCCACTGATGACTAATATAAATGTTTTAAGCTGTTTTCTCATAAAAAAATCCTCCTGAACTGTTACTATATTGTTTTCATGTCTTACGCTTTCTTTACGCTTGCGTTGGCGTTTGCGCTTGACTTAAACATATAGTAACAATTCAGGAGGGTAATAAAACTCCCTCGTAGAATTTCCGTTCTATTGTTCTATCTTACCATCACTGATTCTAATTATCTCATCTGAAAGATACTCAAGTTCTTCAGCATCATGACATGCAATAATACATATTGCACCACGTTCTTTCTGTTCTTTTAAGATTTCTCTTACCTGCATTGCACCGCTCTCGTCAAGTGCATTAATTGGCTCATCAAGAATTACTATATCAGGGTCTTCCATGACTGCTGCCGCAATTCCAAGACGCTGTTTCATTCCCAGTGAATATTTTCTGTAAGTCCGCTTATCATTACAGTCAAGACCTACTTTACAAAGGGTTTCACATATTTTGCTTCTGTCAATCTTCTTCTGGATGTCGGCAAGCACCTCCAGATTCTTCAATCCTGTATAGCCAGGAATAAATGCAGGGTTTTCTATCAATGCTCCAACACTTCTTGGAAATGATATCTGTTTGCCAAGTGTCTCTCCGTTAATCACTATACTTCCGCTTGTTGGAGATATAAGTCCGCATACAGCTCTCATAAGCATGGTTTTACCTGAACCATTCTTGCCTTTAAGCCCGTAGACATTTCCTCCTCTTAAGGTCAGGTTAACATTCTTAAGAACTTCTGAACCTTTAATCTTCTTGCAGTAATCCTTGATTTCTATAATATTCTCCATAGTGTCTCCCCTCTATGCAATTATATAACATCATATTTTCTAAAGAACATATAACCAACAAACACTGATACAACTGATATAACTATATCAAATATCAAACTAATTCCAAAACTTATCCCATCACAATTTACCGGAATCATCCTGTATGCCATCATATAATTACCCGGCATAAACCACTTCATATAAAATGCCGATGTTATATATATAACCATAACTACAATAAAACTGACAGATGGTAAAACAATAAATTCCATTGTCATTTGTAATAAAGAGATTGCAATAGATGTAACAACAGGAAGTATTATAATCATTAAAAATAACTGCTGTGTATCTACATTTCCTGTTATCTCTGAGGAAAGCATTACCCTTACAGCGTCATCATGAATGCCTATTACTTGCCCTATCCCCGAAACATCAAAATTATCATAATGAAATATACATATCATTACAACTCCCGCATAAAGTAATGTGTAATAAATACATACACTACATACATTCCATATACAAGAGGTTACCCACCATCTTAATCTTCCTGCATATCTCAATAGTCTATTCTTTCCAAAGCCATGAAGGTCTTTAACCGCATGACCACCAATAATAAGCGCTAATACAATGTTTATTAATAGATAACATACAGGTACTTCAAACAATTTGCCACCTATGTCAGGATGAAACTCTTTCATTCCTTTAAATAAAAAAATCAAAGCGTCACCAAATGATGCAGGTGAAGTAAGCCGTGTATGTAAACTCATTCTATCAAACCATATAAAATACATTTCAGAAGTAACAGTTCCTATAAGAAATGGTACAATATACTTCATATGTCCGACTCCTTTCTGAGCATATCCTTCTTTCTTAACGTAAACAATCCTACAATCCAAATAATAGACATTACAGCTATAGGAATAACGACATTATTAACCAAGCTATATCCATTCAAATATAAATCAGATGGATTCATAGATATTTTTGAAAAAAATAATCCATCATCTACATATCCAAACATCTCAACGACTACCATGGCAATCATGCCAACATAACCATACACAGGCAGATTAAACCACCACCAGAATAACATTATCATCATACCCATCACAAAAATTTCGGAAAAAACCACAATCAAATATATAGATTGGATTATCCATGTATCTATATAAGTATCTACATGTCTTAAAAAAAACCTCCATGCATTACTGTAATCATCTGTCCAGTTACATTTATATGAATACCCACTGACAAATGCATAAACTGTGCATATTATAAAGGAATAAATTGTTATTATAATTGATTCTACAGCAATTTTTCTACTTATTCTCCCCCACACCTTTTTCATATTATTTTCCAATAAAATGATACTATCTCTGTATTCATATTTCATGTAATAAACAATATATAATCCTGAAATAAAAATTACTATTGCAACACTATAATACTGTGCATAACAATACACATCATTATAGCAGTAGTTAATCTTGTCCGCGTTAAACATATATATGAAAATATATATATAAGATATAGTAACAAAAATTAACATCACAGTTCTTTTAATCATGAGATACATCAAACTCCAATCTCTTAATTGAAGGGTACCACCTGTATACCAGATAGAACGTCTCTTCATCTAACCTATCAATCCACTTTATTTTAATTAATGATGGAGCTGTCACAACTGTTGATAATGTAAACTGTTGTGTTTCTCCTGGTTGTATGGTTGATTTATTCTTTTTTCCTTCTTCTAGCAGTACCCCATTGTACACTCCACTTTTTTCGCCATTCATCCAAAATGTGTCAGTTTCATATGAAATACTCCGCTGTGAAACATTCTCAAATTTCAACTTAAAAACAATATATCTAGTTCTATCAGAATTGGATTCCTTTTCTGTAAAAGCACTGGCTTCTCCATATTCATTCTTGTAATTGTCATATGTATATATCCTGCACTCTAGCGGAGTTATAACCAATCCATCTTCATTCGCCGAATTATCAAAAGTATATGTGTACATTACAGGTTCTGGAAATCTATGATTAATATCATATATTAAGTATGCAGCCAATGAAATCAATATTATAATTATTCCTACAACTGATATAGTAATCAATTTTTTCTTATTAATACACATCTGATTTAACCCCATTTTGAAAGTATACAACTGCCGATAGTAAAGCAACTACTACCAACACACTTATAACTGGAACAGGACGTACAATATACCCCTGTGCAATATCCACCAACTTCATAGGACTTATGTTAAAATGGTATGTTTTTACAGTGTATTGTGATATTACATTAATTCCATACCATAAAACAAATGGCACCATACTTAACATGAATATATTATCAACATAATATGAAGCTGCCAATGCCGTCGTTGCAAACGCTCCTGCATACAAGAAATTAATAATAAGATATATAAATATATATACCAATGGTTTACTATAATAGAGTTCCTGTAGCATCGCTCCACCTGAAATATATTGTCCATTCCTAATTGGATTTAATGCTGGCAACATACATGCTGCAATAAAAAGATTAAAAATATATGGCACTATAACTGTTATACCCGCACTGACAAATGTTACAATATACTTTGCAATCAGATAATTTATCTTCTTAGTTTTTATATATACATTCTTAACATACCCTGATTTAACATCCATATGATAAGATAATGCATGTGGCAGCATTGCAAGTACTGGGAATATTGTGATAAATATCTCTTTGTACAAACTTCCAGTATTCATACTCATACTAAACATATAAAGTGAAAATGGTTCACCTACTTTTCCACTGTAATATTTTAATGGATTAACTGCTCTCGGATATACTTCTCCAATTATCTGCATTATTGCAATAACAAATCCTATCAATAAAGATATATACACCAGTCTACTCTTTAGCATCCTTTCCCATTCTATCTTTAACCATACTCTCAATTTTCTTTTGCCTCCCATATTGCATTATTACAGATTGGTTAATCATTGTTATTGTGTTTTCAAATTAAGCTTTATCATATATGTTCCATCTTTAACATCATTAAAGCCGTCTCCTAATGAGTTAATATTTACAAACCCTGAAAACATATATATATCATCATTTTTAGAAAATGCTGCTGGAAATAGCATAACCATTAACGTCTCTATTTCTTCTCCCTCTTTAAAAGTATATAACAAAGCATCTTTCCCCGGATTATCCTTTTTATTGTATTTGTCATATCCTACGCCTTCGGCTCCATTTATCATATTGTACACATTATTCGACGATTTATTGAATATCTTTGGATTAAAACTCACACGGTTATCTCCTCTCCTCTCGTTTTCTATGTATGTACATTTAATTTTCATTTTGACAATAAGATGATTTACATTTCCGCCTTTTCCCACATATCTGCCCATATCATCATAAGATCCCCTTGACTGTTTGATTAGATAAGTTTTAAATGAGTCGTCTCCTGTTATGGAATCTAACAAACTTAGAGTATCATCAGTTAACCATGACTCTAACACCGTTAGTTCATAGCCACCAGCTGAAATTGTCTGTCCCTCGCCGACTTCTGAAATCTTTGCATTCTTTCCATTAACCCAGACTATATCTTCCACAGCACCTAATGTTGCTGTAGTAGCTGCATCATTCATATTCTTATTTGCCAAGTCCGCCCTGCTTTTGTCAATATTTTCAGCATCTTTGACAGAATAATCCGAACATCCGGTGAATATTACCATACAAATTACAAGAAGTGTACAAATTGTTTTTCTCATCTCAACCTCACTATTTAATACAAAAATAGTAAACTGCTTTAGCCAGAATAAAATCTTAGTAAATTAATTAAATACTATCAGGACTCCATAATCCTGTAAAATAGCCATTTCCGTCTCCAGTATGATCGGCTCTTATATATGCATAATCACCATCATTTTCATAAACATAATTAGTCATCTTCAACACAGTTCTCTCATAAAATCTATATGGTCCTCCTGTTTCGAATCGTATATTCTCCTGTGAATTCCATCCCCATACATACGCATCATAATAATCATCTGCATCTTCAGAATACTGGCAATTCATATATACATAGGAATCATCTTCCTTAATTCTCATTTCAGTAGTTTTCCATCTAGAACCACCGAAATCAAATTTAAACGCAGTGTCCTGCCAGTTACTTGCCATTGCTGGAATTATTGTTATGCTCATTATTATTGCAAAAGCCAAAAATGCAACAATCATATTCCCTGCTTTGCTCTTTCTTTTAACCATATATTTCCTCCTATCGTAATTCATATTTCTGGCTAAAACAGCTCCCAGAAACAGAATACGCCCTCCTTTCATCAATGAAAAGAGGGGCAGGCACAAACGGTATTGATTTTGGCATAAGCGGTATTTTTTTTAAATTCTTATATCAAAACATATGTAATCTATATCCTCATATATATCTATATATCCGCCATATTTATTAACAATATTACGAACATTAGAAATACCCAGACCATGATTTAATTTATCCTGTTTTGTAGTTTTTAAATCAGGGTTATTACTTATAACAGATTCAGATATCTTGTTCTTAATAAAAATATCTAATAAATCATCTTGCATACTAATATTAATCTTTATATCTCTATTATCAATTGAATTGTTCATTTGAGCTTCTATAGCATTATCAAGCAGATTTCCTATTATAGTACAAATCTCCACATCTGATAGTTTATCAATATTTTTACACACTGACACAGATGTATTAATTCCATTTTCTTGACAAAATAAAAGCTTAGAATTAATAACTGCATTGACCACTTTATTATCAGTTCTCACTATCTCATGCATAAGCGGTGTCTGATGTATATACTGATTAACATACTCTCTCGCCTTTTGTTGTCCATACTGCTCATCTTCCAGCAATATGCTTATTGTGTTAAAGTGATTTTTTATATCATGTCTCAATCTTCTTGTATGTTCATCTATTGTATATACACTATTCATATACTGTTTCTGCAACTCGTAATCATTTATGGTTTTTAAATAGTTCTGCTCCGCCTGTTGTGCATCTTTAATCTTATTAACCAGCTTTAATATCATATAGCAATTAAGTATAACGCAAAGGATTCCAATGTATTTATACGCATCATTATCAATGTCACACATAAAATATACTATAAGAAGTGATATAACTGCACTAAATGATAATACCGCAACTTCATATTTTGTCATCCTGTGAATGTTAGATTTTACGAAAAAATTTGTTATTACAAATTCCGCAAAGCAAATACTTCCAACATTTAAGATTGAGTTATACATAGAACGTTTCTCAGTATAATCAGAAAAAAATACAGCTAATGCAGCAATGATACATGTCATTAACATAACCATTATTATGTGAATAAAATTGATTCTGCCTATAATGCATGCAAATATTCCAACAACAACTGTATCCAGCAAGACCAGTATCCAGAAAGAAGCCCCTAACCAAACAAGTAAATATCCAAATCCAAATAATAAAATAAATACACATATTATGCCAATTTTATACTTTTTTCCGCTAAGGTCCTCTTTTCCTTCTTTTACTCTCATATAATTGATTATATCAATAGCCATATTCATCATAACAACCTGAAAAATCAATATTCCAAAAATAGACTGTATCAATGTGATACTATATTTTTCTATTATTTCCATCATATATTTTTCATACTCCGCTGGTATTCTCTGAATTTCTCCATTACAGTACTCTTGTTACGCCTGCTCATTTCAAGCACAACATCATCATACATAACAACGGTATCATCCCTTGTGCTTACCTTCTTAACATATCTCAGATTAACAAGATACTGCTTATGTATCCTCACGAATCCGTAAGGAACAAGTTCTTTCTCAGCCTCTGCCATGGTTTTTCTCATATCGTAACAGTATTTGGTTGTCTGGATTGTTATATTATGTTTATCACTTGTTATATAACATATACTTCCTACTGATACATGCTCATTATCACTTCTCCCGCCAAGAATAAATATTCCATTCTGATCCAGCAGAATCTTCAGCTTCTGGATAACTTTAGGCAGAACATCCACATAGTTATCTTTTCTTAAAAAATAGAAGGGCTGGTATTCAAAGCTGTCATAAACCAAGGCAACATTAGAAGTCAAGAATGCTATTCTGGTATCCTTGTTCTTACGTGCAAGCTGGGATGCAGTCTCGAACCCGGTCATACCTCCCATATACAGGTCAAGAAACACACAGTCATAATTGCAGGAATCACATCCTGCTATGAATTCTTCTCCTGAACTGTATTCGTCAATATTATATTCTGTGGTCTGTCTTAACAGCTTTTCCAGATTATCCCTGAATGTACTTCTGAATGTGCTGTCATCATCACATATCGCTATATTCATCTTTTCACACTTCTTCCTAAGCCCACTACTTCCCAAGCCAGAAATTATCCACTTCTCCTATAATCTTATCATCCTTGCCACTTACAGTGCATGAGCATAAGCTTCCCTTATCATTGCAGTAAAACAGCCTGTTCTTATACATAAGAGTACCGGATGTAGATACATTGCTTCCTGCCTCTGACATAACCATCTCTCTAAAAGAAGATACATTTGCATAATATAACACAGCATTGCGGATATATGTTATTCCATTATCTGTGTTATCCACCTCACTAAGGCTTCCCTCTGTCACTGCATCCGTTATGTCCTTTGCAATACCTTTATTCACTGATACTAATCTGCCATCTGAAGCAACAGCTATCAATATATCTTTTTCAGGAAAATAGACAATATTTGCCGTATTCCCCAGTGTTAACACATCACTGTACTCTCCATTTTTTTCATTCTTAAATGATGCATATCTTAATACAGATGAGCCGGCTGAATATATTCCATTGTTGTTTGTTATGATGTACTCACTTGTTCCACCTGTTGCACTGTCTATCTCTACAGCGGTTTCATTCTTGTCAAGACAGTCATACAGCCATGCTTTGCCCCCAGATACATACACCAGGGATGATACATCCTTATCAGTATTAATCTGCTCAGCCCTGTATGAATAGTAACCTTTCTTACCACTGACTACAGGATATATTGCTGTAACGTCCTCTGCTATTACTCTCTCTGTCTTATCCCTGCCATAGCAGAAGCTGTAGAGGGTATCTTCCCCTGTGTTGTATATGATAAGCTTCTTGTCAGAATATACGCATGCCTGTCTAATCTGTTCTGATAACTGTGTTACTGCCGGAATCAGCCCTGATTCTCCCTTTACAAGCTGGCTTAAGTACAGTCCTGTATTACCCATTCCTCCAACATCATTAATCATAACAGTTTCCTTGTATACTACATTACCCTCATCAGATACGTATATTACTGATTTTTTATTGGAATTCTCTGATAACTTATAATTAACATCATTATTCCACAGATATAATGTGTATTTACCACTTCCCTGGTCATAGACTTCACTTACATAATATTTCCCATTCTCAGAGGAAAGTTTCTCTGTTACTGTCTTTCCCACAATATCTGCCGGTTCATCAGGAGTATAGAAATTCCTGCCCTCCGGGTCAAAATATGCTTTATCACTGTCACACACATATACACTGTCTATACCTGACATGTTATATATCTTGCCATTATATCTTACATACAGGGTCTGGTTGTTTCTCTTTACCAGCTTTACCACTGTTCCAGAAGAAATGAATATAACTGTAAGTGCAATAACCAGAATCAATATCCTCTTTACCAGCTTAACTGCCTTCCCCTTAGATGCACTTCCAAGAACATCCTCACCTGCTGTTTTGCCCTCTTTTCTGGCTTTATCTACAATCTTTTTAAACACTTCATCAGGCTTTAACTCCTGTCCTGGTAAAGTACTATTCTTCTTCTCAGTCTCATCAGACGGATTTTTCCCATGAGAAGAAGAAGCAGACTTAACTTCAGCCTGCTTCTTTTCATATTCCATCTTTCGTTGTAGATATTCCTGATTATTAACTATTATCTTAGGTCCCTGGCAGCGGGGACATGAATCACCCGTATACTCCTGACCGCACTTTGGACATATCATAATTAAACCTCTGGTCATAAACTATAAGAACTTCTGCAACTGCCAATGCTTAGAACCTGAACTTCTCCTCAAAATAAGCCTTAAGGTCTTCTATCTTAACACGTTCCTGTTCCATTGTATCTCTGTCACGGACTGTTACCGCGCCGTCATTCTCAGACTCAAAATCGTATGTAATACAGAATGGTGTACCAATCTCATCCTGTCTTCTGTATCTCTTTCCGATATTACCTCTGTCATCAAACTCACAGTTATAATACTTTGAAAGTTCGGCATATATCTTCTCTGCACCCTCGTTAAGCTTCTTTGAAAGTGGCAGGATACCAATCTTAACTGGAGCAAGTGCTGGATGGAAATGAAGAACAGTTCTTACATCTCCTCCTTCAAGCTCCTCCTCATCATATGCTGAACAGAGGAATGCAAGTGTAACTCTGTCTGCACCTAATGATGGCTCAATTACATATGGAATGTACTTTTCCTTAGTCTCATCATCAAAATATGCCATATCCTCACCAGAAACTGTCTGATGCTGTGTAAGGTCATAATCTGTTCTGTCTGCAATACCCCACAGTTCGCCCCATCCAAATGGGAATAAGAATTCAATATCTGTTGTTCCCTTTGAGTAGAAGCACAGTTCTTCTGGTGAATGGTCTCTGGCTCTCATCTCATCTTCCTTCATTCCAAGAGACTTAAGCCAGTCTATACAGAACTGTCTCCAGTATGCAAACCACTCCAGGTCTGTTCCGGGCTTACAGAAGAATTCCAGTTCCATCTGCTCAAACTCTCTTGTTCTGAATGTGAAGTTACCAGGTGTAATCTCATTTCTGAAAGACTTACCAATCTGTCCGATTCCAAATGGAACCTTCTTTCTTGATGTTCTCTGAACATTCTTGAAATTGACGAATATACCCTGTGCTGTCTCAGGTCTTAAATAAACAGTATTCTTGGCATCCTCTGTAACTCCCTGGAATGTCTTGAACATAAGATTAAACTGTCTGATATCTGTGAAATTATGCTTACCACATGATGGACAGCAGATGTTCTTCTCATCAATGAAATTCTTCATCTGTTCCTGAGTCCATCCGTCAACTGAACCGCCAAGGTCATAATTATTCTCCTCAGCCCAGTCCTCAATAAGCTTATCAGCTCTGAATCTCTCATGACATTCCTTACAGTCCATTAATGGGTCTGAGAAGCCACCAAGATGTCCAGAAGCTACCCATGTCTGTGGATTCATAAGAATTGCACAGTCCACACCTACATTATATGGGCTTTCCTGCACAAACTTCTGCCACCATGCTTTCTTAACATTATTCTTTAACTCAACACCAAGATTACCGTAATCCCATGTATTAGCCAGTCCTCCGTAGATTTCAGAACCAGGATATACGAATCCTCTCGCCTTTGCCAAGGCTACTATCTTGTCCATTGTCTTATCCATGATATTCTCCATTCCGCAGACGCTCTTGCGTCAAAGGAATCGCGTGCCAAATTTCAGATTTGGCTCTGCGATAGGGGCTATTTTGTGGCGCCTGCGGCACAAATAGCCGTGTGAAAAATATGCTATCAAGCATATTTTTCACACTATCCTCCTCATGCTTTTACGTTCCCACATATGGGTATAAAGCAAAACTAGCATAATTTTATATCATTTGAAAGAATATGACAAGTACTAATCTTCCCATGGACGGATTCTATATACCGCACCTACCTCATCACATATTTCCTTACATTTCTTTTCTTCTTCATGTGAAATAGTTGTATCCACAGTGGACATCACAACATTAGGCACATATTTTTTGCACTCCTTTGCAAAATTAATCATCTCCTGGAAGGATTTCTCTCCGTATTTACTTCTGACAAGCTTTGCATATTCTTCCGGGTCAGGATTGTTAAGGCTTATGGATACTGTATCAATAAGTCCCTTAAGTTCAGGTGCTATATTTCTTTGGTTTATCAGGTTTCCGACACCATTAGTATTAAGCCTTATAGGTTTATTATATTTAGATTTAATAAATTCCGCAACCTTCTTTAATACATCAAAAGCCTCTGTTGGCTCTCCAAATCCACAGAATACAATCTCATGGAAGCTGTCAACATCCCATTTTTTAAATTCTTCAATTACTTCTTCTGCTGTGGGTTCACGAAGCAGCCACAAGGTATCAGACTCTCCTACTTTATCCATCTTCTGTCTCAGGCAGAATGTACAGGGATAGGGACACCTGTTAGTAAGGTTGATATACAGGTTGTTGTGAACCTTATATAGTATTTCCATTTTCTTTTCCATATTAATCTCCTTTCCTCTTACTTAAGAGTGTGTAGTATCTCCTCAAAGCACACACCGTCCGTCAATGGAATAGCCATCTTATCAGAATGGATGATGCACTGTTTTATAAACTGTGACGCCTTTCTTACTGAACTGTAGAAATCTATGCCGTTAACAGCATCTGCAGCAATTATGGATGTGAATATATCCCCTGTCCCTGAACGCTGTTGACCTGTTTTCTT
Organism: uncultured Eubacterium sp.; assembly: GCA_945946665.1. Classification (GTDB taxonomy): domain Bacteria; phylum Bacillota; class Clostridia; order Lachnospirales; family Lachnospiraceae; genus Lachnospira. Next base: position 155,719 of record CAMEWO010000001.1, read on the forward strand.
CACCTTAATAAAACGACCTTTTTCATTCTCTGTGCAACAGTAATTGGCAATGAGGCTTCCCTGCTGGATTCCTGTTATCACTATCTTTTCCGGTCCAAGAGAAAGTAATTTTTCCCCAAGAATTATAATGTCTTTTTCATGCCATTTTTCTGTATATTCAGTATCTGTCAGAATACAGGCTTCAGTCAGGTTAGGGGTAAGAATATGGGCCTGACCTGCCAGCTGATTCATCATGTCACACATCTCATCTGTGTATGTTGAATACTTCCTGCCATTGTCCCCCATAACAGGGTCAACAATAACCACTGTATCTTTATCTGAAAAATCCCTGATAAAATCTGATACTATGCTAATCTGGGACTGTGAACCTAAAAAACCTGAACATATCCCATTGAAAGCAAGATTCAGGTTCTTCCACTGTTCAATATAGCTTTCCATCTTAGGTGTATAATCATCAAAATAGAATGAATTAAACCCTGTATGGTTAGAAAGAATTGCTGTAGGTATTACGCAGCACTGCACTTTCATCATTGATATAACAGGAAGTTCCACAGCCACAGAGCATCTTCCGAAACCTGTAATATCATTTATCAGTGCTATTTTTTTCTGGTGATTATGTTCTGATACCATGCAAGCCTCCTTTTTTGAAGTATTCTACGTATCTTTTGACATGCCGTACAGTGTCAGTTTATACATTCCTTATAATGTCAGATAACCATCCACTTAATAATTAACAGCCCTTTTCACCTGTCAATTATTAAATGAATGGTTATAAAAGCATCTGTGCTGATTTCATCTCTTTATCCACCGCACCCTGGATTACCCCGGATGCCACTCTTCCCAGTTCTTCCAGGCACTGGTCTGATAATGTAAAGGTATACAGTCTTTCAATGGGTGCAGTTATAATATATTGAAGTGCATATACCGTTGATTCTGAAAGGTATACAGAATTAACTGCGTACTCTACACAATCATTACAGTACAAGCCATGCATGGTTTCCGAAAATGCACAGAATTTAATCTTCTCTTTCTGGCAGCCCTGACATGTAAAGAAATCAGGACACTCTCCATTAATGCTTACAAGTCTTATTTCATACACGAATCTTACAAGACGTTTAGGAATACTTGCTTTGGAAAGAGCCTTTAACGCCACATACAAAAGATTAATCATGTCGCCACAGTCAATGCCTTCCCTGGCATAATACTCCGCTAATTCAGCGAAATAACAGCCATAATACACATTGTCCAGGTCGCATATCACATTCTCAAAATACTCCTGTATATTGGCCTGTTTTACAGTATATGAACTTCTTCCTTCATACAGCTGGAATTTCCCGAATACAAATGCCCTTGTAACACCTGTAAGCGGACTGTTAGGCTTTCTTGCCCCTTTGGCAAAGGCAGAAATCAATCCTCGCTCTTTAGTTAACAGTACAATACGCCTGTCATACTCACAGACATTCATAGATGACAGTACCATTCCTGTAACTTCAGTAACATCACCCATAACTAACCCTTGTTATCCTTCTTGTCGTATCCGAAATTCTTAAGTAGAATGTCACTATCGCGCCATTCTTTTTTCACCTTTACCCATAGCTTAAGATTGACCTTGCAATCCAGCTGCTTTTCAATCTCATAACGGGCGTTAGTTCCAATTTTCTTAAGCATTTCTCCGCCTTTTCCAATAATAATACCCTTATGTGAATCTCTCTCACATACTATAGTAGCATCGATATCATATATCTTTTTACTGCCTCTTAGTTTCATGCTGTCTACTGCCACAGCAATTCCATGCGGAATCTCTTCATTAAGGGCGTGAAGTGCCTTTTCCCTTATAAGCTCTGACACAATCTGTCTCATTGGCTGGTCTGTTACAGTATCCTCATCATAAAACATTGGTCCATATGGAAGATACTTAAATATAGTATCTACCAGGTCATCTACATTATCACCATTTCTTGCTGAAAGAGGAACAATCTCGGCAAATTTCAGTTCCCTGCTGTATTTTTCAATAACAGGAAGTACCTCTTCTTTCTTTACTGTATCCATCTTATTTATTACAAGGATAACAGGCACATTAACACTCTTTAACCTTTCGATAATGCTCTGTTCTCCTGCTCCAATAAATGTAGACGGCTCTACCAGCCAGCATATTGCATCCACCTCAGACAACGTCTTAACAGCAGCTCCAACCATGTACTCACCCAGCTTATTCTTCGCCTTGTGAATCCCTGGAGTGTCCACAAATACAATCTGTCCCCGTTCATCAGTAAAAACTGTCTGTATTCTGTTTCTGGTAGTCTGTGGCTTATTGGATGTTATTGCAATCTTCTGTCCAATAATTTTGTTCATCAATGTAGACTTTCCCACATTAGGTCTACCAATTAATGTAACAAATCCAGATTTAACATTTCCCTGATTCGCTGCAGCTCCTCCTGTAATTCCGCTGGCAGCAAGCATTTCATCTAAATTCATTAATCGTCCTATTCCTGCGGTCCATTCTTAAATAATGGAGCAACCGCATCAAACATATCCGACTCCTGCTCAATTGCTTTCTGGTTACCAACAACGCACAGGTAGTTCTCTCCAAAGGTATCTTTTATCATAGGTGCCAGTTCTCTTATGGTCTGGACATTAGTTGATAAAATCTCATCTCGCATCTTCTGGTAAAACTCGTAAGGTGTATGTGTAAGATAAGCATAGAAGGACATCAGGCCCTTGTCAGCCGGTGTCTTAGGTATATCAACAAGCCCTATTGTTCCAATGATATATTTTAACATATCCCTGTCTGAAGCATCAAAGCTTTCAACATAATCCCCTGCATTTGCAAATATCTCATCTGTTTTTCTTAAATTAGGGTCTCTGTATGACACAAGGTAGCTGTCACCATTTCTGCTAAAGCCACTCATGCAGCCATATGCCCCACCCTTAACTCTAATATTAATCCACAGATATTCATAAGAGAATATTATCTTAAGAACCTTTAACGCTCCTGTATATTGATATCCCTTATTTACAAAATTACCACATCTTGCCACATACTGAACCTGAGATGATGAAGTAAATGCTGTGTTGACTTTCTTAGGAACAAACTGTCTTACACATGCATTTCCTGAAAACTCTGGCATTGACGGTATAATTTTTCTGAATGCCTCTGTAAAATACTGTTCAAATCCATCCTTATCAGCTGTACAGCTGACCAGAAGATTATCCTTCGCAAATATGAGTTCCATACATCTCTTAAGATTAGCAGATATCTCTTCTTTAACAGTATCAAAATCATTTTCCAGTCTGCTGATAAACAGATAATAATCATATCCACGTATCTTACTTGAATAGTATTCGACAGGAGAAAACTGTGACTCACCATAAGTGTACGCCAGCACATGTCCCTGACTTGTCATTGATGTTTCAAGTCTTGATTTCACTCTTGAGATTATCTCTTTGAGCCTCTTATAGTCATCAAATTTCGCATGATAGATTATTTCCTTCATCATATCAAGAAGGAATGGCACCTTGTTATATAATGCTTTTCCTCGTATGAGATAACATATGCCATATTTCTTATTATCCTGTGCATCGTCATATATTGATGGCATGGAACTGATTCCACCAGTGTTAATGTTAATCTCATTAGATAACTCAGGATACGTGAAATTATCTGTATCCATAAGCCCCAGTGTTGATGATAAAAGTCCAAGATAAGAAATCAGCTCATCTGGAACTTTTTCACAGTTAAATGAAAGGATTACGTAGGCTATTCCATTAGTGTAAATGTCATGATTTACCACTGTAACCCCTTCAATATCAACAGGAGAATTCTTTAATTCTTCTGCCTCTTTCTTAATATCTTCAAGCTTAAGCATAGGAATTGATAAAAGGTCTTCCTGGCTGGAAGGCTCATCCTGATAACTCTTAAGCTCTTCTGTGGATGCAATTATATCCTGAAGTTCTTCATCAGACAGTCCTTTCTTATACTCTGCAAGAACTGAAGCTGTCTTTTCCTCTCTTTCCTCCTCAAGTCCCCTCTTAGGAGAAAGAGTCACAACTGAACCATGGTTGTTATTAAGAAGATAGTCACGTATTATATTCTCAAATAATCCGTTATTCTTTTCTGTTTTAATTTTATCGAATATATCTAAAGCCTGTAAATGTACAAAAGGCTTGCTGTCATCATAAAGCCAGCTGTCCATCATAGTAAGGCAGTACATAAGTCCCTTTGGATATGAACCGAAATCTGCCTCACGGTACTTGAATTCATAATAATTGATTCCTGCATCAATCATACGCATGTCAATTCCATTCTCTAATATATCCTCTAATACCTCATTAATGGTATCAATAAACAGCTTCTTCTTAGAGATGCTGGAATTCTTCACAACTACAGAATACACTGGCTGGTAAACGGAAGTTTCAAAGTTAGAGTATACATCTGTTCCAACGCCCTTGTCCACCAAAGCCTGCTTTAATCTGGCCCCAGGCGCTGCAATCAGACAATAATCCAGAATCTGCACAGCAATATATATAAGTGGGTCCGTTGCAGTTCCAATTACTTTGTTATACGAAATATAGGAATTATCCTCAAGAGGCTCATCCTCTGTAACAGCATAGAAATGTTCCTCCTCTGCCATTTTGTCAAATGGCTTCTGGAGTTCAATAGAAGAATCCACCACAACCTCTGCTGCATCAAAGTCCTTAAGGTATTCCCTGTCAAGATATTCAAGACGTTCCCTGATATCCATATCACCATATAGGTATATATAACTATTGACAGGATGGTAAAATCTATGATGGTAATCCAGAAACTCCTCATAAGAAAGTTCTGGAATATGATCTGGATCCCCACCTGATTCAAACCGATAAGTTGTATCTGGGAAAAGTGAAACGAATGTAAGTCTGGACAACACATCATCAGGAGAAGAATACACGCCCTTCATCTCGTTGTATACAACTCCGTTGTAGGTAATAGCTCCATCTTTACTGTCTAATTCGTGATGCCAGCCCTCCTGCATGAAGATTTTCTTGTTGTTGTACATGTTTGGATAAAAAACCGCATCCATATACACATCCATAATGTTCTTAAAATCTGCATCATTACAGCTGGCTACCGGATAAATAGTCTTATCCGCATAAGTCATTGCATTAAGAAAAGTGTTAAGTGACCCTTTGCAGAGTTCTACAAAAGGGTCCTTAACAGGGTATTTACGTGAACCACAGAGAGTTGAATGCTCAATAATATGCTGTAATCCTGTGTCGTTATAGGGTGGTGTCTTAAAGCCAATAGAAAATACTTTGTTATTGTCATCATTGGAAATTACAACGACTCTTGCGCCGCTTTTCTTATGTCTAAGTAAAAGTCCCGCTGAATTAATATCGGAAAGTTCCTTAACATCTATCAATTCATATTCAGGCAGATTAAGCCCACTAACGGCATTCATTCTCTCATTAAGGTTCATATATATCCTCTATTCTAATTATTATTGTGCAACCTTGCTTTCCTCAACTAATTTAGCTATAACAAGGAATCTCTTGTTATCATCATAGTTAGGAACCATAGTACATGTTGACAGAGTAATAATCTTGGAATTCTCATCAATAACTACGCTGTCATCAATAACACCGCCATAAGTTGTCTTGGCATCATTTACAAACTGTACCATAGATGCTCCATCATTAACACCATACTTTGCTGGAATCAGAACATCAGTAAAATGTACTGCAGCAAATATCTGATACTTAAGCTGTCTGTCACCCTGGTAGATGTAAATATATGGGTACTGCTTTAAGAATTCCTCATCTTCATAGTAATGAAGCTGTGTAAACATAACTGAATTAATATTATGTGTAGCAGCATGACCATAGATAATTGTATTCTTATCTGAAAAATCCTGCTTATTATATGTGAACTGTGTATAGATAGCACCTGTCCATGAATAATAATGGTTAACCGTATAATTCAGATAATAATTCTCACCTCTGCTCTCTGATTGGAGAATTGGATAATCAATATCTGTTCCAGGAATGTAGATATATGCATATATATCCTCATTAGAGCTCTGTAACTCATCAAATGAAACATTTTTCTCAGGCTCAACAACTGCCATGGTTGTCTCCTGCTGTGTAGGTGCCTCGGTAGCCTTAGTAACAGCAGTAACATTAGTATTAGTGTTTACAACCGGCTTCTTATTCTTCTTGCCTGTTGCAAGAACAATAATTACAACGATAACAGCTATTACCACAATTGCAAGAGCAGCAATGCATCCCAGCTGTTTCTTACTTAAATTCTTTAAAGTATCAACAAAGCTGGCAGAAGAATTAACTGACTGACTGCGTCTTGGCACATATTCAGATTCTTCATCCTCTTCTTCATCTTCGTCATCTTCATCAATACTGTCATCCTCTTCAATGTCAGCACCATCTTCTGAATCTGACTCATATTCTCCCTCTGAAGCCTCTGATTCAGCCTCATCAGCAGTTTCTGTTACTCCTTCTGCATCATCCAGCGCATCGCCCTGAAGTTCCTGTGTGTCTGTAACATTATCAAATGTTTCATCCATGTTGTTTTCGTTATTGTCTTTCATAACATCTCCCTTTCGTTACATTAATTTGATATTACTTGAAAAATCCCTTTTTCTTGTGCGGTACATCTTCCCCTGTAAGAAGCTTTTCATAATTAACCAAAGCTTCCTTCTGCTCAGCGGTAAGCTTACTAGGAATATCCACAATTAAAGTAATATAATGGTCTCCTCTGACTTCCTTGTTACGGACTGTTGGCATACCTTTGCCTTTTAAACGTACATTAGTACCTGAAGCCGTTCCTGGTTTTACCTCGTAAATAACCTCGCCATCAACTGTTCTTACTTTAATCTCCCCGCCTAATACCGCTTTTGGATAACTGATTCTCACGTTAGACATGATATTGTATCCATCTCTTCTGAATTCAGGATCCGGGCTTATCATTACTGCAACCAGCAGATCGCCTCTTGGGCCTCCGTTAATTCCAGGCTCACCCTTACCTTGTATTCTAACACACTGACCATCATCAATGCCAGCAGGAATTGTAACTTCTATGGTTTTTTTAACAGAAACATATCCTGAGCCATAACAGTCAGGACATTTTTCCTTAACGATTTTACCTGTTCCCTTACAATCAGGACATGGCTGCACGTTACGTACCATACCAAAAAGTGACTGCTGGGTGTAGACAACCTGGCCTTTTCCGCCACATTTACTACAGTTTTCTGGAGAAGTGCCTGGCTTGGCACCAGTTCCATGACAGGTATTACATGTCTCCTTCAGAATAATATCAAGCTTCTTTGATGTTCCTGTTACAGATTCTGCAAATGTAATTCTTACACTGGTTCTCACATCAGAACCACGCATTGGCCCATTACTGTTGCGTCTTCTGCTGCTTGAGCCACCAAAAAGATCACCAAAGATATCTCCAAATATATCACTTCCGAATATGTCTCCCATATTGCTGAAGTCGAATCCACCAGATCCACCACCTGAACCATCAAATGCTGCGTGTCCAAACTGGTCATACTGACGGCGTTTATCAGCATCACTTAATACTGCATATGCCTCAGAAGCCTCTTTAAACTTTGCCTCTGCCTCTTTGTCACCCGGGTTGATATCTGGATGATACTTCTTGGCAAGCTGTCTGTATGCTTTCTTAATAGCTGCATCATCGGCATCCTTTGGCACACCTAATACCTCGTAATAGTCCCGTTTTTCCGCCATTATCTACTTCCTCCATTAAAATCGCCAATAACTGCACAGATGTCATAAACAATCGTCCAAGACAATCTGTGCAGTTAAACCATAGCTATATTATTATAAAATTTTTAGAATAATAATCAAGTACTACTTTGAAAAAAATCCCATAATTTACTAAAAATGTTATGAAACAGCCAGTAATTATACTTCCTTGTAGTCACCGTCAACTACGTCATCGCCATATGGTGCACCATTGTCTGTACCAGCTCCTGCATCAGCGCCAGCTCCCATATCTGGACCTGCTGCACCAGCCTGCTGTGACTCATAAAGCTTTGCAAAAAGCTTCTGGGCTGATTCCATAAGTTTTTCTCTTGCAGCCTTAATCTGGTCAATGTCTGAATCTGTAAGACTGTCTGCCTGCTTACCATCAATAAGTGACTTAAGAGCATTAAGATCTGACTCTACTGCTGACTTATCGTTAGGATCAAGCTTGTCGCCAGCCTCATCAAGAGCCTTCTGTGTCTGGAATACCATTGAATCTGCATCATTAAATACATCAATAGCCTCCTTACGCTTCTTGTCCTGAGCCTCGTATTCAGCTGCTTCCTTTACAGCCTTATCAATATCCTCTTCTGACATATTAGAACCAGCTGTAATAGTGATGTGCTGCTCCTTGCCTGTTCCAAGATCCTTAGCTGATACATTAACAATACCATTTGCATCAATATCAAATGTAACCTCAATCTGTGGAACACCTCTTCTTGCTGGTGGAATTCCATCAAGTCTGAACTGTCCAAGAGACTTGTTATCCTTAGCGAACTGTCTCTCACCCTGAACTACATTAATATCAACTGCTGTCTGGTTATCTGCAGCTGTTGAGAAAATCTGGCTCTTCTTTGTAGGAATAGTTGTATTTCTCTCAATAAGTCTTGTAGCAATACCACCCATTGTCTCAATTGAAAGTGAAAGTGGAGTAACATCAAGAAGAAGAATCTCACCTGCACCAGCATCACCAGCAAGCTTACCACCCTGGATAGAAGCACCGATAGCTACGCACTCATCTGGGTTTAATGACTTGTTAGGCTCATGTCCTGTTAACTGTTTTACCTTCTCCTGAACAGCTGGAATTCTTGTAGAACCACCAACTAATAAAACCTTTGAAAGGTCGCTTGCTGTAAGTCCTGCATCTGAAAGTGCATTTCTTACTGGTTCAGCTGTCTTCTCAACAAGCTCATGTGTAAGTTCATCAAACTTAGCTCTTGTGAGAGTCATGTCGAAATGCTTTGGTCCCTCAGCTGTTGCTGTAATATATGGAAGATTAATATTAGTTGTTGTTGCACTTGAAAGTTCCTTCTTAGCCTGCTCTGCAGCAACTCTTAATCTCTGGAGTGCCATTGTATCCTTTGAAAGGTCAACACCTTCCTTTGCCTTGAAATCATCAAGCATATACTGTGTGATAACATTATCAAAATCATCACCACCAAGTCTGTTATTACCTGCTGTGGCAAGAACTTCAATTACACCATCACCGATTTCAATGATAGATACATCGAATGTACCACCACCTAAATCGTAAACCATAATCTTCTGCTCTTTCTCATTATCAAGGCCGTAAGCAAGTGCTGCAGCAGTTGGCTCGTTGATAATTCTCTTAACATCAAGACCTGCAATCTTTCCAGCATCCTTTGTTGCCTGACGCTGTGCATCATTAAAGTAAGCTGGAACTGTAATAACAGCCTCTGTTACTGGCTCACCAAGGTAACTCTCAGCATCAGCCTTAAGCTTCTGTAAAATCATGGCAGAAATCTCCTGTGGAGTGTATTTCTTGTCATCAATTGTTACCTTGTAATCAGTTCCCATATGTCTCTTGATAGAAGAAATTGTCTTGTCAGCATTAGTTACAGCCTGACGCTTTGCAGGGTCACCAACAAGTCTCTCTCCTGTCTTAGTAAATGCTACTATAGATGGGGTTGTTCTTAAGCCTTCTGTGTTAGCTATAACAACTGGCTTACCACCTTCCATAACTGCTACACATGAATTTGTAGTACCTAAATCAATACCAATAATCTTTCCCATGATATTATCCTTTCCGCGCCTGTGCGCTTTAACATTAACAATTAATATATATTAGTTAGCAACCTTCACCATTGAATGGCGGATTACTGTATCTCTATAAGTATAACCCTTCTCAAACTCCTCAACGATGATTCCCTCACCTGCTGATTCATCCTCCACATGCATTACTGCGTTATGAAGGTCAGGATTAAACTCTAAACCAACTGCCTCAATCGGCTTAACTTCAAGGTCCTCAAGCATCTTAATCATCTGCCTGTAAACCATATCCATTCCCTTGGCAAATGGTGTTTCCTTTTCTTCGTCTGTTATTGACTTGAAGCCTCTCTCAAAGTTATCAACTACCGGCAACAGCTTCTTAATAACATCTGATGCCCCCATCTCAAACATTGCAGACTTCTCTTTATCAGTACGCTTTCTAAAATTGTCAAACTCAGCCATCTGACGCTTCACTTTATCCTGTAAATCAGCGATAACAGCGTCTTTTGGATCAGAATCATTCCTGCATTCTGCCTGCTCCTCCGCATCACTTGCGTCCTCTGCCTGTACGGCAGAGTCTTCATTCACATCTGCGTTGGAATCAGCTGAATTATCCATATTAGAAGCATTATCCTTCTCATCCTTTATATCTTCAACATTCTTTGCTGTTGAATCAGCTTCTTCCTGATTTTTCTTCGACACTTCAATATCCAACCTTTCTAACTTTTCTTAAAGACATCATCCAGCTGGCTCTGTATGGTCTTTAGCTTCTCAACTACTTTCTCATAATCCATACGCTTTGGTCCTATAATACCAACCGTACCTCTCATGCCATCCTGAAGTTCATAGGTTGCCGTAACAACACTGCAATCCTTCATAGACTCAACTGGTGCCTCACTTCCTATATACACCTGGATGCTGTTCTTCTGGTTTTCATCAGTACTGTCACTGACAAAACTGTCCAGACTGTTCTTCTCTTCCAGAGCATATATAAGTTCACTTGCCTTGGCAGAATCACTAAGTTCGGGATACTTGAATATATTAGTGGCACCACTGGTATATATCTTAAGATTATCTTCTCCACTAATAGTTTCCACTATGGCATCCACAACTTCCTTAACCAGCATTGTGTGCTCTCCTGCCTGATTCTCCATCTTAGAGACAATACTTAAATTCATCTCCTGCAAAGAAAGCCCTGTCAATGAAGTATTAAGCAGAATGTTAAGCTTAAGCAGATTCTCCTGGCTTAATTCCTCACTCACCGTAATAACCTTATTCCTTATGATGTTTCCCTCCATTACAATGACTGCAAGGATTTTATGGGATTCAAGACTTGACAGCTGAACGAACTTCAATTTATTGCCCTTAACCTGTGGTGCACTAATCATTGTTGCATAATTAGTGTCCTTGGCAAGAACCTTAGCAACATTCTGGAGAAGTTCTTCCACCTTATCAACCTTCTTGGAAAGAATCTCTGCCATGGACTCAACATTCTTTTCCCTGTCGCTGACTGACTGTTCCCTGTCACTTAAGTCCTGCTCTCTGTGAGCCATCTCCGACTCCTTCTGTTTCATCATATCATCCACATATAGTCTGTATCCTTTATCAGTAGGAATACGTCCCGCAGATGTGTGAGGCTGTACAATGTATCCCATCTCCTCCAGGTCAGCCATCTCATTACGGATTGTAGCTGAACTAAGCTTTAAATCCGTATATTTGGAAATTGTTCTTGAACCAACCGGCTCACCTGTTTCAAGATAATTCTTAATAACAGCTTTGAGAATCTTTACTTTTCTCTCATCCAGTTCCATGGCATCCTCCCTTCCAGTTCTCAAAATACATTGTCTCTTGGATTGTTAGCACTCAAAATAATAGAGTGCTAACATCGCTATAGTTAAGATAGCACTATCATTTATTATTGTCAACAAAAAATGCAAATAAAAATAATTAAGAAAATATAAAATGCGCCAGAACCCTTAAAAGGAATCCAGCGCATTAAGTAATTCAATATTTACATTATCATTCTTAAGAATACTGTTAGTATCAGCTTTATCATACATCGTACTGTCCATCTCACCACATATGTCTATCCCCAGCACATTTCTGTGAGATATAAGATTTCTGATAATCTCTGTAAGAGCATTAAAAGACATATTTCCCTGATCCCAGTTGGTTATGCACTCATCTATATCAAGTACGTCCTTATCTATAGAAATATATATGGGAATATCATCTGGAATAACATCCATAATGTTCACACCGCTATCCAGCACAACAACCTTGTCTATGCATGTCACTTCATCTGTAATAAGCTGCGGATTAACTCCTGACAAATAGACATTATTCACATTTTCATTTTCCTCTATAAGGTCTTTTACCCAGCTTCCACAGGAAAGAATAGGGCCAAATAAAGGGCTCTTGGTGTCAGGATGGTTATCAGCCACAAAAAGATTAAAAGGCTTATCAATACTCTCTGTTAACAGCTTGCTGAGATAATGATAGTTTCCATTATCTATGAAATGTACACCATGATAATCTATGCCATTGCAAGCCAGTATCTCCCGTATCCTGTCTGCGGAATCACTGTCACAGTAACACTCTGTTCCTGAAAGGCTCTCACAGTTAATCCATGCCACATCTTCTCTCTTATTAAGTTCTGAAATAAATCCACCAAGCCTGTTGTAAGCCCCAGACATGTTAATTACTGTGTATTTCTTCATATACTGCTTAATCCCGGCCAGTTTTGGTCTTTCTGTGACATAATAAGGTTATCAGTAACAGGCCACTCTATGCCAATATCAGGGTCATTATATGCAATACCGCCCTCATCTCCAGGATGGTAAAAGTCTGTCACCTTGTAACAAAACTCTGCTACATCACTAAGCACAACGAATCCATGGGCAAATCCTTCAGATATAAGAAACTGTTTCTTATTATCTTCACTAAGCTCCACTCCGTACCATTTTCCATATGTAGGACTGTTCTTTCTTATATCAACTGCCACATCAAACACGGTCCCCCTGATTACCCTTACAAGCTTCGCCTGGGGAAATTCTTTCTGGAAGTGGAGTCCTCTAAGCACACCTTTTACCGACATGCTCTGGTTATCCTGCACAAATGTATAGTAAAGACCTGCTTCCTCAAAGTCTCTCTGGTTATATGTTTCTACAAAATACCCTCTCTCATCTTGATGAACTGTGGGCTCAATTACATATAGTCCTTCTATTGGCGTTTTTTCAACTTTAATCTGTCCCATTATCCTTTACCTCTTTTAAATATCTGGCCAAAGCATCCTTCCAGTCCGGAAGAAGACTAAATCCATTCTCTTCAAGCTTTGACATGTCAAGTCTTGAATTAGAAGGTCTCGCCGCCGCTGACACACCATACTGCTCTGTTGATACAGGATTCACCTCAACATGTTTTCCTGCCTGCCTGAATATCTCACAGGCAAAATCATACCAGGAAATATACCCTCCTGAATTAGCAGCATGGTAAAATCCATATCTGTCTGATTCACACATATCTGCAATTAAATCTGCAATATCCCTTGAATATCCAGGTGTACCAATCTGGTCATCCACCACCCTTAAGGTATTGTGGGAATCTGCCAGTTTCAGCATAGTCCTTACAAAATTGCCACCATTAATTCCATATACCCAGGATATTCTTAAAACAAAGAAACGCTTCAACAAGCTACTGACAGCTTCCTCTCCCTTAAGCTTGGTAAAACCATAATAATTAAGAGGAGCAAATTCTTTTGAATCAGGTTTCCATGGTATACTTCCATGTCCATCAAACACATAATCAGTGCTGATAAATATAAGCTTGGCATCTATCCTGCTGCACATGTCTGCTATATACCTTGTCCCATCAACATTAACTCTGTATACAGCATCCCTGTTTTCTATATCCTCAGCCTTATCTACCGCAGTCCAGCCAGCACAATGTACGACAACATCTGGTTGAACCTTCATAAACACTTTCCTTACATCATCTGCATCAGTAATGTCCATTCTTAAGTATTCATCAGGATATGGATTCAGCCTGGCAATTCCACTATAGTTGTCAGTTGTGCCTGTTCCAGTTACTTCAAATCCTTTTATTTTAAGGACTTCTGCAACATCATGTCCCAGCTGCCCGTTAATTCCAGTAACAAGTACCCTCATAATCTATACATTTTTAAGATGCACTGCATCTTAAAATTTCCCTTCTTCATAAATGATATCAGCGGTTATTATACATTCTGTCATAATAATTCTGATATTCCCCGGATATAATCTCCTCCCACCATTCTCTGTTGTCAAGATACCACTGTATTGTCATTCTTATTCCATCAGAAAATGTTGTCTCTGGCAGCCATCCCAGCTCATTATGTATCTTTGCCGGATCAATGGCATACCTCATATCATGGCCTTTCCTGTCAGCCACATGGGTAATAAGGCTCTCCGGTTTACCAAGTTCCTTACATATAAGCTTCACAATGTCAATATTCCTCATCTCATTGTGACCACCTACATTGTATACCTCTCCGTCTCTGCCTTTATGAATAATGAGATCAATAGCTTTACAGTGATCCTTCACATACAGCCAGTCTCTTACATTAAGTCCCTCACCATACACTGGAAGAGGCTTATCAGCCAGGGCATTAATAATCATTAATGGAATCAGTTTCTCTGGAAAATGAAAAGGTCCATAATTATTAGAACACCTTGAAATTGTTACAGGCAGTCCATAAGTCCTGTGATATGCCATAACAAGCAGGTCTGCCGATGCCTTTGAGGAACTGTAAGGTGAACTTGTATGTATAGGTGTATCCTCAGTAAAAAACAAATCTGGCCTGTCCAGCGGCAAATCTCCATATACTTCATCAGTTGAAACCTGATGATATCTTTTAATGCCATATTTACGGCAGGCATCCATTAAAACTGCCGTTCCTTTAATATTCGTATCAAGAAAGATTTCAGGATTCTCAATAGAACGGTCAACATGTGATTCCGCTGCAAAATTAACAACAATATCAGGTTTTTCTTCCTCAAACATTGAATATACAGCTTGTCTGTCTGTAATATTAATCTTTAAAAACTTAAATGCAGGATTATCCAAAGCAGTCTTTAATGTTGACATATTCCCTGCATATGTAAGGCAGTCAACACATATTATCCTGTAATCAGGATACTTCTCCAGCATATGATATATAAAATTAGAGCCAATAAACCCAGCTCCGCCAGTAACAACAATATTCATATTATTCTCCGTTTCCTGTTCAACTGTTAATACAGTATCTTACCCTCTGCCACTCTTCTAAGATGTTTACCATATGGTGATTTCCCATAACTTTCAGCATGGTTTATCAGCTGTTCCAGAGTAATCCATCCGTTGCTGTAAGCTATCTCCTCAATAGCCGCAATCTGGATTCCCTGTCTGTTCTCAATAACCTTAATAAATTCTGCTGCATCTGATAAAGCATCTACTGTCCCGGTATCAAGCCATGCATATCCCCTTCCCAGGGTTACAACATCAAGTTCCCCCTGTGACAGATACATCCTGTTAAGGTCTGTTATCTCCAGTTCTCCTCTGGCAGAAGGCTTAACCTGCTTTGCATACTCGCAAACCCTGTTATCATAAAAATACAATCCTGTAACACAGTAATTTGATTTCGGATGTTCCGGTTTCTCCTCTATCGAGACTGCCTTTCCATTGGAATCAAACTCCACAATGCCAAAACGCTGAGGGTCATCTACATAATATCCAAAAACTGTGGCTCCCTTTGTCTTAGCTGCTGCTTTAACAAGATGTTTCTTCAAGCCGCTGCCATAGAATATATTATCTCCAAGAACCATTGCACAGGAATCGCCGTCAATAAACTCCTCTCCAAGAATAAAAGCCTGGGCAAGTCCATCAGGCGAAGGCTGAACCTTATAGGAAAGATTAAGTCCCAGACTGGAACCATCTCCAAAAAGCCTCTCAAAATTAGGAAGGTCATTGGGAGTTGATATAATCAGAATATCCCTTATACCTGCAATCATCAAAACTGACAGTGGGTAATATATCATTGGTTTATCATACACTGGCAGAAGCTGCTTGCTTGTGACCTTTGTAAGAGGATAAAGCCTCGTACCACTTCCCCCTGCAAGAATAATCCCCTTCATTGTATCCTCTTTTCTGTGCTTTGCAATCACGCACCAGTTATTCTATAAAGAGTATAACAAAGGAGAACATTAAAATCAAAAATTTTCTATGCTTTAGTTATATTTCTTGAAGCAGATATGTTATCAACCATATTTGTAGCTATATTTTCAATAAGCTTGTCCTTCATTATCTTTTCCATTATGATTCCTGTGGCTGTACCAATATCCTCTGCTCTGTTAATTGGAATCTTCCAGCTTTCGTTAATCCATTCTGCCCTCTCCGGCAGTACAGGTATATGTTTCCCGTCATATATACTGAAAACTGTAATCTCACCTTTTTTATACAGTTTCTTGATTATGTCCAGTTCCACCAGGGCGTAAATATCAGTAAACAGTTTCTGTGATACAATTATAACCACATATTTATGCTCCTTAATATAACGTCTTAACAAAAAATCTGATATGTCATTAACCACAGCCTCATCGCTTACCGACACTGGTTCAACCCCGAACTCATCCAGCAGTGTAATCAGATTCATTGCCAGTTCTCTTGACCATTCTTCCCCTGTTCCTTCGTAAAAACAAAAATGCATAAAAAATCCTCCCTATGTATAAATAATATTGTAATAATATTATACACACAGGAAGGAAAAAATGTTAAAAGTGCGATGAAACGCCCTTTATTTGTCATGAAAAATTATATTCCAAGAATTTTCTTAACTGTATCACACATCTTGTCTGCATCACATACAGTATTGTGAAGCACAGGAGCTGTTCTGATTTCCTCAATGGCAGCTGGAACTGCTACATTAGAAAGTCTGCTCAATTCATCTACAAGTTCAAAATCTCCCATAGAATCATATTTCTTATCGATAGCATTAAGAACACTTCTTGTAAACTTAAATGGACTTGCTGTTGATGCAATAACTGTCTTAGTATCATCCTTAGTCTCTGACTTATATTTGTCATAAACTGCAGCAGCTACTGCTGTATGAGTATCAATTACATATCCTGTATCCTCATACAATTTCTTAATGGTAGCAGCATCCTCTTCTTCTGATGCGAAATTACCATAGAAATCAGACAGCTTCTCTCTCATGTCATCCGTAATGGTATACTTGCCTACAGTCTTTAACTGGTTCATCAGCTGGGCATTCTTATCTGCACTGTTTCCGGCAATCATATAGATAAGTCTCTCCAGATTACTTGAAACAAGAATATCCATAGATGGTGATGTTGTAAGTACAAACTCTCTGTTTCTGTCATATTCACCTGTCTTGAAGAAGTCAAACAATACCTTGTTCTCATTAGATGCACAGATAAGCTTGTTGATAGGAAGTCCCATATTCTTTGCATAGAATGCAGCAAGAATATTACCGAAATTACCTGTTGGAACAACAACATTAATCTTCTCGCCCTTCTTTATCTCACCATTAGCAAGAAGTCTTGTATATGCATACACATAATATACAATCTGTGGGCAGAGACGGCCGATATTAATTGAATTGGCAGATGAAAACTGGAATCCTGCAGCATCCATCTCCTTCTCCAGAGCCTTGTCGCTGAATATATTCTTAACACCTGTCTGGGCATCATCAAAATTACCGTGAATACCAACTACATATGTATTATCACCCTTCTGGGTAATCATCTGCTTCTCCTGGATTGGACTTACACCATTCTTAGGATAGAATACAATTATCTTGGTTCCCTTAACATCTGCAAAGCCTGCAAGGGCAGCTTTACCTGTATCACCAGATGTGGCAGTAAGAATAACTATATCATTCTTAACATTATTCTTCTTTGCAGAAGTTATCAGAAGATGTGGAAGAATTGAGAGAGCCATATCCTTAAAGGCAATTGTCTTTCCATGGAAAAGCTCAAGATAATATGCCCCGTCTGCCTTTACAAGAGGAGCAATCTCATCTGTATCAAACTTTGAATCATAGGCGCTGTTAACACAGTGCTTTAATTCTTCCTCTGTAAAGTCATCAAGCATAAGCTTCATAACCTCATATGCAACACCTTTGTAGTCCATGGCTGAAAGTTCTTCGAGACTCTTATCCAGTTCAGGAATTGATTCTGGAACAAAAAGTCCCCCGTCTGGTGCAAGACCTTTCAGAATAGCCTGTGACGCTGTTACTTTAACGCTGTCATCTCTTGTACTTTTATAAATCATACTCATTTCTTTCCACCTCATAAAAGATTAATAGTTAATAATACAATTAAAATGAATTATACATAAGCCATATCTCATATGTCAAGGTAATTTCACACCTTAAAACATCCTCCTCCAACAAACTCTCTCAATATAGAGTTATTAGGAATATATTCTGTCTGACATGTAAGGAAATAATCCAGGAATTTAAGAAGTCTCTTCGCCTCATAATATTCCGGCTCATTCTCTCCAATGGAAAACAAAAGCGGTTCAACATATGGTTTCAGTACAGATATTTCGTATGCCAGTGAAGAATTAAACATAACATCTGCCTGCTCCTGATAAGGGAAAATATTCTTTTCCTCACCACGTCTTACCGACTCCCACATAGACAGGGTTTTCTTCGCTGATGCCCCTCTTGTCCTATAATCCCTTACCATTCTTCTTATTAATCTTCCGTCAGTTGAAGCAACCCGGTTATGTTCATCTACATTCAGCTGTGTTAACGCACTGATATATATCTTGAACTTACTCTCCACAGGAAGAGAATATGAAAGCTTGTCATTCAGGCAATGGATGCCTTCAATTACAAGAATATCATCTTCACCAAGTTTCAGGGTCTTTCCGTTATACTCCTTCCTGCCAATCTTGAAATTAAATGTTGGCATAGATACCTCTTCACCTGCAAGAAGCCGGGTCATATGGTTGTTAAAAAGTTCTACGTCAACTGCCTCCAAAGCTTCAAAGTCATAATCACCATTCTCATCTACAGGAGTCTGTTCTCTTTCTACAAAATAGTCATCCACAGCAATAGGATGTGGCTTAAATCCCCTTGCCATAAGCTGTATTGACAGTCTGTGGCTGAATGTAGTCTTTCCTGATGAGGAAGGTCCTGCAATCATGACAAATTTAATGCCAGGACGGCTCTCAATCATCTTAACGATTTCAGTAATTTTCTGTTCCTGCAAAGCCTCATGGACAAGCATCATCTCTCCAATATTGCCCTTTGCAATATGCTCATTAAGAGCCCCTACAGTATGCATATCAAGCATCTCAGACCACATTGTTGTCTCTTTAAGTACATTAAACAGCTTGGCAGGAGGTGCGAACTCCGGCACAGCTTCCGGATTCTTTTTCACTGGAAGCTGGAGAACAAATCCATCATCATAGGTAAACAGTTCAAATACCGACAACATCCCTGTTGAAGGAGCCATATATCCATAAAAATAATCTTCATAACCATCAAGGTTATATACGTTGACTGTTGAACCTCTTCTGTATTTAAAGAGCTGGGTCTTATCCTTCATGCCATATTCTTTGAAAAGTTCCATGGCATCCCTGGTGCTTATTGTCCTTTTAGTGATAGGCATATCAGCTTTGACACATTCATTCATTCTTTCCCGGACTTTATCAATAAACTCTTTAGTAATCTTACTGCCGTTAACCGCCCTGCAGTACAATCCCTTGCTTATTGAATACTCCACACTTATCTGCCCCACACTGCCATCTGTATCCACATCATCTATAGCCTTCAATGCCAGAAATAAGACACTTCTTCTGTAAACCTCATTTCCAATGGTTGATGCTGTGGTTATAAACTCACACTCATCACTCTCAACTTCTATATCCTTTATCTCACGCAATACTCCTGAAACCTTGGCAAGAATTATCTGATTGCTGAATCTGTGCTGTTCTTCCTTTGCCAGCTTTGACAAAATCGTTTTCATTACCGGGCCTCCTAATCATTAAAATATTCCAATGCTCTCCTGATATAATACAGTTCCATCTCAACCTGGGCTTTTCTTTCTTTGGCTCCAGCTCTGGTAACTGTATCCAGTATTTTTAAATTGGTATCCAGTTCCCTGTTCAAATACTGGTACATGTCCTGATTACGGTTTTCAAGGTTATCCTTTCCGTATCTTAAATATAATTCAAACTCAGGATTGAATCTGCAGTCCATTATAGAATAAAACTGGTTATCCTCTTTAATGAAATTCTCCCTGACAACCGTATATCCTGCGGAGACCAGAAACTGTCTGAATTCCTTTATCTCTGACTGTGGAGAAACAATTATCTGTGTATTCTCTGAATACTTGTCCTTTCCTCTTGTCAGTATACTCTGGATAAGCCTTCCACCCATACCACATATTGTGATGGTGTCTGCTTCAAGAGGCTTTAATTCATCCAGGCCATCTGACAGCCTGAGTTCAACTTTTTCCTGCACTCCATACAGTCTGACGTTAGATTCAGCCTTATTAAGAGGCTGAATTCTTACATCCATGGCAATAACCCTGTCAGCAATATTATTCTTTGCAAGATATACAGGCAGGTATCCATGGTCGGTTCCAATATCCGCCACACACCTGTGTCCTGTATCCTTAATCCAGTCTGCCACACAGGAAAGTCTTTTTGATAAACTGTATCCTTCCATTGTAGTTCCCATTAATCAAGATAATCCTTAAGCTTTCTGCTTCTGCTTGGATGTCTTAACTTTCTTAATGCCTTTGCCTCAATCTGTCTTATACGCTCTCTTGTTACGTTAAACTCTTTACCGACTTCCTCAAGTGTTCTTGCTCTTCCGTCATCCATACCGAAACGAAGTCTAAGAACCTTCTGCTCTCTGTCTGTAAGTGTTCCAAGAACCTCTACAAGCTGCTCCTTAAGGAGTGTTGAAGCTGCTGCATCTGCAGGAACAGGAACATTATCATCCTGAATAAAGTCTCCAAGATGGCTGTCCTCTTCCTCACCGATTGGTGTCTCTAAAGATACAGGCTCCTGGCTGATCTTCTGGATTTCACGCACCCTCTCCACTGGAATATCCATAGCTTCGGCAATTTCCTCCGGTGAAGGTTCTCTTCCTAACTCCTGAAGAAGCTGTCTTGATACTCTTACAAGCTTGTTAATTGTTTCAACCATATGGACAGGAATACGTATTGTCCTTGCCTGGTCAGCAATAGCTCTTGTAATAGCCTGTCTTATCCACCATGTTGCATAAGTACTGAATTTAAAGCCCTTTCTATAATTAAACTTTTCAACAGCCTTAATCAGTCCTAAGTTTCCCTCCTGAATAAGATCAAGGAAAAGCATTCCTCGTCCTACATATCTCTTAGCTATGCTGACAACCAGTCTTAAATTAGCTTCAGCAAGCCGCTTCTTTGCCTCCTGGTCACCCTGCTCCATTCTCTTTGCATACTCAATCTCTTCCTCAGCAGAAAGAAGTGGTACCTTACCTATCTCCTTAAGGTACATTCTTACGGGATCATCAAGACCAATGCCATCAGGAACTGATAAATCAATTTTCTCAATATTGATTTCATCGTCATCATCCAGGAGAATATCTTCATCATCATCGACGTCATCTGACATCTTTACATCTACATTGTTAGTTTCCAGAAACTCGAATACCTTCTCCATCTTGTCAGCCTCAAAATCTGAATCAAGGAAGAAATTCATAATCTCCTGATATTCAAGAACATTTTTCTTCTTCTTCGCAAGTGTAAGAAGTCCCTTGCATTTTTCCTCAAACTTTGCAGCAGAATCAGCAGGATTTTCATCCTGTGAATCATCATCAGACTCTTTTATATCCTCATCTGTCAAATAATCGTCTGCAATCTCTTCTGCTGCCTCTGTATCTTCAGCCTTTGAAACCTTTGCTGTTTTTCGGGCAGGTTTCTTTTCAGCTGTCTTCTTAGAAGTCTTCTTTTCAGCAGGTTTCTTTTCTTCCAGATTATCTTCAGCTTCATTCTTTACAGGCTTTTTCTCATCTGTTTTCTTCTCTGCCGTTTTCTTTTCTGATGCTTTCTTTCCTGCCGGCTTCTTAGCTGGTGTTTCCTTCTCTTCTGTTTCCTTTTCTGCTGTTTTCTTCTCTGGTGTTTTCTTTCCTGCCGGCTTCCCTGCTGCCTTTTTCTCTACAGACTCTTCATCAGCTTTCTTCTCTTCTGCCTTTTTATCAGCAGTCTTCTTTGCTGACTTTGCTGCAGGTTTCTTTTCTTTAACTGTTGCAGCCTCTTTAGTTTCTAATTCCTTTTCCTCGATTGCCTCGTTCTTCTTAGCCATATTGGTATCCTTTCCCTTTAAATTATAAATATATGTGAATATTCTTAAGTTTTAACTGTTGTGTCATTATATCCTGAAGTACCTTTGGATCTGTAGTATTCTTAAGTGCATAATCGAGACTGTTGCTCTTTACCTTTATAACAGTATCATTAAGGGCTTTCTGACGCTCTGCCGCATTAAGATTATCACTTAAATCAGCAGAGAACAGATCCGCCACTTCGTTGTGTTCTTCTTCTGTCTCATAGGTATTAATAATTGCAGCAGGATTAACACTTCCTGAATCAAACTGCTCGTAAAGCTTTTTTGCCACATCGTTCAACAGGGAATCTATGAAATCTTCCGGCATAATATACTCCCTTACCCGGGCAAACACCTCCGGATCGTCAATCATCCATGTAAGAAGTATTTTTTCCGCCTGCCGTACACCGCTTTCCCTTTTTTTCTTCTTGACCTGTGGATTTAATGATGGTCTTTCACTGCGGATAATTCCCTCTTTATTGCCAAGGTTTGCCACCATCTCTCTCATTCCATCATAATTAATATTAAACTGCTGACACACAGCTTTCATATAATTATCACGCTCCAGGCGTTCCGAAAATGTAACCAGTTTCTCAGCCACATTTCTCTCAAAGCTTGTCTCTCCCTCTGGATCTTTCCTGTCATAGTTTCGCTCCAGAATCTTAATTTCATACATAAAACTGTTACTTGCCTTGTCAATTCTTTCCTGAAAGGCCTCAGTTCCCAATGCTTTAATGAACTCATCCGGATCTTTATAGGGTTCCATATTGATAACTCTTGTAGACAGTCCTGCTTCCTTAAGGATAGGTATGGCACGCATAGCTGCTTTAACTCCCGCCTCATCACTATCGTAAGTTATAAGTACATTATCCGTATACCTTTTCATCAGACTGGCCTGTCCAGGTGTAAGTGCTGTTCCAAGAGAAGCAACAGCCTGTGTAAATCCTGCCTGGTGAAGGCTTATTACATCCATGTAACCCTCACATATTATCAGGTTGTTCTTTCTGGCTGTTCTGGCAATATTCAATCCATACAGATTCCTGCTTTTATCAAACAGCTTTGTCTCCGGTGAATTGAGATACTTTGGTTTTGCATCACCAAGAACTCTTCCTCCAAATCCAATAACTTTATTATTAATGTCCATAATCGGAAACATTACTCTGTTAAAGAACTTGTCGTTAACTCCTCTCTCATATGAAAACAGCCCTGATTCCTTAAGAATTTCATCATCAAACCCTTTCTCTTTCAGATACCTGTAAACAGAGGAGCCCTGGGCAGAATATCCAAGGCCGAATTTCTTGATGGTTTCATCACTCAGTCCTCTTTTCTTAAGGTAATTTAGTCCCAGACTGCCATGTTCTGTCCTAAGCTGTGCGTAATAATATGTTGCCGCCAGCTTGTTTATCTCAAGAAGCTGGGCTTTAATACCACGCTCTTTCCGTTCTTCATCATTGTAATCTGTCTCTGGAAGTTCCATTCCTGCCCTGTCTGCAAGAAATTTTACCGCTTCAGGAAATGTGTAATTCTCATATTCCATTATAAATGTCACCACATTCCCTCCTGCTCCGCATCCAAAGCAGTGATATAGCTGTCTTGAACCAGATACAGAGAAGGAAGGTGACTTCTCATTATGGAATGGACACAATCCAACATAGGAGCTGCCATTCTTCTTTAGTTTAATATACCCCGAAATCACATCAACAATATCATTCCTTGATATGACTTCATCAATTATCTGTCTTGAATACATTATTTAACCCTTCCATGACTTAGGCACATATATTTCCATAAACTTTGAAACACAGTACTGGTCTGTCATGCCTGATATGTAATCACATACTACTCTTTCCAGTTCTTCTCCCTCATCAATAAACTGCTTGAAATTATCAGGAAGAGCGTCAACATTAGCCACATAGTAGTTGTACAGCTCTGTTATCAGCTTGTATGCCTTAACCTCCTCGCTCTTGGCTGTGGGATTGGTATACAGATTGCTGAACATATACTGCCTGAGACTGTTCATTGCATCTCCAATCTCCTGTGACATGTATATACCATCCTTATCACGGCTGCTGACAATAATGTCATTAATGAGAGTATTAAGTCTTTCCTTGGTGGAATTACCAAGAATACTTGTATATATCTTAGGAATATCATTCTCAGCAAATATTCCCGCCCTTATGGCATCATCGATATCATGGTTAATGTAGGCTATTTTATCTGAAAGTCTTACCACATTTCCCTCTAATGTAGCGGGTTTACCCGATGTTCTGTGATTCATGATACCATCTCTTACCTCCCAGGTAAGATTAAGTCCTTTACCATCATTCTCCAGAAGTTCTACCACCCTGACGCTTTGTTTGTAATGAGCAAAGCCTGATGGACACAGCTTATCAAGTGTCCTCTCCCCGGCATGGCCAAATGGAGTGTGTCCAAGATCATGTCCCAGGGCAATGGCCTCTATTAAATCCTCATTAAGCTTTAATGCCCTTCCTATGCTTCTTGCAATCTGGGCAACCTCCAGTGTATGTGTAAGTCTGGTTCTGTAATGATCCCCGGCAGGAGCCAGAAAAACCTGGGTCTTATGCTTTAATCTCCTGAATGATTTACAATGTAGAATTCTGTCCCTGTCCCTCTGGTAGATAGTTCTCATGTCACACTGGGGTTCTTCCCTGTCCCGTCCCCTTGACTGGTCACTGAAACTGGCATAGGGGCTCATATATTCATGTTCTCTTTTTTCCTGTTCCTCACGTATATTCATATCTATCCCTGTAGATTCCCAGCCATACTAACACAATCCTGGCATTAAGAATCATCCTTAACCATAGAATACTCTGTAATAGCTTTCAAAAAGTGCGCCTATTAAATAGTTTCTACGTTGTTTCTTAATTTCCTTTTTTTATTTTTAAGGTCTGGTCAGGAAAAAAATGATCCTGCGAAGCCTCCTGCTAAACACAGGGCAAATGCCAGAAGAATCCCTGTTACATCCATGGCAATTCCTTTATTCAGGATAAGAGAAACAAGAAAAATAACTGCATAATATGCAAATCCGGCTGCCATCCCCCATAGTACTCTTCTGCTTTTTATCTTCCTGCCAATTACAAAACCTGAGACAGCTGTGGACAGAATATATATACAGTATATACCTGTTGTCACAACTGTTTCCTTCATCCCTGTCTTGAATGCAATCAGTGCAAGAACAAGTAAAAGAACTGCTGTCACAAAATAAGCCACAACTATGGTCTGGATTAATTTAATAATTTTATCAGTCAACTTCCCCTCCAGATAATTTTATATATATTTTACTTATTCTTTAGTGTATTCACATACTTATAAGACTATGACGTATTGACTTATTAATATTAATTCTGTATATTTAATACATTATATTCTGGGAATCATTCCCAATATTATTTATATATAAAAAGGAGTTGGTTTTTTTTGGATACGGATAGTATCATACAGTTAGTTTTTATTATTATTTTATTGCTGCTTTCAGCATTTTTCTCATCAGCAGAGACAGCATTTACCACAGTTAACAGGATTAAAATCCGTTCACTGATTGAATCAGGCAACAAGCGTGCCATGACTGTTGACAGAATTATTGAGAATAAAGGAAAAATGCTTTCAGCTATTCTGATTGGTAATAATATTGTAAATCTGAGTGCATCTACTCTCACTACATCCCTTGTAATAAGCTTGTGGGGCAACTATGCAACAGGTATTGCAACAGGTATTCTTACAATTCTTGTACTTATATTTGGTGAAATATCTCCAAAGACTGCTGCAACACTGTATGCTGATAAGTTTGCACTGGCTTATGCACCGGTTATCAGAGGGCTGATGACTGTACTCACACCTGTTATATTTATTATAGATAAGCTAGCCGGTGTTGTTCTTAAGCTTCTCGGGCTGGACCAGAAGAACATGAATCAGGCTATTACTGAAGAGGAACTCCGTACATTTGTGGATGTAAGCCACGAAGATGGCGTTATTGAACAGGAAGAAAAGGAAATTATCAATAACCTGTTTGATTTCGGAGAATCCAAAGTCAAGGACATTATGATTCCAAGAATCGATATGTCACTTATTGATGTGGAATCAGATTATCTTGATGTTATTAATATATACAAAGAAACTAAATATTCCAGATTCCCGGTATATGAAGACAATCCTGACAATGTTGTGGGTGTTTTGAATATTAAGGATCTTATTACAGCTCCAACAGGCCAGGCATTTAATCTGAAAAGTATAATGAGAAAGCCATATTTTGTATACGAGCAGAAAAATACCTCTGAACTTTTCAG
Source organism: uncultured Eubacterium sp. (assembly GCA_945946665.1). Lineage (GTDB taxonomy): Bacteria > Bacillota > Clostridia > Lachnospirales > Lachnospiraceae > Lachnospira. Next base: position 182,154 of record CAMEWO010000001.1, read on the forward strand.
GGAGATGCAGAAAGACTCCATCAGTATTGCTATTGTAATTGATGAATATGGTACTTCTGTTGGTATGGTAACCACTGAAGATCTGTTAGAGGAGATTGTTGGTGATATCCGAGACGAATATGACCAGGATGAGGAAGAAGAATTCAAGCAGCTTGCTTCTCATGTATACCGGATTGATGCTGCATATAAGCTTGATGACATTAACAGCGAGATTGGATGTCACCTTGAATCTGACGATAACGATTCTATCGGCGGATACATAATCGAAAAACTTGACCGTTTTCCAAAGACCGGTGACCACTTTACCATTGATAATCTTGAATTTATCATTGAGAAAGCATCTAAGGCAAGAATTGATTCAATCCTTATGAAGGTTCATGAAGATGAATCTTCTGATGACAATACTAAGAATGATTAATCAGATTTAACCAGCCGTTATAATCACATAACAATAAAAGAGTGAGTATCAGAAGGAAGTGTTTGTTCCCCGTATAGGGAAATCACTTAACTTCCTGCTGAATACTCACTCTTATTTTTTTTATCCCTGCTTATATATCAGGACTGTACTGACATCTGACCTGAAGGAAGAATTCTTATATGCTTTCTTATGGCAGATGGTTCAACGGCTGTACTGACATTCTTAAAATCAACTTTAGAACATAAAACCCACGAATCATCATCTAGGGTTCTTCTTATCATAGCTTTTCTGTACATGCTTGATCCTATTTTAATTAACTTTACACTCTTTCCAGGCAACGGAGCATTATCAGGAATCCATACAGCCTTAACGGTAACCTGTGGAAGGCTGGAAGATACATAATAATATATCTGTTTCTGGGAAAGGATAGTCACTGATTCGGGATAATATGTGACAGATGTTTTTCCTTCATACAGCTTTCTGTATCGTTCCTGATAGTAAGCAAGCAGCTCCTCCTGTGTTGGGTACTGTTCCCTGATACTGTCAGACACTTTCTCAACATTGGTAAATTCAACACCAGTAGATACTCTCCTAACCCTTACAGATGCCTTGTATGCCCAGTTCTCCTTAACAATTATCTTTCCACTTCCCTCCTGGAAAACAAATCCGCCAAAAGCACACCCTTCCTTCTCACATACATTTTCGGCAAACTGCTCTGCCTTCTCATTATTACAGGCAATATAAACATTATCATCATATGTTCCATCAGCAGAACAGGTATACATTTCTGTTTTTCCGTTAAGGGTGCCCCCATCGGGATTAACATTGACCTTTAACTTATTAACTGTATAACTTACTTCACCCGAATATGTCCCATCTGCAAATACAGTTCTAAACCACAGAACATCCCCATCATTGTAATCCTTATAATACAGTTTTACACTGTCATTACAATCCATCCACTCACCATCATTAACGCGGTATTGCCCTGAAACTGTATCCATATTCATGGTATAAGTATAAAAATTCTTTTTTATCGGATTCCCACTGCTGTCATAACTAATCTCATCAAGATAGGAATACAGACTTTCTTTATCCAGGGCATCACCAATCCTTCTTACAAAAAATATTGCTTCCTGCATATATCCATATCCATAAAATTGCACATAATCGCTTTCCACATCCTTATAACATCTGATAACAGATGTATCGGGCTTATAAAAAGCATTGGTATTGTAATATATATCCGTAATATCAAAATTCTTTGAAGGTGTAGAAGATTCATTAAAATCCAATGTTCCAATCTGAATAATATCAGCATCCCTTACGTTGACATCCATCTGCCACTTTCCATCTGGTTTATCGTTGTCCTTAAGATAAGTATCAAGAACATAGAGTACGGTTCCCATATTCTTATCTATAGGAACTTCACTTGTATCCTCCAGAGACAGATTTAATGTAATGTTCTCTTTAGAGTATGTCATCTTCACATCATACAGCCACGTGTATGCACTATCAGCTGCCACTTTTACTGACGAAAGAGAAACTATTACAGTAAATAATACTGTAATGACACCAGCCTTTATTAATCCCCTGTAATTCAATTTACCCAACAATCCTGAATGCCCTCTCACATCTGGTTTTACCATGTCTTTCCATAAATCCATACTGATATGTTTCCTCCACCACAATATCTATAAATCCTGCCTCCCAGTCACTATCCAGAAGATATACATCTATTACTCCGTCTGATGTGACAGCACTACTCAATACCATGCAGAAATTCTGTAAAAAATCCTCTTCGTCTTTAAAAGCTTCCTGTGAAAGCATATCTATACTGTAATCCATGGCCATAGACAAACCACTGTGTATTTCATTTTCTCTCACACTGTTATTAACCAGCCCAAAATGAATCAGGCAGACTAATACCATTACAACCAGCATTCCTCCTGCACTTACTATTCCTCTCACAGTTCATTCCTTTCTGTACGTACAATGCTGTGCCTTCTAACAAGCTTGTTAATGTTCATAAGCTGCATATTAAGACTGTATTCACATATCATGTCATAATAATGGTATCTGGTAGAAGATTCTTTGTAAGATATATTAATATCAATTCCATTATCACAGGCTATGTCTCTTACAGCATCTTTCACCCCATCTGCAAGGTCATATCCCATATCACCGGTTTCACTTTCTCCATACAGTTCAATATAGCTTTCCATATAGCAAACTGCTTCCTGTTTCCTGTTGATATCAATATTAGCCAGAATAAAATCCAGAGAAATAAAGCATATCAGAGTAAGTATAATAAGATGCACTGAACAGTCTATTATTGACTTCATATTTTTCCCTCTACACTATGCAACCCAGTATATTTGCAAATACTGTAACAACAACTGATACAAAAAACACAGATACAATCATCTGTCCGAATTCTTCAATTATCCCCATATTAAACCTCCATTTTTTTCCAGAATCTGTAAACTAAAGATAGCTGGATATAACCAGCATCATATCTATTCCAATCTTAACAGAAACAAAGAGAAGGGGAATGTATTCAGCAAACTGTAATACGCTTATGTCGTCCTGGTTCTTAAGTGATTCATGCTTGTCTGCCAGCTCATTTTTTCTGCTGATAATACTGTTAATCACATCATCTATGTGGTCTGACTGGTTTTCTGTTATGGTGTATAATGTCTTAATGGTAGAAGATATGTCAAGAATATTGAACTCTGAGAGAAATCTGTAATATGGAGCAACATCACATGGGTTTTCGTCCAGCTCATATATGAATCTTCCCAGGGAAGGTTTCATCACCGCTGGGCAGCTGCCATAGCTTTCCTGGATTGCAACCTGCAAAGGTTCATGGGAAAGATTAATTGCCACTTCCCGCAGCCATTCTGAAAATCCGTTATATACATCCTCTTTTAACCTGCCCATAGCCTTGCTCTTCATTAAGACAGGACAGATATATATCACAGAAACTATTACAAATGACACCGGAAGAAACAGATAATTCACATAATTCCCAAGAAAAATCCCAGCCGCCAGAATTACTGCAGTACACAGGAGCTTATTTGTTGTAATTACTCCTGTTTTTCTTAAGAACACATAATTGTAATCCCTGATTACTGAATCCTCATCCCTTACGCCTGAAAGCCAGTCTCTTGAATAATGAATCTGGATATATGTGAAATAACACATACTGATAACAAGAAACCCACATGTTTCTATCTGATATATCAGATTACCTGTTATATTAAGGCTTAATTCACCGCTCACATTAATCATGGAGGTCATTATTATTGACATGGATGCCAGAATACAGCTTAAAATCACTCCTATATTAGAATTAATCTTTACATGCCTTATATCCTCCTGATGCTTATACATACGCCGTACCCATCTGTCGAAATCATCCAGAAGTATGGCAAGGGACTGTCTGTATTCTCCTCCCCTTATCTCTATACTGATAAGAAATTTGTGAAGTGTTCTTACCCTTTCACATGGATACTGCTCCTCAATTATTTTCAATGATTCTTCATAAACTAAAGCTTTGTCTTCACTTTCCAGATATACCACTGACTTTAAAATAACCTGTTTCAGATGTCCATCTGCAATCTCCATTGTATCCTTTAAGGCCGTTAGAATTTTGGGATTTCTCATAAATGAGTATGCCATCTGATGAATATATACATCTACCTGGCTAAACCGGATATTTTCCCTTTTCTGATAGAAATGATAAAACAGCACCGGAGGTATACAGAAAGCTCCTGTGGCAAGAATCAATGCAGAACACAGCGTATTTAGTCTGTAAATGTAACACAGCAAGGCTGACACAGATATCATTCCGGCACAAACTATTACACCATAGGAGGTAACATTAGTTTCGCTTGTTAATGCAGCCATTTTCTTAATATCACCTGACTTGACGAATACTCTTTTTCTCTTTTTCATATATCACTCCATTCATATCTGCCAAAGGGATTATCAATTCCGTATTTCCTGAACCTTAAACTTATTTCCTCCGGAAGTTCCTTATCTGTAAATTCTCCATTCTCATACACTATGGTACAGCAGTTTTTTCCTGAAGTCCTTGTAAAGAAACCAACCTCCTTTATGCTTCTGTGCTCATGTTTATCACACTCCACCAGCACCCCCACATCAATATACTGGTAAATGCTGTTGATAAAACGGTCTGTCACATTGCTTTCACCAAGCATATTGTACATTCTGTCAGGTACATTTTTCACACTGTCAAGATGCATGGTGGTCATGCAGTAAGCACCTGTACTTAAGGAATTAAGGAGATCTAAAACCTCCTGCCCTCTTGATTCCGACAAAAGCACCCAGTCCACGTTATGACGCAGTCCTGCCTTAATTATCTGGGAATAACCAAATCTGCTGTCTATCCGGAATTCTACACACTTTTTCCCTGGATTAATTGTTCTGTAGTGGATTTCCTGATTATCTTCATATACTCCCACCTTCTCATTTGCCGGAATAAATGTAGACATATACTTTAACAGCTCTGTCTTACCGGCATGGGGCTGTCCGCCATATACGCAGTTTAAATGAGCCGTAATACAATTTTCCAAAAGATTTATTATTGTCTCTGGAGCATATCCACTTTCGATTAATGATTCATGGCAAAATCGTATGGTTCTTGGTATCTTCCTGATGGAGATACTCTTACTTCCACATCTTGATTCATGCCAGATTGAGATTCTAAGATCCTCTGTATTAGCTTCCAATACAGGGCTGGACCGGTTAAAGGACGTCATCATAATATTAGCAAGACGAATAGACAGATTATCAACGTAAGATTGTTTTAATTTCTTATCTGACAGAAAACTACCTCTCTTTAAATCTGTTATCCAGAGATTGCTGCCATCCCACTCTATATCCGTTATGTCGTTATTATTAATCTCTTCCTTTAACTCGCTAAACAGTTCTTCCTTATGCCTGCTTAAATATTGCCTTAACTCTGCATCATCCATAGGCTACGCCTCTCCTGATGTAGGTTCTTCAAATGCAGCATTAATTCTTTCCTCATAGGCTATCTTTCCCACTGCATCATTAGTCTTATCCTTGACAACACCTACAACTGAAACAGTAAGCATAACTGCTGCCAGTGCACCGGCAAGGGCTACAACAACCTTGCCATAATGTTCGATAATATCATGCATTATCTCACCTCCAATCATATAATATACGCATAAATTACTTTTACAATATTTATTATACACATAAAATCCATTTTGTAAAGTACTTTTTTATATTTTTAATATATTTTCATTATAATGAAAACCACACGGGAAGCTTATAAAGTTTCTAACCGTGTGGTTGAAATACTAATTATTGCTGTTAATATAGTTTACAAGCCCCTCTGCCTTAATAATCTTCTGCATGAATTCAGGGAAAGCCTGCCCCTGGAAAGTCTGACCTGTTGTCTTGTCTGTTATTACACCGCTGTCAAAATCAACAGATACATCATCTCCAGCATTAATGGCTTTTGCGGCCTCCGGACACTCAATAATAGGAAGTCCTATATTAATTGAATTACGGTAAAATATTCTTGCAAATGTCTCTGCTATTACACAGCTTACTCCAGCTGCCTTAATAGCAATTGGCGCATGTTCTCTTGAAGAACCGCATCCAAAATTCTTGTTGGCAACAATAATATCGCCCTTATTAACATTTTTTACAAAATCCTTATCAATATCCTCCATACAGTGTGTTGCCAGTTCTGCCGGGTCAGAGGAATTAAGATATCTTGCAGGAATAATTACGTCTGTATCAACATTATCACCAAATTTAAAAACCTTACCTTCTGCTTTCATGTCCCTACTCCTTTCAATTACATTCCAATATCTGATGGCTGGCTGATTTTGCCTGTAACAGCGCTTGCAGCTGCCACAGCAGGACTTGCAAGATATATTTCTGAATTAATGTGTCCCATACGGCCAACAAAATTTCTGTTAGTTGTAGAAACGCATCTCTCTCCATCTGCAAGGATACCCATGTAACCTCCCAGGCATGGACCGCAGGTTGGAGTGCTCACAACTGCTCCGGCATTAATAAATGTCTGAACCAGTCCTTCCTCAATAGCCTGAAGATAAATCTTCTGTGTTGCAGGAATAATAATTACGCGCAGTCCCTTTGCAACCTTTCTTCCAGAAAGAATCTTTGCGGCACATCTTAAATCATCAAGTCGTCCATTGGTACATGAGCCAATAACAACCTGGTCAATCTTAATATCATCAATAGAATCAACAGTATGTGTATTCTCAGGAAGATGTGGAAATGCAACTGTTGACTTAAGTGTACTTAAATCAATTTCAATAACCTGGTCATACTCTGCATCCTCATCTGCTGTATACTCAACAAATGGTCTCTTGGAATGTTCTTTCATATACTGTCTCGCAATATCATCCACTGGGAAAATACCATTCTTGGCACCTGCCTCAATAGCCATGTTAGCAATAGTAAATCTGTCATCCATAGATAAACTGTCAATTCCTGAACCTGTAAATTCAAGTGATTTATATAAAGCACCATCAACGCCAATTGTGCCAATAAGATGAAGAATTACATCCTTACCGCTTACCCACTTTGAAGGCTTTCCTGAAAGAACAACCTTAATAGCTGATGGAACCTTGAACCAAGCCTTACCTGTTGCCATTCCCGCTGCCATGTCAGTTGAGCCCACACCTGTCGAGAATGCTCCAAGTGCACCATATGTACATGTATGCGAATCAGCACCGATTATTACATCACCTGCCACTGTAAGTCCCTGCTCAGGCAGAAGGGCATGCTCAATACCCATCTGACCCACCTCAAAATAATTGGTAATGTCATGCTTTGCCGCAAACTCACGGACACATTTACAATGTTCAGCTGATTTAATATCTTTATTAGGTACAAAATGATCTGGCACAAGAGCAATCTTATCCTTGTCAAATACAGTCTTCACTGTCATCTTATCCATTTCGTGAATTGCCACAGGAGATGTGATATCATTGCCAAGAACCAGGTCAAGATCCGCCTCAATCAGCTGACCAGGCTTTACTTCAGACAATCCTGCATGAGCCGCAAGAATTTTCTGTGTCATTGTCATTCCCATATTAATAACCATCCTTTCAAACAATTATCTTAAGACCAATTCAGTAATCAGTCCATAAGTAAAAACTTAATCTTGATTGTATAACATTACAGGCATTAATGCAAATTTTTATTTCAAATGGTATGTGATGCTGTATCCTGATGTATGGTATGTTACTTCTCCAATGCTGCCACATATTACCGGCATGCTTGGGGAAATATGTCCGATATCTATATCCATCAGCACTGGAACATTCATTTCCCCTATAATTCCAAGAACAGCCTGATACTGGTCAAGCCCCATCATCTCCTGCCCCATTACAAGCGGTCTTCCAATAACGAACCCTTTAACATATTTAAACCATCCAGCCTGCTCCATCTGCCACATAGCTCTTCTGATTGAGAATACATTAAGGTCGCAGCTTTCCAGAAACCAGATAAAACCATCTTCTTTATACTTTTCAAGGAAGGAAGAAACCTTGTCAAATCTGGTTCCAAGTAAGTTTACCAGCACATCCATGCAGCCACCTATCATTCTCCCTGAAAAGGAAAGTCTGTCTTTTCCTGTAAAACTTCTTATATCAGAATCATCAGTTAAAAAATTATTCCCCACATAGGCTTTTACCGCAGATTTTTCTGTATCATTAATTGTGGCAAGAGGGTTCTGCGGAGATTTCAGGCTTTCTTTTTCCCATCTATCATATCCCCTGAATGTAATAAACCTGTCATTATCTTCCCCTGCAAAATCCCCTGTCAGTATCCTGTAGTAATCCAGAATACACTGGTGAAATGGTCTCATTCCAAATGCCCCTGCACAGGGACCATATATTGTTGCCACATCGTTAATTACTGTATTAATAAATGTGAAATTAGTATTGTCACTGTATCCGCCAAACCATTTTGGGATAGACTCTCCTATTCTTTCCAAATTAATATGTGGAAGAATCTCACACATAAGTTCGCCGCCTCCACAAGACAGAAGAAGCTTACTTGTATTATCACAATACATATCAGTAAGCTCACTTCCACATTCTTTTGGCGTATTACTTATTCCAACACCGCTTCCCTTATATACATTAGGACCTTTCTTAATCTTATAACCATTATCCTTAAAATAATCTACTGCACTTTCAAAGGCAGAAATATAAGGCTCCATGGCACATCCAAAGGATGGAGCCACAAAGCCTATAGTGTCACCCGCTTTAATAAATTCAGGATATCTCATATAATCCTCGCTTATATTAATTAATTCTATTCACAATATTTCTTAACAATATTAATTGCATTATCGGGAATTAGCAGCTTATAGTGTTCCTCAATATAACACTGTCTTTCTTCCGAAAAAGGACTTAATCCGGCAAATTCAGTCATGTCACTGGTAAGCTGTTCAAACTTGGTTGCAGAACATCTGCCTCTCTTAAGAATAAGGTAAAGGCTTTTGTCCTCTCTGTCCTGATATAGATAATTGCTGACACCCCAGGTTCTTCTACTCTGCTGGCAGAACATCTCCAGAATATCCATTGATTTAAAATGTGCAATCAGGCTTATTTCCTGATTGTCTTCTGATTTATTATCCTCTGTGCCATCATATTTCCTAAGTTCATCAGGTTTATATGGCTTTGCCTGAAAATCTGACAGCGAATCCCCGCCACTCTTAATTACGTTGGAAGTATTACCTTTCTTCCCAAAACCTGCAAAAGCCTTGGCAGCATTCTCACCAGCCTGCTTAAGCATATCAGCGAAATCATCATTACCGGAAGAAACAGTAAGAAGAAGGGAATGGTTAGGCTGTGGTGCAAGCTGTAATGACATAACACCTCCGTTAAATTCAACTCCTATCTCCCTATGGGCTTCTTCCATGACAACATCAAGAAGTCCATGAATCTTATCAGTATCATTCCTGAAGAAATCATCAAGAGAAATATTATTGTCCTCCAGATCCTCCTCATAAAGAAGGCACTGAAACTTTGTATCATCTATCTTTCTAAATTCCATAAATCAATACCAAACCTTTTGTCACTTACATGATATACGAATTGCTTTGCTGCAATGACAAGGCAGCTACGGCAATTCTGACTGTTAACCTTAACATCATAACATACATTTCGACAAAAATATATGAATAATTAATAAATTTTATACTATTTGATTAATATTTGCAATTCTATGCAATGTATCCACATCTGACAGACTCATCAGAGGAGCCAGCAATGCGTTATCATCTCTCCTTGCCATAACAACCCACACAGCCTTCACATTCAAATCATCATATGTATTGCAAAAATAATTATACTTAAGTCCTCTTACCCTGTCCAGATTAAGAATTCTTACATAATCTGCCGGAAGCACCAGAGCATCACACAGACCGGACTGTAACCTTTTAATCTCAACGCCTGTGGCTCCGCATACACCTCTACAGCTTACTCCGTCATACATATTCTTAATATAATCAGCAGAATTAGAAGAACTGCACTCTACCACTGCGAAAGCAAAATGATTGTGGAATTTTTTCTTTGTAATAAGCACATCCCTTGTGTCCCCCTGTGGAAGAACCATTGCCACTGTAAGATTATATAATATATTTTTATAATCTTCATTAAGTAATTCTTCATATTCTACCACTGCCAGGTCAATCAGTCCCTGTTCCAGATCATTTAATAGTGCCCTGTAGGGAAGTCTGTCACTTATCTTTACCTTACAGGATGTGAATTTAAGGTTTATGTCTTTCTTTTTAATATATTTTAATGCCATGCCAGCCCTCCTTGCCATAACGGCACTTGCCGGCACACCAACTTTAATCACTCTGTCCATTATACTCCATATATAGTTGTTTTTACCATAGAATACCACAATGTCATGTAATTGACAAGGAACAGCCAATACAATATAGTATTAAGGTGGTTATCCAAATGGAGGTTTTTATAATTATGAAAAAGATATATACATTGTCATTGTTAATACTATTTTGCATAATTCTTTCAGTCCCTGTATTGGCTGATGAGGCATCTGATGCACCATCATCAGCAGATAATTCTGTTCTTTCAAAACAGGCTTCTATCACTGTTAAATCCAATGGTAAAAACTGTAAAGGACTTCTTGATGATTCCTACAGTACAGTTGTTAAGTTTAATTCAGGCGATGAAATCACCGTGGAAAGTGACGAAGCGTTGAGAGGAATATACATAAAATGGCATGGAGAAGTTAATCCATGGACTTTATCTTACAACGGCAAGACAAAATACTGTGGTGAAAATGGATTTGTCCATGAATATGTCGATCTGGAAGAAGATACCACAAGCCTTACAATCACTCTTTCAGAGAGCATTTCCATAAGCGATATTTCAGCCTATACCGGGGGTACTTTACCAGAAGATGTACAAGTATGGGAAAAGCCTTGTAAAACCGCAGATTTCCTCGTATTTGCAGCCCATGCAGATGATGATATTCTTTTTCTTGGTGGTGTTCTTGCCACCTATGGCGGTAAAGGATGCTCTGTCCAGGTTGCCTATATGTGTGATTTCTGGAATAAGGAGCCTGTAAGGGAACATGAGAAAATAGATGGTCTGTGGGAAATTGGTATACGCAATTACCCAGTATGTGGCGGTTTTGCTGATATCAAATCCTTAAGTCTTGAACGGGCAAAGGAGATATATTCCTACGATGAGGTGAAGGAATTCGTAACAGATAATATCCGCCGTTTCAAACCATTAATCTGTGTAACCCAGGATCTTAATGGTGAATATGGTCATGGAGCCCACATGATACTTGCCAGTGCAGTGTGCGAATCTGTAGATAACAGCAGCGACCCTGCCTATTTTCCTGAATCAGCAGATAAATACGGTACATTTGACGTACAGAAAACCTATCTGCATCTGTATCCCGACAATAAAATCAGACTTGATCTGCATATTCCTATTGAAACTCTTGGTAAAAGAACAGCCCTGGAGGCTGCTTCTGATGCCTACCTTAAGCATGTGTCCCAGCAGGTTTGGGATTTTGTTGTATCTGACAACTATGAACACAGCTGTGCAGAATTTGGTCTTTACCGCACCACTGTAGGTACCGATACAGGAAATGATATGCTGGAAAATATTATTACCTATGAAGCGCAGCAGAAACTGGAGGAAGAAAAGCAGGCATCAATTGCGGCTTCAATTACGGCATCAAAAGAGGCAGAATCCCTTGCACAATACACTGCTTCAAATAAGGCTTCTGCCCTTTCAAAAAAAACAGACTCAATGCCTGTAATAATTATTATACTGCTTCTGTTTTTAGCTATTATTCTTACTATAATATGTGCTGTTAAGTATATCAGAAGTAAAAATAAAAGATTAAGCAGGAAATACGCACAAAACAAAAAGAAACACAACAGGAGAAATTAATGACGCGAAATATAGCATCCAGACTGACATCCAGTTTAATTAAAACTGTAATGACATTATTATCTGTACTTGCATTAGTCATAATATTCAATGAAAGCCCTGTATCTGCAGAACAACTTGATATTATGATTGATACCCCTGGAAATGCCAGCAGCCTGACAGATGGCTCCTACTCTACCACTGTAGATTACAGCTTGGGTGACAACATTATAATTTCATCAGATACTCCTATAGATTCATTATACATAATATGGGATTCTCCTGTCAGCCAATGGACGCTGGACACCGGCAGTCAGAAGCTAATCTGTGGAACTAATGGCTTTCTCCATGAATATATTAAGCTTCCTGGGAGTACAGAAAAGCTTTCCATTAACATACATGACACATGCCGCATAAGTGACATATATGCCTTCTCGGAAGGTGATGTGCCAGATTATGTCCAGATATGGGAAAAGCCATGTGAAACCGCAGATTTTCTTGTATTTTCCACCCATGCAGACGATGAAATTCTATTTTTAGGCGGTGTCCTTGCAACTTACGGAGGGGAAGCATCTCTTCCTGTACAGGTGTGTTATCTTACTAATTACTGGAATGGTCTTCACATAAGAGAACATGAAAAACTTGATGGTCTGTGGGAATGTGGCATCAGAAACTACCCTGTAAATGGCGATTTTGATGACCTCTATTCTGAAACATTACAGCAGGCTGAATCTGTTTACGTATATGATGACATCTTAGACTATGTAACCAGCCAGATAAGACGTTTCAAACCTAATATAGCAGTAACCCAGGATTTAGATGGAGAATATGGTCATGGAGGTCATATGATTCTTGCAAAGGCAGTGACAGAAGCTGTAGAGAATTCCATGTCAGCCACCTTCTTTCCTGACTCTGCTTCTGAATATGGTGTATGGGATGTAAAAAAGACATATCTTCATCTGTATCCGGAAAATGAAATCACTCTGGATTTAAGACAGCCTCTTTCAAAACTTAATGACAAAAGTGCCCTTCAGACAGCAACGGATGCATATCTTAAACATGTATCACAACAATGGTGCTGGTTTTATGTATCTGATACCAATGAATACAGCTGTTCCAGATTCGGATTATACCGCAGCACAGTTGGTGCAGATACAGGCAGTGATATGACTGAAAATATAACAACATACAAGGAAACAGCAGAGCTTCTTGAAAAGGAAAAAACACTTAAACTTGAGGCAGAAAAGAAAGCTAAGGAAGAAGCTGAATTAAAAGAGAAAGAATCCGCAGAGAATGAATCAATAGCTTTGGCTAATTCGTTGAATTCCAATAACAGTACCGGCAGAGATAATGCGGAATCCATCCTGGCTGTAATCATTCTGGTATTTCTCATGGTTATATTACAGCTAATCACTATACTGATTGTTTTCAATATTACAAAAAACCGTTCCAACAAAAGAAAAAAGTCTTAAGACAGCCTCCTGCCTTAAGACTTTTATTATTCATTGATTGAGAATACTAACCCTTAACTGGCTTGTTATCTACACATCCTTTGAAATCTGCTATAGAAGCACCACCCTGATCGGCCTTGGTACCATTAGATGCAGAACATGACTGGCATTTATCTGAACCTGGATTAGCTTCTGTTCTGCCAAATCTGCATACTGTAAGATTGCCGTTTTCAGTTCCGTTACCTCCATTACCGCCAGCTTCATTACTTCCGTCGGCGCATACAACTTCAGCAACATCATCAAGAACCTCAACTACAGGCTTCTCATACATCTTCATAAGTCCATTACTCCTTCCGTTTATCTATAAAGTAACACTATTCTGCTGCACAGATTATAGCAGATAATATAAAAATTGTCATTATATTTTTATATAATTAGTTATTGATTAACTTATCCTTCTCATCGTTCCAGCTGTAAAGTTTTCTGATTTCCTCGCCAACCTTCTCTGAAGGATGCTCTGAAGCAAGCTTTCTCATAGCCTTGAAGTGTACCTGACCGCCAGCCTCGCTCATATCAAGTAAGAATTCCTTAGCAAATGTACCATCCTGGATATCCTTCAAGATCTTCTTCATTGTCTTCTTAGTCTCTTCAGTGATAATCTTTGGTCCTGTTATGTAATCACCATATTCTGCTGTATTAGAAATTGAATATCTCATTCCAGCAAAACCTGACTGATAGATAAGGTCAACAATAAGCTTCATCTCATGGATACACTCAAAGTATGCATTTCTTGGATCATATCCAGCCTCAACAAGAGTCTCGAAACCAGCCTGCATAAGTGCACATACACCACCGCAAAGAACAGCCTGCTCACCAAAAAGGTCTGTCTCTGTCTCTGTTCTGAATGTTGTCTCAAGAACACCAGCTCTTGCACCACCAATACCTAATGCATATGCAAGTGCCATATCAAGAGCCTTGCCTGTTTCATCCTGCTCTACAGCAACGAGACATGGAACACCCTTGCCAGCCTGATACTCAGATCTAACTGTATGTCCTGGTCCCTTTGGAGCAATCATTGTTATATCTACGCCCTTAGGAGCCTTGATTAATCCGAAATGTACATTAAAACCATGAGCAAACATAAGCATATTGCCTGGCACAAGGTTTGGCTCAATATCATCCTTATATAACTTAGCCTGCTTCTCATCGTTGATAAGAATCATAATAATGTCAGCTTTCTTAGCAGCCTCTGCAGCTGTATATACTTCAAAGCCCTGCTCCTCTGCTCTCTTCCATGACTTAGATCCCTCATAAAGACCGATGATAACATGGCAACCTGAATCCTTTAAATTTAATGCATGTGCATGTCCCTGACTACCATAGCCGATAATGGCGATTGTCTTACCATCTAATAATGATAAATTACAATCCTGCTGATAATAAATCTTAGCCTCTGCCATCTTTGTTTACCTCCAAAAGAATTTGATAAATATATTATTTTAAACTTGCAGAACCCCTTGCAAGTCCTGTAATACCTGTTCTTGCAAGCTCTGTAATTTTAAAACCATTAAGTAATTCAATAAATGCATCCAGTTTACTCTGGGCTCCTGTCAGCTCAACGATAAGTGAATTAACCGACACATCTACAATCTTAGCTCTGAATACATCACTTATTGCGATAACTTCCTGTCTTCTGGCAGCGTCACATTCAATCTTAACAAGTACAAGTTCTCTGCATACTGACGCATCTGCTGGAAGCTCAACTATCTCCTTGACATCCACAAGCTTTGAAAGCTGCTTCTGAATCTGTTCGAGAACATCCTCATCACCTGTAGCCGTTATTGTCATTCTTGACAAACCCGGGTCTGTGGTTTCTCCAACAGTAAGACTATCTATGTTGTAACCTCTTCTTGAGAACAAACCGGCTACTCTGCTTAATACACCAGCATAATTCTTAACAAGAATAGAAAAAACTGCACGTCTCATAACAATCTCCATTCCACGTCTAACACTTATTTCAAATACTCGTTACATTGTAACAATTGCTTTCCCCATTGTCAACATGCAAATGCCAGCTCCAAGCATTTCAGAATCTGTGTATGAATGGGTTACAACAATCACTGTCCTGTTATTCTGCCATTTCTTTATAAAGTTTATTACTGTCTTTTTTGTTTCATCATCAAGACCAGTAAATGGCTCATCCAGAATTATTGTGTTTCTGTCAGAAAGCATTGCCCTTGCCACAGCTACACGCCTCCTCATACCACCGGATAGAGAATCCACCCTGATATGGAGTCTGTCTTCTGGCAGAAGTTCTGAAAGATACTGCTCTGTCTGTTCACGCGACTTACTCCCCCCATTCTTCAAAACAAACATAACATTATCAACAGCATCTCTGTCTTCTAAAAGCCTGTCCTCCTGAAAGGCTGCTGCAAACTGTTTGGAACTGCTTATATATCCTTCATCTGGTTTTTCCAGTCCCATAATCAGACGAATAAGTGTGGTTTTTCCCACACCTGATTCACCCATAATGCAATATATCTTTCCATCTTCAAATTCACAGGACACATTATTTAAAACACGCTTATCACCATATGATTTACTGACATTATCCACTCTTATCATATTCTTTCCAGCCTCTTTTTCACGTAATATAATACTGCTGTCCACAGCTTTTCCCATACGAAGCTAAGAACCACAACCATAATACTCCAGGCAAACAGACTGGCTGTGTCAATATACAGCTTGGAGTAGTACATCTGCTCTCCTATTGACATTCTGGCAAGTCCGATAACTTCTGCAGATACACCTGCCTTCCATCCATAGGAAATTGCCATCTTAAAATCAGTACCTGCCACTTCAATAATCCTCGGGATATCAATCCAGAAGATTCTTTTTGGCAGACTAACCTGAAATACTTCTGCCATCTCTAAAAGATCACTGTCCCTCATGGAAAAGCCATTAGCCACTCCCTTGTATATCATAGGAAATGCCACAATAAATGAAGTTAATACTGCAACTTTTCCTGAACCAAACCATATAATAAGCAATATGATAAATGATGCCATTGGCAGAGACTTCATAAGTGCTACTGGTGGTTCAAGAAAAATCTTTGCCATCTGGTATCTATCTGCAAGATATCCTGAGATACATCCAATAACAAATGCAGCAAGATATCCTGAAATTATATTAAACATTGAAACAGCAATAATCCTGTAAGTATCTGGTTTTGTAAGCATATTAAAAAGTACGCATAACACACTGACAGGGCTTGCCAATACTAATTCAAGCCCTGTCAGCACACTGGCAGCCTGCCAAACAATAATCCATATGACAGCCGCAATTATTCTGTTTCTGTTTTTCTTTAATGTATCTTTGTTCATCACCGTACCCCGGCTTTTATAACACACTTTCAACAGCCTTGCACACCATGTATATTACTGAGACATCCTCATTGCTCCACTTTCTTCTGTGTTCTCCAAATATATCAAAGCTGGCAACGCCAACGCACTTTCTCTTCTTCATAAGTTTAATCTGAAGTGTAGAGCACAAATCATATTCCTTCATCGAGTTGTACAAATCCTCAAATTCGTACCCAAGAGAAGTTGTATTGTCAACTTTATTAATTCCGTACTCATCAAAGGTTTTCATATATTTCTTATTGCCAAGGAAATCTATATCTGCCCTTTGTTCAGAATAATGTCCAAGAATAATATCCTCATGCTCATCATCAGCAAATGTAATACTGATACCATGAATATTCAGTCTGTCCATAAGGTCATCAAGAACAGACTGCACACAACTCCATCCGTCTTTTGCTATCTTAACAATCATAGAGGATGCCATCTGGTTCTTTTCAATAGGCTTCATGAAATCTGCCACTACTCTTCCTGAATTCCTTCCTTCTGATGTATTAAGATATGCAGAGTGAAGCTCTTCTTTGTATATGATATATCTGTCCTTGCCCTTCTCCTTGGCAATATACAGACATCCATCAGCAATTCTGAACAGTTCTTCGTATGTGGCACCATTCTGGGGATATGTTGCCACACCTATAGAAACAGAAAAAGAATATCCCGGCATTCTCTCCACCATCTTCTTCTTGAGTTTCTCCCTCATATCAGTCATATGGGTTCTGAAATCAATAACACTTGCAAAACCCGACAGGAAGCATAAAAACTCATCTCCGCCTACTCTTCCAATAAGTCCGTAGGTTTCAAATGTTTCTTTTAATCCATTGGCGAGAGCCAATATCACCTCATCTCCAAATCTGTGTCCATATGTATCATTAACAGACTTGAAATCATCAATATCAATTATACAAAGATACTTCTCACTCTTATCCTGTGATTTTTCATATTCATTAAGTTCCTGTTCAATAACTTCCCTGATAACCTTCTTATTCAGAAGTCCTGTAAATGGATCAAGGCCCGCATCAACTGAAGCTATCCCTTCTGCCTGGACACCATCAGACAGAATTGCCATTCCAATTACCATATTAAGCGAAAGTCCGTCTGTGAAAAGTCCTCCCCTGAAAGAATACAAATCACTTGTTTTTCCGTCATCAGAAAACATAGATGTATTAAATGATACATTAAAATTCACATCACCTTTCCTGAGAAAGTCGCAGAATTTAATAAAATCATCCAATCCATCCTTTTCAACCAGCTTATTATCTATAATTCTCTTCTGCCAGTCATCCAAAGGCTCTTTGTAAATATTCTGGCTGTGGCCACTTTCATATGTATATATGCTAATCCAGCCGTTATCCAGATTATAGTCAAAATACTTCACTTCGACACAGCTTAAGAAATGTCTGTATTTTCTCATATTGTTAAAACACATTGTAAAATTATCAGAAAAAGCAACAACATCCCTTACAAGAAAGTTATACTTTACAGCTTCCTTATTCCTGAAATCCTGCCTTGTTTCTTTTATCCTATAGAACAGAAAATACCTGTAACATTCTGTTCCTATCATGATGCGGGATATATATGGCTCATCATACTCCTCTCTTTCGAGATAATCCTTAAACCCATCCCAGTCGTCTCTGTGCACAAGCTTATCGAGTCCACACTCCACCACCTCCCCCATCATGGCAAAGTATCTCTCATCTCCACTTATAAATCTGTATTTACTGTCAAAATAACAAATAGCTTCAATGTATTTGTTATCTATTCTGTTCATGCTAACGTGCATTTCACATATCCTCCAAATGTAGCAACTCCATAAAAGCAAATGGAATTTTTTTCAGAATGACGAGTCTGTATGCTTACTCTGTCTCCTTTGACTTGAATGCAAGTACTTTAGTAATCATCTTATCTTTAACCTCAAGCACCCTGAAGTCATACCCGTCGCAATTACAGGTAAACTCTTCATCTTCAGAAGGTATCTTCCCCATTCTATATATTATATATCCATTAATAGTATCAATATCTTCACAGTCAAAATGAATCTCAAACAAATCCTCTATATCTTCAAGAGGGGTCTTACCATCTATCACATATGAATCATCATCTTTTTTACTGATAAGGATTTCCTCCTCATCATACTCATCAAGAATATCACCTACAATCTCCTCTAACACATCTTCCAATGTGATAAGACCTGAAGTCTGGCCATATTCATCAACTACGATTGCCATGTGTGTTTTCTTAGCCTGCATATCCTTGAAAAGTACACTTAAGTTTCTTGTCTCCGGAATATATGTAGCGTCAAATAAAAGCTGGTGCCTTACTTCTTTTAGTGTCTTTTTCCTGTTGGCATCATCTACATAGACCTTTAACAAGTCTCTTAAATGCATGACTCCGATTATATTATCAATATCACCTTCATAAACCGGATATCTTGAAAAATTCTCATTAAGAATAAAATCAAATGCCTCATCAACTGTTGTCTCACAGTCAATGGCAATTATGTTCTTCCTGTGGATCATAACATCTGATGCCTGCCTGTCAGCAAATTCAAAGATGTTGTTTATCATCTCTGCCTCGTTCTCAGCAAGCACTCCCTGTTCATGGCCTTCATTGACCATATCCATGATTTCTTCCTCTGTTACGTCCTCGTCTCTTCTCTTGCTTATCTTTTTGAATAATCCCGATAAAAAGTTACTATTGTTCTCCACGGGGTGACCATCGTTCATGATTAATCCTTTCTTAAGCTTTCAGCTTAACTGTGTACTTTATTATATTATCTGATTATAGCATAATACCAACAAAACCGTCAATTTTGTTTATCCATCTCAAGGCTGATGGACAATGCATGATTCACCTGATCTATTATCTCATTGTCCAGGTGGCACACCTTGTCTTTAAGCCTCTTCTTGTCTATGGTTCTCAACTGTTCCAACAGTATAACTGAATCCTTTACAATATTATATCGGCATGAATCCAGTTCTACATGAGTAGGCAGTTTTGATTTATGAATCTGTGATGTAATAGCTGCACATATTACTGTAGGGCTGTGTTTATTACCTGTATCATTCTGAATGATAAGAACAGGTCTGATTCCTCCCTGTTCAGAGCCAACTACCGGTCTTAAATCTGCGTAAAATATATCTCCTCGTTTTATTACCAAAACAATCACTCCCAGCATATAGTATCAAGTTCTAACCTTGTATCTATAAGTATCCCCAGGAAATATTCAAGTATTCATAATATTTATAAAAACAGATTAATAATCCAGATTCCAGTGTACATGGAAATAATCATGGCTTCCTATGTATCTGCCTGATCTGTAATAGTTTCTCGGAATCCTCTTATTGAGATTGCAGACAAACTCATAATTAAATGTATTTGCTAAAGCTGCTATCTCCTCCACAGTAATCTCTTCATCCCCATCTCTGCCAATCAGGGTCACAAGTGAATCTCTTCCAACTCCTTCAATATCTGTAACATCCACCATCATCTGATCCATACACACTCTTCCAATGATTGGCGCTTTCCTGCCATTAATAAGAACATATCCCTTTGACGAAAGTGATCTTGGATATCCATCACCATATCCAACTGCAACTGTTGCAATGTCTGTAGGACGGCTGGTAACATATGTTCCGCCATACCCAACTGCTTCTCCTGCCGGAACTCTCTTTACATATGTCACATGACTCATAAGCTTCAATGCCGGTTTAATTAAAGCTTTTGATTTATCCACCTCCTCAGATGGATACATTCCGTACATGGCTATGCCCAGCCTTACCAGATCCATATAAGTTTCCGGCATATCAATCACAGCTGCGCTGTTGGCACAATGTATGTATTCAAACTCAATACCTTCTTCCCTGCACATAGCTATAAATTTTTTAAATTTATCAAGCTGTACCAGAGTTTTGGATTTATCAGTCTCGTCTGAAGTGGCAAAATGAGTAAAAATACCCCTGACTTCCAGATTCTTTAAACTGTTAATATCCTTAACGATACTTACTCCTGTATTATCCGGTTCCAGCCCAATACGTCTCATTCCCGTATCAACCTTAATATGGCACAGGGCTTTCATCCCAAGACTCAAAGCCACATCGTCCAGTTCCTTTGCCGTCTCATAATCAAATACTGAAGCAGTAACATTGTATTTTACCAGAGTCTCATATTCATCAACATTAACAAAGCCTAATATAAGTATAGGTTTATCAATTCCATTCTCCCTTAAATTAACAGCTTCATCCAGCGTTGCCACTGCAAACATCTGTACCTTAGAGTCAACCGCTTTAGCCACTGCCACATCTCCATGTCCATATCCATCAGCCTTGACTACTGCAATTGCCCCGGTACTCCCAGGAGTCAGTTTCATTAGAGCCTCCACATTTGATGTAATAATATCAAGGTCAACATCTGCGTGTACTCTGTAATACTTACTCACTTTATGTTCCTCCATCTTTCCATCCCAATCTCTACTATTGTCCATAAAAATCCAACTGCTTTTAGGCAGGTATCCCGCCTTCATTATCCAATATCTTTCAGAACGTAAGAAACAGCCTCCGCAATATCCCAGGCTTTCATTCCTGTTACACCATATATATCTTTTGCTTTATCTCCGGCTTTGCCGTGAATATATGAAGCAAGTGCTGCATAATAGGCTGTATTATTATCCTTAAACATACATATAGTGCCAGCCGCAATCCCTGTTAAAACATCACCAGAACCTGCTGTAGCCATTCCCGGATTGCCTGATGAATTAATATATGTTGAACTTCCGTCTGTAATAACTGAAGCTGCGTCCTTTAACAATGCCGTACAGCCATATTCTTTTGCAAGGCTTACTGCAGAAAATACAAGATTCTCCTTAATATTATCTATTGTTGTATTAAGAAGCCTTGCAGCCTCCCCCACATGAGGAGTGATTACAACATTAGGATTAAGTCTGTAATCTGCTGACCTTTCTGCATGAAGACTGGCAAGAAGATTCAGTCCGTCTGCATCCATTATAACATATCTGTTCTCTGACACTATATCCTTGTTGGCAATATAATCCAATATTATTCCCATAATAGCTTTGGCATTGTCATCTGTGGATAGTCCAGGACCTGCAATAATGCAGTCAGCCCACTGGCATAAGTCTGCCAGTTCTTCCACATTATCATTATAGATAACAGGAATTGCTTCCACAACATTCTTAAGAAGTGTATCCCTGTTATTCTCATGAGTAAATACTTTCACCAGACCACAGCCTGAACGGAGTGCTGCCTCAGCTGAAAGCACTGCTGCCCCTCCTATTGTTCTGGAGCCAGCAACAATAAGAACCTTGCCACATTTCCCCTTATCTGCTCCAGGATTTCTTCTGGGAAGATTTCTTAAATCATTATCATCAATTCCATAAACTATACGAGAATCACTTCCACCCACAGACAGGAATCTCTCAAATCCTTCTTTGATAAAGCCTATATCTGCCACCGTCACATGTCCTGCATGGCTTCTTCCCGGCTCAAGTGCCAGCCCCGTCTTATTATATCCAAAGGTAATAGTTTCTGCCGCCTTGACAGCTAATCCCTGTATTCTTCCAGTGGTGCAGTTGATTCCGGAAGGTGCATCTATGGAAAATACATACGCACCACTTTCGTTTATTTCACCTATTACCTGTGCATTAATGCCGGTAACATCACGGTTAAGTCCTACGCCAAATATAGCATCTACAATATAATTATATGAATCCAGAGGTTTGTAGTTACATCTTAAATATGGTGTTCTGTCAGTAAGTCTTTTTACAATACTTTTCTGGATTCTGTACTCTTCTGTTCCCTCTTTCTCATCGTCCATAATAAAAACATCTGTGTAAATCTTTTCCTGGGCAAGTATTCTTGCCACTGCAAGACCATCTGCCCCATTATTGCCTGTACCACACACCACAAGAACAGGATTATTCTTTCTCAGTTCTGGCTTAACATCGGCTTTCACCTTGTCAATAACCCTGCCTGCCACTGCCAGTGCTGCTCTTTCCATTAGAACCACAGAGGGTACTCCTATATTGTTAATTGAATACGTATCAACAGATTTTGCCTGGATACTGTTTAATAGTTCTATCAATTATCTATTCTCCATCATTAATCTTATCTAATTCACTCATAACTTCTGGTCCCAGAATATCATGCATTCCTGAATAAAGAGCATTGTTTACATTCTCTTTATCCTGCTTAATCAGAAGATTTTTCTTAAGCTTGATTCTTGTTGTATCAATCCACTTATTAAGAACTTCCAGATCCTTCCTGTTCTCGTTTATTTTGCTGTAACACACTTTGACTGTCTCCACAAGAAGCTGTCTGTTGGCTTCTGCCAGCTTCCTTGGAAGTTCCATCTGTTCATCTTCAAGAGACTGTATTTTCTCCTTGGCTTCATATATAAGTTTCTGATTCTTACTCATCTTCTTCTGATGCCTTGGATTATCATCTTCCTCCATACAATCAACAACATTCTGTATGAGCTGTGCCTTAATCTTTTTAACGTCTGCAAGGTCGTTGGTAATCTGTCCCTGACGCTTTAACAGATCATTTACCCTGCCTTCCCAGAACTTTATCTCATCAGTCTTGCTGACCTCAGGAACAAGCTGATACCATCGCTGATCCAGGGTAAGAATAGGAATGCTTCTGGCGGCGCTTAAATCTTTAATTTTCTCATATGTAATATCTGCCACAAAAATGCCTCCTTTATTTACCACAAAAAATGGTGCACTTTATCTATAAAGTACACCATTATAATACTACATATTCTCATTATTCGCAATTGTATAAGAAAGTCTCATAAGGCTTTCAGACAAATGAACATTCTCCACAATAACATCATCTGGAAGGTTAAGATCAGTATGTGCAAAATTCCAGATAGCATGCACTCCCGCCTTCACAACAACCTGTGCTACATCCTTGGCATGCTCCTTTGACAGAGTAAGAACTACAATCTCTATGTTATTATCCTCTATGAATTCAGATATTCCACTGACATCTAAAATCTTAAGATTTCCAGCTGTCTTTCCGATAAGCTCTTTATCATTGTCGAATATACCCTTGATAATAAATCCTCTCTTTGCAAAATCACCTGACTTAACAAGTGCCTGTCCCATATTGCCTGCACCTATTATTATCATGTTATGGGTCTTGTCTAAACCGAGTATCTTACCAATCTCATCATAAAGGTACCTCACATTGTAACCATAACCCTGCTGTCCAAATCCGCCAAAATTATTAAGATCCTGTCTTATCTGGGATGCAGTCACCTTCATCCTGACGCTTAATTCCTTCGATGAAATTCTCTCAATCCCACTTTCAATAAGCTCACCCAGATATCTGTAGTATCTTGGCAGTCTCCTTATAACAGCTGAAGATATCTTCTTGCCTTTATCTTCCATCTTAATCCCCATTTCTGAGCGACTGTTATCTCAACTGTCTGCTTTCGCTCAAAACAGACAGACTAGCAAATGCTTTACACAAAATTAACATCTCAGATTTCATTGAGTAAAATTATACACCAGTGTTAATATTTTGTCAAAACCATGTAAATTATTTCTTTTTCCTGCTCTTTGTTTTCTCTGTTCTGGCTGGCGTTCTTCCTTTTTTCTTTCCTGCGCCGGTGGCTTTCTCCATGTTAATTGTACGTCCGTTAATTGTAACATTTTCCATAGCTTCAAGTACCGCATCCGCATACCTTGATGGTACTTCTACAAATGTATAGCTATCAAGCATATCAATAGAACCAACCAGCTTTCCTGGGATTCCTGATTCTCCTGCAATAGCTCCCAGAATATTGCCCGGCTTTATCTTGTCCTTTTTTCCCACATTTATAAACAGTCTGACCATACCCTTCCTGTCAGCATTCAGGTCATAATGCACATCCTCTACTTCCATGCGGTCCGACAAACTGTCCCCTATATGCATTTTTAACAATGCTGCTGCCAGATCCATACAGGTATAATCTTCAAGATTCAGCTGGTTTTCAATATATTCAACATATTCAGACAATCCTCCGTCCTCAACAGTTTTTCTAATGTCTGAAAAAACCTGTTCCATCTTGGTATTCTTAACATCATCCATGGATGGAACTGGCTTTGCCTTAATTTTTGTCTTGCAGTAATGTTCTATATCCTTCAGCTTATAGGCCTCTTTCCCAGATACAAAGGAAAGTGCAACGCCTCCTCTTCCTGCACGGCCTGTTCTTCCGATACGATGTACGTAATACTCCTCATCCTGTGGTAAATCATAATTAAAGACAATATCCACATCATCCACATCAATTCCTCTTGCAGCCACATCTGTAGCAATAAGGATCTCTGTCTTGCCACTTCTGAAATCCGCCATAACCCTGTCTCTCTGCTGCTGTTTCATATCACCATGAATTCCGTCTGCAAAATATCCTCTGCCCTTAAGTTCTGAAATAAGTTCATCCACCTGCTTCTTGGTATTACAGAAAACAATTGACAGCTTTGGATTATATATATCAACCAGTCTGCAAAGAAGCTCTGTCTTATTTTTCTGCCTTACCTCATAGTAATACTGCTCAATATTCTTTACTGTAAGTTCTTTTCTTACGACCTTTACAATCTGTGGATTATTAAGGAATTTAGCAGCAATATCAAGAATCGGCTTTGGCATTGTGGCGGAAAACATAACAGTCTGTCTCTCTGCAGGTGTATCAGAAAGAATCGTCTCCATATCCTCCCTGAATCCCATATCAAGCATTTCATCTGCCTCGTCCAGAACAACCATTTTCACATCATCAAATTTCACAGTCTTACGTCTCATATGATCCATGACACGGCCTGGTGTACCTACAATAATCTGCACTCCATTTTTCAAAGACTTTATCTGCTTAACTATCTCCTGTCCTCCATACACAGGCAGCACCTTAATGTCACTCATATACTTGGCAAGCTTTCTAATCTCATCAGCCACCTGTACAGCCAGTTCCCGTGTTGGACATAATATTACAGCCTGGGGTTTCTTCAGCTCCGGCTTAATCATGGAAAGCACTGGTATAGAATAGGCTGCTGTCTTTCCTGTTCCTGTCTGTGCCTGTCCAATTACATCTTCCCCTTCTAAAAGCTGTGGTATAGCCTGGGCCTGGATTGGGGAAGCTTCCTCAAATCCCATGTCCTCAACAGCTCTCATTATTCTTGCATCTATGTTTAATTCTTCAAATTTCATAATAAGCTCCATGTTCCATTTCTTTTTCCTGAATTTAAATCAGCTCTGTTAACGCAGTTTTTTAATTCTATAACAAAACCGACTGGAAGTCAAAAAGACTTTACAACAATCATCACAAATTGTTATTATATGTTGTAAATGCCAAAAGAAATAATTGTCTGAATATATACAAGGAGCAATAAAAATGGTTTTATCATGCAGTCATATCAGTAAATCCTTTGGAACGGATGAAATAATAAAAGATGCAACATTTAACATAGAGGACAGGGAAAAGGCTGCCATAATAGGCATTAATGGCGCGGGAAAATCCACTCTCCTTAAAATTATTGTGGGAGAACTGTCAGCAGACCAGGGTGAAGTGGCATTTGCCAAAGATTCCACCTACGGATACCTTGCACAGCATCAGAATCTTTCATCTGACAACAGCATATATGACGAAGTATTATCCACAAGACAGGATATCTTATCCATGGAGGCTTCAATCAGGCGCATGGAAGAAGATATGAATAATCTGTCAGGAAATGAACTTGATACTCTTATGGAACAGTACACCCGTCTGACCCATGATTTTGACCTGGCTGGAGGATACGCATACAGAAGTGAAGTCACAGGAGTATTAAAAGGACTTGGCTTTAGTGAGAATGATTTTTCCCTGAATGTCAATACCCTGTCCGGCGGTCAGAAAACAAGAGTTGCACTTAGCAAGCTCCTGCTTTCAAAGCCTGATATAATCCTTCTCGATGAGCCTACAAACCACCTGGACATGAGTTCCATATCATGGCTGGAAGGTTTTCTGTCTGACTACAAAGGCAGTGTTATTATCGTTGCCCATGACAGATATTTCCTTGACAAAATTGTATCCAAAGTCATTGAGATAGACAATGGAACTGTTACAACATTTTCTGGAAATTATACTGATTATGCTTCAAAAAAGGCCGTTTTGAGAAATATGCAGCTTAAGGCATATATGAACCAGCAAAGAGAGATAAAGCACCAGGAAGAGGTCATCACCAAACTCAAGCAGTTTAACAGGGAAAAATCCATTAAACGTGCTGAAAGCCGTGAGAAGATGCTTGATAAAATCCAGATTCTTGACAAACCAACAGAGCTTAATGATAAGATGAATATCCGTCTGGAGCCGGGAATTGAAAGCGGAAACGATGTACTTAAGGTAACAGGATTATCCAAGGCATTTGACAGCAACAGACTTTTTAATGATATTTCCTTTGAGATTAAAAAAGGAGAAAGGGTTGCCCTTATCGGTAATAACGGAACAGGAAAAACCACTATCCTTAAGATACTTAATGGTATTATACCAGCAGACAGCGGTGTTGTTGAACTGGGATCCAATGTATATATTGGCTACTATGACCAGGAACATCATGTACTGGACCCTGACAAAACTTTATTCCAGGAGATTCAGGATGCATATCCTGACCTTAATAACACAAAGATAAGAAGTACCCTGGCAGCATTTTTATTTACAGGGGACGATGTATTTAAATACATACGTGAACTGTCTGGTGGTGAGAAAGGCAGGGTTTCCCTGGCAAAGCTTATGCTCTCCAATGCCAATCTGCTTATACTGGATGAGCCTACCAACCATCTGGATATCACCTCTAAGGAGATACTTGAAAATGCACTGAACAGCTATACAGGAACTGTTCTTTATGTTTCCCATGACAGATATTTCATTAATTCTACATCCACAAGAATTCTTGAACTTACTGCCAATACCCTTGTAAACTACATTGGAAACTACGACTACTATCTTGAAAAGAAAGACATACTCACAGCAGCTGCCATTAAGGAATCCGGTTCACTTCCTGAATCTGATAACTCCTCTGTTTCGTCTAATACTAAAGAACAGTGGCTTTCTTCTAAAGAAGAGCAGGCAAGACTTAAAAAGCTAAAAAATAACCTTGCAAGGGTGGAGGAACAGATATCATCCATCGAAGAAAGACTCAAAGAAATTGATAAGGAATATATGAACCCTGACATCGGAAGTAACACCGGCAGGCTGATGGAGCTTCACAAAGAAAAGGAAAAACTTGATGAAAAGCTGAATAATCTATATGAACAATGGGAGGAAATCTCCATGGAAATTGGTTGACAAACCATCTGTGTGGTTGTATAAATAGCTTATATACTATGTTCTTAAATATAAAAGGAGGGGTTTTATCTATGAACAAAAGTGAATTAGTTGCAGCAATGGCTGCCAAGTCTGAATTATCAAAGAAGGATGCTGAAAAGGCTCTTAAGGCTTTTACTGAAGTTGTTTCAGAGAAGTTAAAGAAGGGTGAGAAAATTCAGCTTGTTGGCTTTGGTACATTTGAGACAACAAAGAGGGCTGCCAGAAAGGGCAAGAATCCACAGACAGGAAAGGCTATCAAGATTGCTGCCTGCACTGCACCAAAATTCAAAGCTGGTAAGGGTTTAAAGGATGCTGTAAACAAGAAGTAATTCTTTAAAGAAAATCGTATGGCAGTTAACTGCTTTCATGCCGATTAATTATCTGCTGATTATGGACCATGTATGAGATTTTCATCATGGTCCATTTTTAATAAACCTTAAACTATGACGCAGAAGCGTCTAAAGAATGGAGACGTATATGGAAATTGAACGTAAATTTCTTGTTTCATCACTGCCGGAAAATCTGCAGTCATACCCTTGCAGGGTTATTGAGCAGGGATATCTGTGTACCAATCCTGTTGTCAGGGTAAGAAAAGATAATGACAGTTTCTATCTGACCTACAAAGGAAAAGGAATGATGGCAAGGGAGGAATATAACCTGCCCCTTACTGAAGAAGCATACTCCCATCTTATTGGGAAAGCTGATGGAAATATTATTACCAAACACAGATATGAAATTCCTGATGGCAATGGTTACACTATTGAACTGGATATATTTGACGGAGTATTTTCAGGTACTGTACTGGCAGAAGTAGAATTTGCCAGCGTTGAAGATGCCAATAATTATATTTTACCAGACTGGTTTTCAGAAGATGTGACTAATAACAAAGATTATCACAACAGCAATATGAGTAAGAAAAGGATTTGACAACAATGAAATCAATTTTTTCCAGTGACAGTTTCAAAGTAACAAAACAGCGTTTAGAAATGGCCATTCTTGTATTTTTAAAATGGGTTGCCATATCTGTTATCATTGGCGTTGCAACAGGACTTATCGGTTCGTTGTTCGGGCTTGGACTTTCCTTTGTAACTAACTTAAGAACCAGCCATTCATGGCTGTTATTTCTTCTGCCTGCAGCAGGTTTAATTATTGTATTCATTTACAACATAACAGGCAGCAGCAATAACAAGGGAACTAATCTTGTCATCACCGCAATCCAGTCCAATGAAGAGGTTCCGGGAAAGGTTGCGCCTTTAATCATAATATCTACTCTTCTCACCCATCTGTGTGGTGGTTCTGCGGGAAGAGAAGGTGCTGCACTTCAGATTGGAGGTTCTGTAGGAAATGAACTGGCGAAGTTTTTCGCGCTGGATGAAAAGGACACAAGAATTTTAATAATGTGTGGAATGAGTGGCTGTTTTGCAGCACTTTTCGGCACACCAATTGCTGCCACAATCTTTTCCATGGAAGTAATCAGTGTGGGAATAATGTACTATGCTGCTCTGGTTCCATGTACTCTTTCTGCAATTATTGGTGCCGGAATATCATCTTTATTCCATCTTCATTCAGCCCATTATGATATTGGAATTCTTCCTGCATTTACAATATCTACTGTAGTTAAGCTTATGGTTATCTCCATGATATTTGCACTTGCAAGTATAGTATTCTGTATTGTACTCCATAAGACATCAGCTCTTTTCAACAAGCATTTTCCTGTTCCATATATCAGGATTATATTTGCAGCTATATTTATAATTGCACTGAGGTTTTTAACAGGAACTGATGCTTATCTTGGTGCAGGAACAGAAATAATTGACCAGAGCTTTGTAACGCAAAGTGTATGGTGGGCATGTATTTTAAAGATTTTATTCACAGCCATTACTCTGGGTGGAGGATTCAAGGGCGGAGAGATTGTACCAACTCTTTTTATTGGAGCAACTCTTGGCAGCTTCTTAGGCCCTGTATTTGGTCTTCCTGTAGGCTTATGTGCAGCCTGTGGAATGGTTACTGTATTCTGTGGAGTAACTAACTGCCCTGTAACATCTCTTATTCTGTCAATAGAAATGTTTGGCGGGGAAAGCATTAAATTCTGTATGGTATGTATTGCTATAGGGTATCTTCTTTCTGGATATTACAGTCTGTATAACAGCCAGAAGATTATGTACTCAAAATATAAGACGGAGTATGTCAATAAAAATACACATTAGGTGTTGGTGGCATACGTAAATATAGGGATTAGGCTTTACAGCAGCGGACTGTGGACTCCCCTGCCCAGTGGCTTCATGGCTGTATTCAGTGTATAAAAAACACGAAGAGAATCTAAGTGTTGCGGCATATATGAATTACACTCGCTTATTTCAGCAACTGCCCTTCAACTCGCCCCTTTGGGGGCTCAGACAATCGGGCGGTTGCTGGCGAAGTGTAATCCATACATACCGCAGCACTAAGATTTCTTCTAAACGTTTTTTATACACTGAATACAGCCACGAAGCCACTGGGCGGTAGAGTCCACAGTCCGCTGCTGTATAGCCTAATCCCTATATTTACTCACACTCCACCACCAAGGTATGTACAGGAATAAATAAAAACAGGACTTAGAACTTTCAGAATCTGGGGCACCAACTGCACAGATTATGGCAGTTTTGACTGTACCCTTATATATAAAAAGGTCACATTAGAAGAAATCTTAGCGCTGCGGCATGTATGGATTACACTTCGCCAGCAATTGCACGGATTATGGAAGCTTGGACTGTACCCTTATATATAAAAAGGTCACATTAGAAGAAATCTTAGCGCTGCGGCATGTATGGATTACACTTCGCCAACAACTGCACGAATGTCTGAGCCCCGGTCAGGGGCGAGTTGTCGGGCAGTTGTTGAAATAAGCGAGTGTAAGCCATATATGTCGCAACGCTTAGATTCTCTTCGTCGTGACCTTTTTATATATAAGGGTACAGTCCAAGCTGCCATAATCCGTGCAGTTGCTGAAATAAGCGAGTGTAAGCCATATATGCCGCAACGCTTAGATTCTCTTCGTCGTGACCTTTTTGTATATAAGGGTATAGCCAAGCCACCATAATCCGTGCAGTTGGTGCCCCAGATACTGAAAACTCCAAGTCCTATCTTTTTATTTTTTACGTTTCCTACATACCATAAAAGTCATCTGATGGCATGCTGCCACCGACTGACTGTGGATTCTGGCTGTATAATACAGAAAGATATGAGGAAATCTTTGCTTTGGCCTGGCTTCCTGTAACAAATGTAATGTTGCAGAATGGGATGGCCTGCTTTGCCACTGAAGCTTTAAATATTCCGAATTCTTCCACCAGCTGTGCGGCATCATCCACATTAGAATTAACATATTCTACTGACTGGCTGTACTCTTTCATAAACATATCAATGGCATTTTTATTGTTATTGTAATAATCTGAATTAACTGCAATAACTCCTGTTACTACAGTACTTCCGTCATTATTCAGCTTCTCCCACTCCTTTGTCACATCAAGGACAATACGAATACTGTCTGACGTATTCATCACTGTTGTCACGTATGGCTGTGGAAGCATTGATACTGCTCCTTTTCCTTTGGAAGCCATAACTGTGGCAACCTCTGCTGCTTCGGATTTGAACTCAATAGTAACATCTTTATCAGGGTCTAATCCAGCTTTTGTAAGAAGATATCTTAACGTATACTCAGGTGTTGTACCCTTACCTGTAGTGTATATTGTCTTTCCTTTCAGGTCAGTGACAGAACGGATACTCTCACCATTCTCAAGAATATACAATACTCCCAGAGTATTTATTCCCAACACCTTAATCTTACCATTGCTTTTGTTATACAGTGTTGATGCAGCGTTACATGGAAGTGCTGCTATCTGGATATCTCCCTTGATTAATAAGGATGTAAATTCGTCAGCCGAAGCAGCTATGGTAAAATCATAGTTATTAGTAGTGCTTCCTTCTTTAGAATCTTTCATCAGCTTAACCATTCCGATGGCTGTTGGGCCTTTCATTGCTGCTATTTTCATGTCGGCAGGTACATATGTGGAAGTACTCTCTTCTGTGACAGCTGTTGTTTTAACATTGTCATTATTAATAGCACTGTTGCTGCTGTCAGCTGTCTTGGCACCACATCCTGCAAGGCTGGCAGCAAAAATCACTATAGAAGCTGTCAAAGCAGCTGTCATTTTTCCTTTTAATATTTTTTCTTTTAATGATATTCCTCTCATATTTTCCTCCATTCTGCAGACGCTTTAGCATCGAGAAATTAATTAATTGTAATTGAACATATTCGATTTCGCAAAGGAACAGCCAGGAACTTTTGCTACAGTTCGAAGAAAAGCAGCTTACGTCTTAAAACCAACGCAGGCTGCTTTTCAAATCACAGAAACAATACGTAAATTATTAATTACTGTAATGTTCTACTTCTTATTTACTTAAAATACTTTACACCTGACTCGAATATCTTCATATCCTGCTCACCGTATATATTAATTGCCACTGAATCGCCACGTCTCTCTGAATGAGCCATCTTTCCCAGACACCTTCCATCCGGGCTTGTAATACCTTCTATAGCCATATATGAACCATTGATATTCCACTCTTCATCCATAGAAACATTGCCTTCAGGGTCACAATACTGTGTAGCTACCTGTCCATTAGCAAATAATTTATCAAGCCATTCCTTAGGAGCTACAAAACGTCCCTCTCCATGAGATGCAGGATTGCAGTAAACACCGCCAAGTTCTGCTTCTGCAAGCCATGGACTCTTGTCAGATACCACCTTTGTATATACCATCTTAGATATATGACGGTTAATTGTATTGAATGTAAGTGTTGGTGAATTAACATCCTGTCCTGTAATTGAGCCATTAGGAACAAGTCCCAGCTTAATAAGGGCCTGAAAACCATTACATATACCAAGTGCAAGACCATCACGTTCATTCAACAGTTTCTCTACAGCTTCCTTCATCTTGGCATTTCGGAATGCTGTGGCAAAGAACTTTGCAGAACCATCTGGCTCATCACCTGCTGAGAATCCGCCTGGGAACATAATAATCTGTGCCTGGCTGATTGCCTTTTCAAACTCATTAACAGAATCTCTGATACCTTCTGCATCAAGATTCTTAAATACCTTGACAATTACATCTGCACCAGCTCTTTCGAATGCCTTAGTACTGTCATACTCACAGTTAGTTCCTGGGAATACAGGAATGAATACTGTTGGTCTGGCAACTTTATTCTTACATACATATACAGAGTCAGCCTTGTAAAGCCTGCTTTCAACAGGAGTTGTGTCTTTTGAAGCCTTAGTTGGGAATACCTTCTCAAGCTTATCCTTCCATACGCTTACTGCTTCTTCAACAGTAATTGAAACTTCCTTATATGTGAAAGCCTCATTATCCTTAACTTCACCAACCTTAGTATATGGACATGTTATTTCGTCAATTCTGTCTGCTGCTACTTCTGCCACAATACATCCATAACCTGGCGCAAACAGATCCTCTTCTTTAATGTCACTGCTTATTGCAAAGCCACAATGATTTCCGAATGCCATCTTGCTTAATGCAGGAACAAGACCATTGCCATCAAGAACGTATGCTGCCTTAATAACACCATTAACAATAAGTGTATGTATATTGTCATATAATGTCTTAATCTGCTCAAATACAGGAACATCGTACTCATCCTTCTGTATATCAAATCTGACAAGTGCATCTCCTGCGGTCTTTAATTCCGGAGTAATGATTTCTCCTTCCTTAGCAACATCAACTGCAAATGAACAAAGTGTTGGAGGTACATCAATATCCTCAAATGTACCAGACATACTGTCCTTTCCACCAATTGATGGAAGTCCAAAACCAAGCTGTGCCTCATAAGCACCAAGAAGGGCTGCAAAAGGCTGGCTCCAGCGGGATGGGTCCTCTGTCATTCTTCTGAAATACTCCTGGAAAGTAAATCTGATTTTCTTGTAATCACCACCTGCAGCAACAATCTTGGCAACAGAATCAACTATTGCATACATTGCACCGTGGTATGGGCTCCAGCTTGAAAGATATGGATCAAATCCATAGGCCATCATTGTAACTGTATCACACTTGCCCTTAAGTACAGGGAGCTTGGCAACCATAGCCTGTGTCTCTGTGAGCTGGTATTTACCGCCAAATGGCATGAATACCGAACCAGCTCCGATTGAACCATCAAATCTTTCCACAAGACCTTTCTGCGAACACTCATTAAGGTCAGATAATGTCTTTAACCACTTTCCTCTTACATCAAGAACCTTCTCCGGCTTAAGGTAACAATCCTCCTTAGAAGGAATGTCAACCAGTACAGATGTCTCCTGATGCGCACCGTTAGTATCCAGAAATGCTCTTGAAATATTAACGATTTCCTTACCTCTCCATGTTAGTACAAGTCTAGGTTCCTCAGTCACAACAGCAACCTCTGTTGCTTCCAGATTCTCCTCTGCTGCATACTTAAGGAATTCTGCTACATCCTTCGGATCAACAACGCATGCCATTCTCTCCTGTGATTCAGATATTGAAAGCTCTGTTCCGTCAAGACCTTCATATTTCTTAGGTACTTTATCAAGGTCAACCCTTAAGCCGTCTGCAAGCTCACCGATAGCAACAGATACGCCGCCGGCACCGAAATCGTTACATTTTTTAATTAATCTTGTAACTTCAGGTCTTCTGAAAAGCCTCTGCATCTTACGCTCTGTAGGAGCATTACCCTTCTGAACCTCTGCACCACATGTATCAATAGATTTAGTAGTATGAACCTTAGAAGATCCAGTAGCTCCACCACATCCATCACGGCCCGTTCTTCCTCCAAGAAGAATGATAATATCTCCAGGGTCAGAATTCTCTCTCTTGACAGCTGCCCTAGGTGCTGCTGCAATAACAGCTCCAATCTCCATTCTCTTTGCAACATAATCAGGATGGTAAATCTCCTTTACATATCCTGTTGCAAGTCCTATCTGGTTACCATATGAGCTGTATCCGTGAGCTGCCTCTGTTACAAGCTTCTTCTGAGGCAATTTACCCTTTAATGTCTGCTGTATTGGTTTGGTAGGATCAGCTGCACCTGTGATACGCATAGCCTGATATACATAAGTACGTCCTGAAAGTGGGTCTCTTATTGCACCTCCAAGACATGTAGCAGCGCCACCGAATGGCTCAATCTCTGTAGGATGATTGTGTGTCTCATTCTTAAAGTTTACAAGCCACTCCTCAGTCTTGCCATCTATCTCAACAGGGACAACAATTGAACAGGCATTAATCTCATCTGACTCTTCCTGGTCATCAAGCTTTCCCTCTGCTTTTAACTTCTTCATTGCAAGAAGGGCAAGGTCCATAAGACATACGAACTTGTCCTTTCTTCCCTTATAAATCTCCTCCCTGTCAGCAAGATACTTCTTGTATGTTGCCTCCATAGGAGTTCTGTAATATCCGTCTTTGAAATTAACATCTACCAGTTCTGTGGCAAATGTAGTATGACGGCAGTGGTCTGACCAGTATGTATCTAACACACGAATTTCTGTTGTGGAAGGATCACGCTTTTCTGTATCATGAAAATGCTCCTGGATAAACTTAAAATCCTTAAATGTCATGGCAAGACCAAGGGAATCATAAAGTTCCTTTAATTCTGCCTCAGGCATATCCTTGAATCCCTCAAAATAAGTAATATCAGGAGGTGCCGGAAAATCAGTTACAAGAGTATCTGGAATCTGGCTGTCTGCCTCTCTTGAATCTACTGGATTAATACACAGTTCCTTAATCTTTTCCTTCTGGTCATCTGTAAGATCACCTGAAATAACATAGGTTGTAGCAGTTCTTATTACTGGAACCTCATTCTCATTAAAGAACTTAACGCACTGTTCAGCGGAATCGGCTCTCTGGTCAAACTGTCCTGGAAGATACTCAACTGAGAATATAAAATCCTCTGGCTGTGCCTTGAATTCTGTCTCATACACATCATCTACCGGTGGTTCTGAAAATACTGTTGTAAGTGCCTTTTTATATGTCTCCTCTGAAAGGTTTTCAATATCATAACGGATAAGGACCCTTACATCAGTAACAGACTTGATATTAAGATATCCTGTAATCTCATCATGAAGTTCCTTTGCATTAACAGCATAAGGCTTTTTCTTCTCAACAAATACTCTTTTAACGCTGCTCATCATTTTCCTCCTGCTTATCTTAGTGAATAGCTTTATGTGAATAAAATGTATTGTACCACATAGCTTAATAATTTACCAACAAAAAAACTAATGATTATTATTATTCATGCATCCTTCTGATTATCTTGTAAACCACCTGGTTACTCATCACCGTTGGTGAAGTGTGGGCAAAGAATATTATTCCATCTGTCTGGCTTACAATCTGGGATTTGACGAATCCCTCACAAGGGTCAATAACCTCTCCTATAACATCTCCACGGAATACCGGGTCTCCCGGCTCCTTCAATCTTCTGTAGAACCCTCCGTCATAGGATTTTACAGCCATAAGGTCCTGTTCATGAATCACACTTGCAATATAACCGCTATGATTATTATATTTTAATATTCCCATCCTTGTAAGGAACCTCAACACAGAAGAAACTGCCTGCCTTGCTGACTTATCATCAATATTATCTGTACTGTTGGTATATATTGAAAATGCGTTGGTTCCAGTCATCTGCCAGTTATAATTAAGCGTTACCGTGTCCATTGGTTTAGGACTTCTTATGACAACATACTGAAGCCCGAAAAGATTGGCAAGACTGGCACTCTGGAAACCAGTCTCCATCATTCTCACATGGGGAATAAAATCTCCCGGCATATAAAAGCTGGCAAACTGGATACCGTAATTATATCCTCCCACCTTCTCGAATAACATTGATGCAAACCTGTCCACCGTATCACCTTCCAGATTTCCCGGAAATCTTCTGTTAACATCTGTATTATCAATAGGCCAGAATCTTTTTCCCACATTGGCAGAATATTTATTTCCTGTAGGAACTACAAGAATCTCATGATTATGACTTATGGCGCCATGGCTTTCCAGTTCCTTCAACGCTTTTATAAGCAGAGAACATATATACATCTGCTGAATTTCATTGCCTCTCAAAGCACCAATGATACATGCCGACTTCTCTCCGCCACCGAATCTGTAGCCTTCAACCTCGAAATTCTCCCTGTACAGCCCCTTAAATGTAAACAAGCTTTCTTTTCTCATTACTATTCCTTCTTTCCGCCGTATACCCTTGCCACAAGTGAGCCCTGATATACAACAGGATGTTCTCTCAATGTGAATATGATTCCATCTACAGGAGATTCAATTCTCTGTACTATTCTTCCTGTAATAGGCTCAATAACATCTCCAATGTGAGTTCCCATTCCTATAGCCCCAAGATTCTTAACTGCAGGAACAAATACTCCACCAGTACCTGATCTTAAGAATTCCACCTGTCCTTCTGTAGATATAATAGGCTGTCTTACAGAGATTTGTTCCCCTTCCCATATTCCAAGTTCAATCATCAGATTAAAGGTTCCCTCAATAAGCTGGTCACAATACTCCTTGTTAATCCTGTTTCCCACTCCCATCTCAATGGCAAGGGTTGGAACATCCATATTATTAAGGCTGTATGCCAGCGTTGCATCAAGAACTGTCTTCGAGGAATATATCCAGACAAAATCAGTATTAATAATCTTGGCAAATGGGAGAAGTTTACTCTGGTTCTCCTCTGTAAGCCTTGCCTGGGGCATCTCTTTGATAAATATATTGCTGGAATGAATATCCAGGCAGAAATCACTGCCAATTATATTATCAATAATTCCTGCAGCCACATACTCTGCCACAGCTCCGTTATTATCACCAGGAAAAGACCTGTTCATATCAAGTTCGAACATTGGTATTCCCCTGCTGCCAATATCAAGTCCAAGGGGATTCAGGTCTGGGTATATATCTACTATTCCCTTAAGCTTTTCCGGATGGCTGTTAATTCTTCTGATTACTTCGTAACATATATACTGTCCGTCCAGTTCATCTCCGTGTATTCCAGTAACAATTGACAGCCTTTTTTCCTTTCCTGAAAGGGTATCAGGAGCAAGTCTGTTCTTGTGAACAGTCCATTTTTCATGGACAGGCAGTTCAATCGATACAATCTCTTCTATCATAGTAATCTCTGTTCCTCCGCATATTAATCAAATTCCATCATTCCACTGACAGACAGTTTACCATTAATCTGTCTTACAATCAGTGAGCCAAATGTTGAATCCGGCATATATGAAACTCCGTTAACAAACACCTTTGTTCCCGGAAAAATATTCTTATATATCTTAACCTGGGAGTGCTCTCCTGCATTAATCAGGTCACACAAATACTTTGCCTCCTCATTATACTTGGTTTTCTCTGACATTTTGATTATCTTTGACTGCATTACCTTGTTATACATCTCAGGGTCATATTTGTCAGAGCCTGCAACATTTAACAAAGAATACTTCTCCATAATGGTATCCAGCATATCAATCTCGATATTAACATCCTTAATGGCTTTAATTGCATCAGCATATTCCTGCTTGATGGATTTAACAGCACCTGCCCTTATCACTGTTGTTACACAGTTTTCCACACCTGCATTGCCGGTCTGTACTCCCAGAACACCAGTAACATCTCCTCCCTGGATAGAACTTTGCCTGCCATTAACAACAACCTTGCCATATGCAACCACGTTACAATTTAACAAATAATTAGCTGTTAAATTACCTTTACAGTTAATTGACACATTCTCAAAGAACCTGCCACTTATATCTCCTCCAGCTTCAACTCTGGCAAGACACTTTCCGTTAACTCCATTCTTGAAACATATATTCTTATCGGCTTTAATAACTGCAGCTTCCACATGTCCATTAATAGAAATACTTCCCCTGGCACATACAGACATACCACTTATTACATTTCCCCTTATATCTATATCACCATTAAAATCGATATTTCCAGTAGATAAATCCACATCTCCTGGTATAGTAAGGACATTCCTCACATTAAGGTCGTAGTTTCTATACTCTACCTTTCCGTCTATTTCTGCATAATATGTCAAGCCGTCTTCTGATACTGTAAAGCCCCTTCCTCGCATTGGTGATTTAGGTTTTCCAGATTTAGGAATTAACAGTTTTCCCCTTACATCATATCCATACAGCCCACTTGTAGGAGGTGTGTACTCCACCAGCTTATCTCCTGCACTTACCAGCTCAAATAGTCTCATATTATGGTAATCTACTGAACCATCCTCTCTTATCATTGGTTTCCCAAGGTCATCTGTATTAAAGAAAAAAGTATACTCTCCATCTATTCCATCTTCCGCCTCTTTTCCAGATGCAACAAGTTCACTGGAATTGTATCTCTTTTCCTGAAGGATACTGTAAATCTTACCCTCATCGATTCCCATTTTAACGCCTTTATTTTCAATAGCCTGCCTGATATCCTCATAAGTATATTCAACACTCTTATCTGAGGGAACAGCAAGCTTAACATAGGCAGACATATTATCATCTGATATGAATACAGATATATTCTTATTAAGTTCTAGTTCTTTTTCTATATCCTGAATCATAACACTCCCCCTGTTTCATCTGCTTAAGTAAGGTTGTTCCACGTTCTTTCATACACCAGGAACATTATATGCATCAATGGTTACATCTGTAACCGCATCTGCTCCATATATTCTACTGACATATTCCAGTCAAGAATTGAAGAAACATCTTTACCCGCTTCAAGTGCCATACGTATCTGTTCCATCTGCCCTGCACTGTAATGTGAATCTGCATATAATGAAACATCTACTCCTGACATAATCCCTTTTAATATTTCCTGTGTCTGTTCCTCATTCAGTTCCAGACTTCTTTTTCCCTTATCATCTTCCTCTCTGCACATCTCCATGGAGACAGGATCTATAAATGGATCTCCGTAATCTTCCACATCGATTCCTTCCTGCAGTCCAAGACGAATCTGTTCCATCTGGGAGGAAGAAAAACCAGTCATTGCATATGCCGAAACATCCACACCTGCTTCCAGTCCAAGACGTATTTCCTTCATCTGCTCACTGTTAAACTCATGGAGCAGATATCTGGTAACATCAACACAATGCTCAAGACCAAGACGAATCTCTTTAAGCTGAAATTCGTCATATCCTTCCTTGAGATAAAAACTTAAATCAATTCCATTCTTATCGGCAAGCCTTAACTGTTTAATAGCTTCCCCACTGTATCCCTTGTCCACATAGTACATGACATCATAGCTGTACTGGCTGGCAAGACGGATTTCACGCATTACGGTATAATCCCTGACAGGATCAATTAAGAATGTAAGCTTAACACCATCCTGCATTGCCTGCTTAATCTCTTCCATCTGTCTGTAATCAAACTTGGGATCAGAATAATATGACACATCAAGTCCCATCTCAAGTCCCAGCCTTATGGACTTCATCTGGGATGCGTCATATTCCGTGCTGGCATATCTCAAATAATCGACGCCACTGGTGTAGCCTTTATGAATCTCCATACTCTGGAATTTGTCAAAGCCCAGTGATTCCATCTGTTCCCTAAAATCATCACGGTCTATTATATTAGCAATTGATTGTGTTAGTTCCATTTCAAACCTCGTTTCTACATTATATTTCAATTTGTTAGTAACCCCTTCTTTGATTATACTTTAAAAAATAATTAATTGCACTATATATTTTCCCAGAAATCTCCTAAGACATCTTTTACTCCACGCAAATCAGTGATTTCAATATTATTCCATTCCCTTGGAAACATTCCTGCGTAATCACTGTTTAGAAATCTGTCATCCAGAAGTTCAATAACTCCCACATCCTCACTGGTTCTTATAACTCTGCCTGCAGCCTGAAGAACTTTATTCATTCCCGGATAAACATAAGAATAGGCAAAACCATCTTTTCCACAGTTATTAAAGTAATCTTTAAGTATATCCCTCTTCCTGCAAATCATAGGCAGCCCTGTTCCCACAATAACAGCACCAACAAGATTTTCCTCTCTTAAGTCAATCCCCTCGGAAAACACTCCTCCTGTAACACAGAATCCTACGAGAGAGCCATTGCACATTCTTTCGTTAAATGCATTAAGAAAACCCTCCCGGTCCCCCTCTCTCATGTCTGATTTCTGCAATATTACCTTTGTAGATTCTTTTAAGAATAAATCTTCCTGTTCCATATCCTCCACAACATCAGGACTGTATTCCTTCACATATATGTCATACACATTCTCCATATACGAATAAGATGGAAAGAAAACCATATATTTCCCTGGATGAATCTTAATGGTATTATCAATATATCTGCATATTTTCATATATTCAGCATGGTTTCTTCTTGTGTATCTGCTGCTAACATCTCTTCCCACAATTACTTTTCTTCTCTCTGCCGGAAATGATGACTGGGCATACACAGCATAATCATCCAGACATCCTGTAAGCATTTCCTTAAAATAATTAACTGGAAGAAGTGTGGCTGAAAAAAATATTGTACTTCTTCCCATTGCAAGTCTTTCTGACAAATTAGAAGATGGGTCTACGCAGAACAGATTAAGGCAGAATCTTCCATTCTCATCGTGTTCTGTATAGCAGACATACTTCTCATCAAGACGGTCATAGCAATTCAGAAAACCATTTATCTCAAAGAAGAAATCCAGCAATTCCTTTCTATGGACGTAATTCTTATTCTTATCAAGGAAATCCATAATACCAATTCCCAGATTAGTAAGATACTCTGGAAGCCGTCCCATGGATTCAGGTCCGCCAAGGATTCTTACTGTATCACATTCCCTTTTCATCCCAAGAAGGAGCTTATTCACCTTCTCAAACTGTGAAAGCAGCTTCTTATTATGAAATCCCTCACCATCCTTTTTATCACCTGTCAGCAGCCTTTTGGTAGCAAGAACATCCTCCTTGACAAGAACAGCACTGTACATTTCCCTTGCCCTGTCCACCAGATTGTGAGCCTCATCCACAAGGAATATATAATCCCCCTTCTGTCCCTGGGCAAAATATCTTTTTAATGATACATCCGGGTCAAAAACATAATTGTAATCACATATTACTCCATCGCACCAGTAACTGGCATCAAGTCCCATCTCAAAAGGACAGACATTAAACATCTCTGCGTATTTTTCCACTACCTGTCTGTCAATCACCATATTTTCTGTAACCATATGGTATACAGCATCATTTACCCTGTCGTAATGTCCCTTTGCCCTGGCACAGTCCCTGGGATTACAGTTACGTTCCTCTAAAGGACATATTTTATCTCTTGCTGTCAGAGTAATATTGCGGAATACAAGTCCCTGGTCTCTCAGAATCTTAAAAGTATCCTGTGCCACTGTTCTTGTTATAGTTTTAGAGGTAAGATAAAATATCTTGTCTGCCATGCCCTGTCCCATAGCCTTGACAGCAGGGAATATGGTGGAAATTGTTTTTCCTACACCTGTGGATGCCTGAATAAACAGATTTTTCCCCTTCTCAATAGATCTGTATACCCCGACGCATAAATTCTTCTGTCCCGGTCTGTAAGTAAAGGGAAACTCCACATTTTCAATGGAATTCTGCCTTTCCTCACGACTCCTGAATACAAAGTCACTCCATAATTTAAAACTGGCAATAAGAGAATCAAACCATATTTTTAATTCCTCATATGATAATTCTTCCTTAAACTGTTTTATATCTTCTGTTTCCGGATTGCAGTAGGTCAGCTGTATTGCAATTGAAGACAGTACCTTATGTGAGGCATATATATACCCATAACACATAGCCTGTGCCTTGTGGACATATACTGGTTCCTCCATTCTATGCACATCGCTTCCCACAGTCTTAATCTCATCTATTATCACATCAGAAATGGGAATTGTATCCCCCTGGTCGTTCTCCTGCAAATCACAGATTATCCCATCAGCCCTTCCTTCAATCAATACACTGTAACTTCTGGTGTCATCCTGCAAATCCACTGTATATTTTAAAGGAACCTCTGCATGATATCTGCTTCCGGCTGCTTTCTGGAGCTTTCTGTGTATTCTTGCTCCCTCCTGCATCACCCTGACATCCATCAGCTTTCCGGAACCCGAATCAATATCGCCAGTGCTGAATATAAATTCAACCAGATTCCTGACTGATATTCTTAATGTTTTTTCCTTTACTTCATACATCTTAAATCCTCAACAATTTGCTTTTACAGATATATTCACCAATTAATGTGCTGCAGCCTCATACAGAAAGGCATTGCCTTCCTTACCAACCCTTGATACAACTCCAAGATAATACAGGATATTAAGAACCATCCTTGCTGTATCTTCACTGATTCCACATGTTTTTGAATAATCCTTAACAGTAAACTTCTCCTTCAGTTCCAGAGGAAGAAACATCATATAGTCCTCCGGCTGGTCAAGTTCAATTATTCTCCTTACACCCACAGGGATTCTGTCATAACGCCAGGAACCCTTCTTTCCTGTTTCATTCCAGCCGTTAAGAAGCTTGTAATCTTCTACATCCATAAGAAGAAGGCGTATATGAAGATTAGGATTTTTTAAAAAACTCTTAATCTTGTATAATTCAAAAAAAGCGTCGTACTCATTGTAATGCCTTGAAGATAATCTTTTCTTACCAGTTGTTTCTAAAGTTTCCGGGTCAACCCAGTAAATCCACTTATTGTATGGACATGGGTAAACAACTGTAACAGTATAGTGATTAAGAAAAACAGCCAGCTTATCCCGAAGCTTATTAAGCTGCCTTGTCTGGATTTCAATAACACCTGTCTGGTTGTATATATCAGCAAAATATCCATCCAGTGCCACCTCATGCTTGTCCTCATCAGGCTCAAAATATAATTTTAATA
This sequence comes from uncultured Eubacterium sp., assembly GCA_945946665.1. Lineage (GTDB taxonomy): Bacteria > Bacillota > Clostridia > Lachnospirales > Lachnospiraceae > Lachnospira. The sequence continues at coordinate 226,129 of CAMEWO010000001.1, forward strand.
CGCTGTGAAGTGTCTTCTCTCCCAGAGTTCCTATTCCTTTTCTGGAAACCTGTTTGTCAAGAGTCTTTCTTATGGCAGACTCCAGCTCTGTCTGGTTAACATACATGTCCGAATTATTCAATTTTTCTTTTTTATTGTTATTATCTTTATTGTTATCCTTTTTCATTCTAAATGCCTACTGAATATCTGATTAAAGAATGCATATTCCAAGTCATCCATAACATATTCTGTCCTATATTTTACCACAGGTGAGAAACACTGGCAATTTATTGATAAAGAATTTCATGAAACCATTGACTTTTTTCACTTATAAAGGCAAAATCTAGATATGAAAAAGTGCTGCAAAATGGAGGTTTTTATGATAAGTGTTTCTTTATGTATGATTGTTAAGAATGAGTCCGGTGTCCTTGACAGATGCCTTACTTCCTACAGCGGACTTTTTGATGAAATTATAATTGTTGACACTGGCTCTACTGACAACACCATTGAGATTGCCTCAAAATACACTGACAAAATATTTACCTACCAGTGGAAAGATGATTTTGCTGATGCAAGAAATTTTTCCTTTAGCAAAGCTTCCTGCGACTATATCTTTACTGCCGATGCAGATGAAGTTTTAGACGAAAGAAACCGTCAGGCTTTTCTTGAACTAAAATCAATGCTGCTTCCTGAGATTGATATTGTTCAGATGAAATATGTAAATGTAAGTGATTTTAACACTGTTTATAATTCAGAAAAAGAATTACGGCCTAAACTTTTCAAACGCTTAAGAACTTTTTTATGGGTAAATCCAATCCATGAGACTGTGAGACTTTCTCCTGTCGTTTTTGACAGTGATATTGAGATTCTTCATATGCCTGTAAAGTCTCACAACAAACGGGATTTTCACACATTTATCAATGCATTTAAGCATAATATCCCCCTTGATTCCTATGTGATTGTTATGTTTTGTAAGGAATCCTGGATTGCAGGACAGAAGGAAGATTACCATACTCTTCTTCCTGTATTTTTGCAGTATATGGAACAGTACAAGCAGGAAAATGGCGGACTTTCCTGCTACAAGGAGGTAAACTGCTGCCTTGCAAGGATGAACCGTGTTCTTGGAAATAAGGATAACTTCTTTAAAATTGCCCTTAAGGAAGTAGCCCTTGAACCCTCCTCTGAGATATGTCTGGAACTGGGGAATTACTATATGGATAATGAGGATTATGAAGAAGCAGTTCTCTGGTTTATCAATGCTTATAGTGAAACAAAACCTATCCTTGATATCCATGCAGGTGGTGATGAACCTTTAAAAGCCCTGTCAGAATGTTATAAAAAAATGTCCCAGGAAAAGCTATCCACCGGGGAATGTGCTTTAGCCGGAACATATGATGATTTAAGCAGACAATACAAGATCCAGGCAGATAACTGGAAACTTCCTGAAGAAATATAACATCAGGTCTTCTTAATGAATTCAATTCTGCATCTTGGACACTTGATACTGATTCTGCCTTTGCCTTTAGGAACTCTGATTTTCTGTCCACATCCAGGACACTTGAATATTCTGTGAGTCTTAGAATCCTTAATTCTTGCCTTCATAGAATTAAATCTTCCAACAATCTTATATCTTATCTGAAGATACTTCTGATTCTCTGTGTTTCTTCTGGAAATATTGCGGCTTAAGACCCTGAAATAAGAATACACAAGGACTGCCAATGCCGCAGTATATATAATTCCACTATGAACAAACAATGTAATAATTAATAAGCACAAGGAAAAATAGATTAGAAATCTAGAGAACTGGTCAACTCCATACCTTCCCTGCATAAATCTATAAATTCTCTGTCTGAATTTATCCATTGCTGACTCTTCCTTTCCATACCTGTTACACAACAATGATACTTTATCATACTGGAAAGTAAATGCAATTAAAAAAATATAAATAAATTATTAATCTTGTGTCTTATATATATTGCCATCCATATCTTTCCAGTAAAAATGATCTGAAAAAATAATATAGCTGTGTGGGCTGTCCATCTTGGGAATTGACACAGAGCCGGGATTAATATATATATACCCCTCTCTTGTCTCACAACATGGGATATGGGTGTGCCCACATATAAGATAATCCCCCTCTGCAAGAGCAGGTGTATTTTTCTCATCAAGCTTATGGCCATGGGCAAGAACAAGATGCCTGTCATTAACGTACATGTGGCATACTTCAGCCAGCACATTAAAATCAAGAACCATCTGATCCACCTCAGTATCACAGTTACCTCTTACACATAATATTTTATTTCTTAAAGGGTTAAGAAGTGCAATAACCTCCTTAGGTGCATACTCCTGTGGCAGGTCATTTCTTGGTCCATGGTACAGAATATCACCAAGGAGAACCAGCATATCAGCCTGTTCCTCATGGAATCTCTCAAGCATCTTACGGCAGTAATATGCAGAACCATGAATATCTGATGCAATCATTATCTTTTTCATTGTTTCCTCCAGATATAAAAATACGTATGCCAGTTTACCACCGGCACAGGATATACTAGAATCCAATCCTGAAACGGATGTCTCTTATGAACTCCAGCACATAGTATGATAATATCACATTTACTGGAAGCTGTATAAGATTTTTAATAAGCCTTGCCGTGAAATAGAATGCAAAACCTTTTCCATACATAACTGAAACCCAGTAAGTTCCGAGAAGAATATTAACTAATACCATATCCACTGCAATAGCAATAGTTGTACGCAAAAGGAATGCCATATCTATCTTGTCATCTGCGTACATCCCCATGATTTTAAATATTATGTATACAATCATTACAGCTACTGTCACGTCAAAGCCCCATAAAACTTCTGTAGTTTTTCTGTCTGTGTACATGGCAAGTATCCCTGCAAATGTTACAAACACTGATGCTACAAGAGGTACTACATTGAGTCTGGTAAATCCAAGAACCGTAAGCACCACAAAAAGGATTATGAAGAGAATCAGAATACTGATAACATTTCCTTCCATGCTATTATTCCCGTTTATTGCATCCATAATAAACTTAATGCCACTGCCCTGGCCTACCACTGCCTTTGTCTCTTTATCCGTAATTCTGGCAAATGGAGCAAATACAGTTACTAAAAGAGCTGCCACTGGCAGTACTATCTGAGCCCATTTAACAACAGACTTAAGGATTTTATTATCTTTGGAAGAAGTCATTTTGGAAGGATATTTTTTGTAGAAAAACACGCCATATATAAAGCAGGCAAGAGCAGCATTTATTGTCCATCCTGGAAAATATGGTCCTGTTGGCTTAACAATAAGCTGTACAATATCTCCCACAGCGCCACAGACCATTCCAACAACAGGACCAAACAAGCTTCCTATCACCACATTTACTATGAATGAAATTGAAATTCTCAAAGATACAGTAACCTGAACTGACAAAAAGACTGCAAATACAGTGTGCAATGCTATAAGAAGTGCCGCCATAATAACTGAGCGGATATTCTTAAATTCCCTTGCTGAATCAATAAACATCTGAAAAAAAGCGTTGTGTGTTTTGTGTTCTGACATAAAAAAACCTCCTTTGCAGTTTCGATACTACATAAGAGGTTATTTTCCATGATATGTAGCAGCGGGATGCGAACCATGTACCGCAAGAAAATCTTTTCGTCCGGATGACAACTCCCTGTTCACCTGGCACTTAACGCACACAGTCCTACTCTGCATAAATTGTTATTGTTATTTTCTGGTTAATTATAGCAAATAAATTATATATGTCAATACAGTTTTCATCTTGCAACCCTTAAAACAGGCGGAACCTTATATTTTGAAGTACAGCTTAAGAAATTCTGAAGAGAATTAGGTATTTTGTACATATCAAGAATCTTCTTCATAAATGCAATAGTCCTTTTCTTGTACTTCATATTGCTAAGAACATACACCGCTGCCTCATCATTATAGTTCTTTGAAAACTGCTTGGCATATCTGGCAAATTTATTCTTGTTAAGCTCTGGAATATCATCATAATTCTGCATAATCTCCAGAGCTTCTATAATCCTTGTATTATCATAGGTCAATGGAATATGGACCTTCTTGGCGTGGATATTGCCAATATTGCAGGTTTCCTTATCCATTATTGTAGAATACAACCAGATTTCATCATCTTTACAGGCAGTAAGGCCATACTTCACATAAAGCTTACTGCCTATGTACATCCCATCCAGATTCTCTTCCCCAAAGAAATGGTTAAGTACATCCTCATTGTCGATCTGTCCTGACCATGCATACATTCCCTTAGCCACACGGCTTAAAAGCCCCTGCTTTGTCAGCCTCTCCAACGCCTTAAAAAAAGCCCCCTGAGACATCTTCGAAAAGTTTGAAGTATACAGATCATTGGCAACAATAACACTGCCCTTGGGACAGCTTTCAAAATACTCAATGATTTTATCTTTATTCTTCATATACCTGCAATATCCTTAAATATAACTACTTTGCAACCTCTTCCACTGTAAGTTCCTCTGTGCCATCAAGCTTACACAGGTCTTCTTCTGCATCAGGATCATCCATTTTCTCAAGATCATCATTCTCTGAAGCTGCTGCCAAATCTTCCTGCACATCATCATTGTCTGCCTCATCAGCTGATTCAGAATTATCATCACTCACAGGTTCACCTGATTCATTCTCTGGAAGGTCGTCATCTGAATCAATATCCTCATAATCGTCATCATCATCCACATAGAAATTAACAGGAACAATTTCAATATTACTGCACACAGCTGTACCAATTACATAAACTGTATGGATTCCGTCTTCCTCAACATTCTCAATAAGGTTATTTACACGGCTGGCATGATTCTCCACATCACATGCCGTGTTAACCCCCTCTGGAAGAACAATGGTAACGTCACTGCATTTGCTTGAGAAATCGATATATACATCCTTCTCAAATATTGCAAGTCCTAAGTCAATAACTACCTTAGATGCAATCGACTTAACTTCACATCCTGTAAACACCTCATCATCAACCTCTACAACTTTGTTGCTAAAAATTGCATTGTACTTTCTTACTTCACTGGAAAGGCTGTCATTCTCCTCCTGCTCAAATCTGGCAGAGACCTCCTTATACTTGTCATAAGCAATCTTTGATGCAACACCTATTGCTCCGAGAGCAGCTACTGTCTTTAAAAACTTTTTCTTTGCCATAAATAAACTCCTTTCTAACCAATAAAAATTGTCTGCAATGATTTATAAAAATACAGCAAAACACTACTGGTCTCTTCGTGAAAATACGCAGCCACAGTAATTCTGCCTGTATAAACCATATTCTTTTGAAAGCTGGATAGATCTCTTGTATCCTTCTTTCTTCTTAAAATCTGATAAGAGATAGTTAACACCATACTCCTGACCAATGCTTTGACCAATCTGGTTTATCTTCACACTGTTCTTTAACGGGCTTATAGTAAGTGTAGTTGTAAAATAATCAAACCCATGTAAAGCAGCCTGCTTTGCAGTTTCCCTAAGCCGCATGTCATAACAGGCAAAGCACCTCTCTCCACCCTCTTTACAGTGTTCTAATCCCTTAACTCTGTTAAAAAAGACTGATGGTTCATAATCTCCTTCAATGAAAGACACAGGATACTTACTATTATATTCATTGATAAAACGAATCTGTTCCCTTACTCTTTTCTGATATTCCTCTGTCTGTGAAATATTAGGATTATAATAAAAGACAGTAACCTCAAAGAAACGTGAAAGATATTCGATACAGTGACTGCTGCATGGAGCACAGCAGCTGTGAAGCAGCAATCCTGGCACAACACCTTCCTGTTCAAGCTTTGCTGTCAGTATATCAAGTTCCTTCTGAAAATTCCTGTTCTCGAAAGCAACGCCCATACTATCTGTCACCTGTTATCTCTGCCAAAGCTTCAAACAGCTTATCCATCTGTTCATCTGTTCCAACTGTTATTCTTAAATAGTTGTCAATCCTTGGTTTGTCAAAATATCTCACATAAATCTTTCTCTTCTTAAGCTCCTCAAATATTACTGAAGCTGGTACACTGCTGTGAGAAGCAAATATAAAATTAGCTTTGGATTCAGGAAAAGTAAATCCTAACTCCCTAAGTCTCTCCTCAGTTCTTGTTCTTGTAGCAATTATCTTAGCAACTGTTTCATTAAAATAATCCACATCCTTCATTGATGCAGCTCCATATGCCAGAGATGTAGCATTCATAGTGTAGGAATTAACAGAGAATTTAACATCATTAAGTGCCTTAATAAGTCTTTCGTTACCCATAGCATAACCGATTCTCATACCAGCCATTGAACGGGACTTTGAATAGGTCTGTACTACAAGGAGATTATCGTATTTCTCAATAAACTTTACTGCTGACTGTCCACCAAAATCAATGTAGGCTTCGTCAACAATAACAACTGAATCCTGATTTGACTTAATTATATCCTCCACACTGTCAAGTTCCATATAAATAGCTGTTGGAGCATTAGGATTAGGGAATATTATTCCCCCATTCTTCCCCTTATAATCAGATGGATTAATTCTAAACTGGCTGTCTACAGGCTTTTTCTCATATTTTACCCTGTATACATCCGCCCATACCTCATAGAAGGAATATGATATATCAGGGAAAAATACTGGCAGGTCAGAATTAAAAAATGTCATAAAGCACATTGATATTACATCATCTGAACCTACGCCTACAAACACCTGGTCAGAACTTAAGTTATACCTCTCTGCAATGGCATCAACTAAAACTGATGCTTCAGGATCCGGATAAAGTCTTAATCTGTCTGTATCAAATTGTTTAACAGCATCTATGGCCTTTGGTGAAGCGGGATAAGGATTCTCATTGGTATTAAGTTTGATTACCCCTGTATCCTTTGGCTGTTCACCCGGAACATAAGGCTCCACTTTCCTGATATAATTCTCCCATGTTTTCATAATCTTCCTCATTTCTAACATAACTTATGTGACAAAGCTTATGCAAAATTAATAAGCTGTAATCTTTCTTAAGTATACTCGTTTATCTTAAGGATAGCAATGTTTAGAGGATAAAAATTTCTTATCTTTTCCTGAATACTGCTATAACTCCTTCTGTATAAGACAGAGTTTCATACCCCTTTTCATGATAGAATTGTTCCAGGTCGTAATCATAATCTGTACCTCTTAAATCAAGTACAAGATACTCTGTCTCTTTGTCCGTATAGAAATCTTCATATATCACATCACGGTAAGAAAGCTTCCCACAAAGGAAAGTACCTGCTGTAACCTCTGCATCCTCAGGAACATGGCTTAATGCCTCATCCATAATATCATACGTACGCCTGTGTTCCGGTTTATAATAATCCTCTATATACTCTATGCGTTGTGTCATGCAGGATACAAAGAAAATAAAGGAAACAACAGCCATCATTGAAAGCGTCCTTCCTCTATTCTTACTTTTTTCCTTAAGGAACACCATAGACATATAGAAAAGAAGTGAAGCGCTTCCGAATGTATACTGGAATCCAATATCATGGGCATAGCTGTAATCCGGCATAAGATTAAACATTACAAATGGTGCTGCAAGAATATACAGCCTCACATCTTTACAAAATACCGGTATGAAAAGCATAGGTGCAAGCACAAGCACCATATACCTGATATTTTCAGGATTCATTATCTGGGTAACTGTGTAGGAAGGATTGGCAAATACTGTCTTAATCATGCTGACAATATTACCATCTTTTTCATAAATCATGTTATTAAACCTGTTTGTTGCTGTATTCATTCCACAACTGTCAATGTATGAGACAGCCACAACAAAATATATAATGGAAATCCCCATTACAGCCAGAGATTTCAGATGATTATCGTCCTTTTTCTTCCTGTATGACAGATAAAAAGCAGCAATAAAAAAAGCATAAATACCAGCATCCTCTTTAACACCTAACAGAAATACTGTAGAAAGCAGTATCTTCCACCATGAGCCACATTCAAAGGAATACAGTAAGCAGAATATTGCCACAGGAAGAAACATATTCTCATGAATATCATAATTACATCCTGCTGCCACAAAAGGCATAAAACAGAAAGCTGTGACTGCAAGGCCCGTATGAAACCGTGTAAAATCCATTTTCCTAAGCAGAAGTGAAAGAGGAATTGCTGCCGATGCAAGGACAATCCCCTGACTTATCTGGATAGTTTCATTAAATGGAAACAGAAAATATAATGGATAAATAAGCCAGAAAACAGGAGACAAATGTACGCTGCAATGAGAAAGAAGCATATCTCTTTCCAAGGTTGTCTGCATTGTGAAATGCTCTCTCATATAGTAAAACATCTGAAAGAACAAGCCTCCGTCAAAATTAGGCACAGCATAACTAAGATATCTGTATACGCTGGTAACTCCGATAAATCCCCCAAGAATAACAGAAGGAACAGCAACCATAACTAACATTGCTGTTTTACTTATGTTAATGTCAATATCTTCCCTCTCCTTAACAAGATATGAGAAGGATAAAAGTACAACACCACATACTGCCAGGCAGGTATATGCCTCTCTCTTAAAAGAAACAGTTATTATTCCAAGTATGAATACAGAAATAAATAACAAAAGATTAAATCCCCACTCTGTCCTGAACCTGTAATTATCAAAAAGAATAAGGGCTGCAATTATAATAATCATAACAGTATATGCTGTGATGGAGGTTAAAGCTACAGTACTGATATCTTCCACAGGGTTAAATCCTTCATCTGCAAGCCAAAGCAGATTAAAAGACGAAACAAAGCACCACGCTGTCAGTAGACTGACAGCGCAGTGCTTAATATTTCTGCTACAAAAAATCACATTAAACATATTCTTCAATGAAAAATTGTTCATAAAGGGTTTCATCAGTTATACTCCACATACTTGCTATCTGTATTAATACTATCAAAAAATCTATATAGTATCAATATATTTTGCAATATATGTGAGGGCTGCGCCGGACTGGGCTTTTGCATCAGAACAGGTGGCAAATGACAGATAACTTCCGTCTGTACCAAAGGAGTACCTCATTGATAATTTTTCCCTGATTAAATCACTGTAACATTTAAGGTATTCTGCAACAGATCCACCTACAATCACTCTGCAGTCATATATTGTGTACAGGTTATTAATTCCTATAGTAAGATTATCAAGATACTCATCAAATACTTTACCTGCATCTGTATCACCTGATTCCAGTCTGTGGAAAAATTCATCCAGTGTAATCCCTAAGTTATCTGACAGGCAACGTTTTGATACATAACTTTCAAAACAGCCTTTCTTACCACAAAAACACTTTTTCCCATCAGGATGGATAGTCATATGTCCGAATTCTCCTGATTTATTGTGTCTTAAGGATGTTCCGTACAATTCACCATATACTTCACTGTTGCTGCAATAGGCTCCGCCCACACCCTGTCCAAGCATTAGGTACAGATAATCACCACCATCCGTATTTCTTATATTAAACCAGTATTCGGCATAACTGCCTGATTTGGCATCATTCATACATATCCATGGATATGGGATATACTGTGCAAGTTCCTTTACGGAGCAGTTTTTAACTCCCATGGTTGGTACATCAATAATCATGGTTCCATCATCATTAAGAATTCCCGGAACAGTAATTCCTACGCCAAGTATCTTTCCGCTTCCAGTTCCAGCCTTTTTAATGCATTTATCTACAAGAGCTGCTGCCTCTTTAGCGTACATATCGTCAGCGCTGAACCTTTCATCAAGTCTTTCTTCTGCAATAATATTTCCATAAAGGTCCACAACTTTTGCTACTGTTTTACTGTCTGTAATATTCAGAGCCACCGCAAGGGCTGCCTTCTGGTTAATGGAAAAAATCTGTGCCTTTCTTCCTCCTTTAGAATTAAAGCTTCCATCAATACTGACATACCCCTCATCTAAAAGAGTATTCAGATTCCGGTAAATGGTAGGCATGGAAAGTCCGATTTCTTCAAAGATTTCCTGTCTGGAAGTCTGACCCTTGTTGTAGATATATTTATATATCCTGTTTTTATTTATTAACTTAACATCCCTGGAAGTAATTGTGGATTTATCCATATAAAGTCATTTTGCCCTTCTGTGATTAATATTTATGACCATTTTTATTATTTACCAAATACAGCCTCATAATCAGCTTTAAATTTCTCAATTCCTGCATCTGTGAGTGGATGGTGTATCATCTGTTCAATTACCTTGTATGGCACTGTTGCAATATCAGCACCAGCAAGAGCACAGTCTGTAAAATGAATTGGATTACGGACACTGGCACATATAATTTCAGTCTGAATGTCATAGTTAGAGAATATATCGACTATATCCTGAATAAGCTGGATTCCCGGCTGTGATATATCATCAAGTCTTCCAAGGAAAGGTGACACAAAAGTAGCACCTGCTCTTGCTGCAAGTACTGCCTGATTTGCAGTAAAGATTAAAGTAACGTTAACCTTGATTCCCTCTGAAGTTAAAACCTTAGTTGCCTTAAGACCTTCTGCTGTCATTGGAATCTTTACTACCATATTAGGGTGAATCTTGGCAATTTCTCTTCCCTCTTCAATCATTCCCTCTGCTGTAGTAGTTGTAGCTTTAACCTCACCGCTGATTGGTCCATCAACAATTGATGCAATTTCCTTGATAACCTGGTTAAAATCCCTTCCCTCTTTTGCAATGAGAGATGGATTAGTTGTAACACCACAGATTACACCCATGTCATTTGCTTTCTTAATTTCCTCAACATTAGCTGTGTCAATAAATATTTTCATTTTGTCTCTCCTTATTTGATTTATTATTTTTAATTAATTACTTTAAAAACAGATTTAAGTGCTGGATAAATCCCGGTGAAATTCCTGTACTTTTCTTCATATCTTTCAGCAATCTGAACATCTGGCTTTACTGTCTCTGATACCCTGCATATGGCATCTGCGGCAGCCTTTACCGATGGATAGGCACCTGATGCCACCATTGCAAGCATGGCTGCCCCCATGGAAGGACCTTCCTCCACCTGCAAAATGTTAATGTCAACATTAAGCACATTGGCAATTATCTTTCTCCACAGTGGACTTTTGGCACCTCCACCACAAAGAGTTGCATTAGTAATATTCATTCCCAGCTTCTTTGCCACCTCAAAGGAATCTCTTATGGCAAATGCCACTCCCTCAAGAACCGCCTGTGTCATATCACTTCTTGACGTATCCATGGTTATTCCTGTAAATGTGGCCCTGGCCATTGGGTCATTGTGTGGTGAGCGCTCACCCATAAGGTAAGGAAGAAAATAAACACGGTTTCTTCCCAGTTTATCATCAGTTATGCTTTCCTGCTCTTTACTGAATTCCTTAGTATTAAGAATATCTTCCATCCACCATTTGTTGCATGAAGCGGCACTTAACATACATCCCATAAGATGATATGTTCCATCTGCATGGGCAAATGAGTGAAGAGCGTTATTCTCATCCACTCCGAAGGAACTGCTTGATATGAATATTGTTCCGCTTGTTCCCAGGGAAATATTACATCTGCCATCTGTGACGGTTCCAGTTCCAACTGCTGCAGCCGCATTATCTCCTGCTCCTGCTGCAACCTTAATTGATGCTGGAACACGCATTTTTGCTGCATAGGAAGTATCTAATGTTCCAATACACTGGTAGCTTTCAAAAATCTGTGGAAGCTGCTGTCTTGTAATGCCACATATATCAATCATTTCCTGAGACCATGTCCTGTTTTTCACATCAAAGAGCAGCATGCCGGAAGCGTCTGAAACATCTGTTGAAAAAACTCCTGTAAGCTTATATGCAATATAATCCTTGGGAAGCATTATTTTCTTAATCTTCTTGAAATTATCCGGTTCATTCTTCTTAAGCCACAGTATCTTAGGTGCTGTAAATCCTGCAAATGCTATATTGGCTGTGTATTCTGAAAGCTTTTCCTTCCCAATGGTTTCATTAAGGTACTCACACTCACTTGCAGTTCTATTGTCATTCCACAGAATTGCTGGTCTTATTACCTCATCATTCTCATCAAGAATTACAAGTCCGTGCATCTGTCCACCAAAGCTTATGCCTGCAATTTGTCTTGCAATATCAGTATAATGGTATTCTTCGCACCCATCTGCACTGTCATCGTCTGCCCCGACAAGTTCCTTTACGCCACAAACCACAGCTTCAAGCCAGTCCTCTGGATTTTGTTCAGACCAACCCGGCTTAGGAAAGCTTATTGGATATTCTTTTGACACCATTCCTGCCACATTACCACGCTCATCCATAAGAAGCATTTTCACAGAAGAAGTACCAAGGTCAATTCCTATATAATACATGGTTAAACCTCCTCACTGTTTACTATTTGAATGGATTCTCTGTTCTGTAGAGAACATTTTCAGGATGATTGTAACCAACCTCTTCCACGCCAAGATACTTGAATACTTCAAAAAGAGCTTTTCCAAAATGTCCGAAAGCAACTGCACCGTGATGTGGGAAATTGTTCTCAATCAGGTAATGCCTGTAGAAACGTCCCATCTGTGGCACTGCAAATATACCGATGGAACCAAATGACCTTGTTGCAACAGGAAGCACTTCACCCTGGGCAATATAAGCAGTAAGCTTGCAGTCAGCTGAACTCTGCAGTCTGAAGAATGTTATATCCCCTGGTACAATATCACCTTCCAGTGTTCCGTTGGTAACTTCCTCTGGAAGTGAACGTGCCATAATCATCTGGTTACACATTGTAGGGCATGACAGCTTCTTTGATGATGTGTTGCCACAGTGGAAGCCCATAAATACATCCCTCTGTGTGTATGGGAACTTATCCTTAATATCTGCATTATATATGTCTGAAGGGACTGTATTGTTAATATCAAGGAGAGTAACTATATCATCACTTACAACTGTTCCGATAAACTCACTTAATGCCCCATATATATCAACCTCGCAGGAAACCGGAATTCCCATAGATGTAAGTCTTGAATTCACATAACATGGGACGAAACCAAACTGTGTCTGGAATGCTGGCCAGCATTTTCCTGCTATTGCAACAAACTGTCTGGAGCCTCTGTGAGCCTCCACCCAGTCAAGAAGTGTAAGCTCATACTGTGCAAGCTTACTTAAAATCTCCGGCTTCTTGTTACCTGCTCCCAGCTCTTCTTCCATACTTTTAACAGTCTCTGGAATTCTTGAATCTCCAGCATGTTTGTTAAAGCTCTCAAACAAGTCAAGCTCAGAATTCTCCTCTATCTCAACTCCAAGATTATAAAGAGGTTTGATTGGTGCATTACATGCAAGGAAGTTAGTCGGTCTTGGACCAAAACTTATAATCTTCAAATTGCTAATTGCATATAAAGCCTTAGCTATTGGAACAAATTCATGAAGCATGTCGGCACATTCCTCTGCTGTTCCAACAGGATACTCAGGAATGTATGCCTTTACATTACGCAATTTAAGATTGTAGCTTGCATTGAGCATTCCACAGAATGCATCTCCTCTTCCGCCTACCAGTCCCCCATCAGCTGATGTTTCCTCAGCAGCTGCCATAAACATCTTAGGGCCGTCAAAATATTTTGCCAGCATAGTCTCAGCAATCTCTGGACCGAAATTACCAAGATAAACACACAATGCGTTACATCCGGCTTTCTTAATATCCTCCAATGCCTGCATCATATGGATTTCACTCTCAACGATACATATTGGACATTCATAGATTTCTTCCGGATTATACTTACTTGTGTATGCCTTCACAAGATTTTCTCTTCTTGTCACTGAAAGACTTTCCGGAAAACAGTCACGGCTCACAGCAACAATACCTACTTTGATTTTTGGTGTGTTAATCATTCTTTACCTCTTTCTGCACGTACATGCTATTATTGTTTTATAATTATTATCTTTTTAAATCCTTCCGTCCTTAAATCCATCTTCTATACTGACAGATTATCTCCCTTCAGTCCATTAAATGCTCCCGGTATATTGGCATCCTTATGGGCTATAAGCCATTTGTTAGTAGCGGCAAGAAGCTTATCCTCACCATCAGTCCCTACTGGCATCTTAAGGTCATAATTAGTTCCCTGTGGCAGCACCACAACACACTTAAAGCCATTGCCATCCACGCCACATGGAGCATAATGAAGGGTTGTAGCATACATCTCCACCGCCGTTCCTTCTTCAACTAAAAATGCTTCAATATTGTCTGTATTGTATGTAAAATCATCCTCTATATCCTGCTGTTTTCCAAGAAGAAGTATCATATCAGTACATGCAACATTGACCTCACTGCTCCTGTGATATTCTACTGCGTTAAGCTTCTGGTTATGACCATTACAGAAACCCACCTGGACAGGATACTCTCCAAAATATCTATTCTTCATATCTGCAGCAAATTCAGTTTTCATAAGAGACGTATCTTCTGGCACATACACCACATCATCCGGTATCGGTGTACTCTCCATTGCATTAATCACACTGGATAAATCAATATTTTTTATGATTCGTCCATATTTTTTAAAATTATCATCCATTACACTGTATATCTTCATTACTCATGGGGTCCTCCTTTATAAAAGATTATGGTTCATATGTGTGTCTGAACCTATAGAAATCTGCTGTTTATCTAGAAATTGTAAGCAATTCAGACTTTTATAAAACCACTTTATGAAAGTTATTATTATAGTACCACACTCTTACTTTTATTGCAATAATAATGTACTATTTCTGTGAAACGATTGATAAAAACAGATACATCTATTAGAATATAGTAATATGAAAATTCGTTACTATATGGGAGGCTGGTTATGCACTTCGTAAAAGTAAAAGGAATCTTATCTTCAAAAAACGGAATGAACCTGTACCGTGGCTGTTCCCACGGGTGTATTTACTGTGACTCCCGGAGTAAATGCTATCATATAGACCATCCTTTTGAAGATATTGAAGTTAAGGAGAATGCCGTTGAACTGTTAGAGTATGCCCTTACACACAAAAGAAAAAAATGCATGATAGGTACCGGTTCCATGACAGACCCATATATTCCATTGGAAATGGAATTAGGAAATGTCAGAAAAGCCGTAGAATTAATATACGAACATGGTTTTGGATTTACAGTCATTACAAAATCAAACAGGATTCTAAGAGACCTGGACCTGCTTAAAAAAATAAATGATAAGACAAAATGTGTTGTGCAGATGACTTTGACTACATACGACGAGGATTTGTGCAGAAAAATTGAACCAAATGTCAGCACGACAAGAGAACGCTTTGAAGTACTAAAGAAGCTTAGAGATGCAGGGATACCAACAGTTGTATGGCTAACCCCAATTCTACCTTTTATCAATGATACAGAAGATAATATCTCTGGCATTTTAGATATGTGTATTGAAGCAAAGGTTTATGGTGTTATCTGCTATGGAATGGGACTGACACTCAGGGAAGGAAACAGAGAATATTTCTATGAACAGCTGGACCGTTTATTTCCGCATTTGAAGAAAAAATATATCCACACATATGGAAACCAGTACATTATTGACAGTCCTGATAACACACACTTAATGAAGTTTTTCCACCAGAAATGCAGTGAGAACGGAATTATACATGACAATCAAAAGATTTTCAATTACCTTAGTACTTTTGAAGAAAAAGGACATGGTAAACAGTTAAGCCTGTGGGACTGGGCATAAACTCATAATGTACATTACAATATAAAATCAATAATAATTCCGCACGCAACTCCAATTGCATAGAGGAGAGCTACTATCTTAATATTCTCCTTAATATCACGGTTTTCTTTAAACAGAACAATTAATCCTGCACCAGCACCAACAAGAAGTCCTGACATTGTTGCTCCAATAGATATTACTCCCTCAACATAAAGCTGGGTAATAACCACTGAAGCTGCACAGTTTGGAATAAGTCCAACAATTCCTGAAAGGATTGAGCCTAAAACTGGTCTGTCTAGTATTATTCCAGCAATAGAATCTTCTCCTACAAAGAACACAGCCGTATTTAACAGGAAAGAAATAACCAGAATAAAAGCAAATATTGTCAATGTGTGATTTAATGCTGACTTCACTATGCTTTTGTCACAGTGGCAATGGTCATGGTCACACATATGTCCGATTTTGCTTGTAAAATCCTGCTCCTGTGATGACTTTCTTATACGGATTACAAAGTCAATAATAAAACCTGCCACCATACCAATCACAGCCTTAACAGCAATCATTGAAAGAATAGTGGTCATTGGAACCTTTTCTGACAAGAATACAGGAAGCATTTCATCTGATGTAGACAGATATATTGAAATAAGAGTACCAAGAGTAATAACCCTTCCAGCATACAGATTAGAACCTGCTGTAGAGAATCCGCATTGTGGAAAAGCTCCAAGTATTCCTCCCACAAGAGGTCCCAGCTTTCCTGATTTCTTAATTGTATTTTTAGTTTTGGCTGTAGTCTTATGCTCAATATATTCCATGGCAAGATAAGTCAGGAACAAAAATGGTAAGAGCTTTACACCATCAACCAGAGTATCTAATACAACGTCTAACATATCTATTTATCCTTTCCAATCAGACTTCTATAAGTTACCTTTCCCTCTAAAACATCAGCAAATTTAGGAAACCTCTTCATTAATGCCTTAACAATATAATATGCAATAATTCCATACAAACTTCCAAAAATGAGACTGGCAAGTACATCTGTTGGATAATGGACTGTAAGGTAAAGTCTTGATATTGCAATTAATGAAGCAAGAACAATGGCCCATATTCCTTCTTTTTTTCTCCACATAAAAATTGCCAGTGCAGCTGCAAATGAAGCCGAGGTATGCCCTGAAGGAAAAGAAAAATCACTTATCGAATTAAATATATTATATAAATTCTCAAACTCATTGCTTATTACCATATATTGTCCATTTTCCCAGAAACATCTTGGACGCTGCCACAGATTTTTCATTATTCCGTTGCAGAAAATAAGTGAAAATATAAGAGCTGCTGCTATTGTAAAACCTATTTTTCTATATTTCTTAGGAAGAACAGTGAGGCACAGAAGTGCCATAAGAATCCATAAGAATCCCGCATTTCCCAAAGTTGTTATTCCATACATTATAGGATTGAGTACCGGATTATGCAATGACTCAAACCAATGTAAAATCTGAATTTCCATAAACTAAACCTCATTTCTGTTAAATAATTCCGACTGCCTTCTTAGCCAGAATATCTGCTTCTTCATTACCACTCACTCCCGAATGTCCCTTAACCTTAATAAAATTAAGAGAAATCCTGTCAGAAACGGACTGCACATAATCGTGGTACTCTTTAGTGCCTTTTTTATTTCGTTTCCACTCCCCTGTAGCCCACATGCTTATCCCCATGTAGTCATAATAGATGTCAAGGCTTTTAATTCCAATCTCCAGTGCTTTTTCAATGGCTGCCATACTTCCCAGAACTTCCCCTGCAACATTCCTCATGGAAGCCATCTCAGGGTCATTACCATTGCCTGACAGTATTATCTTCTCACCATTATATACAAGAAAGCCGCCATAGCCATACACTCCAGTGGTCTGGTTAAAGGATCCATCTACAAAGCTGTAAGCCTCACTTAAAGTTGCACTTAATTCTTCATTACCAGGTGATGATTCTTCTACTGATGTATTATCTGGCGCAAATACATAGTCTTCTGCCTCTTTAAGCGTCTTAAATCCTTTGAATTGTGCCCCTTTAAAACCTGTAACGCTGTTCTTGCAATCATTCCAGTCAGTATATATGCCAGGATTACGCCCTATCCTTACTCCATAATACTTCATATACTCCCCCACTTTTCGTGTAGTCTCAAACCATATTATTGTACACAAATCATTACATTCCGTCAATAGGAAGGCTGTTTCTAAGGCACAGCCGTCCCCAGCCCTGTGAAGAGGATGGTGCATCCAGTCCCTCTATTGGTTTTGCCCCTCTTTGGAGATATGTCTTTAATTTATCACCATACATATAAGGGTCATTGCCTCTTACGATTCCCCATTCCATAAGTAATGCTGCCGCCCCTGTGCAGAAAGGAACCGCAAATGATGTTCCGGAAACAACTGTAGTGTCATTAATCATCACATTTTCACCAGGAGCAATTAAATCAGGCTTAACCCTGACATCATATCCTGTTCTTGACAGATATCCTCTTCCAGAAAAAGTGGACACAACATTCCGCAAAGAATCATATGCTCCCACTGTTATAACTCTTTCTGCTGTAGAAGGAATTGTGTATGTCAGTCCGGAAGAAGGTTTTAGGAATCCAGTTCCACTGTTTAATGTAACTGTTGTAGGAAGCCACATATCAATATGTCCGTTTTTTATATTATTTCCTGTTATAATTAATTTCCACAATCCAGGTGTTACATAATCATTAACCGGAATAAGTCCAATGAATACCTCCATAGCACTGCTGAAGGGCTTGAGCTGTCCGTTAAATGCAATTATTTCCACATCTCCAAGTTTTCCTCTGTTTATTACTGATGCATTGTCAGGAATAATATAAGAAAACCCTTCCGGAGAAACCACCTTAATATCCATCCTGTCAAGGCCGCTTCTCCATACTGCAAAGCTTATGTCAGTTTCATATTCTCTTACAGCAAGCTCAAATTCCATACTTTCACCAGTTCCAAAATCTCCCTGTGTATGTATGGTACCTTCCCCCTCATTACCACTTCCCACACATATATTACATTTCCATACACCGCTTACATCATTGATATAGGATGTCTGAATATCATCTGACAGGTGAGGTCCATAATTATTGCCAAAGCTTATATTCAGCGCCACTGGCATGGATAATGAAGCTGCTGTGCGGATACAGTAATCAACTGCCCTCATCATATCCGTAGTGGTGGAAAAGCCTCCCATAGACCTCTTTATCTTCACAAATATAATAGATGCTCCATATGCTACACCATCATTGCCACAGGCTATTTTGCATACATTAATTCCGTGTCTCAATATATCCTCAAAAAGCCCGGTTTCAGACTGGGAATCACTGCCTGCATCTCTTCTTCCCGGAAAGTTATCTTCAAACAGGACAGGATTATTTCTTTTTGCAATTTCTTCATTAATACTGTCACTGTCATAATACATGTCAGTATTCTGATCCCACATTCTTAGTATTCTTGTGCTTCCATCTGGATTTTTAAATGCAGGGTCATCCACATTAATTCCTGTGTCAATCACCGCCACTGCCACTCCTCTGCCACTTAAAGACGGAAGCATTAAAGCTGTGCCACCAGTTACTCCTGTGACACAGCTTTCTCTCTTTTCGTTTATCAAATCAAAATATAGTATCTTTGGCTTCTCCACATATTCTATTACAGGTTCAGCAGCTATTAAATTAACATTTTCCCGGCTGGTAACAATCACGCTATAGTTACACAACAATGGATATACCAAAGTTCCAGGATAGGAAGTTGTTATGGTATTAACAAATATGTCCTCTGATTGGCTGTTGTATTTTACAACTATCTCCCAGGTATCATTCTCCGAATCTACGCCTGCAGACAAATCGTCAAATGTCTCCCTTTCGTTGCGGGTAGCTTCCAGACTTACCATCAGCAGTGATTCCAGTTTCTGACTAAACATTATGCCCTCCAGGCTGTATGTCATTATATTCTATGATCTGTAATTCTGTACAAATGACAAAAAACTGTATTATATTATTATTTAATCATTTTTCTTAATGAAATCACTGTTTTTTTAGTGTAACATATTGTCCATGATAACAGAATAAACAGTATACATTAATAAATACATGAAAGGTATATAGTAATGGAACAGGAAAATAAGGAAAATGAAGCAAAAACACATCTATCAGAAAAGGACAAAAAGTTCAGGGACTTTGCACTTAATGGCAATCTCTGGCTGGTAATATTCTACGTATGTATTCCCCTATCTGCATTCCAGCTTATAAACCATCTTTTCAATATCCTTGATACAATGATGGCATCCCATGTAAGCGCCATAGCAGTATCGGCAGTTGCTTATCTTACACAGATACAGAATATGATTAGTGCTATTGGAATGGGGCTGGCTGTAGGAAGTTCATTAAAAATCAGTGAAGCCTATGGTGCAGGTGATTACCAGATGGTAAAGAAAAGATTAAGCACTCTTATAGCTATCTGCGGCATAATTTCTCTGGCAGTTCTATGTCTTGCCCCTATAACTCCTGCATTCTTAAGAATAACCGGAACCCCGGAAGAATTCATTGCTGTTGGTTCAAAATACTTCGTTGTAACACTGTTTGCCACTGTACTCAGCTTCTTTAACAACGTATATATTGCTATAGAGCGTTCCCGTGGCAATTCAAAAAGAATCTTAAGACTTAACATGCTTGTTATAACTCTTAAGCTGTCAATAACAGCATTTTTCATATATGGACTTAACGCTGACATCACCATGATTGCAGTAGCCAGTGTTATTTCACAGAGTTTTCTTTTCATAATGGCAATAAGAAATCTTACAGAGGGAGATAATGCATTTACCTTCAGCATTAAATCAATTCATTTCAAAAAAAATGTTGTCAACCCTATGCTTAACCTCTCCTTCCCTGTTATAGTTGAAAAGGTGGCATTTGCACTGGGAAAGACAGTTGTGAATTCCATGAGCAAGGAATATGGTTCTGTCACAGTTGGTGCCCTGGGAATATCAAATAATATTAATGGAATTACAACCCAGTGCCAGAATGGTTTTCAGGATGGCGGTGCCTCCATTATAAGCCAGAATATAGGAGCCGGCAACCTTAAACGGGCTCTGGACACGTTCTGGAGACTTCTGATTATAAATGCAGGAATCGGGCTAATCGGTTATATCCTTCTTAATGTGTTTATAGAGCCAATCACATGGCTTTTTGCCAACAGCCAGGAGGGCTTCAATGCGGAGTTCCAGCAGACCATTATTAAGGTATTCCGTTATGATTCTTTTGGCGGATGCGTTCCACTTGGAATAAATGCTGCTGTAATGGCACTGCTGTTTGGATTTGGAAAAACCAAGCTTACACTGTTCTGCAATTTCTGCCGTGTATTCGTATTCAGAATCCCAATTCTGTGGGCATTACAGAATTTTACCACTCTGGGAAGTGAAAGTGTCGGTATAGTTATGGGGGCAAGCAATATTCTGACTGCAATGCTTTCCTGCATTGTAGCAGCATTTGTAATCCACGGTATTAAAAAGAAACAAGAGGTGCAACAGTAAACTGCTGCGCCTCATTTCTTGTAGAAGAATTAATTTCATGCTTTATCTTTTCTTGTTAAGCTTGCCTACACTGACAATTGCAATTATAAGACACACAACACTCAATGCAAGGGATATTATCACAATAACAGTCTTAAGGTTATCATTAAGCTTTGTGGTTGCCTTTGCCGAAGCCGGTGCTGCAGTTGCCTTTTCCACATTGGCATCACTGAAATACTCATTTACTGTTCCGTCAAAGAAGAATCTCTGTACTGTGCTGTATTTCATATCATATACATACCATCCAGCCTTTCCGGAACTGTCCATTCCATAGAACAGATAAAACTCTGCTGTGTCCTTTCTACCGCTTGGTTTAAGAACATCTACATTACACCCTTCAATCTCCATTGTTTCAATCTCAAATCCTGAAGGAATCTCCATTCCTGATGTTACAGGAAGGTACGCATAATGACTTTCCAGCTGCTCTATATCAATGTAATAATCATAGGACTTCTTTACAGAATCATATATATAATAACCAGCCTTTGCGTTGCCATCTAATGACACAAGGTACACAAGAGTAATCTTATCACTAAAGCCCTTGGCTGCCGGAACTTCTGTATCATCTATTATCACAGTTGAAGCTTCAAAACCAGCCGGAACAGGATGAGCCTCAAAATCACCGTCAATTGCAAATCTGTTATCACCCACAGCAATCTCCTTGGCATCTTCATCAGGTGTCACAGGCTCTGCCGGAGTCTCTGCACCGCCTCCATCTGGTTCAGTCTGGGCAGTTACATCCTTATACGTACTGATAACATATGTCTTCTTCGTTCCATTTTCAGCAGTTACAGTTATGTATGTTTTATTGTCCCCAGGATCCATTCTTGTTCCTGTAACAGAAATCTTAGCCTCCGGACTGCTTGCTGTGGCACTTACTACCAGCTTTGCCACATCTCCTCCCACCATCATGGTATATTCTGTCACATCCTTGGAAAATGCTGGAGATAAAGTACCAGGACTAACCTTTAATGATGAAAGATAATTATCTGAAGATGCTGTTGATGGAGCGTTACCTTTCACAGTTCCTGAACCGGCATTTACCTGCATGTAATCTCCTGATGATGAAGCCACGCTGGAACCTGAGGATACACTTACACTTGTCTCCCCTGCTTTCATCACCTTAAAATTAACAGTTCTTGTCTTAGTTTTAAATGTATCAACATCAATCCACAAAACAGAGCCGGCAGAACCTGAATCCGCGCCTGAAACATACTGTAACGCTGAAGCATCGTATGAAAGATAAATCTTCGTGGCACTTATTTCATCAGAAGAAGAAATTGTAATCTTGACACTTACCTCATCCCCCACATTACCACTGGCACCTTCCACAGATACTGATGCACTGGAAGCGGCCTTCGCACTGTAAATATTAAGGAAAAAGCATAAAAACACTGCCATAATGCCACACAATATGCTAACTGCAAACTTTTTGGTTTTTTTCATATCAAACCTCCATTCCAGCAATCCTGCTAATCATTAAGAATCATGTTCTTAGTTTTAACAATATCAATAATGTCTAATGTACCATTATTATCAATATCTGCTGCCCTCTTATATGCCCCGGAAAGCTCACCTTTTCCAAGCATATCATTCTTTATCTTTACAATATCAAGAATGTCAACACTTCCATCTCCGTTAACATCACCTTCAACAGATACAGTGTAAGATGACACCTTGACATTAGAAGAATTATATATGTTAACCAGGTCTCCTGTAGCACATATATCAGACTTAGTATTACCATTCATGTCCGTTATTCTTACATAACAACCATTAGTTACCGCAATCTTTCCTGTTATTTCTGAAGGACTGATTCCTGAAGCAATTCCTGATATAATTCCATTCTCTGAATCCACCGCATATTCAGTGTTCATGTTGGCGTCACCGCCACCCTGTGAATTAGGTCTTGCTATGTTCACAGTATAATTACGCACCTTACCATTCTGGGCTGTAACCTTAATATTAATTACATTAGTACCATATTTCAGGTTATATGTTCCCGTTCCGCTTACACTTGCTTTATCTGAAACGGCAGTGGCAGCAACAGTTACCGATGATACCGAACTTGCCACAACTGCACCATACTCTGAATTGTACATGTTAAACGAAGGTGTTAGACTGATTCCGTTAACGCTTAATCCGGCAAGGTAATTATTAGGATTACCATCACCTGTAGGCTTGCTGCATGTAGCAGATGGCATATTATTAAATACCGGAATATAAAATGTTATTGCATTATCCCTTTTAAATTCTTCTGTATAGGCAGTTGCAGCCTTAGCTGACTCACTGAATGCTGCCTGAATATTAGTCATATACTGGTGATAATACGAACCTGAAAACACATCAAACTTCTCATAGTATATGGTGTTCTGTCCAACATTAATGTATGCTTTACCAACAAAGATGGCACCACCGATAAGTGCTCTCATTCTTGTATTCCATGGTCTTAATGTAGTTGAATCCTCCACAGCTGCGTACTTAAGTCCAACCTCCACAGCACTTAAATTACCTGACTTATAGGCACCAATATTGTAATAATTGTAAAGTCCGGTAAGACCTGACACATTACCAGATATAGAATTGCCTGTTCCGTTAATCCCCTGCTCCTGAAGAATTCTTGTGGCCAGGTGATATGGACTTACTCCAGACTGGTTGGCAGCTACAATCAAAGCGGAAGCATAGTTATAAACCTGATTATTATAGGAGAGGTCATGACTTGAATTAGCCATAAATGAACCTGAAATTACGTTATTAACTCCGCTTCCATTATGGGTATTACTATCATAAGCCAGAGACTCAAAAGCAAATATATTGGTTGTATTGAGATAATTTCTTGGATCAGCACAATACTCTACCAGTTCCTTTGAAGCCTGAACCCAGTTGCCACTGTCCTTTGCCACATATGTATCTGTCTCCCAGTCATAACATCCTGCATCAATTGATTTCCATGAGCTTATGGATGAGCCTGACACAAGACTTCGACCATTCACATTCTCGTTATTAATAAATGTGTTCCAGTCCACGCTTATCTTTCTTGCAACGAAATTCCACTTTGGATACTGGGCGTGAATCTGCCTCAGACCTGCTTTATATGATTCTGGAAATCCCTGCTTGTTAAGATAAGCTTCAAAGTCTGTATTTTCCTCATAGTTATAATCATTAAGCACCTGAACATATTCCCCAAATATATATCCTGTTATATATGAAGTTGAATTCCCCTGATAATATCCTATCTTGTACCAATCGTAGGTATCTGAAGTTTTCACAACCTGGAGAATGTCAAATGTAAACCCACCATTCTTCTCGGTTATAATATTACAGTTGGTATTACTCTCCGTTCTGATTCTGACATTAGTATATCCTGCCGGAATCTGCCCCTTTGCAATTACCGATTCGGCATATACTGTTTCAGGTCCCAGATTAACATGGTCTGTAATTCCACATATCCCCATCAGTGCTGACAGTCCCGGAACAGCAGAAAGTCCCTGAAAACAAAGCACTATGGCTGCAGCTGTAGCAACGGACTTCTTTATGTGTCTATATACATCTCTTTTGTGAAAGAAAAAACCATCATTAAAGTATTTCAAATTATTCCACCTTCTCGCATATATCTGGCAACTTATATACATGAACATTCACATATATCCATCCGCCCACATTCATCTAATTTCTTCCGAACTCTGAAAGTTTTAGATTCTCATTACGTTCAAGAACCATATTGACACTCCAGCTGTTCGTAAACAACAGTAATGGGTTATCTTTAAGGTCCTTTATCTTCTTCATATCTGATGTACCAACAATTCTTGACACATCAATTTCTTCCGGATTCTCTATCCATCTTATATACTCGTATGGAAGTGTCTCCAGCTTGATATCTACATTATACTCGTTTTTCAGTCTGTATTCCAGCACTTCAAACTGCAAAACTCCTACAACTCCCACAATAATCTCTTCCATTCCGGTATTAAACTCCTGGAATATCTGGATAGCACCTTCCTGGGCAATCTGGCTGATACCCTTGATAAACTGTTTTCTCTTCATGGTATCAATCTGTCTTACTCTTGCAAAATGCTCTGGAGCAAATGTAGGTATTCCCTCAAAGGCAAACTTCTTATTAGACGTACACAACGTATCTCCGATAGAAAAGATTCCCGGATCAAATACACCGATTATATCTCCGGCGTAAGCCTCATCAACAATATGTCTTTCCTGTGCCATCATCTGCTGTGGCTGTGAAAGTCTGATTTTCTTACCACCCTGTACATGGTTAACTTCCATTCCCGCCTCAAACTTCCCTGAGCAGATTCTCATGAATGCAATTCTGTCTCTGTGGGCTTTATTCATATTTGCCTGTATCTTGAATACAAATGCAGAGAAATCCTCCTTAGCAGGATCAATAATGCCCTGATTTGAGTTCCTTGGAAGTGGTGGTGTAGTCATTGAAAGGAAATGCTTAAGGAATGTCTCAACACCAAAATTAGTAAGGGCAGAGCCAAAGAATACAGGTGTAAGATTACCGGCACGCACCTCATCAAGACTGAATTCAGCACTGGCTCCGTCGAGAAGCTCAATATCATCATTAAGCTTATCAAAGAATCCCTGTCCGATTTCAGCAAGAAGTTCATCAGTTCCCACAGGAATGTTCTTAGTATCAACCTCTTTCTGACCATTCATGGCAGCCTTGAATAAAGATACTTCCTTCTCGTTTCTGTCATATACACCCTTAAATTCCTTTCCACATCCAATGGGCCAGTTCATAGGACATGTGCTGATTCCTAATACATTTTCAATATCATCAAGAAGCTCAAAGGGGTCATTAGCTTCTCTATCCATCTTATTGATAAATGTAAATATTGGAATGTGTCTTAATACACATACCTTAAAAAGCTTTATTGTCTGTTTCTCAACACCTTTAGAAGCATCTATTACCATTACTGCTGAATCGGCAGCCATAAGTGTTCTGTAGGTATCCTCTGAGAAATCCTCATGACCCGGTGTATCAAGAATATTGATGCAGTATCCATCATAATTAAACTGCAGCACAGATGAGGTTACAGAGATACCTCTCTCCTTCTCTATCTCCATCCAGTCAGAAACTGCATGCTTGGCAGTCTTCTTACCCTTAACAGAACCAGCTAGGTTAATTGCACCTCCATAAAGAAGAAACTTCTCCGTAAGAGTAGTCTTACCTGCATCGGGATGGGAAATAATTGCAAATGTACGTCTTTTCTCAATCTCTTTACTATAATCTGACATCACTGTTTCCTTTCAAGAAAAAAATTTAAAGCCTATGATGCTTTAGGCATCACAGGCTTTATTGACCTAAAGATTCTATCTGTTCTCTCCGTTCAAACCGAACTTATATGAAACCTCAGACTTATCATCAATTCTACGGAATACGTTAACTACCCCATTCATAACATCAGGGAACTTGTCCTCATCAGCCTCAATAGTAATAATCTGACCTTCGTCCATAATCTCTACCGAATCAGCTTTAGCATCTTCAATAATAGACTTCTTTGCAGCCTCCAGCTTCTCCTCTGTATTCAGCTTCTTGCTGGCACTTTTAAATTTAACACTATATGTCCTCTTCATCATAATCCTCCATATCCATTATGTGTAATGGGAAAAACTCATACTTATCTGGGATTATACAACATTTAATTCCACACTTCAAGAGATTTATAGAAGAATCTCCTTTCCCAGTGTAAATGAATATATTATTTTTTCCTTAACAGGAAGTCCTGTTATCTGTGACAGGGCTTTACCATAATAATCAAGCTGTATGCTGTATCGTTCTTTCAGTATATCTGCACCACCCTTGTATGGCACCTTATCTGTTTTATAATCCAGTAAAACTATCTGTCCATCCTCAACAAAATACATATCAATAATACCCTGTATCAGCTGTACAGGATTATCCCTGTCTATAAATACAAATGGCTGTTCACGCCATATTCTGTTCTCCCCAGCAGCTACAGCAATACGTCTTCCCACATCAGATGATATGAACTTTTCAATATCACTTTCCTCAATACATTCATACTGTTGTTTTGTAAGTTTCTTGCTGGAAAGCATCCTTTGAAGCTGCTCACTGATGCTTATACTCAGATTATTGTAATCAATTTCTTTGTAATCTAAGCACTCCATAACACGGTGATATGCACTTCCCCGCTGGTTGCCGGTAAGCTTTTCACCTGTGTCTTTCATAAACTCAGGAATTATCTCATTATCTTCCTGTACAGAAGCTTTCTCCACAGCCTCCTTTACACTGTCTTCCATACAATCCCTGTCATCAAAATCCTCATCATGAAGCTGGTGCTTTAATTCTGATACCGTAACCTTGGATTTCACGTTTTCCTCTGCATCATGTGGATATGGGGGTATTTCTACTTCTATATGTCTTCCTTCCTGTCCTTCGGGCATATTTATTATATTTTTCTGTTCAGGAGCCTCTTCTGACACAATCTCAAAATTGTCATTATCAGACATAGCAACAGGCACTGTCATATCAAAAAAGGTTAAACAACTGTCAATATCCAGATAACTGTATGTTCCTCCATCTAAGACAGATGTCCTGAACTTTTCCCATTTCTTCATACTTGTTTCTATGTTATCCACAACGCCTGTCATAATCAGTTTTTCTCTTGCCCTTGTCATGGCAACATACAGGATTCTCATATCTTCACTTATGTTATCCTCCTTTAATGCAGAGGCAATAACATTCTTAGAAAAAGTAGGATTCTTGGTTCTTGTATCAAGATGAACCATATCCATGCCAATTCCATACTTCTGATGAATCAGGACTCCTTCTTTTCCATCATTATTATTTAACTTTTTTCCCATTCCTGCCACAATTACCACAGGAAACTCCAGTCCTTTGCTCTTATGTATTGTCATAAGACGAACCACATTCTCTTTCTCTGAAACAATTGAAGCCTCTCCTATTTCGACTTCATAGGTCTGTAGCTTTTCAATGTATCTTAAGAAGTTAAAGAGTCCACGGAAGCTGGTCTTTTCGAAATCCTCCGCTTTCTTTAGCAGAATATCAAGGTTAGCCTGTCTCCTTGTACCCGATGGCATAGTTCCCACATAATAATAATATCCTGTAGAATACAGCACATCCCACAAAAGGTCATACACAGACATAACATCTGATTTCTTTCTGAATTCTTCCACAAGATTATACAGTTTCACACACTTATCTGATATCTTTTCATCCAATTGTGGTATTTCATTAATTTCAGAAGTTTCCTTTACCTCAGAAGTTTCATCATCTCTGATGAATTTCCTTATAATATCGTACAGCTTTGCCTTCTTATCGACGAGCCTTATGTCTGCCATATCCTTAGTATCCATCTCACCAAAATAAGACATCATTACAGCAGCCATAGGAATATCATTCAATGGATTGTCAATCACAGAAAGAAAACTCAGCACAAGCTGAATCTCCCTGACAGCAAAGAACCCTGTTGAACTGTCAGTATATGCAGGAATCCCCTCATCCATCAGAGTATTGACAACAGTCTGGGCGTAATTCTTTGCACTTCTTGATATTATTACAATATCGCTGTACCTTATTGGTCTGTAGCCCTTTGGTGAATTCTTATCTGCCACAACATAGACTTTTCCTTCTGACCTGTCCATGAGATTATGAATTATTCCTGCAATCATCCTGGCTTCCGCCTCTTCCTTGGAATCCAGCGAATCATCCTTCTCTAATATATGTATACTGGTACTGCTGTCCTTTGAGAAATCTACTGCTGTATATGTTCTTTCTACATCTATAATATAATCAGGAGCCTTATCATAGTTTATTCCATGATTTAATCTGGCATCTTCATCGTAGGCAATCCCTCCGAATTCTCTTATCATTATTTTCTCAAATATACTGTTTACTGAAGAAAGAATATTGTCCCTGCTTCGGAAGTTATTCTGTAGCTGTATCTTACAATAAGCATTTGAAGGGTTATTCCCAGTATAATCCTTATAGGTATTACTTTTTTCAACAAATAATTCAGGGCATGCCATTCTGAATCTGTATATGCTCTGCTTCACATCACCAACCATATATATATTGTTGGCTTCATTCTCTCTTCTTGTTCTGGATACAGCGGTAAGAATCTGCTCCTGCAGCATATTGCTGTCCTGATACTCATCAATAAGAATCTCACTGTAATAATCTGACAATGAATCTGCAACAGAGGTATATTCCAGCACACCATTATTATTGTGTACAAGAATATCCAGTGCCAGATGTTCCATGTCATTAAAATCAATAATGTTTCTTTCCCTTTTCTCCGCCTTAATTCTTTCAGAAAAATCCCTTGCCATACTGGTCATCAGTTTAACAACAGGCGCACTTTCCTTAAGACTATCTATAATATCACTGACATCCTGTGCGAATATCTTCGTCTGAAGCGATTTAATGAATTCTTTTAAAGAATTTCTTCCTTCTGTCACTTCTGCTTTCTTAATCTCATCACAGTTTTTAGAACTTGGAGGCATCCTGTCAAATGAAAACCCTCTTACACGGTCTGAAAGTTCTTTGAATGAACATGACTCAAGGATTCTTACAATATGTTCCTTCTCCTGCAGGATTCTTTCATAATACTTTTCCAGTCCGTTTTTTTCATTGCACAGGGAAATATATATTTCATATCTGTCTCTGTAGCCTGAAAGTATTTTCTTAATCTTATTATATATATATTCTACCCAGGGATTATTCTCAAAATCCTCTTCATTTTCCACGTTATACATGCTTACGCAGTTGTCATACCACTCATCTTCCCAGGGATAACTTCTGGCAAATTCATATATTCGTAATATCATTTTTTCCAGTTTTGAATCATTCCTGCCTGTCCCGTATGAATCCACCAGATTAAAGAATTCACTGCTTCCTTCAGTATAATAATCCTCCATCATCTGGCTCATTATGTCATTATTAATAAGTGTAATCTCCCCCTCATCAGCAGTGCGGAATCCCGGGTCTATATCTGTTTCTGTGAAGTAATTCCGTACAATATCAAGACAGAAACTGTCTATAGTGGTAATCCTTGCATTATTAACAAGAGTCTGCTGTCGGATAAGATTCTGGTCAGATGGATTTAATTCTATTAATTTATCCAGTTCCACCCTGATTCTGTTCTTCATCTCTGCGGCTGCTGCCTTAGTAAATGTAACAACCACAAGTCTGTCGATGGATACAGGTTTGTCAGAATCTGTGATTTTCTGAATAATTCTCTCAACTAATACAGCTGTTTTTCCAGAGCCCGCAGCAGCAGAAACAAGAATATTGCATCCATCAGCATGTATGGCATTACTCTGACTTTTTGTCCATTCGTTTTCCATTCTCATCCACCCCTTTCTTAATATTGTCCCAGATTACTTCATCATCAAATTTCTTAATATACCTGTACCGGTCATTAGAATCTCCTGAGAATCCACAGACTGCCCTGTACGGACAAAATCTACATGCAGTGTCCGTACCTGTCCTGTATGGATTAATGTCAGTTTTACCGTCAAGTATTGCCTCCCCCACATCAACAGATTTCAACTCCATGTAATTCACCAGATTACTTATCTGCTCCGTATCATATACCTTGCTGGATGCTGTAAATCCACCATCCTTCTTATATGCAACAGGTATTACACTGGATTTATCCTCAGTTGAATCCATCATCTTCACAATATTCTTATTGCTGTTGGTAAACCCGGTCATTTTCAGTTCCTCAAGTATTTTATCACTGATATCCTGTACAGAATTACATTCTTTTGCTTCCTGGGGAGCAATTTCAATAATAGGGTCATCAATATTATAATAATACACTCCCGCAGGAATAATCCGTTTTCCTGGATGTCTCTTTTCTTCAATTTTCATTGCTGCATCAAGATAGGTTATAAGCTGCATCTTAATTCCATAGTAGGTTTCTAACAGATTAAATGCCTGCTTACCTGATTTGTAATCTATTACCCTTACATATACATTCTCATCGTCCTCACATATATCAATCCTGTCTATCTTGCCCTTGATAATAAGTCTGCCGAAACCATCATCAAGTGCCAGTTCTCTTCCCTCCATCTCAAATGGAACCTCAAATCCATCCGGAGTGAACACCCCCGCAGAAAGCTGTTTTCCCACAGCCCACAGAGTCTTATCTGCCAGCTTTGTCATTCTTTCAACAAGGAACCGGTTGCGGTTGGAATCGGACAGAATGCTGTCAGAATAAGTGGCACTTATCTTCTCAATAGCAGCTGTAACAAGCTTTAACCTCTCCTCATCCGAAAGGGAACTTATAGACTGATTCTTACTCTTTACATCTATACATATCTGCTCCAGCAAGCTATGCATTACATTACCAAAATCAGAAACCTCAAATGAATATATATCCCTTTCCTTAAGCAGAAGTCCGTGATTCAGATAATATGAAAACATACATCCTGTAAAATTCTCAAAAGAAGACACACTTCCATACAGTGTATCTCCATACAGTCTCAATGCCAGTGCTTCCCCAAGATCACCTGTAAATGCGTCTTTTTCATATACAAGTTCTGACTTAGGAATACGTATAAATGAAAGCTGTTCTGTCACATCATCCTCATTAAGTGTAATAATTCCAGGGAACATCTGCTTAATTGTTCTTATAATATACGAAGGAAGCATAGAAGCCCCGTCATTACCCTTATTTGAGAAAGTAACATATAATCTTTCTGATGCCTTAGTAAGAATAAGGTACATGTAGAATCTCTGTACAAATGCCTTCTTTCTCACATCAGCAGACAACTCCACATTCATTGAATCCAGATAGTCTCTGTCCGCTTCAGAGAGCACGCCTCTATTCTCACTTTTTTTAGGAATAATTCCTTCATTAGTACCTAACAGGAAAAGCACCTTAATATCATTAAGTCTTGTTCTTTCAATATCGCCTACAACCACACAGTCTGATGATGGTGGAATAAGTCCCACTTTAATCTCGTTAAAACCGGAGTCCAGAATTTTGTTGAACTCAAACAGGCTGACCACCTGATTCCCCAGGAGTTCAACCATCTTGTCAAAAAGTTCAATAACTTTCTTATATATCTGTTCATATTCACTTTTTCTGTCACATTCCTCTCCCATGCGTGACATCTTCTCCTGACAGTTATTACTGCGCAGGAATTCATATAATGCCGTGACTCTGTCCTTAACTGTGGAGCCTTTGCTTTTTATAGCCTCTTCTAATGGAATAACTGTTTCCAGCATTTTTTCACGTAACCCATTAAGGTCAGAAAGCACAAATCCATTAGAAGCCCTTCCCTTCCTTGTCCATGGCTTATGCCAGCTGCTGCTTCCGTGAATTCCTACAGCAAGACAATAGTTATCCAGAATATCAATATCCTCACGGGCAATACCGGTCATATTAGAGCGCAGATAACGAAAAACTGTATCATAAGTATAATTCTTGTAAATCATATCAAGAACGCCTCTTATCATCTCAATTAACGGATTATCTGTTACAGGCTTCTTAGCATCAACAAAAACAGGAATACTGTTCTGGGCAAACACATTGCCAGCCAGCACTCCATATGTTGACATATCACCGGAAACTACTGCTATATCTCTATACCGGTAGCCCTCCTGTCTTGTAAGTCTTATTATCTCACTGGCAGCATAGGTTATTTCATCTTTTACAGTTCTGGCATTGAACATTCTTATATCCTGATGATTCTTGTCCTCGCCCGAATTGTAAATATACTGGTTAACCCCACCCCTGAATATATTCTTCTCAAGAAATGCCAGCTGTCTGCTCTTAAAACGTTTGCAGTCACCTTCAATAATCTGGATATCGTAAGGATGCTTTTCCCTACATATCTCATCATTAATGTTTGTAAGTTTATTTATCATCTCCTTGCTCATGAAGAATATATTTTCCATGCCGTCCATTACATTAAACTTCTCCCCCGCGTCAATAGTAACAGTTACGGTTATATTCTTACAACAGCCTGCAAGAATCCTGATAAGCTTGTACTGGATAGGAGTAAAGCCTGTGAATCCATCAAATACAAGTTCACTGTTTCTGATTCTTTCTGACTCTTCCACTAAATCACATAACACGTCAAGGATTTCCTCTGATGTTATGTAATTGTCATGGAGATACTGCTTAAATCTGTCATACACCAGACCTATGTCACTGATTTTGCTCTTAAGAAGATTATTATCCTTAATATCATCCCCGATTGCCATGAACCTTTCAGGGGAATAATCATATTGAAGCAGTTCTGATATGACTGATTTCAATTCAGATACGAATCCCACTTTATTAATACTGCTCCTGTAATATTGCAGTTCTTTCCTGCTGTCCTCCAGGACTTTTCTCACAATCAGGTTCTTTCCAGTATCGTCAAGAACAGGTCTGTTCTCTCCACCAATTTCCTCAAAAACCTTAAATGCAAGCCTCTCGAAGCTTACTACATCTATATTAAGGATTCCCTTGCGTGGATGGCTTTCCACCAGTTTTTTCTGGGTAGACATGGTGTACTGTTCAGGAACAATTACAATGTAATTACCAGAAGGATTATCTATTGATTTTTTTATAACGTCATTGATAACGCAGGTGGTTTTTCCTGACCCTGACCCACCTGCAATAATCTGTATCGGCATATGTTTATCCCTTTCCTTAAGAATATGCTTACGACTCATTTGTTCCATTATACACTTTATTCATACTAAAATGAAATAGAAAATCAGCCACAGGCGTTCCCAATTAAGACATATATCACAAGCCAAATATTCTCTTAATATCTTCTTTCTCCTGTTCAGATATACTTCTCTGCCTTGAAAAAGCTGCAATAAAGTCTGGTAAAGAGCCACCAAAAGTATTATCAACAATTTCTATGCTCTGTGCGCTGTCAACCTCTTCCTTTGACACAAGAGATGTAACAACAGCGTTCTCGGATTTTATTATTCCTCTCTCTGTTAACCTTCTAATAACTGTATAGGTTGTTGACTTCTTCCACTCTAATTGCTGGTTGCATAGCTTAACCAGTTCATTACTGGTAACTGGTTCATTCTCCCATAAAATCTTACAAAAATTGTATTCACTAGGAAAAACTTTAATATCTTTAATATCTTTAATATCTTTCATATCTTTCATAATTATCTCCATCCAAAAAGGTCTAATGTATTAAACTGACTATAGTTTGATACATTAGACCTTTATTGTCAAGACTATTAATTTTTTAATGATTTTATTTTTCCACATTGAATAATGTATAACATTGTTCCTTTATAGTTCAGCATTATAGGTGAACATTGTAACAAGATACTTTATCATACCACAACTGACTTATTACCATATATTATTCTTTTTACTTTGTCTAATTCCATGTCTGTCATGCTGGATATCTGCTCCGGTGTTACACCATTGTTGTACATATTTTTTATTATACCAGCCTCAGCTCCTTCAATCTCTTTATCAATCTCATCTTTCATCAGTTCTCTCAACGCCTGACACATTCCCGAATCCCTCCTTATCTCTTCATACAGCTCTTTGTTGGCTGATACACTTGCCTGCAGAACTGCATCAATATCTTCACGTTCCCAGGGTTCACTTGTTTTAACTGAATTCTGTAGAAACGTTTCAACATCTTCTCTGTCTGCACTGTCAGATAAAACACGTAAACTGCTGTGCAATGTGCTATTAAGTTCCTTGACCACTACTATCTGTACCGGAAACAGCGTATTACCTTTTATGTAATATACTCCTGGATATCTCTGCTCTATTATAGTTCCATCTTCCTTAAGCATATTAAACATCTTAACAGGTTTCCTGGTACAAAACATGGATACCGTAACTTCTCTGGCTGGTATCTTGTTGACATATTCGCCCATTCCCTTATATAGACCGGCATAGCCTATTGTCTTATAGTAATCGTCTATATTAAGACTATCTTCCGGGCTTTTATATTCAATAATGTTATAGGTTTTCATTATATGACCAATCTCATTACCGAATCTTCTGGAACTCTTATCCTTTCTTGATATAAGCAAATCAATCCTTATGGGTTCTTTACTTAGATTATATTCCTGTTGTATTTTGACGTATTTATGATCGTCCCTGAACTCCAGTCCAATTGCCGCAGCAAATGCTGGATGCCACTGTATTTTTTCTGGTAAATCCTTCAAATATCCTCCTGTGGTCATGTATATTATAAATCATCTTCCATAAAGATTACAATACACATGTTATGACTGTTGAAAAAATGTGTAACAGATTGGATACAGAAAAGAATTCCAATAATATGCTTATTATTATGTATTACTACTGCATCCAACAGACAGCTTAGCTGTAGATATTACATTAATGTGTAATATGCTGATTTAATAAAAAGCTTTTAATTAATATATTAATTATATTTAATATATATCATCAATCCGTGTATGTCAATAGTAAATTTATCATATTATTAAGCAATACATTGTTATCATACTTTTTATTCTTGACAAATAAAATGCTGAAACACAGATTAATACCATGTTCCAGCATTTTACTTATTTTTGTGGTTTCGTCTCCCCCACTTTTTCTATAAACTCATCTAATAGTGAATCCTTTACTTTTTCAAATCCTTTGTAATACATTTCGCCAATCTTTTTCATATCATTGAGACGTGATTCTTCCTGATTAACAAGTTCTTTAAAGCTATCCTGCATCATAGACCATGAGGCTGTTATTTTTTACAGACCTTTTTTCATATTCTCGTCAACTTGTTATATCATACATACACATATATCTTTTTTTTATTAAATGGTCTTGAAAATGAAGAAACTTCGCCAATATAACGTATAAAAACGGAGTCACTCTTATCTATCTCCATAGACCAGGAATAATATTCGTCATTGCTAATAATACATCCTGACCATCTTTTTATATTTTCTTCCCATTTGAATCTTCCATTAACATATAACTTTACATTATCAGCATTATCGTACATCCCATCAAATTTTGCAGACATATTTTTCACCATATTTACTACTGAATTGACCTTATTGTCATCTACATAATACTCATAATCTTTATATGTGGGAATATTTAGTTCAAATATGTCAATTAACGTTGTGTCTCCTGTCCCAAATATATCTTCCTCTTCTTCGTCCAAAACCTCACGATTATTTAATTCCCACCTCGCACAGGTATCAACAATGATTTGTGAAAGTTTTTCCCTTGTATACACATCTTTGACATAACTGTAATCTTTCTTATACTCTGTCACTTCTAATTCAGGCTCTTTAGTATCTACTTCTTGTTCAATCTTTTCGTCTTCACCTAACCTGGTGTTGTATTTTCTAAGATTAACGACAGATATACCAAGTGTAATCAACAACAATAAGGCAATTATGCAGCCACTTTTCTTTGGATTAATAAAAACACCTTCTCTACACATTAATTAATAATATTGCTCAAAGCTTCGAGAATCAAATAATGAACCGGATAATATATGTAAAAGAACTTCTTTACATTCTTTCCTCTCTCTCCATTATAGAGTAACATAAAGAATATTGCCAGAATCATCCAGAACTGGATATGTGAAAAGTATGCCCTGAACATAAATCTTGCCTGTGTATTCACAAAATACGAACCAATTAATGAAATAAAAGAAAAAATCACCAACACCATACTCTGTATAACTTTGTTATCTGTAAAATACCAGATTATTCCCATAATAACAAATATAGGTGTATATTCAATCGTCAATATATCAGGAATTATTATGGCTAATATCTCTGATGGAAATACCACTCTACATACTATTGGAACTATAATTATTCCCGCCATTGCACACCCAAAGGCAATAGTCTTTCCTGGTTCCTTATTTTTAATGCCATATATTATGTTTTCAATTATCCAAACTAACAGGACAGTATATGAAAAGGTCGATAAAATACTGAATTGAAGAATATTTCCAAATATATCAACAAATACTGTTGAACACAATAATGTGATTATGCATACTATCACATGTGCTATGTATAATTTTACTGCAAATCTCAACTTGCTATTCACATGATGCGCACTGTTAATAACCACAAACAAAAACAATGGTGCTGCTATCCTTCCCAACATTCTTAGCCAGCTAAACCCCATTGAATGATAAAAAGTTGAGCCTATATGATCTATTGTCATAAACATAACAGCAATCAACTTTATATCTAAGCTATTTAATCCTCTTTTCATACAAAACTCCCTGTGATAATTACGATGGTTTCAAAACATAAAAGTATAAGAAACCATCGTACAATAATTTTATCCTATTGTTCCATGAATAAAATATTTATTACCCATTGGATTTGAATTAAATCTAAAATAGTAATTATCGTTTTCATCATATCCGCCGAGGTCATTTTCACCTATAACCTTGTAGCATGATATCCGTCTGTTGCACTTCTTAATACCATAAAATTAACATAGTACCACAGTGCTTCTGTCATTTTTCCAAATATAATCCCTGATATTAATACGACTATAACATCAACAATATCGCACAGGATTACTTCAACGCCATATCTGTATATATCATGTTCATCTTCCCCTGCAATTCCATTTTTCACAAAAATATAAGCTATGTTCTCTGACAGTTTTCTAATCATTTCGACTTACCTCTGCCAGAAACATAGCTTTTTTCTTAACAATTTACAATAGGTTTTTCCTGAATGGACATATTTCTTCCTGAGTGGACTTGTTTTCACATATATAACACAATATCCGTCATAAAATTACCATCTTTACATTCATAATCATAGAAACCGTTATACAGCTCCACTATATCTTTTACATTAGATAATCCGTATCCATGTACTGTTTTATCATGTTTAGTTGTTGGCAGTATTCCGTCTTGTGATTCTAAATCTACCACAGCACTGCACGAATTATTAATCTCAATGTGTAATGCATCATCCTTACGGGTGATACGAAGATTAATGTATGGCTTATCGCACTGAATTGCTGCTTCCACAGCATTATCCAGAAGATTAGACAATAGAATGGCAAAGTCCATTTCTTCCTTATCCCCCAGAGAACATTCAACTGTAAGCTGAAGAGGTATGCCTGCCTCCTCTGCCTGTTGTACATGGCTGTTTAAAACAGCATCAACTATACGGTTTCCTGTTGAAACTATATTAACCTTTGCCAGCTTCACATTCAGTTCTTCCTCAAGATACTGCTCCGCCTCCTGCACTTTTCCATCCTGTAACTTTAATCTAATATTAAGCAGAACGTTCTTCATGTCATGGCGGATTTTCATAGTCTGTTTATGGATTTCCTGTATCTTCTCAATTTCCTTTTTCTCACTTTCATATGCCGCACTCTTCATTTTCTCCTTTAAGAGACGAATGCTGTTATTAGTCAGTTCAACGTACAACATATATACTATTGCATCTACCGCAACCAAAGCTACTAAGACAATATACACCTCACTGATTAGTGTATCACTTAAAACATTTATATAAATAATATTCATCAGATAGTTATCTATGGTCTGTGTGGCAAACATAATAATATTCATCTTGACATATGTGTTATTAGTAACATCCTGCTTTTCCTTTACCTGATAACGAATAAGAAGTTCTGTTATAATTACATATATCAGCTTTGCACCTAAGCATAATAAAATTCTGCTAACTCCGAACACAGGATATCCACTGGCATCATATGTAATCCAACGCTGAAACAGCACCGTAAATAATACACCTGTAGTCCCTGTAATAACTGAACTAATCTGGACAAATAATAATTTCTCCATGACTCTTCCCTGTAATGTTAACACCACAGTTAAGAATAAAACTCCACCCAGTATCCACTCCTGATAACCACTATAGTATTCAATATAATTAAATATTGTTATAACTGCAAAATGAGATATTCCAATAACAGCCCCGGCATATATACTTTTTCCAAGTACACTGCCCTTGCCCACCTTGCTGCCAAAATACCTGACAAAGAACTGTGCAATCAACACTGCTTCCAATATATTTATTATTACCTCAAATGCGAACCACATATTATTTTCTCCATTATTCAAGCAAACTGTGTATACTAGCTTTTTATGTATTTCATATATTCTTCTTTTACTTCCTGCCATTTATATTTGCTAACCGGAATTGTTCTCACATCTCCTGACTTAAGTGTCAGTTCCCTGCTTTTTAAGAATCCAATATACTGGCAGTTTACCAGATATCCCTTATATGGCTGTATAAAATGTTCATCTTTTAACATCGCTGCAAGTTCAGACAAAGTACCTTTAATCTTATAAGAACCATCATTACAACATATTCTTAAATTGTGTCCATACACTTCCCCATAGATTATCTCTGAGGCAGTCTTTGTAAAGATTCCCTCCTTTGACTCAAATTCGTATAGTCTGGTACGGTTTCTCCACTCTCTTACGAACCTGCCCATAGTCTCTTCGAAATCTTTTTCCAATAATGATTTTCTAACATATCCCAGTGCCTTGAACTTAAACACATCATATACAGCATTGTCATTAGATGTTACAAATGTTATATCAGGAACATCCCCTTTTATTCTTCTAATTTCTCCTGCAAGCTCCAGTCCGTTCATTCCTGGCATCTCAATATCAAGGCAGTACAGGTCAAAACTTGCCAAACTGTCAGAAGAGCCATCTATATTCTGAATAAGCTCATTTCCATCAGCAAAACAGGTAATGCTGCACTCCAGCCCATTCTTCTTCATAAAACCGTCTACCATCATTGTATAACGCTCTATAAAAGTATTATCATCATCAACAACAGCAACATGTATGATACTATTGCAGTTAATACAGCTATCTTTCATAATAGTCCCCATTCGTAAATTACCGTTTTTCCGATTGACTTTTATCATCAACCAGCATTCATTAACATATATATAATAATAACATTTATTTGAGGTTGTGCATATGAATTCTAACACAAAAATTATAGTAATTCCTAAAGGAGTACTTGTGGCGGCAGTATGTGCCATTGTAATTGCAGTCATCGTTCTTATTGCCCTTCTTTTGGGTTCCGGCTCTGGCAGTGAAGCCGCACCTGCTTCTGGTAATAATCTGAAAGCAGCTGAAAGCGATACCGGGGCTTTATCTGGTATTGATACCGCAGACTCTGGCAATGAGGATATGTTTACTCCGGGAGTATATACATCTTCCATCTCTCTGGATGGTATTCCTATGTCAGTGAAGGTAACTGTTGATGCCAACAATATTAACAGTATTGACCTTGTGTATAGTGATGAGAGTATTCCTACTATGTACCCTATGCTCGGAACCTGCTTTAACGAACTG
This sequence comes from uncultured Eubacterium sp., assembly GCA_945946665.1. Classification (GTDB taxonomy): domain Bacteria; phylum Bacillota; class Clostridia; order Lachnospirales; family Lachnospiraceae; genus Lachnospira. The sequence goes on from CAMEWO010000001.1 coordinate 266,681, forward strand.
GCAAAAGAAGTGTGCGATAAAGGCACCACAATGAATATTACATATAATGCAGAAAACAGATATACATCTTCTATTCTGCTTAACGGAATTCAAAGTGCATTAAATAAGGCTTCAAAGTAATCATAATAGCTGGGGCTCTGGGTATGCAGGCTGACTAAAGGGAACTGTATGGCGTGGCAGCTTAGGCTGTACCCTTATATAGCAAAAGGTCACATTAGAAGAAATCTTAGTGCTGCGGCATGTATGAATTACGCTTCGCCAACAACTGCACGAATGTCTGAGCCCCGTCAGGGGCGAGTTGTCGGGCAGTTGTTGAAATAAGCGAGTGTAATTCATATATGTCGCAACACTTAGATTCTCTTCGTCGTGACCTTTTGCCATATAAGGGTACAGCCTAAGCTGCCACGCCATACAGTTCCCTTTAGTCAGCCTGCATACCCAGAGCCCCAGCTATTATTTATGGCAACATGCCAAAGGTTTTATGTAAAAGAATTAATGAAACTGCAATTTTTTATTAAGCAATTCCGAATAGTTTCAATACTTTCTGCCAGAAATTCAATTTTTCTTCAACCACTGGTGCGGCTTCATCAGCCTCTTTAATCTGTACTGACTCTGTTTGGATAACAAACTGGACAGCTTTAACATTAGTATTCTTGTCACTGACAAATGATACAGGTTCGTAATCACCACCTGTAATTCCATTAACCATCTCATCTATCTTGTCAGTTATCTTGGTATCCATTCCATCAGTCTCATCACGCATCTGTCCTGTTCCATCCTTTAACTGGGATGTTCCATCATACAACTCTGCTATACTGTTAACAAGCTCGGCTGTTCCATCTCTTAATTCCCCACTGCCTGAGAGAAGGTCACTGGTTCCGGTAACTATCTGGGAATATCCAGCAATAACCTTGGCAACTCCTTCAGTATAATCATTAACGCCCTTATCAAGCTTGCCATATTCTGTTACAAGCTGGTTAACTCCATCTGCAAGCTGTTGTACTGCAACTGCAAGGCTTCTGATTCCTGCGTCAAGTTTTGCATACTCTGTGTTAAGACTCTGTGCTCCCTGGTATAATGCAGTAATATTTGTGTTAACTGTGGTGAGATACTGATTTATGCCTCCTAATATTCCGTCAATTACATTATTATTACTACTAACTGCTGCGGCAGCATTTTGATTTGACGATTGAAGCAAAGATGCTATTTGTGTGTTACTATCCTTTAGCCGAGATATTGTCTCAGCTGTTATAGCATTACCACTTCCTGCTGCCAAAGCATCCATGAACTTTGCATAAGACACCCCTGCCTGCAGTTCACCAAGCTTGCCTGTAAGGTTAGTTATACCATCTTTTATTCCAGCCGAACCTGATACAAGCTGACTTATACTGTCTTTCTGTTCCTGACTGTTCAACTGGCTATTAATGGTATTAAGTGCGGAAAGCACCTGGTCTGAACCAGATGTTAATTCGTAGGATTTAGAGTTAAGCTCATCAAGTCCGTCCTGAATCTTTAATACTCCGTCATTTAAATCCTTCATTCCATCATTAAGCTGGTTAACGCCTGGCTGCAAATCATCCCTTGTTGCATCTGACAGCCTGTTAACACCACTGTTAAGTTCATCTGCGCCATTATCAAGGTCTTCTATGCCACCAAGAAGCTCATCCACTTTATTCATAAGGTCTGCATCATTTACCTGGATATTCATATTAAGTGGTATACCATTAATTGATGCTGCATCCATCTCGAAATCAGTCACATCCGCAGTGATAACTGTATCAATGCCTTCACCTGGAAGAATTGTATAAGTAAGCTGTTTCTTCTTACCCACATTTGCCAAAGTTGCATCAGATGCTGTAATATTCTTTGCAATTTCAGTATCAAGTGTAAATGATGCCTGAAGAGCATAGGCATCATAGAATGGTCCGTCATATGCTTCATTTTTGGAAACCTTAAAATAGATTTCCATCTTTCCACTTTTTCCTGCTGCTTCTTCTGGTGTATACTCCTTACCATCCACATAATATTTAATTGATATATTCCATGGCATTATGTTACTCTTCATTTTTCCCTTGTAATATACCCTGTCAGCTGATGAAGAAAATGTGATTTCATCACCATTCTGGTTAATGTTGTCCGTTGTATTAAGCAGTTCAACAGATAAGTAGTCGCCATAATCTGTAATATTCTTATCATCAAATATGTTAACAGCGTACATTTCCCTAACACTGCCACCCGATGTCAGATTAACATATATTACCTCTTCCTTTGAAGAAGGAACTGTCTCCGCCATTGCTGTAGTTACAGATGTTACAATCATTGTTCCTGCAAGAAGTGCTGCTACTATTTTCTTATTCATGTTCATTGCTCTTTACCGTTCCCTTTCTTTTAAAACTAAAATTAATGTGTGCATGCTGGATTACAAAATCAAATATATACAAAAGTCCCGGAAGCACGAAGAATACACTTATCATTGAAAGTATCGTACCTCTTCCCAGGAACAGACCAAGTTGTTTTAGAATTCCGTGTGTTGAGAATCCATTAAGAAGGAATCCTACTACTGCTAATACTGTTCCAGATGTAAGTATTGATGTGGTAACAGAGGATACTGTCTCAACAATTGACTGTTTCTTTGATAAACTCTTACGGTTTTCCAGATATCTGTCTGTAAACAGAATAGCATAATCTACCGTAGCTCCCAGCTGTATTGATGAGATAATCAGGTATGCAATATACTGGACTATTGAATCCTGAAAGTAAGGTATCCCCATGTTAATCCATATTGCCGCTTCAATAGCAAATACCAGAATCACCGGAAGTATCAGTGATTTCATTGTAATAAGAAGCACTGCAAATACAGCAAATATAGCAATTAAGTTGACCTTTAATGTATCTGCAGTAATCGTATCCATCAAATCATATGTAGACACCCCCTGTCCTGCAAGATAAAATTTTCCAGGATAATATCCATTTGCTGTATCTCTTATCTTTTCAACCAGCTTAAATGTTTCCTTACCCTCATAATCAGCATCGATAGATATTACAAATCTGCTGTAATCAGGTGAAACAAGCTGCTTAAGCGTACTCTCATCCAGATATTCTTTAGGAATCTCGGCACCTACTGTATCAACATAGGATATAATACTGCTGACTTCCGGTATGTTTCTTAATTCATCTGAAAGCTTCTTCTGTTCCTCATTATTACCATTGGGCACAAGTAACACATATGTGTCACTCTGTCCGAATATATCAATTATTTCATCTGTATCCTGTCCCAACTTGGTATCAGAGCCATATATATGAGAAGCTCCATAGTAATATGAATTAGAATTAGATGCCAGAAATGATGGTATTGCAACAACAAGAAATACAAACACTAATGGAATCATAATGTGTTGTATTGCTTTTCCTAAAAATGTAAATTGAGGCATTAAATTCTTATGTCTGGTTTTTTCAATTAATGGGTAAACTGCCATAATAAGTGCAGGCATAAATATAAATACTGTAATAAGGCTTATTGCCACTCCCTTTGCCAGTGCCCTTCCCAGATCCATACCAATTCCGAATCTCATGAACAACAAAGCAAGGAAACCAATTACTGTTGTAAGTCCACTTGATGCAATAGAAGATGTGGATTTGCATAACGCATCAACCATGGCACCTTTTCTGTCAGGATTTTCACTTAAGCACTCCTCATATCTGTGAATCAGGAAAACTGAATAATCCAGAGACACAGCCAGCTGCAATATTGAACCTGCGGCATTGGTTACAAATGAAATTGTGCCAAACATCAGATTTGTTCCACTGTTTATCATAATAGCAACACCAAGTCCTGCCATTACCACAACTGGTTCCATCCATGATGTTGTTGTAATTATCAGTATCAATATGACAATAAGAACAGCAAAAACAACAATAACATTAATCTCTTTTACTGTTCCTGTTGTTGCAACTGCTGTTGATACTGCATTTCCAGTCATGGCATTATCTTCACCAATTATGTCCCGTATCCTGTCAACTGTTGCAACATTCTTCTCTTCCTCAATGGTTACAGTAAATAATGCATTTGAATCCTTGTAATACGTCTCAACAGTATCCTTGTCAGCCATCTCAAGAGGCTCATAGATATTAACGGCATCATCAAGCCATAATACATCATCAACTCCTTCGCACTCTTCTAGTCTTTCCTTATATTCAAGAGCCTGTGCTATTGAAACATTTTTGACCATAACTCTTGCATTAGGAATTCCGCCATCAAAGTTTTCATTCATAACATCAATGGCTACTGATGAAGGCACATCATTAGGCAGATAATCCTCTATATCGTAATCAACTTTAACAAAGCTCTGAAGAACTGCACCACATATTGCCATTAATATGAATATTACAAGTATTTTTTTCTGGTTATTAACGATATGTGTATAAAACTTCCTCATTCTTTTCAATCCTTTCCTTTCTCATCTATTACCCCTGTCAATCTGAATGTATTTCTTGCACCCTTTATCTGCAGCTTTACTTCTGAATCTGATATTATTCCTGTTGCTACATATGGAATTGTTCTAAGAAGTGTTACAAGCTTTCCCGTAAAGCTGCAATTTCCATTGCCATCAATAATGCCCTCTATTGGCTCATTATGATTTAACAGAGTAAGACACCCATTCAGCTTATCTTCCAATATTGATACAGAAAGACTTCCGTATTTCTTTCCAATTGGAGTCTGCATAACAATGGAATATTGCTGTTCTGACATATTGCGCTCTCCTCTCTTTTATCATTTTCTTTCACATCAGCCTTCATCTTTTCTTAAGGCTGATACACCAGTTTATAAATAACTAAACAAATAACTTGCTTATTTATGAAATGATGTACTTGTTATAAAATGCAACAAAATAAAAGAATAAAAAACGGTCAATATGTTATGAAATGTGTAATATACGGACAAATTATGGTAAATTGGGTAATTACCGGACAAAAATCAAAGATTGTGTAAAATACAGACTAGTTTATAAATTTGTTACACATTTATCCCATATATTTTATTGACAATTGTATGGACAGTTGTAGAATAAACTCATGATTGTGGGAGTTGCACAGCAACGGAGCAATTCTGACCTTTTAACCCTTGTATCATTAGATTAAATGAAATGGAGCTGTAAGTATAACTATGAAGCACGAAGAAATATCAATGTATACTAAAAAAGCCCTGTCTGAAGCATTAAAGGAAGCGCTTAAGACAAAGCCATTTAAGAAAATCACAGTAAGTGAACTGATTGAAGCATGTAATATAAACCGAAAGACATTTTATTATCATTTTGAGGATATATATGCACTTCTGGTGTGGACATTTGAACAGGAAGCTATCAATGTTGTCAAACACTTTGACCTGATGGTTGACAGCGAAGAGGCTCTTACATTCATAATGGATTACGTTGAAGAGAACAATTATATTATCAATTGTGTATATGATTCAATTGGGCAGGATGAATTAAAACGATTCTTTGCTAAAGATTTTAATGACATTATATTATCTTTAATTGAACAGGCTGAGGAATGCTATGGAAAGAAGTTAAACGAAGGCTACAAGACATTTCTGTCTACCTTCTATGTTGATGCCACTGCAGGAATTCTCATAGACTGGGTTAAAGACAGAAACCGCCACAACCGTGAAGTCTATATTGAATATATCAAGAATACATTACAGAATTCCCTAAAGGGAATATTCGAAGCATGTGATAGTGATGGCTACCCTAAGAATACGGAGCCAGTACCAGCCCAGTAACTGCCTGAATGATGGTGGGCTTTGGCTGTGCTTCTGGGTTTTGCGATACTCCCGGCCGAAATAAACTGGTACGCCCGTATACATTTTCAGATGGCACAAGTCAAAAACGTACATACTTCTTGTCATATATCCCATCTGATTCATGTAACTTTTTGTGTTTAAATAAGAAAGTGAATTACCTCTGGATTTGCGAGACTTCTGCCCCAAACTCTCTGGCGCACCGCTATACAATATCAGCTGGAACGATTGGGAGAAATCTTAGTGTTGCGGCATGTATGAATTACACTTCGCCACCAATGGGGCAACTGTTTGAGCCCCGACCAGGGACGAGTTTTGAACCATTGGTGAAATAAGCGAGTGTAATTCATATATGTTGCAACACTTAGACTTTCGACCTGTTCCAGCTGATATTGTATAGCGGTGCGCCAGAGAGTTTGGGGCAGAAGTCTCGCAAATCCAGAGGTGCTCCATTTTCCTTATTTAAACATCCATCAAAGTTACATGAATGTTCTACTTTTCAAACCAGCTCACTTCTGGTCCATTTTCTACATTTACAAATCCGTCATAAGCTCTCTCCTCCAGCTTATTAAGGAACTTACCCAGCTTCTTAGGCTTAACATACAAAGATGCAGCGCATCCCTGTCCTCTTAAGTCATCTGCAATTCTTACAGCCTTAACAAGATTTTCAGAATCATACATAACAGCTACCTTTTTCTCTCTGTCAGGTATACTGATTCCATGTTCCATAAGGATTGAGAAAATTCTCTCAAATCCAATTGAAAAACCTACCGCAGGAACACTCTCGTTAAGGAACTTGCCTATAAGGTTATCATATCTTCCTCCACCAGCAATAGCTCCCTTGAAATCAATACTCTCAACCTCAAATACCGTTCCTGTATAGTATCCCTGTCCCCTTACCAGTGACAGGTCAAATACTACATCATAGGCATTGCCTGTAATCTCATTAACTGAATCAATAATGTGAATCAGGCTGTCAGCAGGCTCCTTATCATCAAGCATATCTCTTATTGATGTAAGGCTGAAATCCTGTTTTGAAAGAAACGCCTTAAAATTATTAACAGCTGTATCAGAAAATCCCTTTTCGTTAAGTTCTTCTGTAACACCCTCAAGTCCGATTTTATCCATCTTATCAAAAGTGATACACACACTGTCAAGATCCTTATCCTCAAATCCAAATGAAGAAAGCACAGCACGAAGTAATCTTCTGTCATTAACCTTTACCTTGTAATTCTTCATTCCAATTGCATCAAGAGCCTTGGTTGTTGTAAGAATAAGCTCTATCTCGCTGTCTGTTGAATCTGAACCGATAATATCAATATCACACTGGACAAACTCTCTTAATCTTCCCTTCTGAGGTCTCTCAGCTCTGTATACCCTGTCCATCTGGATACACTTCATAGGAATTGTAAGTTTATCCTTATTATTAGCATAATATCTGCTTAACGGAAGTGTAAGGTCATAGCGCAGTCCCATGTCAGCCAGCTCATTCTCATTGGCTGATGTAACTCCTGTCTCCAACGCCTTATCAAGCTTATCACCACGCTTCATAATCTTAAATATAAGATTAAGATTCTCTCCACCATCACTTTTATCAAGGTTCTCGATATCCTCAAGGATAGGTGTTGTAATATGCTCAAATCCGTTAGCCTTATATACTGATAATATCTGATTCTGAAGATAATCTCTTATCTCTACTTCGTTAGGAAGATAATCGTTAGTTCCCTTTACAGATGTAACTTTCATGTTCCTCTCCAATCCTTATTTTAATGCCTCATCAATTGATCTGCCGATGTCGTGTCTCATATATTTGTTAGCAAATGTAACCCACTCTGTAGCTTTATATGCATTAGCTCTTGCCTCAACAAGATCCTTACCCAGGGCTGTAACACCAAGTACTCTTCCCCCGTTGGTTACTACCTTGCCTTCTTCATTAAACTTGGTTCCAGCATGGAAAAGATAATATCCATCCTTGTCATTGAATCTTTCCTGGCCAAAGATTTCATAACCCTTCTTGTATTCCAGAGGATAACCATCAGAAGCAAGGACAACACATACACAGGCATTGTCTTCAAACTGAAGGTCTACCTTATCTAATGTTCCATCTATACATGCTTCAAATACATCAATAATATCATTCTTCATTCTAGGAAGAACAACCTGTGCCTCAGGGTCACCAAATCTTGCATTGTACTCAAGAACTCTAGGTCCCTTAGGTGTAAGCATAAGTCCAAAGAAAATAACTCCCTTGAATGGTCTTCCCTCTGCCTTCATGGCATCAACAGTTGCCTGATATATATATTTCCTGCAGAAATCATCAACTTCCTCAGTATAGAAAGGACTTGGTGAGAAATTACCCATTCCACCTGTATTAAGTCCCTGGTCTCCATCAAGAGCTCTCTTGTGGTCCTGGGCAGATGACATAATCTTGATTGTATTGCCATCAACAAATGAAAGTACAGACACTTCTCTTCCTGTCATAAACTCTTCAATGACGATTGTATCACCGGCAGTGCCAAACTTCTTGTCAAGCATCAGCTCATCAACTCCGGCAAGTGCCTCCTCTAAAGTACCACAGATAAGCACACCCTTACCAAGGGCAAGTCCGTCTGCTTTAAGTACAATAGGAAATTCAGCTGTCTTAAGGTATTCCTTGGCATCTTCAGCAGATGTAAATATCTCATAAGCTGCTGTAGGAATATTGTACTTCTTCATAAGATCCTTTGAAAAAGCCTTAGAGCCTTCAAGGATAGCTGCATTCTTTCTTGGTCCAAATACTCTTAAGCCCTCCTTCTCGAACACGTCAACAATACCGCCAACTAATGGATCATCCATTCCTACAACTGTAAGGTCTATAGCATTATCCTTTGCAAACTGTACAAGCTTGTCAAATTCCATTGCCTTAATATCTACACATTCTGCCACCTGTGAAATACCTGCATTACCAGGTGCACAATATATCTTATCAACCTTGTCTGACTGGCTTATCTTCCAGCAGATTGCATGTTCACGTCCGCCACTTCCTACAACTAATACCTTCATATTTATCCTGCCCTTTCGCCGCTTTTATGTATTTGATTTATAAATTGCTTCGTTGCAATGCAACTCCCGCAATTCTACGCACATTATATGTTCTGTTTATTAGCAATCATATTGATGGCTGCAGGAAGAAGCTTCCATTCAGCCTGTTCCATAACTCTTCTCTGCAGTGTCTCTGGTGTATCATCTGGAAGCACATCCACTGCCTTCTGGAAAATAATCTCACCAGTATCCATTCCCTCATCCACATAATGAACTGTTGCACCAGTAACCTTAACACCCTTCTCCAGTGCTGCTTCGTGAACCTTTAATCCATAGAATCCTACTCCACAGAAAGAAGGAATAAGTGATGGATGTATATTAATAATTCTGTGAGAATACTGATGAACCATAGCCTCAGGAATTCTTACAAGATAACCTGCAAGTACTATTAAATCCACACCCAGCTTGTTTACTTCATCAAGCAATGCCTGGTTAAATATATCTCTTGAAGGATAATCCTTAGGAGATATACACATAGCTTTAATTCCGTTATCCTTTGCCCTTGTAAGAGCATAAGCATCAGCATTATTGCTTATTACAGCTGTAATCTCTGTGTTGGTAATATCACCATTCTTAATTCCGTCAATTATAGCCTGAAGATTAGTTCCTCCACCAGATACAAGTACTGCTATCTTTAGCATAAAGTAACTCCCTTCTCTCCTGCCTCAACAGAACCTACAATATATCCTTCTTCTCCGGCTGCCTTAATTGCTTCAAGAGTTTTGTCAACATCAGCAGGGTCAACTGCAAGAACCATTCCAAGACCCATGTTAAATGTGTTGTACATCATCTGCTCGTCAATATCTCCATCCTTCTGTAACATATCAAAGATAGGTGGAACCTTGTAGCTGTCCTTCTTAACAACAGCACGAACTCCATCTGGAAGCATTCTTGGTATATTCTCATAGAATCCACCGCCTGTGATGTGGCTGCATCCCTTAACTCTGACACCTGAATTCTTAATTGACTTCATAGTCTTAACATATATCTTGGTAGGAGCTAACAGTGCCTCACCCAGTGTTGTTCCTAATGAATCATAATATGTATTAAGAGACTCCTCTGTAATTGTGAATACACTTCTTACCAGTGAAAATCCATTGCTGTGGACACCGCTTGAAGCGATACCAATAAGCACATCACCTGGCTTAATATTCTCCCCTGTAATAAGATCCTTCTTCTCAACAACACCTACTGAAAAACCTGCAAGGTCATATTCATCAGCAGGCATAAGACCTGGGTGTTCTGCTGTCTCACCACCGATAAGGGCACATTCAGACTGCTTGCAGCCCTCAGCTACACCACTTACAATTGTGGCAATCTTCTCTGGATAATTCTTGCCACAGGCAATGTAATCAAGGAAGAATAATGGCTCACCACCTGCACAGGCAACATCGTTAACACACATTGCAACTGCATCAATACCGATTGTATCATGCTTGTCCATAATGAAAGCAAGCTTGACCTTAGTTCCACAACCATCTGTTCCTGAAAGAAGAACCGGGTCTTCCATCTCCTTAATCTTTGATAAAGAAAATGCTCCTGAGAATCCACCAATTCCGCCTAAAACCTCTGGTCTGAAAGTAGCCTTTACAGCATCCTTCATAAGTTCCACTGACTTGTAGCCTGCCTCTATATCTACTCCTGCTTTTTTGTAATCCATATTATCCTCCATTCCTTATACGTGATAAAACACCATATTAAATTATTTATTCAGATTAACCATCATTGTACTATTATAGTTAATCACAATATTCTATACTGCTTCTGATTACTTTCCGTAATTCTTATATCCTACTTCCTGAAGCTTCTGATCCTTCTTCTGGACACTTTCCTTAAGCCCCTGGCTGTAAGCTTTTAATCTGTCAAGAAGTGCTGCATCTGATGTTGCAAGAATCTTGGCTGCCAGAAGACCTGCATTAGCCCCACCGTTAATTGCAACTGTTGCAACTGGAATGCCTGTAGGCATCTGAACGATTGAATATAATGAATCTCTTCCACCTAAAGATGTGGTATGCATTGGAATACCAATAACAGGCATTGGGAAAATAGCTGCACACATGCCTGGTAAATGAGCTGCCATACCTGCCCCGGCTATAATAACCTTAAATCCTTTTGATTCAGCTGTCTTTGCATATTCAAAGAAAACATCCGGTTCCCTGTGTGCTGAAATAATTGTCATCTCATATGAGATTCCCAGTTTCTCAAGGATATCTGCTGCCTTAGCCATTACAGGCATATCAGAGTCACTTCCCATTACAATTCCTACTTGTGCCATATTGTCCCTCATTTCTGCGTACCTCCTCCTGCGTATTCAAACCTGTGTCCGGTACGCTTAACACCAGTTTACGCCTTTAAAATCCTTATATATTTTACTTGCTTTTTAAAGCAACGTCAACCTATAAATCGGTCTGGCTGGCTTTAAATGGTTCATTCAGCTTCTCACAGCCATCAAGAACAAACCTGCCATCCTTAATTATCTCTTTTCTGGTTCCATCCGGGTACACTGCTGCTATGCATCCAATCTCATCATAAGGTATGGTAATGTCTGTATGACAGTTAAAATATGCTTTATCCGGCTGGCTCATTCTCAAAACAGATACCTCATTATCTCTTGAGATTATCTCTTTTCCATCCGGATTATATACCTTAACATCCTCTGAACGTGAATAACAGGTGTCTCCCAATGCAAAATGTGGTCCCATCTTCTCTACAATAAGAATTGGCAGCTTATATAATATGTCATATCTGCCAGCCATTACATAAGCTGTTGTGTTGGTTCCTATGGCAAATTCACCTATTGGAAGGGTGTCATGGTTAAATAGTACATTTTCTTTAAAAAATGCTTTGTTTTTCTCCTGTTCCTTAAAATTATCACAGGAATAATCCTTAACCATTCCGTCTTCAAAATATACCTTAAGGTTCTTGAATTTATAGTCGTTAAGATATACTTCACTTACATTAAGAACTCCTGAAGTACCTTTAAGAACCGGGGATGTAAACACCTCTCCCACAGGAATATTCACATCCGCAAGGCAGTTTTCAAATATAGTCTCCTTATCCCTGTCATTTATCTGCATAACCATGACTTTCATATCTGTTAAGTTTCCTTCTGCTCCCTTAACCTCTACATATGAAGAGCCGTCCAGCGCATCAATAATTCTGGTCTGGATATCCTTATACATATCATAATCAAGTGTATTAATAGTCACAGTCTCATTAAATATATCTTCGTAATGTTCACCAATCTCAGGCACCGGATATGCAATTATTGTAAAGCTCCTCTCCTCGCCTTTTATATATTTATTAACAATAGCAGAAGATTCATTATCATACTTTACAGAAAGGCGCTGCTGCTTCTCATCAAGCCTTAAGCACTCCTTCTTCTCAACTGGTTCAAATGGTGTCTCGCCGAAGACTTCCATTACTGCTGGCCCGCCGAACACTCCAGCCAGGCTGCTGTTTTTCTCATAGGCAAGCTTCAGTGCACCAATTTTCCTCTCAACAAATGCAGAATCCATATATAATGCACAGTCAAACCTGTGGTCATAATCCATCTGTTTATTAGGAACTGCACCATAATATCCAACTCTTATATGCATTTTCTTGTTAATAGAGTTAACTGCTGCCCTGTAAACAGTTGTATCAAGCCCCATTTTCTTAAACTGTTTAATCTCCTCACGGACAAGCCTCTCAAACCCAAGGCAGTAGCGGATATTCACATTTTTCTTCTTAGTGATATCCTTCCTGCCCATAACAAAGCCAATACGATACCCTTCTGTGAATGTTCTTGCCATGCTCTCTATACTTTCATCTGAAAGACCTGCAAGAAACCTGCTTGTTTCAATTTCATTGTCAGATATATATTCTCCAAATCTGTACAGATATCTCTCATCTGATAAATCAGCATTCATGATAATGTCTGTAGCAAAATCCAATGATGGATCTATCTGTTCCCTGACTCTGTACTCAACAAATTCATCACTGTAATCGCTTACATACCAGTAAACAATATCCTTTAATGTTTTATATTCAGGTATTCCATCACTGAAGCTGCAATACACCTCAAGAAACAGTTCAACGATAGTTGTAAACTCAGCCAGGCGGTTCTCAAATGCGTATACAATAAGACTTCTTATCTCCACATATATAAATGACATTATCTGTCCATAGTCTTCTCCAAGCTTTTCCACTGCGTATGCCGGATTTGCAAAACTGGTATTATAACTGCTGCCTGTTATGTCCTGATACAGCCTTGTATTGGTATTTTTTAGTTCTTCCAGTGAATAATCATCAAACTCTTTAGAATCTACTGCCATCCTGACAGAATCTACATACGAAATAAAGGATGCAACACGGCTGAAATAATCTGCGTAAGCATCCTTTAACACCTTAATATCTATTGCACTAAGATATTCAGCATCCTGCTGAATCTGTGCCACTCTTGCCATGGCAAGACTGATACGTTCTTCAATGTTATCCTCAAACATTCCTTTCTCCATCCTTTACAATAATCCTTTATCGCACTAAAATCCAAGTCCCATAAAAATTACTGCCAACATGAGTACTGTCATAATCCCCCCTAGAAGAGAACCTACCCATGACAGTGTATAGAACTTATCATCTTCCTTAAAGCTTAACAGACCAATTATTGTACCAATAATAGAAAGCATCAGGGTAAGTAATCCCAATGCTCCTACCTCAAGACCTGCATAACCGCTTTTCTTGAAAGAAATATACACTCCGGCAGAAAAACATGCCAAAGCTCCCAGACCTGTTAAGGTAGACAACACTCCTCCAAGAGACTGGCTTTTATTAGAAAACTTATATTTGTTGAAAAAACTCATAATATTATTACCGCTTTTACACCTGTTAACATAACTGTTTTACTGTGAACGAGGATGTTTTCTACGCTCTCTCCACACAATAGCACATAATATATATCCAATAACTCCACCAAGGGTATTAAGAATCAAATCATCCACATCGAAGCTTCCAACTCTGGTAAGAAGCTGTATAATCTCTATTGCAAGACTCAGGTCAAAGGAGACAAATGCTGCTCTTATAAATTTAATCCTGTATTTAAACAGTCTTGGAAGAAAATACCCGAATGGAATAAAGGCAATTACATTACCTGCAATATTAAGTATTACCGGTTCCCACCCAAGAGTATCTGTATTACATAGAAAACGCTTAATCTCCTTAAGTGGTACAAGATTGTACCTGTAGCTGCTGCTCACAATAGGAACTGTCCTGCCCATACTCTCTGCGAATATAGTGAAATATATCAGAAGTCCGATATATAATATAAAAGCGACCCACTCTGCAGCCACTCCTGACTTACTCTTTTTCATCAATGACCCCATCATAAATATTAATATGGCATTTGCCAGAAATAATTCAATAACAAACTAGAATAAACTCTCTGACTTATGAGCAATAAGTCTTGCTCCATTGATAATCATAACCACACCTGTGCCAACTGCCACAGCAATTGTCACTATTCCAATAACAAGACTGCATGCCCCGATATGTTTCATTTTCTTATAAAGCTTTTCATCCATAATAATCTCCAATCCTCAGACGCTTTTACGTGGAATGAATCACGAGCCAAATTTCAGATTCAGCTCTGCGATAGGGCTGCTTTGTGGCGTCTGAGGCACAAATAGCCATCAGTCTGCAATTACTCAGCCTTGATTCCATACTGTTTATAATATTCATCTAAAGCAGCCTTGATGTTATCATCAATTACTATTGTTCCCTTATATGGTTTATTATACAGATGATCTACCACTTCTGCCATAGTAACGATTGCTTTAGCTTCAAAACCATATTTCTCTTTAATCTCGTCAAGAGCACTGACCTTGCCTCCAAGACCAACCTCCATTCTATTTAAAGAAACCATAAGTCCCTTAATTGTTACATCACCCTGTGCCTTAATAATTGGGAATGTCTCTTCAATGGATTTGCCTGATGTAGTTACATCCTCAATAATAACAACTTTATCTCCGTCTTTAATAGGACTTCCAAGAAGTATTCCTGCATCTCCGTGGTCCTTTGCCTCCTTACGGTTTGAACAGTAGCGGATCTGCCTGCCATAAAGCTCGCTGTAAGCCATAACTGTTGCTACGCTAAGAGGAATTCCCTTGTATGCAGGTCCAAACAGGACATCGAAATCATCCCCAAAATTATTATGGATAGCTGTAGCATAGTATCTTCCCAGCTTTAATAACTGCTCTCCTGTAACATAAAGTCCGGCATTCATGAAAAATGGAGATTTTCTTCCACTCTTCAATGTAAAGTCACCAAATCTTAATACATTACTGTCTACCATGAATTCAATAAATTCCTGTTTATACTGTTCCATTGTCTTTAGACCTCCTAAAATTTTCCTTTAAATACTACCATAACACCCTGTATTTTTCAACAGTTTCAAGGGTATTACTCAGCTGCTTCCTTCTTTAGCTGTTCCGCCATTACATCACACAGATTCATAACCTCTTCCATTGCCACATCAGATACATATGCTCTTAAGAGTTCCATATTCTTCTGGCATACTTCCGGAATCTTACACTGGTCCAGAACCTTCATTGCTTCATCAGCCTTCTCAAGATTGAAATCGTCCATAGCCTGCTTAATATCATCTAACAATGTTAACAGCTCATCTACCGGAACATCATTCTTATCCTTGTTATCGTAAGAAGCAAAGCTTGCCAGCTTATCCTTAAATGATCTGTACATCTTGAGAACCTGAGGCGTATCTTTCTTTAACTGTTCAATATTATTGTCATTGCCCAGATTTTCCATTCTTAAGAATTCATTAGACATTTTAGTTGCACCAATAAGCCTTGATGTACTCTTTAATCCATGAACCTCGATTACGTAATCCTTAATCATATTATCATTAAGGCACTGTTCGATTTTGTTGGATTTGATGTCAATAATATTATAATAATCCCCAAGCATCTTAAGGAACATCTCCTTAGAGCCGGAGTTCTTAATACCCTCCTTGATTTCAATTCCATCAATTACCGGAATATCATCAATGGATTCCTTAGGAGTATTCATCTCAACTTCTGCATTCTGCTTGTAAATCTTGTCGGCAGGAAGGAACTTTCTTAAGAGTGCTACCATTTCATTAAGCTCTATTGGCTTTGCCACAAAGCCATCCATACCTGCCTCTTCAAAGCTTTTTCTTGCATCCATAACAGCATTGGCTGTAAGTGCAATAACAGGAAGTTTTTTGAAGTAATCTCCATCCATGGCCCTTAATGCCTTGGTTGCCTCCACACCATCCATGACAGGCATCATATGATCCATAAGAACAATATCATATCTGTTCCTCTTAATCATCTCTAATGCCTCCCTGCCATCCTGGGCAGTATCAATGTGCATAAGAAGCGGTTTCAACAGTCCGATTGCTACTTTCCTGTTCATCTCATTGTCATCAACAAGAAGTATATTGGCAGCTGGAGCAATAAAGTTAAGGCAGTACTCATCTTCAACCTCAACCTCATTCTTCTCATTATTAATCATCTGGGCAAAGTTCACACTGTATAATGGTCTGTTAGTGGCCAGTGTGCCCTCTATCTTCTTGTTATCCAGCATAGGATTGTTGATTATGCAGACTGTGGCCTCATCAAGTATATCAGATGGCAGTTCCATCTTCACATTGCTGTATAACTTGGTGTCGACAAATATATAGTCAACCTTCTCATGCTTCTTTATCACATCTTCATAACTTATGTATGGAAGGTTAAAGCACTGTGCCATGTTAATAAAGGCTTCCCTTCTATAGAAGGAATCAATATAACATGTTAATGAAGGAATTTTATCCACACTTCTCTTTCTTATCTCAGCAACAGGCTTCTTATTAACAATACCCTGCTTAAGAGTAAAGTAGAATTCGCTTCCCACACCAAATGTACTGGTAACCTCAATCTTTCCACCCATAAGTCCAACCAGTCTCTGGGATACAGAAAGACCAAGTCCTGTGCCTTCCTGCTTGCTTGCCTTTCTTGTATTAAGCTGTTCAAATGACCTGAAAAGCTTGTTAATATCTATTTCACTTATTCCAATACCCGTATCCTTGACAGAATACTTAATCGTTGCTTCCTTGTCATCCATATCAACAATTTCAATCTTAAGTCTGACAAATCCCACATCAGTGAACTTAATGGCATTATTTACAATATTGATAATAACCTGTCTGACTCTTGATGCATCACCATACAGAACTGATGGCATTCTTTTATCAATATCAAATATTAAATCAATATCCTTACTTCCAATTCTGTTAAAAAACATCATTCCCAAATCATTAAGGAAACTTGTAGTTTCGTAATTTTCCGGAATAATGTCCATCTTTCCTGATTCAATCTTGGAGAAATCCAGAATATCATTAACAATTGTAAGAAGAGACTTTCCTGAGCTTTTAATATTCATCAGGTATTCTTTCTCCTTATCATCCAGATCCTCTCTTAACAGAATCTCTGTCATACCAACAATGGCATTCATAGGAGTACGGATTTCATGGGACATATTGGAAAGAAAGATTGATTTTGCAGTACTTGATTCCTCTGCCCTTTCCTTTAACTCCTGCATCTCCTTTGTCTGCTCCACCATGTTGGACACATCAATTATGGACATCATATTACCAATAACATGATGTTCCTTATCCTTAACCTCTGACAGTCTTGTTTCGTAGTATTTTCCGTCAATCTCAACCTGAGAGCTTCCTCTTCCATTATATCCAAGTTCATCCTTCACATCCTCAAAATTCATTCTGGTAGAAATATTTTTTAAAATACTGGAAGCAGCAGGATTGTAATACAGAATACTGTTATTATTGTCCGATACAATAATTCCTTCTGAAAGATTCTCAACCAGACCTTCCTTGGCACTTTTAACTGTATCAAACAAACCTCTTGAGCTTATAGTTCCCGTCCAGAATATACACGTAAAGAAAATGCCGAGAACTGTAGGGTCGTCTCCTGAAAATACCCCTACAGCCCTGAGTATTAAAATCATACATGGTACAAAAGCGGAGAACAATAAAAGCAGGTGAACCTTTCTTTCTTCCCTGGTAAGCTGACTCTTTATCAATGGAATCAAAACAATAATCATGCTGATTATAATTTCAGATACAACGTATGCCATATAGAAATAATAGAATGGAGCTGCCTCATTTTCCAGAATATGACCTGAGGTACTGGAATATCCTAATCTGAAACTTTTATAATACAGACCGTGGTGCTCACAGGTAAATATCAATGAAAACGCCACTACATTAACTGCCAGCATTAAATTAAGAATCCATTTGGGCCAGTTAATCTTCTTCCATCTTAACAAAAATACCAGGGCAAAGAAATTCACAAAACACTTGCCAAGGTACTCCATCTTTGCCAATACTACAAGGGCTTCAAGGGAATCTGCAAGAATATATAAACATCTGGAAATAATGGCAACAAGACAGCAGCCCACTGATAGAACCATCGTACTTTTATAATCTGTTTCTTCCTTACCTGAAATCCATATCAGAAGAATAAAGCATACTATTGCCCCAAGAACATGAATTCCTAACCATGCGTAACTCAATCTTTCGCCCTCCCTGTGTAACCATTAATCCAGACATTTGTATAATAACAATCCTATATCAGAACAAATGCCCGAATATCCTATCTCTACTTAACACAGCCGATAATTTCGTGGATATCGGTAATATTCTTTTGCTCCATAAAACTCTCAATACCGTCAATTACTTTTATTGTTGTCAATGGATCATTAAAATTAGCTGTTCCCACGGAAACCATAGTTGCCCCAGCCATAATAAATTCTAATGCGTCCTCTGCACTGGCAATTCCTCCCATTCCTATAACGGGAATCTTAACTGCATTGGCTGTCTGATAAACCATTCTCACAGCTACAGGCTTAATAGCAGGGCCTGACAATCCACCTGTCTTATTGGCAACTGCAAATGTTCTTCTGTTAATATCAATCTTCATACCTGTAATTGTATTAATAAGAGAAACTGCATCCGCTCCACCAGCTTCAACAGCTTTTGCCATCTCGGTAATATCAGTAACATTAGGGCTTAATTTCATGATAACAGGATGTTTGGAAACCTTCTTCACTGCCCTTGTAATATCCTCTGCCATATCTGCTTTCTGTCCGAATGCTATTCCACCCTCTTTGACATTAGGACATGATATATTGATTTCCAGCATATCTACAGGTGCATCGGACAGTTTTTCAACAGCATCAATATAGTCTTCCTTGGTTTTTCCACATACATTTACAATAATTCTGGTATCAAACTGCTTAAGGAAAGGAATGTCTCTTGAAAGAAATGTATCTATTCCCGGATTCTGTAATCCAATAGCATTAATCATTCCACCGTAAGTCTCTGCAATTCTTGGTGTAGGATTACCAGGCCATGGAACATTGGCAACACCTTTTGTGGTCACTGCACCAAGTCTGTTTAAATCTACGTATTCACCATATTCCATTCCAGAACCAAAAGTTCCAGATGCAACTGTCACCGGATTATTAAAATGAACTCCGGCTATATCCACAGACATATTGACTTTGCTCATTATATCTCCACCTCCCTGGCATTAAATACAGGTCCTTCCTTGCAGACTCTGGCATTATGAACCTTTGAATGGTCATCAATGTCCTTTGTCTGGCATACACAGGCAAGACATGCCCCTATTCCACATGCCATCTTCTCTTCCAGGGAAATGAAACACTCTATGTCATTATCCAGTGCAAATGATTTAATTGCCTTAAGCATCGGTGTAGGACCACAGGCGTATATAACCTGTCCTGTAATACCACACTGTTTAACTGCATCCAGCACATTACCTTTAACGCCAACACTTCCATCTTCTGAAGCTATTGTTACATTGCCATATTTTGCGAATTCATCTGCAAGAAATGTCTGGTTGTCTCTATATCCCAGCAGAATATCCTTCTCACAGTGAAGCTGCTTTGCAAGCTCTAACATTGGAGGTATTCCGATTCCACCACCAAAAATAATTGCCTTCTTTCCGGCATATGGTGCTTTAACATCATATCCGTTGCCAAGAGGACCCTGAACTGTAATGGTATCTCCTGCCTTAAGCCTTGAGAATTCCTCGGTCCCTTTACCTGCCACTCTGTACACAAGTCTTATAAAACTTCCATCTATCTCACATATGCTTATAGGCCGTGGCAGAAGTCTTGAACCATCTCCTGAATACAATGATACAAACTGACCTGGTTTTGCTTCACCGGCAATTGCCTCTGTCTTTAATATCATCGAATACACACCATCAGCCAGGCACTCTGCCCTGGTAATAACAACTTCTTCTCTGTTTGACATTCTTTTCTCCATTCTAGTCTGATATTCACACTACTTAAGTGCACTGTTAATATCATTAATCATATCTATTGCAGCCTGTCTTGATGCATCAGCAAAGCCTGTTTCCCCAAATTTGCTATATTCTTCCTTGGTATAAGCTGCAATAATTCCTCTTGAACTGTTCACAATAGCACCAAGTCCATCCTTATTAAAGAAATGCACAAGATCCTCTGCCTTACCTCCTTGTGCCCCATATCCAGGCACAAGAATATATGATTTAGGCATAACTTTTCTTAATATTTTACCCATCTCAGGATATGTTGCTCCTACAACTGCTCCCACATAACTGTACTGATCTCCCATACACTGTGAAGCCCATTCGTTAACCTTCTCTCCAACCCATTCATATAATGGTCTTCCATCAATAATTCTGTCCTGGAACTCACCGCTGGAAGGATTAGATGTCTTAACAAGGATAAATATTCCCTTCTTCTCCTCCTGGCACACCTTTAAGAATGGATTAATTCCATCTGAACCAAGATATGGATTAACTGTAGCAAAATCTTCATCAAAGGCACTTAAGATTGTATTACCTACCGTAACCTTTCCCAGATGTGCCACAGCATATGCCTCTGAAGTTGAGCCGATATCCCCTCTCTTAACGTCACCGATAACAACTAAATCCTTCTGTTTACAATAATCAACTGTTTTCTTAAATGCTGCCATTCCTGGAACACCAAACTGCTCATACATGGCAACCTGTGGTTTAACTGCAGGAACTATGTCATATATGCAGTCCACAATTGCCTTATTAAACTGCCATACTGCCTCTGCAGCACCTTCAAGTGTCTCACCATACTGGCTGAATGCCACTTTCTTAATATGTTCCGGTATATACTTTAACATTGGGTCAAGCCCAACTACTACTGGTGCATTAGTCTTTTTAATCTTGTCTACAAGCTTGTTAATCATATTATTCTCCATTCCTCTCCTGATTCTTTCTGGTCAATTACATACCGAAAACGCCTTAGCGTCTGATATTAGTACAGCTTTGGAACATCCTTGTCCACAATGCACTCAAATCCTGGTCTGTATGAGTAAACTGTCTTTCCTCCTGAAATTGTATACACTACTTTACCCTTAACTTTCTTTCCATTGAAAGGAGTATTCTTTCCAAGTGATGCAAATTTACTGCTGTCAATTACATATTCTTCATCCGGGTTAATAATAGTTATATCCGCTGCCCTTCCTGGAAGAAGTGTTCCCTTGTCAGATCTTAAAACCTTTGCAGGATTGTAACTCATTCTCTCCACCATCTGCATAGGTGTAAGCACTCCCTTATCAACCAGTTCAGTAATTGTAAGGCTGACAGCTGTTTCCAGGCCTGTTATTCCAAATGGTGCTTCTGCAAATGGTCTTTCTTTCTCTGTTGCATGATGTGGAGCATGGTCTGTTGATATGCAGTCCATTGTTCCACTCTTTAACCCTTCAATCAGGGCATCAACATCCTCCTGCTTTCTTAAAGGAGGATTCATCTTGAAATTAGCATCATCAGATGTGATTGCCTCCTCTGTCAAAGTAAAGTGATGTGGGGTAACTTCAGCAGTTACATCCAGTCCCTCCTTCTTAGCCTGGGCAACCATTGCAACACTGTCCTTAGTTGAGCAGTGACAGAGATGGAGTCTTGCTCCTGTATTCTTAGCAAGAAGAATATCCCTTGCCACAATAACATCCTCAACAGCGTTCATTATTCCATATAAGCCAAGTTCCTTTGCTCTCTCTCCGGCGTTCATAACACCCCTGGCTGCAAGATTCTTATCCTCGCAGTGGGCAAATACCGGAATATCAACAATAGCTGCCAGTCTCATTGCCTGTCTTGCAACTCTTGCATTCATAACTGACTTGCCATCCTCGCTGACAGCCACTGCTCCGTGAGCCTTAAGCTGCTCGAAATCAGTAATATATTCTCCCTCCTGGTTTGCTGTAATTGCTGCAATAGGGAGAATATTAATATCTGTTACCTCTTTTGACTTCTCAACAATGTAATCAACCATATCAACACAGTCAACAACAGGTTTTGTGTTAGGCATACAGCAGATTGTTGTAAATCCGCCTCTGGCTGCTGCCCTGGCTCCAGTCCTTATTGTCTCCTTATGCTCAAATCCCGGTTCTCTTAAGTGTACATGAAGATCAATTAATCCAGGACACACTAAACATCCTGAGGCATCAATAATGTTCTCTGCTGCTTCACTAATATTCTCTTCAACCTTAACAATGATTCCGTCTTCAAACAGCACATCCTTAACTGCATCAGTGCCACTGGCTGGGTCAATTACTCTGCCGCCCTTAATAATAGTCTTCATATCCTTATCTCCTTATATTTTCTTATTCCGGTTATTGCGTACAAATCAGTCAGCGCCACCAAGCTGCTTTCCAAGGAACTTCTCCTCGAATTCCTTTGCTGGTACCGGTTTTCCAAAATAATAACCCTGAATATAATCTGCTCCAAGTTCTCTTAAAAGTTCATACTGGTCGCTGTGCTCCACACCCTCAACAACAATCTGTGTTCCGATTGTTTTTGAAAGGTCTACTATAAGCTTTACAAAAGCCTGTGCATAATCATCACCAACAATGTCATCTATAAAGGTCTTGTCCACCTTAATAATATTAAGCGGAAGCTGCTTTATGTAGTTAAGAGATGAATATCCTGTTCCAAAATCATCCAGGGCAATCCTTGGACCTAATGTCTTTAAGCCTTTGATGATATTAAGCACTCTGTCCATGTCATTAATTGCAAATGACTCTGTTATCTCAAGGACTACATTGGATGGGTTAACACCACTCTGAAGAATAATCCTGTTGATATTGTCAACCACATTCTTCTGTAAAAGCTGGACAACTGACAGATTGACATTAACATGGAAATCCACATAACCTGCATCATTCCACTTCTTGCACTGCTTACATGCCTCCTCCAGAATATAATCACCAATATCTGTTATTAATCCCAGATACTCAGCAAGGGGAATAAACTCTCCCGGTCCCATAAATCCCAGAGATTTACTGTCCCATCTTACCAGAGCCTCACAAGACACGCATTTCTTAGTTACTGTATCAACAACAGGCTGATAGAAAACAACAAATTCCTGAATCTGGGAAGCCACTGCCTGACGCATATTGTTCTCAATATCCAGCTGCTTTGCAGTATTAGTCTTCTTATCAGCATCATAATAATTATAGCAGTTCTTACCTGACTTCTTACTTTCGTACATAGCCACGTCTGCCATCTTAATAATATCATGGACATCATCACTGTTATCAGGAAATGTTGCGATACC
The DNA here is from genome assembly GCA_945946665.1 of uncultured Eubacterium sp. Lineage (GTDB taxonomy): Bacteria > Bacillota > Clostridia > Lachnospirales > Lachnospiraceae > Lachnospira. The sequence goes on from CAMEWO010000001.1 coordinate 290,238, forward strand.
CATACTCATTGTACAGTAATACTCTGTTCCCATAAGATACCAAGGCTTGTTAAACATATTAACAACATTCTTAATTATTCTTTCCATGTCCTGGTACTGCTCAGGTCTGATAATTACAAGAAACTCATCTCCACCCATCCTGTAACAGTTACCACGAAGGCCAGGCACGCCCTGAAGTCCGGCTGCAATCTGCTGTAACAGCACATCGCCATACTGGTGTCCCAGACCATCATTAATATGCTTGAAATCATCCAGGTCAATGAACATTACAGCACCTTTAGTATCTGTATTCTCTGCATCTCTCATTACCCTTCTCAGGTCATTCTCACACTTCATTCTGTTATACAGACCTGTAAGGAAATCATTATTAGCCTGATACTCTATCTTCTGCTGGTTCTTCTTCTTCTGCGTAGTATCTACAGCAGTACACACAATTACAGGACTTCCGTCAATCCATGTAAGGTCTGAAAACTTAATCTCAAACCATAAGCCTGACATAGGATCATAATACTCACTTGGTTTCCTGTGTTTTTTCTCCTCATCAGGCATGTTCATGTAATCAATGACACCCTCCTGAATTGCACGCTTAACCTCGTCCGTTTTGGCAGCCACATCATTTTCAAAAAGAACTGTTCCGTCAGTACGGTTAAAAACCATGATTCCAGAACCTATGCTGCTAAGAATCTCTCTTAATACTTCATAGGACGAAAGAAGAGAACTCCTGGTAACCTTTTTCTGTGCAATAATCTGCACAATATTAGCCACATCTCCAATAAATTTCAAAACCTCTTCACCATAATGAGTGCATGAATGTGTATCAAATACAGCAAAATACATCGCACAGGCATTATTAATATATACTGGCACTGTAACAGATGTCTCTGCCCCCATAAGTTCCAATATAGTGCGTTCATCCTCTGTGCAGCTGTCTGTATAACACGCTTTAATCCCGTCACCTGCAATGGCAAACTTATCCATGGCAAAATTAGTCATCTCCATAGGCTTATCATCCGGGCCCACATAAGAGATAACAGCATCTACCCAGTTATTATCTGCACTTATCTGCATAATTGCTGCATGTGAAGTGATAAGGACTCCCTCTATATCCTCAAGGATACCTTCCACGATTTCCATGAAAGTCCCCTCCGCCTCCAGTTTATGCACTATTCTGGTCATTACTTCTTCTCTGCGGTACTTATCTTCCAAGAATTTTGCCCCCTAACTGATATATAGGGATATTATACCCTATTTTGTGGTCTTTGCAAACCCTTGTGTTAAAGAAATAAAAATGTTATCATTCTGATTGGCGTTAACTTACAGCTGATAATTATTATTATATGGAGATTATTATATGGATACTATCAAATATAACACCAGATTAAAGGCATCCGGCGACGAATACCGAAAAATTGTGTTCTGGAACAGATTTATCAGAAATCCGATTGAGACAATTCTATCCCTTGTTCCCGCCGCCATTGCAATAGTACTTATGGTTATGGGATTTTTCAATATGTATCTGGGAGTTATATACGCAGCATGCTTTGCATACCCTGTATATATATTTGTATTCCAGTTCAGAAGTGCTGTGGGGTACCATTTAAAACACAGAGACCCTTCAGAGGATGCGACTTGCACAATAACATTAATGGATACGGGTATAATGGCTGAAATTCCAGACTTCCAGATTACACACACATACCAGTGGAACTCATTTACAACAATTTACAGGAAAATGGGCTACTATATGTTCTTTGAAGGCTCAAAGATGACAGTTATGTTAAGAATTGCTGATATGGACACAGAACAACAGAAAGCCGTTCCTGATATAATTAAGAAATATGTTAACCAGAATATTTGTAAGATACTGTTTTAGGATTGCAAGAGTTGCAGAGCAACGGAGCAATTCGTGTATCTGGCAAAAATCAAAAGGGTCAGAATTCTTATCCTGCCTGCATGATAAGAATTCTGACCCTTTTTATTGTGAAGTCTCTACTATTTAATTAAATCCTATAAGTTTGTTCATGACTTTGTAGCCGTATTTAGATATGGCTCTGCCACCTCTTCCAGGAATGTTAACTGTACTTCCTAACAGACTGTATCTTAACTTTCTGTACAGTTCTGCATCCTTATTCTTGACGTAATTCCACAGTTCCTTTTTCTTCTCAAGATTCTCCTTGGTTCCACTGATAATCAGGAATATTGAAGAAATCTCCATCATGATTCTTAAGTAATTAATCATATAATTCTTCCTCTTGCCTGAACGAACATTGCTGTCCAGGAAGAAATCAATCATTCTTTTGGTAACTGCTATCTGCTGGTCAATTCTTCCTATCATAACAGTTTCATTTACTGACTGGTCATCCCTGCCGATAAAGTATCTGTAAAAATTAGTATTAATATAATACATATTCTTAACCTCTGTAAGAGGCTCGAACACGAAAATATTATCCACATAGAAAGTATGCTTTGGCAGCTGCAATCCACATTTTTTAAGAAGTTCTGTCCTGTAAATTACTGAATGCATGAGAATATACTGGTCAATCTTAAAGTTTCCAATCTCATCCCATGTAAACATCTTATCCAGAGGAAATACATTATCATAGTGAATAACTTTCTTTCTCTTAGCGCCAACTTTATCATACACATAATTGGCAATTACCATATCAGGTTCGTTATTTTCGTTGAAATTCTTTAATGTCTTAAGAATTCTTTTGTAGCTTTTTCCATCTACCCAGTCATCGCTGTCAACCACTTTGAAATACTTGCCGGTAGCGTTGGCAAGCCCTGTGTTAACTGCCTGTCCATGACCACCATTCTCCTGATGCACTGCCTTGACAATTGTTGGATACTTAGCAGCATACTCATCTGCAATTTCTCCTGTGTTATCCTTAGTAGAACCATCATCAACAATGATGATTTCCACGTCATCTCCACCTGGAAGAACTGATTCAATACACTTTCTCATATAAGCAGCTGAATTGTAACATGGAATTGCAAAACTAATTAATTTCATAATAATCTCCATTCCTACATTCTCTCTGGGCACTCAATTCCCAGTAAGTCAATACAAGTAAGAAGAATGTCTTTAGTCAGGCTTAATATTGCGATATAGCCCTTCTTCTTTTCCTCATCTGTCTCTGAAAGGATTTTGGTATCATGATAAAATCCATTAAATACATTAGATACATCATATATGTACTGACATATCTTATGAGGGGCATTGTCCATATATGCACTGTCAATCACTTCAGAAAATCTTACCAGTGCAAGAGCCAGATTCTTCTCGCTGTCAGAAGATGGTGGCATAATCTTAAGATTATTACATTCACCACCTGCCTGTACATACTTTGAAAGAATAGACTTAATTCTTACAATAGTATACAGGATATATGGTCCTGTATTGCCCTCAAATGAAGTAAATCTGTCAATGTCAAACACATAATCCTTGGAAGCCTGGTTAGACAAATCACCATACTTTAAGGCCGCAAGTCCAATCATTCTGGCTGTTTCATAAATTTCACCACTGGAATCTCCATCTTCCTGACCCTTTTTCTTTGCATTATCCTCCATCTTTGAAAGTACTGCTTTCTGAATGTCAGATATGAGAATCTCCAGACGCATGGTACCACCATCTCTGGTCTTAAATGGCTTTCCATCCTTTCCATTCATTGTTCCAAAGCCTAAAAATGTAAGACTGGCATCAGGTTTAACAATTCCCGCTTTCTTGGCAACTCTGAATACCTGTGTAAAATGAAGTTCCTGCCTCTTATCTGCAAGATATATGTATGAATCAGGATGGTAATCCCGCTCTCTCTCCACAATAGTTGCCAGGTCTGATGTAGCATATAATGCAGCACCATCAGATTTTCTTATGATACATGGTGGAAGTTCCTTAGAATCTGTATCTTCCTGAATATCTACAACAGTTGCTCCCTGGCTTTCATAGGCAAGTCCCTTGTCTATCATGTCCTGAATCATATCAGGAATATAGGGTTGAGCATCACTCTCACCTTTCCAGAGGTCGAAGGAAACATTAAGATTATCATAATTCTTCTTTAAATCCTTCTTAGATACATTCATAATATGGTTCCAGATTGCCCTGCATGCCTTGTCACCGCTCTGGAGCTTTAAGGTAGCATTGTGTGCTCTCTCTAGAAACTGGTCATTCTCTTTAGATTTCCTGCTGGCAGCAGGGTATATCTCCTCCAGCTCTGATATGGTAAAAGGAGGTTCCTCTGGGTATTCTCCGGTAAAGTTCTCATCAAAATATGGAAGTTCAGGCTTTCTGTCTCTTAATTCTTCAATGATAAGTCCCATCTGAAGTCCCCAGTCCCCCAGATGCACATCACCTATAACCTTATTACCTGCAAAGCGCTGTATTCTCTTAACACTCTCTCCGATTACTGCTGATCTTAAATGTCCTACATGTAAAGGTTTAGCCGCATTTGCTCCACCATAATCAACTATAACAGTTTTATCTGTTATAGTTGGAACATAGCCAAACTTATCCTCATGTCCCATATTATCAAGGTATGTGCCAAGAAAATCCTCAGACACAACAATATTAATAAACCCTGGCTTAACGCTTTCGATACTCTTAAACGCTGGATTACCAGCAATCTTCTCCACAACGCTGTCTGCTATAATAAATGGTGCTTTACCATATTCCTTGGCAGCAGCCATGGCACCATTACACTGGTACTCGCACAGGTCAGGTCTGTTAGACACTGTAACCCTGGCATATTTCTCATCATATCCGCAGGCGTTAAATCCCTCCTTAACTATATCTTCAATCTTCTCAATAATAGTTTCCATCTGTTATACCATCCTGTTAATAATTCACTTTCTCAAGAAAAAGTCCATAAGCCTCTGCTGGAAATGACATAGTGACATCCTTTAGTTCCAGGGCATCCTTTACTGCCTCTGGCTTCTTAAGGCCTCCACCTACATCCAGCAGCATCCCTACCATAAGTCTCGCCATATTATGCATAAAATCATTGGCAGTAATCCTTATAGCCACCTCATTTCCTTTATGTTCTATCTGGATATCTTCAATATTCCTTACTGTGCTTTTGCTTTTCTTAGCCGTTGTGAACAGCTTAAAATCATGTTTTCCAATAAAATATGATGCAGCCTTTCTCATGGCATCAAGATCCGGCATGTCAAATGTATGGTATGCATATCTTCTCATGAACACATCCGGGTTCTTTCCCACGTCAAGCCTGTACATATATACTACACTTCTTAAGTTAAGCTGTGCATGAAACCTGTCATCAGCCCTGTCCACACTAATCACGCCAATATCCCTTGGAAGATACCTGCTGAGATAATTCTTCAATTCTTTAGGTGAAGTATCATCATTATCAATTCTTACATTAATAACCTGTCCATAAGCATGGACACCTTTTTCCGTTCTGCAGCCACAATTAATCTCAGGCTCACTTCCGGTCATGCGCCTTAATACTTCTGCAATCTTTCCCTGTACTGTATTATCGCTTCTTTCGTTACCCATACGCTGCCAGCCGTCATATCTTCCTCCGTCATACTGGATAACCATTATATAATTACTCATTGTTCTTCAAGCACCTTTTTAATTACTTCAATTATGACATTAGCTTCAAATGGTTTCTGAATAAAGTCTGAAGCCCCACGCTTTAAAGCCTCTATCATATTAGACTTCTGTCCTGCCGCTGTAACCATAATAATCTTTGCCTTGGAATCTCTCTCAATTATCTCAGACAAAGCTGTAATTCCATCCTTTCCAGGCATGGTAATATCCATAGTTACCAGATCAGGCATATATTGGAAATATTTATCAATTCCCTCCTGCCCATTCACTGCCTCTGCAACAACCTCATGTCCGGCAGAAGCCAGCATATCCTTTAAAAATCTTCTCGAAGTCTTAGAATCATCAACAATTAATATCTTTGCCATTATCCCCTCTCCTCATCTGCTAATTATTATCCCATCATCAACTGCCAGGATTATATTAAAATCCAATCCCTTAAGTTTCATGTCAAGAATGCAGAAGCTATCCCTTCCGCTTACAGAAATATTACAGTAAAACACCGGCGGTTTAAGTTCACAATTAATATCCCTGTCCTCAAGGCACACAGCCATAGCCCCATTCACACAGTTAATAAGTTCACATATTGCATCATAGGCATCTTCATCAAAGGTATCAAACTCATATCTTGCAAATACAGAGGCTATCTTTAACAAAATCTCGTCATCACCGCTGATGCCAAAGAATATCTCCTGGTCACCATCCATAATCTGACAGCCAATGTATTTACCATCAAACGAGCCGGTAGTAGTTACCTTCTCTAAAGATAAATCATCCTTCATGTAATATTTCAGACTTTTAAGAATGCTCTGGAGTTGAATCATATATTTGTTATCATTAAAAGTAACAAACTTTGACATAACATCTTCTTTCATTAATAAACTCCCATTATCTATTTTACATTTAATATACTCTAATATAAAAAACTTTGCAATAAAAAACAGACATCTTCGCCGAATTACGAAAATGTCTGTTATATCCATTATTTATCCCTGTCTATGGATTCCTGTTATTCTGTAAGAATCCAGAATATATAACATATTAGTTCTGCTCAACACTGTAGTTAGGAGCTTCCTTTGTAATATGAATATCATGTGGGTGGCTCTCTCTTAGAGCAGCTGCTGACATCTTAATGAACTTTCCTGTCTCCTGAAGAACTGGAATCGTTGGAGCACCACAATATCCCATACCTGAACGGAGTCCTCCCATAAGCTGGAATATTGTATCCTCAACAAGCCCCTTGTATGCAACACGTCCTTCAACACCCTCTGGAACAAGCTTCTTTGCATTAGTCTGGAAATATCTGTCCTTGCTTCCATTCTCCATGGCAGCGATTGAACCCATTCCTCTGTATACTTTGTACTTTCTTCCCTGGAATAATTCAAATGTACCAGGAGCCTCATCACATCCTGCAAGAAGGCTTCCCAGCATACATACATTGCCACCTGCTGCTATTGCCTTAACAATATCACCTGAGAACTTGATACCACCATCTGCAATAATTGGAACGCCATACTTCTTAGCTTCCTCATAAGCATCCATAATAGCTGTAATCTGTGGCACACCAATACCTGCCACAACTCTTGTTGTACAGATTGAACCAGGTCCAATACCAACCTTAACAGCATCAACTCCTGCCTCACATAATGCCTTAGCTGCCTCACCTGTAGCCACATTACCTGCTATAACCTGAAGTTCAGGATATGCTGCCTTAATATTCTTAAGAGTTGTAATAATATTCTTAGAATGACCATGGGCAGAGTCAATTACGATACAGTCAACCTTGGCATTAACAAGAGCTTCCACTCTGTCCATAACATTAGTTGTAATACCAACTGCAGCACCTGCAAGAAGTCTTCCCTGTGAATCATGGGCTGAAGCAGGATACTTAATTGACTTCTCAATATCTTTAATTGTGATAAGCCCCTTAAGCTTGAATTCATCATCTACAATTGGAAGTTTCTCAATTCTTCCCTTTGCCAATATTCTCTTAGCATCATCCAATGTAATTCCAACAGGAGCTGTAATAAGATTCTCACTTGTCATACACTCCTTGATTGGTCTGCTGAAATCTTCTTCAAACTTAAGATCTCTGTTAGTAATGATACCAACAAGCTTGCCGTTCTCATCTGTAATTGGAACACCTGAGATACGGAACTTTGCCATCAAATCATTGGCATCACCTATTGTATTATCAGGATGAAGATAAAATGGATCAGTGATAACTCCATTCTCTGAACGCTTAACTTTATCAACCTCATCTGCCTGAGCTTCAATTGACATATTCTTGTGAATAATACCGATTCCACCCTGTCTTGCCATTGCAATAGCCATTCTATGTTCTGTTACAGTATCCATTCCTGCACTCATTAATGGAATGTTAAGCTTGATCTTCTGTGTAAGATTGGTAGAAAGATCAATCATGTCAGGTGTAACCTCTGAATATTGTGGAACTAAAAGCACGTCATCAAATGTAATACCTTCACCAATAATTTTACCCATTGTAACTTAATCCTCTCTTTCTTTAAAAATGTATCTTACTATGTAAAAATATCCGAACATATAAATGTACCGGATATCTTACTGCACACCAGCTTCTTTGCTGGAATTTCTTTGAATATATTGTCAGTTAGTATATCATCGGTCCTTAAGTTTGTCAATCAATTTTATATACATCTCTTCCAACGCAGCCAGCAATAGCCTGAAGCATCCTTTCATCAGGCTGGATGTACAATCTTTCCATCTCATTTTTGCTGTTGTATGTGTATACAACCACAATACTGTTATTATCTGCATCCTCTGAAATGTACCTGCTTGTTCTGTAATCCATGTGCTCCAGTCTTAAAGCATCATTGGAATCAGGTCTTGCCACCAGTGTAGCCTTGCTTACAGAATACACTCCACATCTTTTTCTTGATGTCTTAGCCATGATTCTCTCAATTGTCAATTCACCATCCACCAGGGAGTATTCATATTCTGCCTTGTAGTATCTGAACACAAATATGGTAAACAGTACAAGAACCACAAGGAGCAAAAGTCCAAACAGACCTGTTGATGGTATTGTTGTAACCGCAAGGACACATGCAATAATCAAAATAACTTTATATAGTATTGATTTCTTTGGTGGTGTAACACTTATTATCTGTTCAACTGCAACGTTATACATAATAATCTCCATTCCACTTAATATCTGATTTCTGAAAACCTTCTACCAGCTTAATACTTCATACCCTGAATCTGTAACAAGAACCATAATTTCCCACTGGGCACTTGGCAGTTCATCCTCCGTATATATAGTCCATCCATTAGAGTCATCAATATAGATTTCATCGCTTCCCATATTAACCATAGGCTCAATGGTAAATACCATCCCCGGTGCCATAACCATTCCAGTTCCCTTTTTGATTACATAGCTGACAAATGGAGTTTCATGAAACTCCAGTCCTATTCCATGTCCTCCTACCTGTCTCACTACTGTGTAGCCATTCTTTCTGGCGTGGTCATTAATAGCTGCAGCCACATCTCCAAGATGTCCCCATGGACGCACCTGTTCAAGTCCAAGCTGGACACACTCTCTGGCAACATCTACCAGCTTTCTGTTTTCCGGGGATACATCACCAATGCAGAACATTCTTGATGAATCTGAATAATATCCATTCAGGATTGTTGAACAATCTACATTAATTATATCCCCATCAACCAATTCAACATTGCTTGATGGAATTCCGTGGCATACCTGGTCATTAAGTGATGTGCAGACAGACTTTGGAAACCCTTCATAATTCAATGGTGCAGGAATTCCTCCCATTGCAGTTGTCTTCTCATACACCATTCTGTCAATATCTTCCGTAGTAATACCTGCCTTAATGTGCTCTGCCACATAATCAAGTACAGCCACGTTAATCTTAGAGCTTTCTCTCATGCCTGCCAGCTGTTCTTCATTCTTAATGATATTTCTTGGTGGAACTGTATGAAACTTCTTTCTGTACATATCAATTCTTCTGTCAAATTCCATATGGCACTGTCCATATGGCTTATTACTTCCACACCAGCATGGCTCATCTTTTCTAAGCTTTTTCATCTCATATTAATCTCCAACATATTATATTGAAAACATCAACATTCAGTCATCACAAGATTCAACCATCCTTTAATAAAAGCTGCCACACACGCATCTATGCAGATTACGTCTATAGCAGCTATTATTCATAATAGTTTTAATGACTGCGTCAATGCACAGGCTTAAGTATACACAAATTACTTACGGAATACAACTATCTCTGTCTTATCTGTATATCCTAAAGTCCTGTAGAAGTCACCCAGCTTCCTGATAGCAGCCTGATACTTAAAGAATGCATCATATGTCTTGTTAAAGTATTCCATAGCCATCTTGGTATCACCTGCATCCTTTGCCTTCCATGACTCTGTAGCCCACTTATGTACAGTGTTATGAGTATCAACAACAGCCTTGAACTCAGGACTTCCTGTTACAACAGGGTCTGTCTGGCTTCCTATCCACTTACCAAGCTTACATGAAGTATTATTATTAAGCTGGTTAATCTTAAGATGCTCGAAGTCCATAACATTGTTGTATACTCTCCACATAAGGATAAAATGGTCAATCTCATATATTCTTAACCAATCCTGAAGAGTAACCTCAGCAAAGCCTCTGACCATATCACTTCTTGCAGTATCAATGTAACGGCCAATCTTATATACATGTGTACCCTGTTCAACACAGCAGCGTGAAAGCTCATCATAACTTGCTGCAATATTGGCAACTTCCTTATTGAAAGCATGGGTAAGTGATGTCTGCTTGTCAATATCATCAAATACCTCATCAACCTTATTCTTAACAGCCTCCATCTGGTTTGCCATAATCTCAATGTCATCCAGTGATGACTCAACTTTCTCATTACCCTCTGAAAGCTTGGCAGTTGTCTCATTCATTGATGTTGCAAGAGCATCAATATCCTTCTCAAGCTCATTAACATACTTAACAATGTCCTCGGCTGATTCAGATGTATTAATTGAAAGTCTTCTAACCTGTTCAGCTACTACAGCAAATCCCTTTCCTGCCTCGCCTGCTCTCGCAGCCTCAATAGAAGCATTGAGGGCAAGAAGGTTACTCTGGCTTGCCACCTTCTTAACAATATCTACAATCTCACCGATTTTATCAATCTTTTCCTGGAAATCCTGTACCTGCTTGTTAATTATATTAATCTTTTCAGATGACTCATTAACAACCCTGATACTCTCATTCATATTGGCTGTACTGTTCTGGACCGCTGCAAGCATCTCATGTGTGCTGTCACGTATACCATCCATAGAAACGGATATTCCATTGATAGAATCTGTAAGCCCCTGGCTGGCACTTTCCATCTCTGCAATAGATGTAGTCTGTGACTGAACCTGATCCATAGTATTCTTAACATACGAATTGTCACCAATTGACTCCATAGCTTCATTAAGTCTCATAACAAAGTTGTTATTGGCTTTCTTAAAAGCGTGAATCAACTCGTTAAGCTTTGCTCCATATGCAGGATTAGAGAATAATGATGTGTCCACATCCCCGTATTCTCCTGCAATAACTTTGTCCATCATCTCCATCAGAAGATTCATGTCATTGGCGGATACAGCTCCATCTGTTTTCTTCTTTCCAAACATAAGAACGTCCTCCTAAACTGCGATTTGTACTGAAAACTAACACCTCATTGGGTAATTGTAACATAAAAGGACAAAATATGAAACATCTTTTATATATAATATATACAGATTTTTGTCCTAATTTAAAAATATAAACAGTTTTTTTGTTCCTGAATAATATGATGATATAAGAAATCAAAGGAGATAGTATGAAAAAGAATCTGAAAACTGCCATGAGATTCGCAGCCATTTTGCTTGTATTAGTCACACTGGCAGGATGTTTTGGCTGCACAACCAAGGATAATGAAAATGATTCACTTAAAACCATAACATTAAATGAAGTTGCCCATTCTATATTCTACGCACCCCAGTATGTTGCCATTGAATCCGGATATTTTGAAGAAGAAGGGCTGTCCATCAATCTTGTGACCGGATTCGGAGCTGACAAAGTCATGACTTCTCTTGTAAGCGGAGATGCTGACATCGGATTTATGGGTTCAGAATCTTCCATCTACGTATACGCAGGTGGTTCTAAAGACTATGCCGTGAATTTTGCCCAGCTTACCCAGAGAGCCGGAAACTTCCTTGTATCAAGAGAAGAAATGAAAGACTTCAAATGGGATGATATAAAATACTGTACAATTATCGGGGGCCGACAGGGCGGAATGCCACAGATGCTTCTGGAATACATCCTTAAGAAAAACGGAATCAATCCTGAGAAAGATTTAACCATAATCAAAAATGTAGATTTTGGTTCTACTGCTGCAGCATTTGCCTCTGGTCTGGCAGACTTCACTGTAGAGTTCGAGCCTACCGCCACCACACTTGAGCAGGAAGGAAAAGGATACGTTGTTGCTTCTCTTGGTGTGGAGAGTGGATATGTACCATACACAGCCTACTGCGCTAAAGTAAGCTATATTGAAAAGCATCCAGAAATAATCCAGTCATTTACAAATGCAATACAAAAGGGGCTTGACTATGTAAACAGCCACAGTTCTGAAGAAATTGCCCAGATTATCGCCCCACAGTTCCCTGAGAATGACATTGAAACTATTACCACTATCGTTGAGAGGTATAAATCACAGGATACCTGGAAAGAAGACACTGTATTCACAGAAGAAGCATATAATCTTCTTAAAGATATCCTCAAATCTTCAGGAGAATTAACAGGGGATGCCCCTTATGAGAAGCTTGTTAACACAACATTCTCCAAAAATGTTCCTAACGGTTAAATATCCTGTTAATAACCTTACAGTTGAAATAAAATATAGGAACAGCACCAATCATTCCCCACATTGTCTGCCACATGAGCCGTGGCCCCAGTGGCGATATGGCAAATATATTTCCGGCGAATATGACTGAAAGAACTATTCCTGCTGCCATGCAGGTGCATATTATAATCCTTATCCAGTCAAAAGGCCGGCACACCCTTACCAGTTCTGCCATTCCCACTGTAAGCAGAATAAAAATAACTGTAGTGGATATCTGTTGATGCGACAACTCTGAGTGCATTCCGATTACAGTGTATACAGCCACCAGAATAAAATCTGTCAAAGCCGCAGGCAGGGCCTTAATGCATACGTTCCTTAAGAACCTGCCGGTTATGCGGCTGTGGCTTGGCTGCAGTGCTAGCAGGAATCCCGGTGCTCCTATGGTAAATGCTCCAAGAAGGGACAACTGGGTTGGATACAATGGATACACATTACCTGCAAACAATGAAAATACCGAAAGCATCATGGAAAAAATGTTTTTCACCAGAAACAGTGAGGCTGTACGCTGGATATTGTTAACAACACGTCTTCCCTCTGCCACTACTGATGGCATACATGCGAAATCCGAATCAACAAGTACTATCTGGGCAGCATTACATGCCGCATCGCTTCCTGAACCAAATGCTATGCTGCAGTCAGCATCCTTTAATGCAAGAACATCATTAACCCCATCCCCTGTCATTGCCACAACATTTCCATCTGCTTTAAGGGCATTTACAAGTTTCCTTTTCTGTTCTGGTGACACTCTGCCAAACACTGTGTACTGTTTAACAGCTCTGGCATAATCATCATCTGTAACCAGTTCTGTGGCATCAACATAAGAATCTGCACCTGTAATGCCTGCAGATTTGGCAACATACGAAACTGTTACAGGATTATCCCCTGATATAACCTTGATATCCACTCCCTGATCCTTAAAATACTGGAATGTTGCCCTTGCCTCAGGACGTATTGCATTCCACAGGGTCACTATTGCCAGTGGTTTAACCGGTCTTGAAAGTGGTTTTCCATCAAGAACTCCTTCATATACTCCAAAAACAAGAACACGGAATCCCCTTGATGACAATGAAACTATTTCATCCTTGTAAAGAGGATAGTCTTTAAGAAGAAGCTTTTCCGGTGCTCCCAGAACCAGATTCTTTCCATCAGCCATAACAGCCCCGCTGTATTTATTTTCAGAAGAGAAACCATATATCGTCTCTGCAGTCATGGATGGCTCCCTGGTAAAATACTCTTTTAGTGCCTCTATGGTGGAGTTATCACAATTAAGTGATGATACAAGATTGCCAATCATCTCGTGGACATTAGAATATCCCGGAAAATCTTCTGATTTATTTCCTTCGTCTGTATCAAGAGGAATTATATCTGCCACAGACATCTTATTCTCCGTTATAGTTCCTGTCTTATCAACGCACAGTACATTAACCCTTGCCAGTGTCTCAACGCAAGGCATCTCGTGAACCAGCACATTTTTCTTTCCAAGCCTTAGCACACTTACAACAAGTGCCACTGAGGCAAGAAGATAAAGTCCCTCCGGTATCATTCCCACCAGGGCTGCTATTACCGCCACAACACTCTGCTGCAGACCGGAACCCAGAAAGAAATAATTCTGCACAAACATAAGAATACCTATAGGTATGATTACAATCCCTATTATCTTAACCAGCTTGTCCAGGGAGCACATCATGTCAGTCTGCTGCTTTCCCCTGGAAGCCTTGGCCTCAACAGCCAGTTTTGAAACATAGGAATCAAGTCCCACATTAGTGAGAACTGCACGGCAGCTTCCGGATGCAACAAAGCTTCCGGAGAGCAGACTGTCCCCCGGAAGCTTGATTATTTCATCTGATTCACCTGTTACCAAAGACTCATTAACTCTTACAGAACCTGTTGCCACCCTGGCATCCGCACATATCTGGTCTCCCGCTTCAAAAACGCAGAGGTCTCCCTTCACAAGTTCTTCTGACATAATCTCAGAAAGTTTTCCATCACGAATAACCCTTGATGTTGGAGCTGACAGCAGAGTCAGCCTATCAAGAACCAGCTTGGTACGGATTTCCTGGATAATTCCTATCAGAGAATTAATAATGACTATAGGAAGAAATGTCATATTAATGTATGACTTTACCACAATCAGCAATCCCGCAAATATTGCAAATATAAGATTAAAGTAAGTAAATACATTATCTGCAATAATCTGTGAAACTGATTTTGACTGATTCTTAATTCCCACATTGGACAATCCCGCTTTTGCAAGCTGTTCTGCTCTTTTAGTAGTTAATCCTGTATCCTTGTTAGTGTAATCCACATTTACTCCTCGTACTGTATACTGTTGAACACATTTTTGGAAATGTAATATGCCGCAGCTGCAAATATAACCAGCTTAACAGCAAAGCAAATCATAATACTTGTAATTGATGTATAATCATACATCTGGAAAGGTATGATAACACCTATATATATAACTCCGCATATGGCATGCCAGACTGACGGAACCTGTTTCTTAGCCACACCAAATATAACTGTGGTAAGAAGTACATGAAGAACCATATCAATTACGGTACTTACTCCCATCAGAAGCCAGAGAATTGCAGGTGCATAAAACAAATCCTGCAGTGACAGATAAGTAGTCAGAGCCTCACTTTCTGTCAGTCCTTCAAATGCCTGGGCAAGAGACCCTGTATCCACAGCAATACACCATACATAATTGGAAACAAGTGTAAATCCAAAGAGCATGGCATCACCAAATCCAAGTCCAAGTCCAGCAAGAAGAACATCACCCTGTCTCTCAAATCTCTCTATAAGAATATTGGAAACTACCCATCTGGCAGCTATATATCCCACTGCTGAAAGAAGCACGTCCACAACTGTAAGTGCTGACGGATTGTATTCAAAAGCAGCATCAATACTTGGAACAAGCATTAAAGCTGATTCAGCAAGCATGGCAAAAATTCTTACAAATGTGAACGTTACTAAAGCAAGGAAAAACGGAAGCACTCTTCCCTTCCACCTTTTCTTAATAACAATAAACATTACAATAAAAACTGACAAGGCAAGTATACCTCCTGCCAGGAGCATGCCTGGTGTCTCCGGTGCAAGAGTTACATTATAATCAATACCCTCTAAAACATTATCCATAACAATCTCCGTTTCATTTATTAAAATACTATGTCTATTATAAAATATACATAAACTACATCAGAATATGGCAAGAGCAGCTGCATTATGCCGCTGCTCCCTCATAATCTTACTTGTAACAATATATCTTTTCCAATATCTAGTCTGTATATTAAAAAGGCACACTGCAAACATTCCGGATTATAATTTAGTTACGTTAACTGCCTGTGGCCCCTTTGCACCATCTGTAACGTCGAACTCTACTTCAGCGCCCTCGTCTAATGACTTGAAGCCCTCCATGTTGAGTCCTGAGTAGTGTACGAATACATCATTGCCATTCTCATCGCTGATGAATCCATAACCCTTCTGATTGTTGAACCACTTAACTGTACCTTTCATTTCAAGTACCTCCAATAAAATATCCGGTGTATAAATACACACCTGTTACATTTTATCAGATTTTAACATATCCATCAAGTCTCTTTCTTTATCTTTTACTTTTGCAGAGGCTGTCCTTGAACTTAATACGGAATAACCATACTTGCTGGCTGACTCAAAATCATTATTCTTATATGCCAGCACAGACATAAGATAATTAACTGTTGTTTCATCCATTCCACAGATAGGAGGATATTCCTTGGATAAAGCCTCTGTAAATCCTTCATAGGCTTCCCTTAAATAAGTCTTCTCCTCAATATTGCTGTTCTCTACTGTTCTCTTCACCTCTGGCGGAAGGCTGTCCAGCTCTTTATCGCCAAGAAGTGTCTCCTGTACGCTTCTGTGAAGCCACGCCAGCTTAAGGCACAGAAATGCACACTCGCTTACCTTTGATGGCTTCTTAATTGCAACAAGAAGTGCCATCTTATATCTTACTATGGCATCATCATAAGTATATATCTTGTCACCCTCTACAACACCCTGGAATTTGCTGCTAATCTCTTCCTTGACAGCTTCCTTCTGCTTTGCATTCAAATTAGGGAATTCTCTTGCAACTGCTGCATACCCACACTTCGGGCACATATATACATCGTATTTTACTGTGTCAATACCTGAATATCTCGGTCTTAAATCCATGTCTGACCCAAGAAATCTCGCCTTACCTGTCTTTACAACCTTGGAAGTGAACAGTTTGCCACAACAAGGACACTCAAGTCTTTTATCGAAAACGTATGACGCTTCAGCTAATTCTGCGCTATTATCCTGCATATTGTCCTGCCTTTCTTATTCTTAGTTGGTAGGAAGCTTAAATGAGCTCTTCAAAGATACAATTCTGTTAAATACAGGATTCCCCTCTGTACTATCCTTAAAATCTGCACAGAAATAACCATTCCTCACAAACTGGAATTTATCTTCCTTCTCTGCCTTTGCTAACTCAGGCTCAACTATACAATCAACTACCTTAAGGGAATTAGGATTAACATTGATAGAACCATCCTCCTGATTATATACTCCCTTTTCTTCATCTACAATATTCTCATAGAGACGGGCCTTAACCTTAACGCCCTCTGTTGCAGAAACCCAGTGAATTGTACCCTTTACCTTTCTCTCAGTAAAGTTTCCACCTCTGGTGGCAGGATCATAAGTACAGTGAATCTCAGTAACCCTGCCATCTGCATCCTTCTTGAAATCCACACATGTTACAAAATATGCATTCATCAGTCGGACTTCATTGCCTGGGAACAGTCTGAAATACTTCTTAGGTGGCTCCTCCATGAAGTCTTCTCTCTCAATGTACAGTTCTTTAGTAAATGGAACCATTCTTGTTCCCAGTTCAGGATTCTCCTGGTTATTAGGAACCTCCATATACTCAACCTTACCCTCTTCGTAGTTATCAATAATAACCTTGACAGGGTCAAGAACTGCCATCATTCTCTTTACTTTAAGCTTTAAATCTTCCCGGATGCAGTACTCAAGCATTGGATACTCAACAGAGCCCTGGGCTTTGGTTACACCTACCATCTCAACAAACATCTTAATTGACTCAGGTGTAAATCCTCTCCTTCTTAAAGCTGCAATAGACACAAGTCTTGGGTCATCCCATCCGTCAACTATTCCATCCTCAACAAGCTTCTTAATATATCTCTTGCCTGTGACAACATTATTAAGATAAAGCTTTGCAAATTCTATCTGCTTAGGTGGATACTCATACTCCAGTTCCCTTACAACCCAGTCATACAGTGGTCTGTGATCCTCGAACTCCAGAGTACATATTGAATGTGATACTCCCTCAATGGCATCTTCGATTGGATGGGCAAAATCGTACATTGGATATATGCACCATTCATCCCCTGTTCTGTGATGGGAAATATGTGCCACTCTGTAAATAACAGGGTCTCTCATATTAATGTTAGGAGAAGCCATGTCAATCTTGGCTCTTAATACCTTCTCTCCATCCGCAAACTTACCATTCTTCATATCCTCAAACAGCTGGAGGTTCTCCTCAACAGAACGGTTCCTGTATGGGCTTTCCTTACCAGGTTCAGTAAGTGTTCCCCTGTACTGTCTTATCTCATCAGCAGAAAGGTCACATACATACGCCTTTCCCTTCTTGATAAGCTTTACGGCAGCCTCATACATCTTAGGGAAATAATCTGATGCAAAAAGCACATCTCCATTCCACTTTGCTCCCAGCCATTCAACATCCGCTTTAATTGAATCAACAAACTCTTCTTTTTCCTTGGTAGGATTAGTATCATCAAAACGAAGGTTAAACTGTCCGTTGTACTCCTGTGCCAGTCCGTAATTTAAAAGAATTGACTTGGCATGTCCTATATGTAAATATCCGTTAGGCTCAGGCGGAAATCTGGTTACAACCTTCCTGCAATGTCCTTCTTCAATATCTTTGTCAATTATCTGTTCAATAAAATTCTTAGATGCAGTTTCGTTTTCCATGAGTAATCCTCCAAAAAGTATCCCTTAATAGACATAGTATAAAACAATTTTACTTATCTTTCAATTTTATTTTTAATTATGGCGTACAGTTCTTCCACTGACTCCCTGAGCATATTATTTTTCTGGGTATATATTATATCAGCGTATTTGTGATACAGCCTGTTTCTGTCGGCAAATATCTCTTCAATTCCATTCTTTCCGTTAGAGACCACTCCACGCTCCTTAAGAGAGCCAACCCTGTCGTATATATCTTCTACAGGCACATCAAGAAATATAACTGTACCAATCTGCTTAAAATGCTCCATGGCGCGTTTCCCGTACACAGCACTGCCTCCTGTGGCAATTATTGTGTTATGGGGATTAAGGTTGTAATTAACCTCATCCTCAATCCGTATAAATCCCGCATCTCCGTGTTCTTCAATAAGTTTCTCCAGCGTCTTTCCATATTCCTCCTGGATAACCAGGTCTGAATCAAGAAATCTCATGTTAAGCTTCTTGGCAAGAACAACTCCCAGAGTGCTTTTTCCGCTTCCAGGCATTCCTATAAGAATAATGTTATCCATTATCTCTTTACAACCTCCAGCATTTCCTTAAGTTCTTCCACTGAAAATGTATAGCTGGTATTACAGAAATGGCATTTTACCTCAACAGGCTTGCCATCATCAATCATTTCCTGAATATCCTTCTCACCAATGCTCATTATTGCCTTGCTGACTCTGTCCTTGGAGCAGTTGCAGTAAAACTTCGCATCAATGGAATCAAGCACCTGAAAATCCATGTCTTTAAGAACCATGTTAAGAATATCTTCCGGACCCATGCCCTTCTCCATAAGCTGGGTAATTGAACTGATTTCCTTAATTTTGTTTTCCAGTCTGGAAATAGTCTCTTCTGTTGCGTCCGGCATAAGCTGTATAATAAATCCACCTGCCTGCTCAACTGTATTGTCCTTATTCATAAGCACTCCAAGTGCTACTGAAGATGGTACCTGCTCACTTGTAGCAAAGTAATAAGTAAGGTCATCACCAATCTCACTGGTGACAAGAATAGTGTCTCCCACATATGGCTCTTTTAAACCGATATCTTTAATTACACTAAGTACGCCGATTCCAACTGCTCCGGCAATATCCAGCTTACCATCCTTTAATGGCAGCATTACCTGCGGATTAGCCACATAGCCCTTCACTCTTCCCTTAGGGTCAGCAGTAACTGTCATAGAGCCAATAGGACCGTCTGATTTAATCTGGATAGTCACAAGGTCAGCATCATTCTTCATCATGGAACCCATCATAACGCCGCCTGTTAACAGTCTCCCCAGTGCCACCGCACCAATAGGGCTCATATTATGCCTCTGCCTTGCCTCCTCACATATATTTGTTGTTGATGCAGCAAATGCCCTTATCTGTCCATCTGCTGCAATTCCTCTGATAACTATATCCTTCATGTTAATCTCCATTTCTATTAAATAAATTCATTCAAACTTCATTTCTTAAATATATAATACAGTCTCTCGCTATCGCAAGAAGGAGCTTCATGTCCAAAGGCATCATATACATTTACAAGCTTAAGCCCGGCCTTTTCTGCCGCACCGGTAACTTCCTCCCGGTAAAAACCGTGCTGGAAATGGTTCTCCTCAAACCTGTCAAATGTTCCGAATTCATTTTCCACAAAAACAGCCAGGTCATATATGTTATTCCTGGTTTCCTCTTCATAAGTATTATCCCATATAAATGCTGAATTATCACGGTTCTGTGCGTAGGTATTATCAGCTAACACATCTCTGAAAAAATGTATTGTCTTCAAATCAAATATAAATACACCGCCTGTAACAAGGCTGTCATACACACAGGAGAACACACTGTGCAAATCCTCCGGTGAAGTTATATAATTCATTGAATCTCCTATACTCACACAGGCATCCACCTGATAGGGCAGGGCAAAATCCCTCATATCCTGCTCCGTGTAGATTATCTGCTGTTCTGCCTCATACATTTTCTCTGAAGCAATAGATAGCATATCCTCTGACATATCTATACCGATACAGTCGTATCCCGCCTTGTCTAACATCCTGGTTACTGTTCCGGTTCCACATCCTAAGTCAGCCACCGTCCCATCCTGTGGAACTCCCTGTTCTTTTAGAAGCTGCATAAGGTACTGGCTCCATTCTTCATAGGGAATGTTATCCATATATTCATCATAAACATAAGCAAAGCCTGTATAAGCGTCCATATATTAATCCTCACCCTGACCACATTTAAAGTCTCATTAGTATAATTTATCATATTTTATAAAAAAAGCAATGATAAGCTGATTAATCTTAACATTGAATTATGTATACATTTGCTTTATACTTTATCTGTGGATGTCAGCTTACGTCTGGGTGTAGCTGATAACACAGAAAATTATAATATTGAGAATGGGGTTATCAATGAAAAAAGAAGACCTGATGAAACTGTTAGACAGCAACGCATTTATAAGACTGGCAGCATCTGTTATATTCACTGTGGTTGCCCTTGCAGTATGTATAACTAATTCCGTATTTACCAGCCTGTTTCCCCGTCATTATTACATAGACGAGAACAAATATGACCAGATAGCCAGAAAAAGCGCTGTTCAATGTACCGCCGACACCCTGTACTATTCAGGTTATGACTACTATATACATGATAAAATCGTAGCCCACTATTACTACGCCCTTGAAAACAATACCTGCACTGTATTTCTTATCAGCAGCAGCATGTCTGACAGTGGCGCCGTCATTCCACCAACACTTAAGAATGTAACATTCTATGCCAATGTAAGAAACAATGACCCATATCTTAAGCAGCTTATGGATTACCTGGCAACTGACCTTGAGTGGAATTCCTACAGCCTGTCAAAGTATACGAACACCTTCATACTTAGCCAGTATCATTACAACAGACCATGGCTTATATTTATGGCATGTGTCACAACAGCAGGAATTCTTTACAGCCTGTATGTGTACATAACACAGTTTGCCTGCAGGGATTATTTTACAAAACTTCGGAAGAAACTACGCAGAAAGATTTCTTCGTTTTTCAAGTAACCAGACTGATTTCTATCCTAATAATTGAAAATATCAGGTACAGCTTTGGCAGCCGCACCTGATATTTATCGCTTTTCCGCTGTACCTGACAATCACAGAGTGCTTGATTCTCTACGCATTCTTGCCACAGCACTGCTTGTACTTCTTACCAGAACCGCAAGGACATGGATCATTACGTCCTATCTTCTTACCCTTAATAACAGTTCCAGAAAGCTTTGATTCCTTGTAAAGACGCTTCCTTGTCTGCTCATCAAGGAGGTTGTCCCATGCTGGAAGCTCGTATAACCAGTCTGCCTTACAGCCTACCATGTTGTAATAAAGCTTCTCCTTGTCATAATCAAGGTTAACCTCTGTATTCTCATCCATAGTCTCAATTGGATTAGGATTCTTTAAACTCTCGTCAATACCATCAAGGAAACCTGTCATAATAAGGACATCTACGCCAAACTTGTCAGCCAGTTCCTTAACTGTTCCTTTAACAGGTTCATCCGGCTTTGCGAGAATCTCCTCATATATCTTCTGCTCCTGGGCAAAATACGCTCCCCAGAACTGATTAACCTGCTGCTGGGTCATCTCCTGCTTGTATGCAGTACCTCTCCAATCTTCAAGTAAACTCACTTTACAATACCTCTCTTGTCATTATTCTAATCATATTGCTTACAAATATCTGTTAAAGCTGGCAAGGCTGTTATACTGGTAAGCACCAGTACTTCCGTAGGTAGAACCTGAAAGCTTCGCAATATCTGCAACTGCAGAACCATAAATCATTGATGCGTTAGCCTGGACATTCTTACCATAAGAACCAGCCCCTGAAAAAAGGGACTTTACAGTTACCATCTCAGACTTCTTGAATTCTTCTTCATTAATAGAAAGCTTGTTATCAGTTCCTATGGATATACCAACCTGAGATAACAGATTCTTGTTAGCCTTGGTGGAATTAACCATTATTGATGCTCTTCTAAGCACCGACGTATCACTGGAATCTCCTGTTTTATCCACCAGTGAATTATAGCTGTCAACAAAAGACTTAACAGACTTATAGATTGCATCCTTGTCATATTCCTCTGTCTTGTTGCCAGACTCATCAGTTTTCTCTGTCTTCTTCCACAAAGACGACTTGTTAAGGGCGCTGACTGCATCCGTAACAGACGCAGCACTGTCTCTTACACTGGCAGAATTAATCTTCTCCTTGGATGAACCTGAAATATTGCTCTTGTCTGTCTGGGTTTTGTCAGTGCTTCCAGACTCTTTCTTGTAGTATGCATTAAGAAGCTTCTTATAAGAGCCATTCTTAATGGTTGATAATGTTGTTAAATCCAGTGATGGACTGGATGTTCCATAGGAACTTGAGCTATTCAATGATGAAAAAAGCATTGAATAATCATACGCCATAATAACCCCTCCTTGAATAAAACCGGCCTCCATGCCTATTGTTACAGTTCTGTCAATCCTGACAAAACCTGTTACCAATTAAGAAAGACGCTGAATCATATCCCACATTGCTTCAGCAGAATTGAAATTCTCAGGTGTGATATCAACAGGTGAAATATCAATGTCAAATGTATCATTGAGTTCTCCCACTAAAGATACAATATCAAAGGAATCAAAGATACCGTCATCAATAAGTGTGTCACATGTTTCGTAATCTACCTCTGAATTAATCTCTGTTAAAATATCCAATAACTGATCCATTACAAAATACCAGCCTTTCTTCACATATAGAATATCGACAGCAAATGTTAAATAAATAACCTCTGTCTTTCGGATTTACATTATAATATCTTGTACATATAGTCAAGTATTAATTTGTAAAAACATTTAAAATATATCAATTCTTGAATTAATCCTGTCTGTTTGTACGATTTCCCTGTAAGTTTCAACCTTAATATCCTTTACGTCAGACATTTTTTCATTAGTAATATCATAATCTATGGCAATTATCTTTGGCATCTTCCTGCTTAAGAAAAGATATATCCCCTCGGTAACAGAATATGCTCCAATGTTATAGAATATAATCTTATCTCCCATATCAGGTGTTCCAATTGGAAGATTTTTAACCACAACATCAGCCACTGTGCAAAGAGAGCCACATACTGTCCATCTTTCACAATCACTTCCGGTGAGAGAAGAATATTTATCAGTATCCTTTATAACTGTTCCGTCATGCTTAACATATGAATATGCAGGAACCTTCATTGCCATAGTCTGTCCATAATAATTAATATGGTTGATTCCCCCGTCAACTATTACATAATTCTGATTTCTGTTGACTTTAATATCTGCCACAGAGGTCACATACATTCCGCACTCTGAAACCAGGAATCTTCCCATCTCCAGAGTAATGCTGTAACGTTCCTTAAGAGGTTTAAGTTCCTCTGAAAGCTCCCTTAAGAAATCAAAATTATTGTCATAGCTTTCCGTTCCAAAATAATTGTATGGAAGTCCAGGGCCATATTCTAATTCCTCTGTCTTAAATCCATATTTTTCATAAAGACTGTTACAGATATCATTAAGCCACTGAAGTTCTTCTGAAATAACCTGTATCTTCTTTTTCTGTGTTCCTGAGTAGCACTGTATTCCCCTGATATTAACAGATTTATATTCATCCCGGTTCTTAACAATTCTCTCAAGGTCAGATTCATCAAGACCGAACTGGTTTCCACTTGTCACCCTTAAGAGTACATCAATAACAGTCCCTCTTTCATCTGCACACTGGCTTAAAAGTTCAAACTGCTCTACAGACTCAACTGTGTATATTCCAACACCGCCACAGTCATCCATCACATGCCCAATATCTGCCTTCTCCTTGTTAACTCCTGAGAGGACAATATCCTTCATATTGACATGCTCCCTTTCACAGATTGCAAATTCTCCGGGAGAGCATACCTCAAACCTGGTACTCATTGCTTTGAAACAGTCAACAAGAAATGGATTGGCCTTCATGGCATAACATAATGTTATTTCGCTTCCAAGAATTTCTCTTATCTTATCCACTCTCCTGCGAAGCACAGCCTTGTCAAATATATATAGAGGCGTTCCATGCTCACAGGCAAGAGAATTGATTAATTTAACATCCAGCATTTTTAATATAATCCTCCAATAAAACCTTTCTGTCAATCTTGCCATTCTTGGTAAGAGGCATGTTTTCTACATTGACAAACTCCTGTGGTATCATGAACTTAGGCAGCTTCTTTACAAGTTCATGTGTTATAGTCTTAGAATCTGCCGTTCCCTCATAGAAACCTAAAATCCTGTTGGCATCCTGATTAAAGATACAGCAGGCTCTGTTAACACCGTCAATGGCATTCATTGAACCATCTATTTCACTTAATTCTATTCTGTGTCCCATATGCTTAATCTGGAAATCCTTCCTTGATGAGAACACAAGCTGTCCATCCTTGTTATAATATGCCAAATCACCTGTACGGTAAATAATTTCATTATACCTGGTGTTAAGAGGATTTTGTACAAATGCAGCATCAGTCTTTTCCCTGTTGTTGTAATATCCCATGGTTACAGCTGTTCCTGACACACATACCTCGCCACTTACCTGTGGTGTACCGGCAGTTATAAGATTATCATCCTCATCAAGAAGAAATACCTTCTCATTAGGAAACGGTCTTCCCATTGGAAGAATCTCATCCAGTTCATAGTCCCTGTCCACAATATAATATGTGCAGTTGCATGTAATCTCTGTTGGTCCGTATACGTTAACAAACATGGCATCAGGATATGCTTTTCTCCATCCGTTAAGGTGTTTTATAGGCATAACCTCTCCTGAGCATATAACCTTATTAACAGAACCTGGCACCTTGTAATCAAATCCATTAAATGTTGTGACAATACACAACGCTGATACAGCCCATATAAGAGTTGTAACGTGATTATCGTCCAGATAATCCAGAAGTGATGTTGGGAAAGAAAACATTTTCTTAGGAATAATCTGTATCGTAGCCCCCACCTTAATTGCAGAATATATATCCTTAACTGATACATCAAAATCAAATGGAGCCTGGTTGCCGATAACATCTTCACTGGTAATTCCGAATATACAGGTAAATTCATCAATAAAGTCTATTACAGACCTGTGATTGACAATTACTCCTTTAGGAACACCTGTAGAGCCTGATGTAAATATGGAGTACAGCGGGTCAATATCAAGGCTTTCTTCTCTTATGTCCTTAAGCTTATTAAGTTCAGCCTCTGAAGGTTCATGATTAAGCAGTTCTTCCATACTTATCCTTCTGCCTGAAAATTCAAGCTTATCAGCCTTAGAAGCATATTTCTCATTTGTTACAAGTATACCTGCCTCAAGAGTACCAAGAATTGAATTGATACGTTCTACAGGATGAGTTGGCTCTACCATTGTATAAAAGCACCCTGCCATAACAGCGCCAAAAAATACTGCCAGCATGTCACAGCTCTTATCTGCCAGAACCGGTACTGGGTCGTTCTTATGGACATATGGCAAAAGACCACATGCCGCATTCTTTGCTTTAGCAACCAGCTGACTGTATGTTAAGCTGCTCTTCTCATCAGCAACTGCTGTCTTGTCAGGAAACTTTTCTGCTGAAACATACAGATATTCCAAAACATTCTTTGTCATCTTAAATAAAACCTGCCTTTTTTTATTATCAGATATATGATATGATGGTACCAGGATCAAATAGACAAAAATCCGGTGCAAGCTTGTGAGTGTGTTAACACGGAGCAATCCGTGGTATCATCATATCATCATACATATATCATCATACATATAAGAAACGGAGAATATAATGCAAAAAATTAAAAGAATAATTGCTCTTATAATAGTAATCCTGTGGGTGGCATTAATTATCGCAACCCTTGTATGTGCCATTATCCCTAATGAAACAGCCCATACATTATTCGTGGGTCTCCTCTATACCGATATTGGTCTCCCTGTAGTGGCTTATGCCATGATTCTTATTGCAAAAATCTTAAACAGAAAAAAATAACCGCTTTTAACTAAATTATCCAGGCAGCCTTAAAGCAGGCCGCCTGGTTTTTTAGTTGTTTATTTTGATAATTTACTTACTCTGTGAATAATCTCGTGTCTCTCTGGGCCGTTAGAAACCATAGTAACAGGTACCCCGATTTCTTCCTCAATGGCTTCAATGTAATTCCTGCATTCTACAGGAAGCTGGTCATATTCCTTGATTCCCCTGATTTCGCATTTCCAGCCTGGGAAAGTCTTAAGTACTGGCTTTGCCTTCTCTAACTGTGGTGTTGTAGGGAAATCTTTAGTAACCTTACCATCAATCTCATATCCTACACACATTGGAATTTCATCAAGATAGCCTAACACATCAATTACTGTAAGAGCAACCTCTGTTGTACCCTGCATTCTGACACCATAACGTGTTGCCACTGCATCAAACCATCCCATTCTTCTTGGACGGCCTGTTGTGGCACCAAATTCACCGCCATCACCGCCACGGCGTCTCAACTCGTCTGCTTCGTCACCGAATATCTCACTTACAAATGCTCCTGCACCTACAGCTGATGAATATGCCTTAACAACTGTTACTACATCCTGGATTGAGCTGGCTGGAATACCTGCTCCGATTGCGCCGTAAGCAGCAAGTGTTGAAGATGATGTAACCATTGGATATATTCCATGGTCAGGATCCTTTAAAGAACCAAGCTGACCCTCAAGAAGTATCTTCTTACCTTCTTTAATTGCATTGCAAAGGAATGCTGATGTGTCACATACATAAGGACGAATCATTTCCTTATACTCCATAAGTGTATTGAAAATCTCATCCTCATTAAGAAGTGGCTTGTGATAAAGATGCTCAAGCATTACATTCTTTAATGTACATACATTAGCAATCTTATCCTTTAAAGCATTCTCGTCTCCAAATAACTCACATACCTGGAAGCCTATCTTTGCATATTTATCTGAATAAAATGGAGCTATACCTGACTTAGTTGAACCAAAAGACTTTCCTGCCAGTCTTGCCTCTTCATATGTATCAAAATCAACATGATATGGCATAAGAATCTGTGCCCTGTCTGATACAAGGATCTTAGGCATTGGCACATTTCTGTCTGTAAGAGACTTAAGTTCCTTAACAAGATATGGAATATTAAGTGCAACGCCATTACCAATTACACTTGTTGTATGGTTATAAAATACACCCGATGGCAACAGATGAAGTGCAAACTTACCATAGTCATTAATTATTGTATGACCTGCATTGCTTCCGCCCTGGAATCTTACAATAATATCTGATTCCTCCGCCAGCATATCTGTAATTTTTCCTTTTCCTTCGTCACCCCAGTTGGCGCCAACGATAGCTTTTACCATATTGTCCTCCGTTCTGCCAGTTCTCCAGCATATATACTAATTGTTCTGTAGTTGTTTTCACAACACACTTTAGTATAATACCACACTTCTTGATTTGCAATCAATCATTAATATGTATTATAATTAATTTGTTTTAAATGTGGGGTGTTTGGGAATGGGATGCCTGGGGATAGCCTGCAGACGGGCACTGGTATATACATGTTTCCGGCACGCTCCCACTCTCCTCGGACGTAGCGGACACTAACGTCCTAAAGGACAGGACGTAAGTGCCGGCGTCCTCACAAGGCACGGCAACATATATATACCAGTGCCCGCCTGCAGGCTATCCCCAGGCTGTGTATTGGCAAAATACCAGATTATAATAAAACAAATTAACAATAACAAAGGGACTGGAATTGTGAGAAAAAGAAAGAAAATATCTCTGGTGCTGGCATTATCTTTGCTGGCACTGGCGGGGGTGGTTTTTTTATATGGAAGGCAGCTGTGGATGGAGGCTAATCCTAAGGTGGAGGAACCTACTGTCACAATTACTGTTAATAATGAGATTGAGACAAGTTCTGTTGATTTCTCACAGATACTTAAGAATAACAGCATTATCACTATAACGGAGGAACCTGATTCCCTGCCGGAAAGTACGGAACTGGATGTTCCATTTATTGACCAGAATCCGCAGCTTCCTACGGGATGTGAGATTACTTCTCTTGCGCAGGTGCTTAACTTCTATGGATTTGGTGTGGATAAGGAATATCTTGCATCCCAGTATCTTCCTATGAAGGAAGAGGTTGAACCGGGATGTTTTATTGAGTATTTCTATGGTTCTCCATGGAAAACTAATGGTTCTGGGTGCTTTGCCCCGGCAATTATTATTGCTGCCAACAATTATCTTAAGGATGCAGGCTCACCGCTCACGGCTTACTCCATGTGCTATGCATCTGTCAATGCACTTCTGGGGCAGGTTGCGAAAGGATATCCTGTGATTGTGTGGACATGCTTTGACTATGATATTAATAAGATTGAATACACACCTGTTACACTTGAGGATGGAAGCAGCTTCTACTGGCCATCCTATGAACATTGCGTTGTATTAAGCGGATATGACTTAAACACACAGACTGTTACACTTACTGACCCTACATATGGAGTGGTTAAACAGTCAATTGAAGATTTCACAGCATATTACCAGAAATTCTTCTATCAGGCAGTTGTAATCAAGTAGGCATTTACAGCAAAACTGATAACTAAGAAAATATAATAATGCAGCCAGTATATTTCCCCTGTCTCTGACAGAGGCTTTCCTATACTGGCTGCTATTTTTATTTATTATTAATATGTTATTTATTTTTACAAATTAAAGAGCCTTGATTCTGTCAAGTGCCTTAAGTGTATTCTCGTATGAACCGAAAGCTGTCAGTCTGAAGTAGCCTTCTCCGCTTGGTCCGAAGCCTGAACCAGGAGTACCTACTACATTGGCTTTCTCAAGGAGTAAATCAAAGAAATCCCATGATGTCATGTTGTCAGGAGTCTTTAACCATACATAAGGTGAATTGATACCACCTGATACAGAATATCCGTATCCTGCCAGAGCTTCCATCATAGTTTTTGCATTCTTCTTATAGTATGCAATCTGTTCCATAGTCTGCTTAGCTCCAGCCTCTGAATATACAGCCTCTCCAGCTCTCTGGATAATGTATGGTGCACCATTGAATTTAGTTCCGTGACGTCTTGCCCATAAGCTGTGAAGTGATACATCACCGCACTTCAAATCCTTAGGAATTACTGTGTAACCAAGTCTTACGCCTGTAAATCCGGCTTTCTTAGAAAAACTTCTTATCTCAATTGCACATGTTCTTGCACCTGTACACTCATAGATTGAATGAGGTACATCTGCTTCCTCAATAAATGCTTCATAAGCTGCATCATATATAATAACTGCTCCAACCTTATTGGCGTAGTCAACCCACTCCTGAAGCTGTGGCTTAGTAATAGTCGAACCTGTAGGATTGTTAGGGAAGCAGAGATATATAATATCTGGTGTCTCCGTAGGAATCTCAGGTGCAAAATCAGTTGCAGCTGTACATGGCATGTAGATAACATTGCTCCATTTCTGTGTATCAGGATTATACTCTCCTGTTCTTCCTGACATAGCATTAGTGTCTACATATACTGGGTAAACCGGGTCACATACTGCAATCTTGTTATCAACAGAGAATATATCTCCAATATTTCCTGAATCTGACTTAGCACCATCACTTACAAATATTTCATCAGCAGCTATATCACATCCTAATGCCTTGAAATCCTTATCAGCAATGGTATTTCTTAAGAACTCATATCCAAGGTCAGGGGCATATCCTTTGAATGTCTCTGCATGAGCCATCTCATCAACTGATTTGTGCAATGCATCAATAACAGCTGGTGCAAGTGGCTGAGTAACATCGCCGATACCAAGGCTGATTACTTCCTTGTCAGGGTTAGCCTCTTTATACGCTTTAACCTTCTTACCAATTGTTGAGAACAGATAGCTTCCTGGAAGCTTTAAATAATTGTCATTAATCTTAAACATAATTCTACCTTCCTCTCCTGCTGTTTCATATCGCAATCCCGTGTGCGGGAACGAACTTGCGTGTAATTATACTACAGGATTTTAACGAGGACAATTATTAATTTACATTTTTCTTAATTAACATCTGCTCACTGGTTCAGATATACGAATGCGTTGGCCCTGAATCTGTTATTATCTGTATTGATACGGAGTTCCCCGTGCATATCCTCAATTATACGCTTCACATTCTGGATACCGATACCATGATTTGTATGATTTTCCTTAGTAGATATAAGTCTGTCTCCTTCCATCCTGATTTCCCCATCGTAGCTGTTAATAATCTCAAGGCAGAATATTCCTTTCTCAACCTTTATGTTTATATGAAGAAATCTCTCACTGGAGTGGACTGCGGCATATATTGCATTTTCCAGAAGATTTCCAAGTATAATATTAAGATAATACTTACTAAAGTCAAGATTGTGGGGAATAGCAATCTTGACTTTCAGGTCATTAAGCTGTTCCCTTACCTCATCAAGCATATAATTAATGAGACTGTCAATCTCATAATATCCGCTTCTGGCAAGTTTCGGTTTATAATTGATATCATCCTCCATGGATTTGATATAAGCAAGAAGCTCATTGATATCACCATTTTCAGCCAATCCTTCCAGTGCAATGAGATGGTGATGCATATCATGTCTCAAGCCTTCAATTCTTAATTCTGAGTTCTGAATTCTCTTCAATTCCTGTCTGTATCCTGCAACCTGCTGTTCCAGCATCTTCTGCTTCTGTGTGTAGGCATAGTTGTTCAGAATTATGTGATACACATAGAATGTCATCAGACATATTAGTATAATTCCAATTCCGGCAGCTGTTATGTAACTTCCCGCCATTCCTGACCTTGTAATACAGTATAAAACCACGATACATGAAATGGGAATAAGGAGAATTACACTTAGTTCTCTCTTACTTGTCTTCGGGCCATTGATTTCCTTCCAGAATATATCAGCTATTCTCTCACACAGCCACAGCAGAATTACTGTAAATGCATAACTGATGCCATATGCATATATACTGTCAATATAATTCATAACTAAAATATATGCCACATAATCACACACTGCACTTAATACAGATACTATACATGTAACCAGTATCTTACGGTTTATGGCTCCATCATATGATAATGTAATAAGAAACATAAGAATGAGATTAACAAGAAAATTAACCAGAGGCTGATTGATGACAATACTTACTGTAAACACTCCTGCAAACCACAGTGCTGACAATCCCCATCTTAAATACTTATGTTCCGGAATTTTCCTTAAGAAATCTTTAAAAAACTGCTGTAAAACAAGAAGCAGAAAAAAATTGCATATTAACACTAATATTGTATTCTGAATCATTCCATTCTCCTGTCAAATATCTTTCTTTTAACCTCTTCCCTGTATGTTCTTCCTATCATTACATTTTCACCGCCTGCCATATGCAAAACATCATATGTACATTGAGTAATCATATTAATATTGACTATATATGATTTATGTACCTGGATGAAACATTCCGGAAGAGAAGATATTATTTCCCCCAGCTTTCCGTAAAAGCTTGTAGTTCCATCTGTTGTAACAACATCTATCTGTCTGCCTTTAATGGTAAAATATATAATCCTGTTATATGGTATGTATACTGTCTTTCGTCCTGTATGGCACTCAAATTCCTCATGAAGTTTTCCCAGAATACTGATTCCCCTCATAAAATCCTTTTTAAGCAGTTCCTCATCCACTGGTTTAACAAGAAAATCAAGAGGCTGAACCTGAAACAGTTCCATAGCATACATTGTTTTAGAAGATATGTATATAATCTGTGTTCTCATATCCTGATTAATATCTCTTATTATCTTCCCCAGCTCCACACCATTTAGTTCATATAACTCAATATCCAGCAAAATAAAATCATATTCATTATTCTGATTAATGTAATTGATGAGGCTCTCTCCAGAATAAAACACATCTGTTGTTACACGAAGTGCCAGCCTGCTAAAGCACTTTTCGGTCATCTCTTCAAGCTGTGAGCATGTATACACTTCGTCATCACATATTGCAACCCTGTAACTCATGTCTCCCCCTTTAATGCCTGTATTTTCTTTTCGTTAGTTTATTTTATATAAAAGATTTATACATGTCAAAAAACCAAACCAGATTTGACATGAGAAGCTTCAAGCCTGATATATTAGTAAATCTGAATTAATGCATTATTGCCGCAGAGTTGCTAAAAGCACCCTGCGGCTTATGTCTCCCCCTGCTATCAGATTAAATTAATAGTAATTATTCATTTTTTATTTATCCAAAATAATATAAATATACATCCTCTAAATCAATACTATCTTCTATTATATGTGCTTCTTTTGGGAGTTTGTCTGATACTATTCTCAATCCAAGTCCATTTTTTCTTTGACGCAGATTACCAACAGAATATTTCCCCTGGAGTTGGGCAACATCTTCCAGACTACAGTTTATCTCTCCAACTTTCCCGGATACACTCTCTATCATTTGCATCGGAGTGCCTTGTGCAATCAATTCTCCATTTTTTATGATTATTACTTTATCTGCAATACATTCTATGTCACTTACTACATGAGTAGCAAATAAAATTATTTTGTCATTTGACAATTCTGCTATATAGTTTCTTATGCCTATTCTCTCCTTTGGATCTAACCCAGCTGTTGGTTCATCAAGAATTAATATTTTGGGATTACCTAAAAGTGCTTGTGCAAGCAATACTCTTTGTCTCATTCCTCCTGAAAAACCACCAATTCGTTTATTTGCAACATTTTTTAAATTAACGATGTCAAGTAACTCGTCTATCTGATTCTTTACGTTTTTCCCTTTTAATCCTTTAACTTCAGCCATATAACTAAGGAATGTTTTGGGAGAAAAATCTTCATAAAACCCCTGCTGTTGAGGCATGTAACCAATGAGTTTTCTGAATTCTTTTCCAAGTTTAAGAATATCTTTACCATTATACAGAATTTCCCCACCATCTTTATCTCTGCTTATATTATCAGTGATTAGATTAATCATTGTGGATTTACCGGCTCCATTAGCACCAAGAATTCCATAAATTCCTTTTTCAAATCTGTAATTAATTCCTTTAAGAGCCTGAATCATCCCATAAGTCTTCTTTAAATTAACAAGTTCTAATTCCATATGCCCTCCGTTATCTGCTTACTGTTACTCTTTTAATTAAATGTATATACAAACCGCCTCCTACAACCAATATTAATACTGTCAATAAATAATATATTGTCATCGATTCCTCTCCACCAAAGAAGCATGGCAGCATTGCAATGTATCTTCCAATAGATAACTTATCCATCACCTTTATTTCCATAAGGTATAACAACTGTGGCAATGTAACGGTCATACCCGCAATCATACAGTATATATATTTTATATACACTGATATATAACACATTATTGATGATAGGCAAATTAGTATAATAAATCTTAATGCTATATCTAATAATATAAATCCTGCAATTGGTGGATTTACAGGGAATTCCCTAAATTCAGGGAGACTTTTCAAAGGTGCTAAAACTTCTTTAATATCATAAACATTGAATAGTTTATAGTAATATATGCCGTAGCTGGCAATTTCAAAAAATGCAATAAGAATACAGTTAGCTACTAACTTTTTAACAATCCAGCTTCTTCTGTTACTATATACAATTGGAAGCCTATTCATATTATTTCTGTTTTCATAAGACATAAAGCCACTAGATATGACTATTACTGCAATAATATTAAGAAGTGCCAGCAATTTTTGATTCTCACTCTGGTCTTTTCCGAATACTGCCATATATTCATATGGTTTAAGTACAACTGCCTTAGTTCCATTTTCATTCATTTCTTTTATGTAATCAACATTACTTCTTATTAAATCCAGAAGTTTTTTTCTGTTTTCTTTAATCTGGTCATATGTTTCAGTTTCAATACTCAGTTCAGAAAGAAATATTTCATATTCGTTCTGATATTTCTGGTATATTTTTTCTAACTCAGAACTATATTCTAACCCCTCTGCTTCATCATAATACTTTGATAAATAACCTGTATCTGCACTATATATTACTCCTGAGCCTACCTGTATGCGTGAAACAATATACAAAAGAAGGAGAATAATAATGCCAGCTTTTTGGGATACAAGAACCTTATACAATTCTTTATAGAAGTTAGGTAATTTTCCAAGTACTGCTATAATCTTTTGCATTAATTCATTGATTGCTTTTTCAAGAATATTCTCTTTCCCAATAAAATACATATTAATATTGGTATTGTAATTAGCGATAAATAATACTATGCCAAACACTACGATAAATAATACTGTGGTTTCAGTAAGTGATGCTATTCCAAAGGAATAGCCCCAGTTATAATATGCTAGTGATTTATTTGGAAAAAACAAATAATAAATATTAATGAACCGTACAACTCTAAGAATATTTTTTGATGAAACTAGTGCATAAAGCATGATATCTACCCCACATATCATAAGATAAACAAACATGCCAATATTAATATTGTTAAAAAAAGCAAGTACAAACCATAGAAATAGTGACATCACAAATGCACTAATGGCAGAAGTCAGAATCATTGTTCCGACAAATTCCAGTCTGGTAAGTGTCTGTGATGTAAGGAAGAATACTTCATCTCCAGCTGCCGGTTGGTTCATCCCCTCAATACCGCCATATATATATAACAAAATGCATACTGACTCAAGGTAAAACAAACAGCTTATTATTAATGACTCAGCAAAGAGTAATACACTTCTCTTAAAAAAAAGGGGTCTCCTTCCATTCGGTGAACAATGAATAATATAGTATAGGCCATTCTTTCTCTCGGCAAAGAAACTATATACAGTTAATAATAGAATAATTATGATAAAAAACTGGATATAATAATTTTCATAAAGCTTTTCTAACCATATTCCATTTCCAACTGATACTTCCAGATTCTGATTCTTTAACAAATCTTTTCTCGTCTTTATAAGATTCTGATTTTCAAAACTTCCTTCTTCGTACATTCCTGCTTTTAATATGTTTTCTGACTCAGATATTTTTCTATCAATCATATTTCTAAACTCATCAATATAGTCAGCATTTGACATTAACATTTTTCTGGCAGTTCTGGCACTTATTATTTTATTGTCAGGTTCTTCCCATTGTTCTATATTAAGGTTGTTTTCATCAAAATACTGTGTCCATGCCTGGGTGGCAGCATCCCTGTTAGATATTGAATCTGTTTTTTTATCCATTGTCATTTGTATCATTTCGTTGTAATTGACGTATACTTCTATACCTTCTTTATTGTTGTTAAATATAAAAATGGCATTAATAAGCAACAATAGACACACAAAGATTATCCAACGGATATTTACAACTCTCTTTATCTCCTGCATGCAATAACCCTTTCCTTTCCATTACGGTGCATACTGATATATCTGTTTTATTTCACATGGTTCACTATCCATAAATTGTTTCTGTGGAAGCAGTCCGACTCCTACAATTCGTTGTTCACTGTGACTGTTCAGATTAATGTGATTGCTTTTATAGTTACTTGATGATAGATTTTTAAATACATCTGCCGTTGCATAACACCCAATCAGAATATACCTGTCATCACAGCAGAATACAATAATATTCCTGTCAGTTGCAGATGGAGTGGCTACTTCCATTCCTTTCTCCTTTACTTTATTCACATATGAAGAATATTCATTAAGATATTCCGGGATATATTCCAGTTCATATCGGGAAATAACATTACCATCACAGTCAATTGCTGTATAAAAAGAGGACGAAGGAGTATTAATCCTTTCTTCAACCTCGAAGAATAATATATTTTTACCATCATATGATATAGGCTGTATGTTTCCGTCTGAAGATTCATATATAATCTCTGCCGCATTATTTTCAATATTTAATTTTAGTATACAATTACTTTTATCCCTATCCAGTCCATCCTTTTTTGTACTCATTAATATGTACATATTTCTGTCATTATCCGAAATAATATAATCGCCAGAAGAAAATGAACTAACTTTTCCTGTGTTATCTCCAAAAATATTTTCTGTTGTATTTCCGGCAATTGACCATATATTTTCGAATAATCCGTCAGATGTATTATATCTGAAAATTTTATATTGGACAGGATTGTTAGAAGATCTGCATCTCTCAGTTCCTCCTGCAATATAGTATATATTTTCATCACATACATTTATTTTCAATCCTTGAGAATCTCCAAGTGATGTTGCATAATCTCCAGGAAATTCAAATTCAACAAATATTTCAGGAACAGCATTCTTTTCCAATTTAATCCTTCTGCATTGGAACAGAGCCATAAAATCATTCTTTGCATACTCGGGATTGTTTATAGTAACAAAGTAATACAGATATCCGTCAGATATACGACTTATATCTGCATCTGAAACCATTGTCTTTTCATCAGAGATAGAAGCAAGCTTTGAGATAACCTGCCTATTATTAAACTTATCATCGTATTTACACAAATAAAAATCACTGTCTTCTGTTCTCTCTATTAAATATAAGCTGTTATTGTAGTAAAATATCTTTTTATCCATACAATTACAAGCATAACTTGCATCAGGATCAGATGAAGTTGTATAGACATATGCATCACATTCAGAGCTGCTGTGGTTACAGTTTACCCTTGAACATAGCGGCATATTAAGACTATTATTGATGTCATAAAAATATAATATATCATTCATGATATAATAATATCCACTTTCAGATATTGCGATGCGAGCTCTGTCACTTAACAATTGTGCTCTTTCCTGATTATATTCATAATCAGGAAAGGCACTTTTGCCTGCTGTAACATCAAGTTCATCATCTGAATAATATCCACATCCCAAAACAAATATTGTCATAATGACACATGGAATTAATCTAAATAAACATGATATTTTCTTCACTTAAATTCTCCTATTCAAATTCAGCATAGAAAGATGAATCTCCATATTCATCGCATGAAACCTGTTCATAGATGTATTTGTCAGCATTACTTACTTTAAATCTTTGACTTGCTGTAGAACTTCCATAATATATTGTTCCGTAATAACTTACTCCCAACGTTTCTCCATCGTCTGTTGAAACGCTTGGTCTAGGAAAACTGGCAACAACAATCCATCCAGAAACACCTTCTTCCCATTCAATTTCAGCCTGACATGTGGCTGTTCCGTATATTCTGTGACTTACACCATATTCATCCCTGTAAGTATCAGAAAAACTATCGCTGAAGCTTCTGGTGTATGATTGTGATCTGACAGTTTTAGGTTCAACAACCTTAGAATCTGCAGCAAATACAGTTGAAGTTAACATAACACACAATACCATTACAAGTGTTGATAATTTTTTTATAGTTTTTACCATATAAAATCCTCCTAAATTAATTGTTTTTAATAGCACATAGCAATAATGTCTCTCTGACCCATTGCTTTTGATACAAAAGAATTTGTATCAAAATCTGACTCTTGCGAATCAAGCCAGTCAAAGCCTCTCAAACAAGGCTTTGACTATACATTAAGTTTGATTAAGGAATCAAACTACTCTCCGTAGCAGCATATTATTTCTTATCTCTCATGCTCTCTACGCTTTTTGGTGCTTTAGGCTGGTAATGAATCCATGGACAGCTTGTGTTAACATCAACTTTTGCCATAGTCTTTCCAACACTTTCAAGTACCTTAACTATAACCTTATTTGCCATAGCTTTTTCTTCCTTCTCTTTTGATAATGGAATCATATCATATAAATTTTCATTTTTTCAGAACATGTCATAAACAGCAGTTTTAATGTCATGAACGACAAATAAAATATTAATTCTTTATTTTTCTTCTTAGTACATTACTTATATAACCACTGGTAAGAGATATAGTTTCCACAACAAGTGATGCTAATATTATTTTACATGCCTGTAATTTTCCAATGTTGTATAACAACATAAAAATTAACAAATAAATCACAGCAAGTATTCTCGATATTATTGCGTTGCGTTTTTTCTCTGATGGATATAAACGCTTTATCTCAGTATCCTGAGGTGCCAGTATACATATAGTCCCACAGCATAATAATCCAAGACATATGTCCATATATCCACCACCAACATCATATTTAAATGCAAGTCCAACAACAATTATAATTGCCAGAGAGCATATTCCACATTTCCACAAAGAATTCATGTGTGCCCCACCTGCATATACACGAAGCGGAATGAACAAAGAAAGAAATAAAACCATGTAAATCATGCATCCTTCAATCAATCCCACTGCAAGTGCAGCTATAACTCCAACTGCAAGCAATAAGAAGCAATACAATCCATATTCAATAATTTCCACTTCATCATCACTCATTCCATCTTCTTTTAGCATCTTATAAAGCCATTTTCTCAACATTATCACCCCACATTCTGGCAAGAGAATATTATCATATAATTTATCATTTTTTCAGAACATGTCATAAACAGCAGTTTTAATGTCATGAACGACAATATTGGGACTATACATCTTATTAACTTAGGAAAAACATGGCTGGCACATCCGGTTGTATATTTGACATATTCGGTAATAGAAATGAAAAGAGGATGAAAATATATGCTTGCCATATACATGGCGTGGCATATACTTCCATCCTCTGTTTCTTCATAATTTCCTATGGTCTTTTTTATCACACTACTTCATTTTTTGCATTCTGATATGAAAAACAACAGCAGCAATAACTGCCACATTAATAAAAACAAGTATAAGTAAATACACTCCAATATTTAAAAATCCCCATATATCACAATTTCTGTCAAAAAAAGTTCTCCAGTCTCCATTCATGCAAATAACAGCATATGACGATATATCATTAAACTTGCTATTCAATAAGTCCTTTTTGTCTCCTATCTCATCACCTGCCTGGGTCTGCCAGCCATAAGTCATATAAAACTTCAACGTATCATAATCATTGGAGTATTCTCTCCCATATGTTTTTTCCATATAGAATATGTTTTCTGCATAATCCATTCTAAATTTTTCATCAGCTCTTTTTGAATTCTTAAATATGGCATATCCAAAAATATTTCTACCCATGGCATATTCTGGCTGTTCTGAAAAAACATCTTCCTTTTTATCCAATATTGATATTCGTGGAAGATTAATAATAATAGGTATCTCTGCGAGTATTGCTAATATAGTAACTATAATGCAAACAGTCAATTTATATTTTTTCATTTTTTTATAACTCCTTAAAGAAATAAAACCATGTAAATCGTGCATCCTTCAATCAATCCCACTGCAAGTGCATACAGATTGTCAATGGGATATATCAAACGTACACATATACCTTTTTTCATTAAATGGTCGTGAAAATGAAGAAACTTCGCCAATATATCGCATAAAAACAGAGTCACTCCTATCTATATCCATAGACCAGGAATAATATATGTCATCGCTGATAATACATCCTGACCATCTTTTTATATTCTTTTCCCATATGTATCTTCCATCAATATATAACGTTACATTATCAGCATTTTCGTACATCCCATCAATTTTTTCAGATATATTTTTTACCATATTTACTACTGAATTGACCGTTTTGTCGTCAGCATAATACTCATAATCTTTATACTCAGGAATATTTAGTTCAAATGTGTCAATTAACGTTGTGTCTCCTGTCCCAAATATATCTTCCTCTTCTTCGTCCAAAACTTCACATTTTTTTACAATAATAGTTTTAGGCCTATCGTTGATTGTAAATACCAATTTAACATAATCAGGAACTTTGTCATAGATTGATATTGGAATATACACATCAACTTCTATGTTTCCCTCAAAAACCTCAAGATTATTCAATTCCCACCTTGCACAGGTATCCACAATGATTTGTGATAGTTTTTCCCTTGTATACACATCTTTGACATAACTGTAATCTATCTTAGATTCTGTCACTTCTAATTCAGGCTCCTTAGTATCTGCTTCTTGCTCAATCGTCTCGTTTTCATCTAACCTGGTGTTGCATTTTCTTAGATTAACGACAGATATACCAAGTGTAATCAACAATAATAAGGCTATTATCCAGCCACTTTTCTTTGGATTAATAAAACAATGGTGCTGCAATCCTCTTTTCATATAAAGTTACCCATACATATCTCTATTTTTCTTTTATTTCCTCAAATGAGTAAAACATAGCTCCTTTATAATTCAACATTCCTGTCATTCCATCTTCAATAGAATCAAAGGTCTTCTTATCCACATCGAGTTCTTTTGTTTTTTCAGCTATGTCAAAGTATAATCTATATGCTGTACCAACATTGCCGGTACGAAATCCGCTGGCCGGGCTTGGAACTCCTGCTGTGGAATGGTTTGTCACTCTGACTTCCTTGTATGCTTCTTCAACTTTTGAAACCTAAACTGCTTTGACATATTTTTTTCTCCAATTAATTAATAGAATAGCATAAAATACTATTGCCATACGACTGAGATAACCTAATTTCCCCCTCGTATAATAAGTTTATAGACCTCATTCCAAGGGGCTATAGACTTATTTTTTATGATGCAGGTATTGGATGAATTGTTGGACATCCTTTTATACCCACATAGTTAATAAGTTGCTTTATAGTCATGGTCCCAGATGTTACAATAAGTTCCATAAGAACTGTAGCTATGGTCACTGCTTCCTTCCCCCAGCAAAGCTTATGCTATTGCCAAGAAAGCCTGCAGCCCTAATGCTACGCTAAGACTTATTACACAAATGCTGCATCCTGGTATCTAGCCACCAGCAGGGTATTTCTTACCAGATAATGCTAATAACGCGAGGTTTAGGGTGGCGTAGTGATCTGGGATAAGCCATGATTACATTTTCTTTTATTCTTGCTATGAAAGGTGGTGACTATCTGTGAAAGAACATATCGATTACCTCTCAACGCTTTTTGTTGGGATTGACATTGCATCCCGTATTCATGTCATATCTGCACTTGATTTCAACCAGGATTTCTTTATCAAAATGAAACCTTTTGAAAACACTAAAGAAGGTGCAGGTATTGTTGAAAAAATGATTGCTGATGTCCTTGCTGATAATCATCAGTTCAAGTACGTTGTCATTGGCATGGAATCTACCGGCTTCTATGGAGTACATTTGGCTAACTATTTATCAACCAGTGAACTACTTGCTCCATTCTCTGTCCGTGTTTACTGTCTTAATCCTAAAGAAGTTAAGAACTATAAGAAGTCCTTTAACGATATAGGGAAAAACGATGGTATTGATTCCTTTGTGATAGCTGATTTTGCCCGTGTTGGGCGTATTGCTATCAAACCATGGCGTGGTTCTCAATACCTTGCCTTACAACGTCTTACAAGACATCGCATGCACATCACTGAATGCATTACCAGAGAGAAAACTTACATGTTAAATAACATCTATCTCAAGTTCAGTGAGTATGCTTTACTTAGAAATGGGGAACACCCATTTTCAAACAAATATGGTGCCACAGCAGAAGCTATCCTTACTGAATACACGACTAATGAGGACATCGTAAACTCATCTATTGAGGAATTGGTTGAATTCATCAATTCTAAAAGTAAGGGGCGTATTGCTGATCCAGAAGAAACAGCAAAAATAGTACAGGCTGCAGCTCGTAATTCATACAGACTTGATAAATGTCTTTATGAACCACTTACGATTTCAATAGCTTCCTCTTTTAACTGCATTAGTTCCTTTGAAAAGGAATTAAAAGCTATTGATAAAGCAATCCTTCAAACAGTTCAGGGATTAAACCCTGAGGAATACACTGTGCTTAATTCCATTCCTGGAATAGGTAAGGTTTATTCGGCTGGCATTCTCGCAGAGCTCGGTTCAATCAAAGCATTTCAAAATGCCAATCAGCTCGCCAAATACTGCGGTATCGTTTGGAATGATAACGACTCAGGCGACTTTGAATCCGAAGACTCTCGAATGAGCAAAGCCGGAAACCGTTACTTGCGCTATTACATAATAGAGGCTACCGGCAGTGTGATAAATCACTGTCCCGAATATAAAGCCTTCTATCAAAAGAAATATGCTGAAACGAGAAATCATCAGCATAAACGAGCACTCGCGTTGACTTCCCGTAAATTTATACGTCTGCTCTTTGGTCTGCTGGACAAAGGCCAACTCTACTCTCCGGAAAAGAGTAGGTAATCCATATCAAATTCCTAACTTACGTCTTTTTTTGAGAAATAAGCCGTATGTCTATTAAAGTTACCCTTTTATCTGTAAATCATTTCAAAATACTTCTTGACTATTTACCAAATTGCTTTTTAACCGGATTATGGGTTTTTGTAAAATTTCCAATAGTTTTATTGTAATTAACCATACATCCTCCCTCTTATGTAACATAACACTTTTTAAAAAGCAATATGTTCAGCACGAATCGACCATTTCTTTGCATGAAATGACCATTTCAAACAAATATTATCATATAAATCCCCATTTTTCCCAAACATGTCATAAACAGCAGTTTTAATGTCATGAACGACAATACCTGAGTTTATCTGAATTATAGCACTTAATTATTTCAAAAAAATATAGCTGTCACATTCGGTCAGTTATTTGACATATTCGGTAATAGAAATAAAAGGGGATGAAAATATATGTTTGCCATATACATGGCGTGGCATATACTTCCATCCTCTATTAACTAACAACAAATTATTTGAATCTGATAAGATACCACTGGCAATACACTCATCAACAGCCTCTGTTACTGCGGTTTGTATATCCTTATTCTCTGAATATTTCTTCTCATTGACCTTATTAACGAATGTCTATAGTCCCGGCTCTGATTCTGTACCATCTTACATCATGTTCCCAGATAATATCTCTTCTGGTTTTCGTACTCCTGATTAATTGCCTGAATAAGCTCCGTGTCACCATGAGTATTATCCGGGTGAAATATCTTCATTATGTCCTTGTAGCGTTTCTTAAGGGATGTGCTGTCATCCACACCCTTGAAAAATATTTTCACATTAGAAGAATACTCCATGCCTCTTCTGGCTTCGCGGTACACATTATCACGGAATACATCCTTCTCTCTCTGAAAACGCTCCTTATCTATAGCCAGCTGCCTTATTTCCCGTTCCATAATCTGCCACTGCTGGTCAAAAAGATTCTTCTGGTTTTCAAGCTGCTTACTTAAAAGCATATTCT
This sequence comes from uncultured Eubacterium sp., assembly GCA_945946665.1. Lineage (GTDB taxonomy): Bacteria > Bacillota > Clostridia > Lachnospirales > Lachnospiraceae > Lachnospira. Next base: position 333,901 of record CAMEWO010000001.1, read on the forward strand.
TTCGCTGTTTCTTCTCAAGAATCCCTTTCTGAATCTCAATAAGTTTTCTTTCATCTTCCAGATTCTTTGTTAATTCCTTAATTCTGATATTCTCAGCAAACAGCCATTTTCTCTTTTCATCAAGTTCCTGTTCTGTCATGCTGTTAACCCGTTCTTCTGTCAGATTATTTACCATGGCTTACCCCTGTCTTGCAACATTAATCCTAAATTACACAACTAATCTAAGATGCATTGTTATTACTAAACTTTACTACTGTAACTATACTGCGCTATGGAACCAGAACACCTTCACAGGCTGGCATCCTTCCTTAGTTTTAAGAGTGTGTCTTACCCCTGGCAGGGCTATGAAGGAATCCCCTGCTTTAATTGGAAATTCTAAATCATCCAGCTTGGCATAACCTTCTCCCTCAAGTACATAAAAACCTTCCTGATCCTCATGGCATCCCGGATTAGGATTAAATTCATAATCACTGTATGTAGATATTCCTGACCTGCATCCGTTAACACATCCATTAGCCTCTGAAAGAAATGTATATCCTTTCCTGCCCTCTCCCTGATTAGCTATAACCTCTTCCATCGTAATATATGGCTTCATACTTAAGTCCTCTTTTCTATAATTTTGTTATTATACTACATTAAAAGGCGCGCATAGACAAGCTACACGCGCCAAATAATCTTATGAGTAATTACTGCTTGTTCTTATATGAAAGCATCTCAGTATAAGCAAGAAGGAATGGACCAACACCCTTGGCATCATCTTCAACAACAGGTTCTGACATGTAATAGTCATATGTACCTGGTCTTCTTCCCTTGCCACCAAGTCCAGCAACAAGACAAATACCACCAAGTGACATCTCACCTTCCTTAGTAGAGAGGTACTTATCACATATACCATCTATAGCCTTCTCAGCATATGCTCTATAGCTCTCTGGAAGGAATCCCATACGTACACCCATTAAAATAGCATATGCCATGATTGAGCTTCCGCTTGTCTCAAGATAATTCTTATCCATACCACCATAATTAACTACCTGGTACCACATACCACTCTCATCCTGATACTTAAGCATAGAATCTATAAGATCAACGAATGCATCCTGAAGCATCTTACACTCTGCGTCAAACTTATGGTCACTGTTATCTGTCTTGTCCAATGTATCAAGAAGTGCCATAGCATACCAGCCGATAGCCCTTAACCATGAGTGCTGTGAAAGACCTGTAACCTTATCACACCAGAAAGCTTCCTTGCTTGTATCTATTGCATGGAAATATAATCCGTTAAGAGGATTTCTCATATTCTCAATTACATACTTGAACTGACCAAATATATCGGCATAGTTCTTTCTGTTGTTATATCTTGTCTCATACTCCATATAGAATGGCTGACCCATATACATTCCATCAAGCCATACCTGGTTTGGATATATATCCTTATGCCAGAAACTCTTAGCTTCATTACTACATCTTGGCATAATCTCAATCTGCGAATATACAAGATCTATTGCTTTTCTGTACTTTTCCTTTCCTGTAAGGTCATACAGTTCAAATAATGTCTTTCCGGCATTAACATTATCAATATTCTTCTCACCGATGCTATATCCTTCAATTGTACCATCTTCATGAACTCTATAATCAATGAAATCATCAGCAAACTTTAAGTACTTCTCATCCTTTGATACAGAATACATCTGAAGCACTGCTTTAATCATAACTCCATCGATGTAGTTCCAGTTAGACTTAAGCCCCTGTCTGATTTTCTCAATATTCCACATTGGTGCTGCAGGAGTGGACTTCTCCAACAGTTCATCAATATACTTTACAATAATATCCATCATGTTTCTCCTCAAACTTGTTATGCTTGTGTAATTGTATCAAAGATAATACATTAATTCAACCTCTTTTTGGCAATATTTTACTGAAAAAGTACTATGTTTTCGTCAAAAAGAACTTAATAAATTTAACATTATTATTCTAAACCAGCAGATAAAAGCCTGTTACTGTTTGGTTCTTCTGAATAGTTCAAGGTCACAGGTACCCCTATGGCATAAGTAATAATCTTTGGATTATCCTTTACATTCACATCATATATCACACTCTGATTATCCAGAGTAATGTAATAATGGCTGTTTCCATCAATTACTACGGGAACTATCTGAGTAATAACTCCTGTTACCCTCTTAATCTCCTTTGGCTGCGTGACGACAATACCACTCTGTGACATCATCTGCTTATAACTATTCTCACATTCACTTACTGTATCACCTATAGCAACTGTCTGGTACTTTTCAATATTAAGCATTGCGTAGCATTTTACAAGTCCGGCACTATCCTTTAATGCCATGAAATATGTTGGTTCGCCCCCAATATTAATAAGAAGAGGAAATGTTGCCTTGTATCCCAGATGCTGAACCTTACCTTCTGCAGAGCTCATGGCTGAATACTCTTCTGCTCCGGCAATTTCATAATATCTTGTCTCCATGGTTCGCTGATTCATCAGAACAAATCCTACATTAGACTCATCCTGTCCAACTGATGTTACACCGGTATATACCCATACATCATCATCCATTGCAATGTAATTATATCCATCTGTAGTCTGAAGGCAGTCTCTCTGTCCAAGAATGCTGTTAAAGAATCCTCTCTTCAGTGTTCCATAATAATCGTAAAGGGTTATAAGCATGTCTGCTGAATATACTTTATCAACCCACTCTGGTACATCTTCCACATTATACTCAGTCATTGCACCAGTTATAGCATTACATATGATAACCTTATCAATGGTAACACCGCCGAACAGGCCCACGTTATATTTTCTTGTAGGACATATCCAGAATGGAGTTCCCTCCTCGTCAACCTCAAAACTGATACTGTCAAAAATGTATCCCGGATATGCAAACCTTAAATGTCTGTAAATATTTCTTCCAAAATGATCGCTCTCTGAATATTTAATTCCTTCGTTAAGCCTTACAATCTCTGCGTTCTGGGTGGTCATATCTATACGGACATAGCCTGGAATTCCGGAAGCATTATTAGTTAACCACTTTATAAGGCTTCCATATTGGAGAGGTGACACTCTCACTGGCTTATTTCCATAATTAATCTGGCTGTACATATCATTTATTTCATACTGGGAAACCATATCTACCATGGTACCCATTACCCTGTTACCAATAACGACAGCTGAATCTCTGTCAAGTATAGGTATCTGGTCATAGGAAACCTCTTTGATATCATTCTCAAAGCTTCTTGTCTCAACAGTAAGAAGCTTCTGGTATTTGCTGGCATTAATCATCTCTGATGACAATATGCCGCCAATTATAACAACAGCCACAAGTCCAATAGTAATTCCAAGAAGGATTCTGAATATTATCTTATCCTTTGGTGTCTTATATTCCATGGATACTGTATTGCCTGCGTGACCTTTCTGGTTATATACTGGCACAGTTTTTAATCTCGCACGGAACAGCGCATAAATAAGTGTTCCTGCTGCACATATAAATATAATGAATTTCCAGAATCCTGGTGAATGGATATTAACGGCAGGAAGCATTATATAATAATATATGGCTGCCACCAGCACCAGAATAACTGAACCTCCTATTAATGTTTTTACTTTCCAACTCTTCATAATTCCTTTCCCCCTGCTTTTCTCATATTAATTATCCGGCCAAGCAGATGGTCTGCCACCTGTTCCTTGCTCATCATAGGCAGCTCTTCCACTCCATCCTTAGTAATAATTGTAACCACATTAGTATCTGTTCCAAATCCGGCGCCCTGCACCTTGACATTATTGGCTACAATCATATCAAGATTCTTCTTATCCAGCTTGGCTATGGAATTCTCAATCACATGCTCTGTTTCCATTGAGAAACCACACAGAAAGAGGCCATCTTTCTTATTCTTTCCAAGAGTACCTATTATATCATCTGTTCTTTTTAATTCAATAGAAAGATCGTTGTCTGCTTTCTTAATCTTATTATCAGAAACCTTTGCCGGTGTATAATCAGCCACTGCTGCCGCCTTAATAATTATCTGGCTGTCACTGGCTGCCTCCATAACTGCTTCATACATCTGTCTTGCTGTCTCCACATGTACCATCTGTACAAATGGCACATCAGGCAGGCTGGTCTTACCCGCTATCAATGTGACATCTGCCCCACGAAGCATTGCCATTCTTGCAATTGCATATCCCATCTTTCCTGTTGACCTGTTAGTAATATATCTTACAGGGTCGATTGGCTCTCTGGTAGGTCCTGCTGTAACCGTAACCTTAATTCCTTCCATGTCTTTTTCACAGGCACATTCCTTAAGGATATATTCCAACAACTGTTCAGGCTCCGGCATCTTTCCTGCACCTGTATCACCACATGCAAGATGCCCACTTGCCGGGTCAATTACCTGATATCCGTGGCTCTTTAATTTCTTAATATTCTCCTGTACAATTTCATTCTCATACATATTAGTATTCATTGCCGGAGCAATTATCTTAGGGCATCTGCAGGCAAGAAATGTGGTTGTAAGCATATCATCAGCCATTCCATATGCAGCCTTGGCAAGGAAATTAGCTGTTGCAGGTGCTACAAGAAATACATCTGCTTTCTTTGCCAGTGCTACATGTTCAACACTGTACTGAAAATTCCTGTCAAAAGTGTCCACAATACATTTATTGCCAGTGAGAGTTTCAAATGTAACCGGATTAATAAAGTTAACAGCATTCTGTGTCATAATTACATCCACATTACAATTAAGTTTAACCAGACTGCTGGTAAGGCTGGCAATCTTATATGCAGCAATACTGCCTGTAACGCCTAATATTACATTCTTACCTTTAAGCATCTCTGCCTCCTTTAAGTATATGGTCATCATACATTCTCTTTATTTCTTATATTGTGTCGTTTTTATTAAAATATTACTTGTCGCAATTCTTGTCATATATTATTTTCAAGCCTTTGAGAAGCAGTTCATCATCCTGTATTATGTTGTGACGGCACTCTGGAAGAATTACTCTGGCAAGTCCACCTGTTGCAATAACTTTAATATCTGAAAGAGGTTCTCCCATCTCATCTGCAAGTCTGTCTATCATTCCATCAATACATGAAGCATTGCCGTATACCACTCCGCTTTTCATGCAGTTAATAGTATTCTTTCCAATAACCTTATCCGGTGCGTCCAGGCTTATGCGCTGAAGCTGGGCTGTCCTTGACACAAGGGAATCTACAGAAACCCTAATCCCCGGCATGATTACACCACCTATATAGTTTCCCTTTCTGTCTATAACAGACATTGTGGTAGCTGTTCCCATATCAATTACTATAAGTGGTGTTCCATAATTGTTAATAGCTGCCACAGCATCTACTATTAAATCGCTTCCCACCCGTCTAGGTTCATCCATAAGAATATTGAGTCCTGTCTTTACACCAGGACCTACAACCATTGGGTCAACCTTAATCAGCTTGTACACAGCTGATTTGATTATATTGACAAGCTGTGGAACTACAGAAGATATGATTGCTCCTGTAACCTTCTCTTTTTCAATTCCGTACAGTTCTAACACTGTCTTAAATATTACTACATATTCCAGTTCTGTCTTGGAAAGGTCTGTTGCAAGTCTCTCCTCAAACAGAACTTTTTCCTCATCCACACATCCAATGACTATGTTTGTATTACCCATATCAATTGCAAGAATCATCTTAATTTATCTCCATTCAGGATTTTATCCGTTATTTAAGGATAAACTTTGTCCCAGCTTTTGTCAAGGAAAGGGAAGAATAGCAAAGGTTCACATTCATATCAAAGAAAAGGTACATAACCTAAGCATACTTATAATTGAAATTATAATGAAATAACATTATAATTACAGAGAACGGGCACATACGATGCTGTTCAGAAATGAGGATTATTATGAAAACCGGAATTGTATTTGAAGGCGGTGCATACAGGACTTTGTTCTCCTGTGGCGTTATGGACGCATTTATTGAAAAAGATATTTATCCTGATTATGTTATAGGCACATCTGCCGGTGCCGCTTACACTACTTCATATCTTTCAAAGCAGAAGGGACGTATGCTGGACGTGATATTAAAATATGGTCACGACAAGCGGTACTTTGGAATTAACAACATGGTGGATGCAAAAAACCGTTGTATCTATAACCTTAAGTTCTCATATGAGACAATTCCTAATGAGCTGATTCCTTTTGATTATGATGCTTTCAAAGCATGGGGCGGCGAATTCTACGCGGTATGTACTAATGTTGAAACTGGTAAAGCTGAATATTTTCCATATACAGGAGATGACAGGACTAATACTGTTCTTAAAGCCACCTGCGCTCTTCCAATGCTGTTTCCATACATATATATTGATGGGGTTCCTTATCTTGATGGTGGCTTAAGCGACTCTATCCCATTTGAAAAAGCCCTTGCTGACGGATGTGACAGGCTGGTCGTTGTTCTTACAAGAGAACAGGGCTATAAAAAGACAACCTCATCCTCTGCAAAGATAATGGCAAAAGCTTATGTAAAATACCCTGAACTCTCAAAGGATCTTCTCAAACGTGCCGGCAGATATAACAGATGTATCCGCAGACTTGAGAAGATGGAAAAAGAGGGTAAACTTATTGTTATCCGCCCTACATCAACTAAAGGTTTTTCAAGGTTAGAACATAACCAGCAGAAAATCCTTAATCTCTATGCAGACGGATATAATAAAGGACTTGAGATATCAGACAAAGTAAAGGATTACTTCAGAAATTCCCAAAAGTAAAATCCTTCACAATTCCAATAGCTTCTCTTACCATATAATTAAGGAGAAGCACTTTATCGCTTGCTGCAGCAGCCCCGGATACATTAGTAAAGCCCTGGGCTCTGGCAAGCTTTTTTGCCCTGTATATATGAAAGTTATTGGTTACTACACACACCTTAGCATCCTTATCTGGTATATATGAAGCACTGTACCTCATGTTCAGGTTTGTGTCAGTTGATTTATCCTCCATTATAATTCTTTCCCCATCTATTCCATGTTCTGTCAGGTAGTTATACATAGCCTGCGCCTCGGACATATCCTCCCCCTTTCCCTGTCCGCCTGACACAATTATTACAACATGTTCATTCTCATTTGCGTAATCAAGGGCTGTCTCAAGCCTTCTTCTAAGAGACCTTGTTATATTACTTCCACGTATCTGACAGCCAAGTACAATCATATAATCACAATCCTTGTCTGGCTTATCAAACATATTCTTTATAATTATTCCTTCAAGTATGAAAAACAAGAGAAAAAGCAGAGCAAGAATTCCTGCACCAATATGTTTTATTAAAGGATTTAATGCAAATATACCTGCTGATTCAAGAAATGATACTGCAAACAGTCCACCGAACAACACAGCACCTATGAGCCAGATAAATATGAATGATGAAGAAATCCCTGCGTAGCATGCACAGATTATGTAATATATCATGCAAAGAACAGACAATACCAGCCAAAAATACATATATACACCAACTTTCTTATAATATTTCAGTAAAATTACAAAATTAAAGGACAATTTCGTATTTCATTTCTTTTTATTATAGTATATATTAATATCAGTAGAATTTCACTATAATATTATCAGGAAGCTTAAGCTTCAGAATGGAGTAAAAATGTTTGTATTCAATAAGGACGTTACAGCAACTAACTGTGAACCAGGAGTAACAAGAAAGATTCTCTCATACTCAGAAGAACTTATGATGTGTGAGATTCATTTCGAAAAAGGAGCAAAAGGCAACTTCCACAGCCATGATCATCTTCAGATTACATATATTGCCCAGGGAAGCTTTGAATTCACCATTGGTGATGAGACAAAGATTGTAAACCAGGGAGACAGCGTATATATGCCATCAGGAGTAAGACACGGAGTTACATGTCTTTCAGAGGGAATTCTTGTTGACGTATTTAACCCAATGAGAAAAGATTTCCTTCAATAATATGATACAAGGGTCAAAAGGTCAGAATTCGTGTATCAAATAAGAAAAAAACAACCGGATGGAAAGCAATTATTGTTTTCCATCCGGTTTTATTACTTTTCACAGCTAACCAATTATCTTGCCCTGACAGCAATACGTGCCAGCACGCTCTCATCCATAAAATAACTGATACCAAGGCAGTTGATGATAATTCCGCTTGCCTCAAGTTCATGAACAAGTTCATTAAGGTCTGTAAGCTTATAGAGCATGTTCTCATGATGTCCCTCGTAACATTTGTCCATCTCATATCCATCAGTAAATACAGGAATAGCAATTACCTTCTCCCATTTGCCCTTATCTGTCACTCTGTCAGTAAGGTCAATAAACGGATGTGAAATCTGGATTTCATTATCATTCTCTTCTTTGATACAAGGTACCATGAACTCACCATTAATGAGCTGTTCAATCATTACTTCCTCACGGCGTTTGATTAAATCTTCCCTCTCATCAACAGGTGATTCTTTCCTGACCTCCTGGAAATATGAAATCATTGCACTCTGAAGTCCAGGGTTAGTTATATAATCCTCTGAAAAATACTCATCATATCCAAAGAGCTCTTCCCTCTCTACCTCAAATGCTTTAGATTTGCCATCAATGAAAAGGATTTTCTTGTAACCATTTCTATACATATGTCCAACTTCAGAGAAAAATCCTTCTCTGTCAACATGCCCAAGACTTACCTTATAACCGGCATACCCAAGCTGGCTTTCAACCTTGCTGCTGTCAGTGTAGTCATACATAACTATCATGTTCTGACCATCAATAATATATGGATACCCTGTAAGCTCACTGTATGCAACCCAGAGTCTGTCAGCCCTTTTAATTTTCTCAATAGCAAGAGGACGGTATCTGCCAATCATATCCTGAAAGAATGCTGCATCATTAACATTTGCTTTATCATTAGCCTCCTTCAGACACTGTGGCAAAATAACATTAACAACATAGATTACTTCTGGAAGTGGAAGCTTTTCTAAAAGTCCAAGTCCGTAATCTTCGTCCTGGCATATATGCTTTAATAAATCCTGTGCACGTCTTGCGTCCATACTAATCTCCATTCCACAACAGAGAGTTAACCTCTGTTATCAATCTTTGCAATATCAATTACAGAAAGCTCCTTATTACTAAATGCATGTTCAAGACTTGATATAAGTGCATGAGCTGTATCAAGGCTTGTAAGGCAGTGAACTCCTGTCTCAATAGCATAACGTCTGATAAGGAATCCGTCCTTGGCTCTCTCAATACCACTTTCAGGTGTATCAATAATAAGGTCAATCTTATGTTCAAGAATTAAATCAAGAAGTGTTGGTGCCTCCTGTCCGATTTTATTAACCTGGATGGCATGAACTCCATTCTCCTTAAGCACCTTGGCAGTTCCCCTTGATGCATAAATCTTGTATCCAAGTGCCTCAAATCTCTGGGCAATATCAATACTCTCCTGCTTATCCTTGTCTGCAATTGTCATGATAATCTGCTTATGCTTTGGAAGACATATTCCAGCGCCCTGGAATGCCTTGAACAATGCTTCATCAAAATCCTTTGAGATACCAAGACACTCACCTGTTGACTTCATCTCAGGTCCCATGGTAATATCTGCGCCTCTGATTTTCTCAAATGAGAATACTGGCATCTTGATTGCATAATAATCTGCAGGTTTTGCCAAACCTGGCTCGTAACCTAAGTCTCTTATCTTGCTTCCGATAATTACACTTGTGGCAAGCTTAACAATAGGGATACCAGTAACCTTACTGATATATGGAACTGTACGGCTTGAACGAGGATTAACCTCAATTACATAAACCTGGTCATTATATACAATGAACTGAATGTTGATAAGACCCTTGACATGTAAAGATCTTGCAAGTCTCTTGGTATACTCAACAATCATATCTGTAATCTTAGGAGTAAGAGATTTTGCCGGATATACTGATATACTGTCTCCTGAATGGATACCAGCTCTCTCAATATGCTCCATGATACCTGGTATAAGAATATCCTCACCATCACATACAGCATCAACCTCAATCTCTTTACCCATGAGGTACTTATCTACAAGGATTGGATGATCCTGCTTGATTCTGTTGATAATGTTCATGAACTCCACAACATCCTCATCAGAAACAGCAATCTGCATACCCTGTCCACCTAATACATAGGAAGGACGTACAAGAACAGGATATCCCAGCTCATTGGCAGCCTTTAACGCCTCTTCTACTGTAAATACTGTATGTCCCTTAGCTCTTGGAATCTCGCACTGTTCAAGAATCTTATCAAAAAGTTCTCTATCCTCGGCAGCATCTACATCCTCAGCACTTGTTCCAAGAATTGGAACGCCCATCTTCATAAGAGCCTCTGTAAGCTTAATAGCTGTCTGTCCACCAAACTGTACAACTGCTCCATCCGGCTTCTCGAAATCTACGATTGATTCCACATCCTCCGGTGTAAGTGGCTCAAAATAAAGCTTATCAGCAATATCAAAGTCTGTTGAAACTGTTTCAGGATTATTATTGATAATAACAGTCTCATATCCGTTCTTCTCAAATGCCCATGTACAGTGAACTGAGCAGAAGTCAAATTCGATACCCTGTCCAATTCTTATTGGACCTGAACCAAGAACAAGAACTTTCTTTCTGTCGTGAGTCTCTACAGCCTCATTCTCACTGCCATATACTGAATAATAGTAAGGAGTTGTTGCCTCAAACTCCGCTGCACAGGTATCAACCATCTTAAATGCAGCATGAATATTGTACTCATCTCTTAATTCTTTGATTTCTCTCTCTGTATGGCCTGTGAGTTCACCGATTACATTATCAGGGAATTCAATTCTCTTAGCCTCTGCAAGAAGTTCCTTTGTTAAAGGTCCTCTCTTCAAAGCATTCTCCATGTCAACAATAATCTGGAGCTTATCAATGAACCAGAGGTCAATCTTAGTGATATCATGAAGCTTTGCAGCTGAAATATGTCTTCTTAATGCCTCTGCTATCTTCCATATTCTTCTGTCATCCACAACTGCCAGCTCTTCAAGAAGTTCATCATCTGAAAGTGCTGTGAAATCATAAGACATAAGGCTGTCCACATGCTGTTCAAGTGAACGGATAGCTTTCATAAGACCGCCCTCAAAGTTGTTGGCGATACTCATAACCTCACCGGTAGCCTTCATCTGTGTTGTAAGTGTTCTCTTGGCAGAGATAAACTTATCAAATGGAAGTCTTGGCATCTTAACTACGCAATAGTCCAGTGCCGGCTCAAAGCTTGCAAATGTTTTGCCTGTAATAGCATTCTTAATCTCATCCAGTGTATAACCTAAAGCAATCTTAGCTGCAACCTTGGCAATTGGATAACCTGTAGCCTTAGAAGCCAGCGCTGATGAACGGCTTACACGTGGATTAACCTCAATTACACAGTACTCAAAACTGTCTGGATTAAGGGCATACTGAACATTACATCCACCAGTGATACCTAACTCATCTATAATATTAAGAGCTGATGTTCTAAGCATCTGATACTCTTTATCTGACAATGTCTGCGAAGGAGCCACAACAATACTGTCTCCAGTATGAACACCAACAGGGTCGATATTCTCCATGTTACATACAGTAATGCAGTTACCTTTACTGTCTCGCATTACCTCATACTCGATTTCCTTCCAGCCTGCGATACATCTCTCTACTAAAACCTCGCCAACTCTTGAAAGTCTAAGACCATTCTCAAGAATCTCACGGAGTTCTACAACATTGTGGGCGATACCACCGCCACTTCCTCCTAATGTATAAGCAGGACGAAGCACAACTGGATAACCAATCTTAGCTGCAAATGCTTCTCCTGTTGGCACATCATTAACAACCAGGGAAGCTGCACATGGCTCACCAATCTTTTCCATTGTCTCCTTAAACATAAGGCGGTCCTCAGCCTTCTTGATTGTAAGGGCTGTTGTACCGATAAGCTTTACATTATGCTCTTTAAGGAAACCTGTCTCCTCTATCTCCATAGCAAGGTTAAGTCCAGCCTGGCCACCTAATGTAGGAAGGATGCTGTCTGGCTTCTCCTTGATAATAATCTGCTCCAGGGTCTTTACTGTAAGAGGCTCAATGTATACCTCATCAGCAATATCCTTGTCAGTCATGATTGTTGCAGGATTAGAATTAACAAGAACAACTTCAATGCCTTCTTCTTTAAGGGAACGGCAGGCCTGTGTACCAGCGTAATCAAACTCTGCAGCCTGTCCAATAATAATTGGACCTGATCCAATAACTAAAACCTTCTTAATGTCCTGATTCTTTGGCATAATCTTAATCCTCCTTCATCATGTCCATAAATCTGTCAAACAGATAACCTGTATCCTGTGGTCCTGCACATGCCTCAGGATGGAACTGAACTGTAAATATCTTCTTACCAACATATTCAAGTCCCTCGTTAGTCTTATCGTTAACATTCTCAAAGGCAGGAATAGCAACATCAGGGTCAAGAGTTGTTTCATCAACAACATATCCATGATTCTGGCATGAAATGTACACTCTTCCGGTCTTAAGATCCTTAACCGGATGGTTGGCACCTCTGTGTCCATATTTAAGCTTGTGAGTATCTGCTCCTGTAGCAAGAGCCATAAGCTGGTGTCCAAGGCAGATGGCAAATATAGGCACATCACTGGCATACAGCTTCTTTAATTCTGCAATTATCTCAACACATTCCTTAGGGTCTCCAGCTCCGTTAGAAAGCATAATTCCGTCTGGATTAGTGCTAAGGATTTCTTCTGCTGTGGTGTAAGCAGGATATACCGTAACCTCACAGCCTCTCTCATTAAGTGATCTTGCAATGTTCCTCTTAGCTCCAAGGTCAAGAAGTGCAACCTTAGGTCCATTGCCAGGAAGAATATACTTGTCAGCACAGGTAGTCTTTCTTACCACACCTGTTACTCTGTATTCTTTAATCTTAGGAAGGATTTCATCCAGATTGTAATTCTCGTTAGTTGTAATCATTCCATTCATTGTACCCTTCTCACGGAGAATCTTCGCAAGAGCACGGGTATCAATTCCTGCAATACCAGGAATATCATTATCTAAAAGAAATTTCTGAATAGGATCTTCGCATCTGAAGTTACTTGGAGTTCTTGACAACTCCCTTACTATAAAGCCATCTGGATGTGCCTTTGATGACTCCATATCCTTGTAACATATTCCATAATTACCAATCAATGGATATGTCATGGTTACTGCCTGTCCAGCATATGATGGATCTGTAAGGACCTCAAGATATCCTGTCATAGAAGTATTGAAAACTATCTCACTGATAATCTCACGTGTTGCGCCAATACTTGTGCCACTAAACACTGTTCCATCTTCAAGAATTAAAAATGCTTTCATGATTTACCTATTCCCTTTCGTGTTTTGCGCAAAAAAAAAGACAAGGACTTGTCTTTTTTCTCGGATTTATAAAATTTTACCACATACAATGGGGGATTTCAAGTTAAGAAATTTATTATTTTTAATGCAGTATGGTAAGATTTCTTAAGAATCAATCATCAGAAATCTCCACCATACCAAGATATTTAAATGTAACACCCTTGTCTGTAGAAACATACTTTGCTGCTGTTTTTCCATTATTATACTTGCCATCATTTCCCTGGGTAAGATAAACAATAATGTCATTATTCTTGTCAACCACCGGAACCTCTGCTTCACTGAACACACTGCTCCACGAAGCCTGTTCCCCAAGAGCATCAGCTATGGCTGTATCCAGCTTCTGCTCAGGAAGATATATCTTCTCAAATGACTTGGCACTATCTGTAGTCATATACAGATTAGAGTCAACCTGCTCATCATACTCATAAGCAAAGAAACCAGCCTGACTGCTTATGAACTTAACTCCCTTCAACTTCCCTGATGATGGTCCAGAACCAGTTGCTGCCCATGAATTACCGCCATTTGAGGTGGTATATACCTTGGAATGAGGCTGTGCACCATTATTGCTGTACTCTGCCACAATTACGCCATTCTTCTCATCAAAGAAATCAATATACATATACTGGGCTCCGTATGTAGCGTCTATCTCACATGTTATCCATTCTTCACCGAGATTGGTTGAATATATGACTGTAAGAGGCGTTCTGTTACTTCCACTCTGGCTTCCTCCATACAGAAAGGCTGTCATTGTAGTACTTACAATGTAGCTTCCACTCATAAGTGTCTGTCCTCCTGATGAACCTGTATCCACAATAGGAAGCTTTGAGATATCCACTGGCACATTAATGAACTTTTCTCCTCCATCATATGTAACTGACAGGAAATTATTCTTAATCTGGTAATATGCATATGTACTCTCAGTTGCCTTCTCCAATGAAGATGATATATTACTGTTCTTGGAACTCTGCTCAATTCCATAGTCTTCAGGAGACATTATGGAAGAAACATATATAGTTGCTGTTCCATCATAGTGATTATCAATTATGAAGGAAGCCACCCACTCACAGTGCATCCTTCCATTGTCCATAATCCCTTCCCACTCTTCAAAATTATCTGTATTGGAATCATTGAGCCCCGCACTGAACTTAATAAGTACAATATCATTCTCATAATCCAGGACTTCTGGATTCTCAATCTCAATTCTTTTTAACTTCTTTGACCAGCTTAAATACTTCTGGGAATACTGTGCCAGAAACTCTCTTGTCCATATTCCACTAATATCAGATATCCCCAGACCTGCAAAATCCTGGGACAAAGTATGGTTTACATCTTTTCCGTCACTTGGCTCCACCACATTTCCTGATGAATCAATGGTTACAGCAAAAGTATATCGTGATTTAATATTGATATCCCGTGATTTTCTATTTCTGTATCCGTTAAACACAAGAATAATAACAGCAATAATGAATGCAACAAATATGGCAGTTTTTTCAAGTAATTTGATTATATATTTTTTATTAGCCATATCATCATATCTCCTGTTATTCTTTCTAAATATTATAAGGACAAACAATCCGTCTAATTGATTGTTATGCAGTTATTCCCGTCTTAAGTACATAGCCTCCTGGACTATTTTTCTGTAATGCTTATACCACCACAGGTATGCAGTTGCTGCTGCTCCTGCAATAATCATTATCAACGCTGCCAGCGGACTTGCAGCCCACAGCCAGCCCGCCCCCACCTTTCTTGTAAACACAGGCAGCCCATATGCCAACAGAACACATACAGCCATAACCATTCCGTTAAATGTACCTCTGTTGTCATATATTTTCTTACATTTTTCAAATATGAGAATTGCAATCATCTCTCCAACTGGCCTGCATGCTGCTGTAAGAATGCTAAGGCACAAAGCACGCCAGAATGTCACACCAAACATAGACAAAATCAGTGTAAAATATATAAAATCTGTTACAACTTTATATATAAGCTTTCCAAAGAAATTCATATAAGGACTGATAAGAAATACCCTTATCATAAGATAGTCCCTGTCTCCCATGGCCATTATTGTGGTATTAGCAATGCTGCCACACAGACTGGAAAGCATAAAAAACAGATACACCATGGTTGTCTCCTGATGACTTGCCACCAGTGGGCAGAAATGTCCTATTATCCTGTATGGAACATACATAAACAGAAGGACATAGATATACTTTCTTAAAAATTCCAGAAGAATCAGAAAGACTTCAGCAACCCTTCCCAGATTCTCCTTAAGCTTTCTGTCATCCTCAAAAACTATCTTCTGATAAAGATTCTCACCAATTCCAGGTACCTTGTAGAGCATCAGAAGGAATCTGTTAGTATGTTCCACATGTGCCAGAATCTTTTCAGCAAACATCTTGTTATAAATAATCATTCTTCCAAATCTCCCAGTATGTCAAGAATTGCATTGTTAATTTCAGGTATATTAATCATCTCTTCTGAGATTTCATTAAGCTCTCCGTTATTAAGAATCAATACATCCGAGCTGATTCTTAATGCAACAGGAAGCACTCCTGTTGATATAAGCACAACATGGTTCTGGCACTCTGAAGATAATACATCTAAAAATGTATCTATATAATCATCACTGCAGAAATCCAGAGGTTCATCAAACATAACCACATATGGTCTCTGAACCAGAAATGCCGCAAGCTGCAGTCTTTTCTTATTCTCAAATGAATAATTACATATAAGATCATGTCTTAAATCATCTATTCCTACCCTGTCAAGGTATTCATCAGGAGTTAAATCATTCTTCTTGAATGAGCATAAAAACTTAATAAACTCATAGCCTGAAATAAACATTGGAAGAACACTTTGCTTGGCAGCAAAGAACAGTTCCCTCTTCGACCTGGTTTCTATTGAGCCGCCGTCAATGGGAACATCGCCACAAATGCACTCAAACAGTGTTGTCCTTCCAGCTCCTGCTCCTCCAAGAATAGGATATATCTTCCCTTCCTGGAACTCGTAGTTCACGTCAATAAGAATTTCCTGTTTGTCATATATTTTTTTGATATGATTCAGCTTAAGCATAATTATCCTCATTTCTGAAGCAATTTTAATATTTCATGCATACGCACAATTATTGCTAATTATATAATATTATAAATATTTTTGCAACTTTACACCATTCGACACAGTGGTGAGGAATAAAAACTGTTCTTTCTATTCTCCGAAAGCCCATCACTCACCATCTATCAATTATCCTGCTTGCCTTTATATATTCTTTCTGCTATACTGTTTTTTGCTTGAGTGTTATGTTACATAAGATATTATTTAACAAAGCTCATTGGAGGGTTATATTTAATGAAAGTTCAATTTAAAAAATGGCGTCCCCTTTTTGGAATATATGTCCTTATATATCTTCCATGGTTTTTCGCACTGGAAAGGGTATTTACAGGGGATCACCCAAGAATGCATTATATTGATACTGCATTTGACCAGACCATTCCGTTCTGTGAATACTTCATTATTCCTTACTACTTCTGGTTCATATATATTGTGGCAGGATGCCTGTTCTTCATGATATATGCATCTGACAGGGAATATATACAGTTAGCACTTTCACTTATAATAGGAATGTCAACATGTCTGATTATATGTATGATTTATCCTAACGGAATTGATTTAAGACCTGCTTCTATACCGGACAATTTCTTTGGAAAGCTTGTGGCTCCATTGTATATGGTAGATTCATCATACAATGTCTTTCCAAGTATACATGTGTATAATTCAATTGTAATGCACATTGCAATTAACAGATGTGATGTGTTAAAGAATCATTTTGGTGTAAGATTATTCTCATTGATAACATGTGTGCTTATATGTCTTTCGACTATGTTCTTAAAGCAGCACAGTGTTATAGATGTATTAGGTGGATGCATTCTTTCTCTTGTAATGTTCCTGCTTATATACGTAGCTGACTATTCAACGTTGAGAAGAACTGCAGCCGTTAAGAAATTTTCAAGAAACTAATTTATCAGCACATAAAGGCTGCCCCGGACTTACAGAGATGTGAGGCGGGGCTGTTTTTGTATGCAGTACTGCAGTCTCACTGGGATACCTGTCGTAGGTTAGCGTAGAAACACGAAGATAATCTAAGTGTTGCGACATATATGGATTACACTCGCTTATTTCTGCAACTGCCCAACAACTCACCCCTGTTCGGGGTTCAAACATTTGTGCAGTTGCAGGCGAAGCGTAATCCATACACGCCGCAGCACTAAGATTTCTTCTAATCGTTTCTACCACTAACCTACAACAGGTATTCCAGTGAGGCTGCAGTCCTGTATGCAAAAAAGCGCCCCGTCTCACATCTCTGTAAGTCCAGGGCAGCCTTTATTACTCATCAAATATACTTACGATTTCACCGTCAAGGATACGGTTCATGTTCTTTACTGCGCAGAAATTACCGCACATTGAGCATGTATCTTCCTTCTCTGGTTTAGATGATTCTCTGTATCTTCTTGCCTTATCAGGGTCAATGGACAGCTCAAACATCTCCTCCCAATCCAGCTTCTTTCTTGCCACGTCCATCTTATGATCCCAGTCGATTGCTCCCGGAACTCCTTTGGCAATATCAGCGGCATGGGCTGCTATTCTTGAAGCAATGATTCCTTCCTTAACATCATCAAGGTCTGGTAATCTTAAATGCTCTGCTGGAGTTACATAACACAGGAATGATGCACCATATGTTGCAGCAATGGCTCCACCAATTGCAGCTGTAATGTGGTCATATCCTGGGGCAATATCTGTAACCAGAGGTCCTAATACATAGAATGGAGCACCTTTACAGATTGTCTTCTGTATCTCCATGTTAGCCTGTATCTGATTGATTGGCATATGTCCCGGGCCCTCAATCATAACCTGGACATCCTTCTCCCATGCTCTTCTTGTAAGCTCACCCAGAGTAATAAGTTCCTCAATCTGTGAAATATCTGAAGCATCTTCAAGGCATCCTGGTCTGCAGGCATCTCCAAGGCTCATTGTTACATCATATTCTCTACATATGTCGAGTATTTCGTCATAATGCTCATAAAATGGATTCTCATTACCTGTCATCTCCATCCAGGCGTATATTATAGAACCACCTCTTGAAACTATATTCATCAGTCTCTTATTATCTCTGAACCGCTTTGCAGTTGCCTTATTAATACCGCAGTGGATTGTCATGAAATCCACTCCATCCTCTGCATGCATCTTAACTATATCAAGCCATTCCTGTGTTGTAATATCCTTTAATGCCTTATGATAGTACACAACGGCATCATATATTGGCACCGTTCCTATAGTTGCTGGACATTCAGCAGTAAGCTTTCTTCTAAACTTCTGTGTATCGCCAAATGAACTTAAATCCATAATTGCTTCTGCTCCAAGTTCCACAGCAGCATTAACCTTTTCCATCTCCATGTCCAGATCCATGCAGTCTCTTGAAGTTCCAAGATTAACATTAATCTTAGTTCTTAACCTGTCTCCTATTCCATTAGGGTCAAGACATTTGTGATTCTTATTGGCAGGAATTATAACCTGTCCCTTGGCAATAAGCTTAACAAGTTCTTCTACAGCAATATTTTCCTTTGCTGCAACTTTTTTCATTTCTTCTGTTACGATGCCCTGTCTTGCAGCATCCATCTGTGTTGTATACATAATTCTCTCCTTCCTACGGCGGAATTATCCGCATCAGGTTCTAAGGGTCGGACTATAAGTCCCTCTCAGCCGATTTCCAGCTCCCCTATGAAAACAGGTATTATTTCCTGTCCTCACTGCCATATATAGAATTTTCGTATCAAATCCAACTCTATACGTTGCTTATTATAATATATATCTCTTTATAATACAATCTGATTTACCACCACATACCATTTAAACATATGTATTTTAAACATATATCCTTTAAACATATCACTTAATCCATGTTAAAACAGATCCAGCGTGTTATCCAGATATATATTCTCCCTGACATGTATCTGATATTCTGGTTTGGTCATGTAATATAATAGAAACTCCAGAATCAAAGCACTTCCCAGGCTTCGCCCTTCGATTTTATAATTAGAAAAGCCCATTGGCAGGTATACATTAGTTATGTCATCCATACCAGCAGCATTCGTTACATAAGAATTCCACTTTATCCTTCTGGGACTGGGTCATCTCCTCCAGTTTATCAAATGCCTTGTTAAGACGAAAATCTGGAACAACATACTTAAAAGCGTCTTTGTTAACCTCGCCCAGAAACATCTGAAAATCGGTCAAAACTTTAGTTGTGGAAGATACATAATAAAGCCCTGGATAATTGGTTTTTAAATAATCAAGTAACAAGTCCGAATGAACAATTACACCATTCTTCACTTTGCCACTCTTCTCAAACATTCTGCATAATTCATTGCATTTTTTATCTGAAAGGTGTTCCTCCTTAAGAAGAGAGTTGCTAAAGGTAAGCCTTGCAGAAATACCATACTCTTCCACAAGAGCCAGCACTTCTTCCGGTCCTGACTCTCCCAAGCCAACCCGGCCTCCGCCCCATATACACTCTGCGGGAGCACCATATATAGAGCCTATATCACACCAATCGTAAAAATATTCTCTATGCCCAAAATATAATGGTAAAAAAACACGGTACAATTCATAGAACTCAAATAGTCCTGGAAGGTGGTAATATGCTGTTATTTTATGTGATTTATTCATAATTAACTATTAGCAAGAGCTTTTCTTTCTGCTTCATATTCTTCAATTGTTGCTTCCAGAACATCACATGCAGTCTCAACAGTCATCTGGCATCTATACTCTGGCTTAAATGACTGGGGTTTAATATCTTTGCATAATGTAGAGCCATATTTCTCATTAAACTTACGCATCAGCTTAACCACAACAGGCTTGATGTCCTCACTTTCATGAGCCTTAGCCGCAACATATTTCATGGATAATACTGCCGCAGCCGCAAGCACAGCACCACATGAGCTGCCACACTGAATTCCTGCCCCATATGCGCCAACAAGAATCATATCTGTGTCGTGAAGCCCCAATCCATAATAATCATTAGCGGCTCTAAGAACCGCCTCTGCACAGTTATAGTTCTGTTCTAAATAGTACTTTGAATAATAATCTCTTAACATGTGTATCTCCTTTTGACCTTTTATAATATTATATATTTTAAAATCAATTTAAACAAGTCTGGCAACAAATATGCTGGCATATCAACCCTTATAAAAACAGTTGATATGCCAGCACGTTAATTACTGTATAAATCTATCAATATTTTCTTCTTTCCACTGGGTGTATGCTGCATCGTCGTATATTTCATACATGGCACTGCCATTTATATAAAATGTATAATCAGCCATTTCATCGAATGATATAACGAATATTATCTGGGCATAATCACCTTTTCCTCTTAAATCGTTGTAATCAACATAATAGACATCAGTTTTGTCAATTTCCCTGTGTGCCAGTAAATCCAGCTGGGAGAAGCTGTTGTTATCGCATCTTGTCATGAAGTTATTATACTGGTCTTCACTAAGAATCATTCCACTTCCAAATGTATCAATCCACAACTTAACCGGTATCCCATACACATCTATTGTCATATTAGGTACTTCGTCAAAGAAATCCTCATACAATGCACAGGAAATAGCCTGAACATCCTGTTTTTCTATCTCATACCTGAATATATCCGGTTTGTCAACTTGTTCCACAGCATTTAGCTGTTCTCCCTGCTCAATGTAACGCAGTTTATTACGTTTAGTCATCCAACGCACTGATTCATCTGCCATTTCAGGTTGAACCATATTTGAAGCATAGAAAGATGACCTTCTGCGTATGATACTTAAACAGCCCTCCGGCCGATTATTTACAACAAAATCACCATCAGTATAGCATCCTGATATCATCTCTTCAATATAGGTTACTCCCTTTACCCTATCCACAACATATGGATAATATATATTATTTGATAGTTCTAGTGAAGCAGATATCTTAGCCCATCCATCAACAACCTGGGTTTCATCCATATTCTTCACATCACTGGCAGCTAAATCCTGCTCACTTGGATTCTCCATGGATACCTGAGTATCTGACTTCTCAATATTATTTTCAGGCATTATATCTAAAACATTCTTCTCTGGTGCGTTCTTCCCAGCAAACATGCCAACAACACACAAAATGGCACATATACCTGCAACACATCCAGCCCCACCAATTATTGCTCTTTTATTAGTTTGTTTACTCTGATTCTTTGCAATCTCAATACTTGCTATTATTCCCTCATCATTTGATTTAATTTCCTTATCCAGATTATTATCAGTTTCACATGAACATCTCATAAGTTCTGTCAATGTAACACCTAATGCCTCTGCCAAAGGTTCAAGTGTATTAATATCAGGAAAACCTAAACCTCTCTCCCATCTGCTTACCGCTTTATCTGTTACATTAAGCATCTTGGCTAAATCAGCCTGGGTAATTTGCCTTTTCTTTCTATTTGCCGCAATAAATTCCCCGAGTTCTTTTGCTTCCATTGCTATGTCCTCCTTTTAATTTTGATAGCCTTAACATAGCACCATAATCCCAATTATAAAACCTACGAATACTTTACTGCATTTTTATTATGGAAAAATGTCAACTCTACGATTCGTTGAGTTTGATAAAAGCCAGATTAGGCTTTTAATTTTGAAAATATTATTTATCAATAATCTTTATTGTATGATTCATTTGCAACCCTCCACGCTTACCTTCCTAATATGTATAAATCCATTGACATTATACAAAAGTTTTCATATAATATTACTGAACCACTGAACCCGCAGATGCGATGTAGGTGGTGTTTTTTATCTAGGATATATCACCAAACCATATGTGTTTGATTCATTAGCTTTCAGGTTTAATTTACCTGAATTTTTTAATGTCGCCATAACCCTTTTTGCAAACACATCATCTATGACATTTCCAACTCGCTTCGGCAACTCCTCGTGCCTGAACTCATTCTTAAAATATAAATGAACAAAAAATGACACAAAATCACATATCTGAATGAAATAAGATTCCGCAGAATTTTTCTCCAGAATATCTTCAATCATATTTGTAATCGGTTGATTAACAAATCCATATGAATATTTTGACTGAATCGGATTAAAAGCACGTATTGCCCTTGCAGTCTTTCTCATAGGTGCAATTCTACCTTCATCTGTAATAATGAGATAATTCCACTGACCATCACTATCATTCTCAATACGTTGAATATTGTACTTTAAAGCATTTTCAAGAATATGATAATTATCGTCTTTAAATTTTGTCTTATCAATTACAACATTTACAATCCTCAAATCCATAGCTGCTATCGTGAGTGTAAATGCCTTTAATATTTCCTGTTTTATTTCTTTTGACCAATTGTAATCACGATACGGATTCTTATCCGTTAGAAAATGTTTTGTATGCATTTCCTCTGCAACATGAAAACCATATTTATCTCGCAATTCCTTCCGTAACCCCCGCATCAGATTATAATTCTGTTGCCAGCTCTCCGCTGGCATGTATAAACTCGTTAATACAAAATGGTCGGACGATGCTACTGTTACCCCATCATCACCTGTTTCATCAAAATATGCTATGTATGTATTCATTCCGTCCCCCCTGTTTTCTTATATCCAACATCCTCTGGTTTCTACAATGTCTAAGAAATCTATAGCAATACTATATTGATTATAACTCTTTTATTGGAATAATAGCAAGGAATTTTCTCCTTAAAAAAATGCGCCCGATTCAATCGGACGCATTTTCAATTGTTTACAAATCCATTGTTTCATTTTAAAATCAGAATTACATAAACATTGTGAATGTTACAGTTAAAAATGTCATTTAACACAAATATACAATTAGCATTACAGATGCAGCACTCTCTCCTTAATCTCCTGGGTTCTTCCCTGGTTCCAGAACTGTGTTCCGATGTAACCGCATGTACGTCTTGCCACATTCATCTTGTCCTGGTTGCGGTTTCCACAATTAGGGCACTCCCAGATAAGCTTTCCGTCATCATCAGTTATTATCTGAATCTGTCCTGTATATCCACACTCCTGGCAGTAATCGCTCTTGGTGTTAAGCTCTGCATACATAATGTTGTCATATATATACTGCATAACAGAAAGAACTGCAGGAATATTGTTCATCATATCAGGAACCTCAACATAGCTTATGGCTCCTCCTGGTGAAAGTGGCTGGAACTGTGCTTCGAACTTCAACTTATCAAATGCACTGATTTCCTCTGTTACATGGACATGATAGCTGTTAGTAATATAATTCTTGTCTGTAACACCAGGAATCTTTCCAAATCTCTTCTGGAGACACTTTGCGAACTTATATGTTGTTGACTCCAGTGGTGTTCCATAGAGACTGAAATCAATATTAGTCTCAGCAGCCCATTTCTTGCATGTTGCATTTAAATACTTCATAAGCTCAAGAGCAAATTCTGTGCCACCCTCCTGAGTATGGGAAACACCTGTCATATATCTTGTACACTCGCACAGACCTGCATATCCAAGAGAAATTGTTGAATATCCGCCATAGAGAAGCTTATCAATAGTCTCACCCTTCTTAAGTCTTGCCAGCGCACCGTTCTGCCACAGAATTGGTGCAACATCTGAAGGAGTTCCCTTTAATCTGTAATGTCTGCACATAAGAGCTCTCTTACACAGCTCAAGTCTTTCATCAAGAATCTTCCAGAATTTGTCCATATCCTTTCCTGATGAACACGCTACATCAACCAGATTCAGGGTAACAACACCCTGATTGAATCTTCCATAGTACTTAGGCTTGTTATTCTCATCATTGTATACAGTAAGGAATGAACGGCAGCCCATACATGGGAAGCACTGTCCCTCACCATTCTTATCTACCTTAAGCTGTTTCATAATCTTCTCTGAAATGTAGTCAGGAACCATTCTCTTAGCAGTACACTTTGCAGCAAGTTCTGTTAAATACCAGTACTTCTCACCTTCACGTATATTATCTTCCTCAAGAACATAGATAAGCTTAGGGAAAGCTGGTGTAATCCACACGCCCTGCTCATTCTTAACGCCCTGGATTCTCTGCTTAAGCATTTCCTCAATAACAAGGGCAAGGTCATCCTTAAGCTGTCCGTCAGGCACTTCATTAAGATACATAAATACAGTTACGAATGGAGCCTGTCCGTTAGTGGTCATAAGAGTGATAACCTGGTACTGTATCATCTGCACACCATTCTTAATCTCTTCCCTGACACGCATCTCTGCGACTTCATTAATCTTGTCATCGCTGCACTGGATACCTGCTGTCTCGAATTCCTCCCTGACTTTTCTTCTGAACTTTTCACGGCTTACCTGAACAAATGGTGCCAGGTGGGAAAGGCTGATACTCTGTCCGCCATACTGTGAACTTGCAATCTGGGCAATTGCCTGTGTTGCAATATTACATGCTGTAGAGAAGCTCTTTGGTTTCTCAAGCATAGTCTCACTTATTACTGTTCCATTCTGAAGCATATCCTCAAGATTAACAAGACAGCAGTTGTGCATATGCTGGGCAAAATAATCTGCATCATGGAAATGTATAAGTCCCTGCTCATGTGCATCTACAATATCCTGTGGAAGGAGAAGTCTCTTGGTAATATCCTTGCTTACCTCTCCAGCCATGTAATCTCTCTGGACACTGTTTACAGTAGGATTCTTGTTAGAATTCTCCTGCTTAACCTCCTCGTTATTACACTCAAGAAGGCTTAAAATCTGCTCATCTGTAGAATTTGACTTACGCACTAATGCTCTCTTATATCTGTATGTAATGTACTTTCTGGCAACAGAGAAAGCACGTAAATTCATAATCTGATTCTCAACAAGATCCTGTATCTCCTCCACGCTTAAGGATCTGTTCATCTCTTTACATATATTCTCTACATTCTGGCTTATAATCTCAATCTGTTCATCTGACAGTCTTTCGTTGTGTACAACCTCATTGTTTGCCTTTGTTACGGCTGCCATAATCTTGGCAATATCAAAGTTAACCTCCGTTCCGCTTCTCTTAATAATCTTCATTTTACCCCATTTACCTCCCCAGATTTTTAAAAATATAATGTATCAAATAAGGGACAAAATACCTTTTGACCCTCATATCATTCCATTATTAACAAAAAAGAAACCTTGCTGGGATAAAGTTTCACCAGCAAGGTTGATTATACAATATATTGTGGTTGTAGTCAATACGCAGCTAGATATTGTGCTTTAAAATTTCCAAAACCTAATTACTTCCAGTGGAAGCCATATTATACTCTGCATTCTTAAGAACATCAGAGGTGCCATTCACACAAAGCATACCGATATAAGATGCCAGAATAGAGGCACAATCAACTTCGTAGTTAGCCCACTGCGCTTCTTCTGATTTACATTTGTTAAAGGTAACTGCTCCCTTAATCTGTTCACCATCCACAATCCCACACTGGATAGTAGATGATATTCCTGACTCCTTTAAGAAACGGCAAAGCCTTGGATAATGTTCTCTGTTGTGGCTGATGAATCCCATATCAGCACAGTTGGAATTCTCCGCCATAAGCTTTGAAAACTCTTTCCAATGGACAAATCTTCCATCATCACCATTGATAATATCCTTACCATAGTAGAAAATCCTGTCGAACTTCTCTCCATAATACACAGATATATTATCTACGCCAAAGCTGTTTACCATATGCACAATGGCATCCTTAATAGCTTCCTCCTTATTCTGGGTAGCCATATGCATAAACTTACTTATATAGTGAAGTTCTCTTATCTCACGGTTATTATTAAGAGCCTTAATCTCATTGCCATTAAGAGTTGCCTCGTATTCAGCCCTGTGCATCTCATCCCTGAAGAACACATATCTGTCTCTGCCCTTCTCCTTGGCAATATAGAGACAGCAGTCAGCCTTGTTGAACAAATCATCATAATCTGTACCGTTAGTAGGGAAAATTGAAGCACCAATAGAACATGTAATTGAAAGTCCCTCAAAATCCTCGGCAAACTCCCACTTAATCTGTGTTCTGATTGCCCTGAGCATTGATCTTAATGACAAATCATCGTTAAGTCCGGTAAAGACAATCATGAACTCATCTCCACCAATTCTTCCTACTACTCCGTCTGTACCCACAATCTCCTTAAGTCTTCTTCCTGCTCTTGCAAGAACCTTATCACCCACCATATGTCCAAATGAGTCATTAACTGACTTAAAATGATCCAGGTCGAGGATAGCAATAACTACTTTATTCTCCTTCTCCTCCACCAGTCTCTTCTTGGCATACTCAGTAATAGTGCGCTTATTAAATACATCTGTAAGAGAATCAACTGTAAGTTCTCCGGCAAGCTCCTCTGAAACTAAAGAACTGCTCTTTCCATCCCTGACAGCTCTTCCCACTATCATCTTCTCACCCTTTGATCTTGTAAACAGTGCGCCAACAAGAACTCTTGTGTCCTCTGACTCGTCAACTGTAAACAGGGAACTTGTAAGCCTTACTGAAAAGCTCTGAAGATAACTCTTAAGGTCAAGGATAAACGTATCAAACATAGCTTTCTCTTCATCATGGACACTATCCATTACCTGCTGCTTCCACTCGTCAAGGTCTCCCTTATATATTACAACTTTCCTGTACTCATCATAGTAAAATAGGGTAAATGTATTATTCTTCTTAGTATATGTAAATAATACCTCATCCGAAAGTCCTAATAGAAGCCTTGTCCTGGCAATGTCATCTATAGATCTGTCATAGAAGTCCACTGCCTGAACAATATCGATAAACTCAAATATCTCATTCATGCAGCCCTTCTCATGGGTATTATAGCTGTTAAATGTAACAAGACATGAACGGTAATCCTTATCCACCTTCACACGGATCACTTCCCCGCCATCATGTTTTTCCCCATCATTAACCAATATCTTGAATCTGTCTGCATCCTCCGGATGGATGAAATCAAGAATATTGTATGTCTTCTTCTCATCCAGATTAAGATAAGTGTTAAATCTTTTATTGGAAACATAAACATTATAATTCTCATCAAATGAAACCAACATATGCTCAATCTCTTCTCCTGCTGCAATAGCTTCTAAATATTCTTCTTTATCCTTGTTATAATTATATTTCATAGACTTACACCCCATATCATTATAAATCACGAACAACCAAATTTGGTTTCATTATAACAAAGAGTTAAGTCTTTTGCAATATATTTTTTAAAATAATAGTACTTTGGTACCAATACAATATAATGTGTTTCTTTTTTTGTTAAAACATGTTATGATACTACATATTGTTGGTTTGCAATGCAAACGGCGGAATTATTATTCAGGTTTTGGGAGGGGTTTTATCTAATGGAAAGAGTTAAATTAAACAAGGTTATTGTGTCACATGGGGATTCAGTTAAGAAGTTTCCAGTATACGAAATCTATCTTGATGGTGTTATTGTGACAAAGGTTCCATCTGAAGCTGAAGCCATGGAAATGGTTTCACGCTGGCAGGAAATTTACAAATAATCGTGCTTTAATTCACATACACAAAAGGGGCTTATACCAGTAGATGCGGTATAAGCCCCTTTGTCTTACTCAGTTGTTATTCAATTTAATTCTTGCCTGTAACTGTGGCTGTATAATTATACAGCACACATCCTATAACATTCGTTTCTTTTTCAATATCCACATAGTTATAATGCATATAACAACTATAATTCCACATATAATCTCAAATCCAAAGGGAACCTGGGCAAAAGGCATCCACTCCTCCGCCACATTCATTCCATATATGCCTGAAATAATAGTTGGAATAGCCATAACAAGTGTGATAGAAGTAAGATACTTCATTACATTGTTCAGCTTGTTATCCATAACAGATGAAAGCAGTTCTCTTGTACCATCTACAATATCCCTGTATATAACAGTCATCTCAATAGCCTGCTGGTACTCTACCATGGCATCCTCAAGAAGTTCCATATCCTCCGGGTACTGTTCAATCCGCTTGTATCTCCTCAAACGTTCCAGGACAATGCTGTTGGAACGAAGTGAAGTAGCAAAGTATACAAGTGTTGACTCTAATTCATGAAGGTCAATGATATCACTATCCTTAGTATCCTTACCGGCTCTCTCTTCAATCTCTATCCTCTTCTTATCAATTCCACGAAGATATGCCTGATATAAAGATGCGGAACGAAGAAGAAGCTGGTATATAAAACGCATCTTCTTCTTAGTGCTGAAATCCTTTACCTTATTCCTTGTAAAATACTCCACCACAGGCGATTCCTCACGGCATACTGTTATAATGGCGTTCTGCTTTAATATAATGCCCATAGGAATTGTGGTATACATCTTCTTCTCATGACGGACTTCCGGAGATGGTATGTCCACCAGAATAAGAGTATATCCATCTTCCAGACTGATACGTGAGCTTTCCTCTTCATCCAGTGCTGTTGCCAAGTCTTCAACCTCAATATCGTACTGGTCAGCAACCTGTCTTAATTCCTTGCCTGTAGGATTAACCAGGCGGACCCATACACCATCCTCAAAGCTGGACATTTTCTTGATTATACTTTCGTCTGTTCTATATATGCTAAGCATCACTACCTCCATCCAGCCCTGCCAAACGTTGTTTTCTCATTTGCCATATCCATATTCAGGCTTACATATTAATAGATAATACTTACTATAACACAATTCTTTCTAAAATTAAAACATTTTCTCACAAATGCTCCCTGTTAATATAATAATTTAACATTCTGGAATTAAAATTACTGGAATATGCAGGAGTTACTGGAAAAACCATTCCATCCCGCATGGTTACAGAAGACAAATCCGTATAAAACACGAACTTTAAATTGACTAAATCTGATTTGTTTACCTGGACAAACTGTTCATCTCCAAGCTTTTCTTTTGCATCCTTCAAGGTGCCGTTATGTTCCACCGAAATAATAGGTGTACCTATATGTATATTTCTGCCATGACAGTTTACATACATTATTAAATCCTTCTGAATTACCCCTACCTTTCTGTTTTTCTTATAAATGTAGACTAAACCAGCTTTATCCCCCACTTAAAGCCATTCCTCCTTTGACTATATTCAGCATTTCGCTTATTGCAGACATATCCTGGCATCTGCCACTTAGCACGAATCCCGGATTAATGCCTAAAATATCATATAATTTAATCATCTCCTGGAGTGAGGGTCTTCCATTCTTCTCCAGATAACTGTATCTGTCACTTTTAATTGTAAGGATTTCCGCCATCTCTTTAATGGAAAGCCCTGTGGTTTTGCGTATTAGATTAAACACCTGCCCTTCCTCTGCTTTATTATCACATTCTCTACAGACACGCTCTGCCAGTTGAAGATTAAAGTTATATCTGTCCGAATCCTTCATCCAGAATGAATCCTCATGTACAGGAAAAAGTTTTGCTCTCAGATTATTTACCCCATACAGGATTATTCTGTCACTGCTCTGTTCGTACATTTCTGGGGAGGCGTTAAATGTTATTAATAAATCTTCCAGCTCCACAGCTTCAGATTTAACTCCTGTAATAAGCCAGTCAACGTTACAGCATGTTTTTTCCCTGATACAGTGAATCATGTTAAATGATGGACAGCTTCTTCCATTCTCCACTTTTGAAAGGGCTGTAGAACTGATGTATAACATATTGCCAAGCTGTTCCTGGGTATAATTATTGGCAGCCCTGTACGCTCTGATTCGCTCACCAAAACCTACAACGCTGTCATCCATTTTACCCATAAAAAAACGCCTCCAAGTACTTGTATACAAAAACTTATACAATAATTTTAGTACCTTTTGGCGTTAATATATATTTCCAGATTTTCTGGTAATCCTGAAATCTGGCAAGTTTTACCACTTGACTTTTCAGGTAATGTTGATACACAGGAATATTCCCCTTATTAAGATGCTCATGAAAACTCCTGATATCTTAAGGCATAAGACTTTACAAAAGGCTTATTTCAAAGATTTGCTGTCACAATCACTGGTATGCATACCACAGCTGGCACAATTTCCGTCACAGCTTCCGCCGCCCTTTCCCATCTTCTTGTCGTGAATATAGGAAATAACTACATACAACCCAATTACCACAAATAAAATAACAGCTCCCAAAAGTATCTTAACCATATTAATCCCTCATCCTTCTTCTACTTATTCTTGTATTCTAATTATTCTTCTGCTTTCTGACAGCCTTGTCAAATTCATTTGTAAGTGAAAGCAGGACTTTCCGCATCATTGTCTTTTCCTTTTTAGGCAGCCCCGCATACAGCTTAAGGGATGCACCTGCCCAGGCATGTCTGTCTGACTGTATTTCTGAAAGAGTGGTGGCGCCACTGGCAGAAATAATTTCAAACAGTGTATCCACAAATTCTTCCCTTTCTATCCTGTCAATGCTGTTAATCCAGTTGCTTAGGGTTTCATTCATAGTCCTGCTTGACTGGCTTAAGCCCTTTTCCTTCACAAATGCAGCTCCTTTAACCTGCCATGACATGGCATCATGCTGCATTACTCCCTTCTCACTGCTGGATACAACCAGATAATCATCATCATGCTCAAGAAGCATTCCAACCAGAGAGCGGTATGGCACAATTGATGTAAGCACCGGTTTCATCCGTATATATTCCGGACTGTTAATAATCCCCTTATCAAATCCCGGACCATCATTATTATATATCTGGATTATCTTCTTCCTGACCGCATTGCTGGCGTACATGCCTGAATATATAGCAAGATTGCCTCCTTTGGAATGGCCTCCCACCCTGATTTTCTTTCTTATAAATCTTCCTATTGTGTTAAGATAATCCAGTGCCATGGTCTGTGCCGGAACAGGGGAAAGAAAACTCATATTAAAATCTTCCTTCCATCCCACCAGAGTATCATCTGTGCCCATGTAAGCCACATACACTGTCCCGTCTCCCAAGTCTGCTGTAAATGCCGCAAACTGTGTCTGGATATCCTCATCAACAATATAACTGTATCTGGAAAGCTTAACTTCCTTAAACCTGGCACAGGCAGCAGCTTTCCTCATGAGGAACGGTGCCTGCCAGATAAAGCTCTTTACTTCCTTAAGCTCTTCCTCGTCATGATATTCAAAATATGTTTCACAAGCCTTTTCCAGAGTTATAGAAGACCTGCTTTCGACATCAGGCACAACTTCACTTAAATCCACATAAGCAATCTGGGAAAGTATTATATTGTCCACCTCATTAAATGGTGATTCCTTAAATGTAAGGTCTCCTCTCCATTCAATGTAATCAATCATATTAGGCATATTTCCTCCATATTTGTATTACATATTATTAAGCAGAATTATCCTCATATGTCCATTATATTTTTCCTTTGTGAGCATCTCCTTAAACCCTGCTGCCTTAAATGATTTCAGACTGGGAATATTAAGAGGTGCCACCGTGGCTGTGATATATTTTACAACTGGAAAATGCCCTGCCAGATAATCCTTTCCATAGATAAGCAGCTTCTTCTGTATTCCATTGCCCCTGAATTCCGGAAGCACTGCTGCCGACTCCATATGGGCAACATTCATGAGCTTATCTTCACCAAGCATCAGGTCTCTTCCCAGATTGTCTTCCTTAAGTCCTGGCAGCCTTACAAGAAGCGTTCCTGCAGGCTTATCATCAGCCATACACAAAAGAGCAAATCCCTCTTGTGGGTTGTTAATGATATTTTCCACATAGGGAAGGTCATCGCATATGAAAAAGCTTTTGTCTGAAAGGCTTTCATAAGCCTTAACCATTATGTCATGAACCTTAAATGCATCTTCAGGTCCCGCCAGTCTGATTGTAAATGTATTGTCCATATTTCCCCTTATATTCATGCACATGATATAAAAGTACGCCTGTTTGCCAAAATATACCCATATGATTATTGTATCTGATTATAATCATCCCATCCTTTTATCATATCATAATATACTATCTTCCATTCGTCATCCACATATTTAATTCCTACCATTAATTCATCAGCACAGTGATAAAGAATGTGTGCAGTACACTCTACTACATATGGATCTTCTTTGGAAACACGAAATCTGTAAAACATTATATCAGGAAACTCTATTCTTTCTCCATAGGATTCAAATTGACTTTTCAAAGATGTACACTCATAACTATCCTTATCCATCTGAATCTCCTTGTAGAAATCGTTTAGCTGCTCACACGAATATCCCACAATATAATTATCTTCATCCACAAGATTTACTGCCACATTCATATATTGAGGAAGTGTTTCCCTATTATCCGCTGTTGTTCCTTCCAATTTTTTAAATGGAACTTTTGATAAAACATACTCATTCCCCTGTCTTTCATAAAATCCCATCTCAAAAGTAACAACTTCACCACAGGCTCCCGGATATGAACCATAATATAAAACCAGTAATTTGCCAGTTTCGTTAGGAAGAGCATAGAAAGAAGGACATACGCCTTTACTCTGCCTATCTATCTTAAGAATACTTCCATCGCCAAATCGAAGCTCAAAATTACATAAATCATTACCAAGATACTCTCTATAAACACGGTCTGGTTTACCATCTGAATCCACATCCATATTCTCAAAGCTGTTTTTAAAATAATAGTTTTCAAATTCATCCATATATCCTGTGTAATCGTTAGCAAATATAGTTCTGTTATCTTTGGCATCTGTATTCTTTTCTATATTCTTTTCGTTTGCTTCCACCGTAGCATTATCCGTTGTTCTCTGATAATCTTTATCATTATATATTTGATTTACTGGAGTGCAGGCTGTCAATCCTATGCAAGCAGCAAGTGAAATTACCATTGCAAATTGCCTAACATGCCTGCGACAATTTTTTCTGCCATATATTTTACCATATTCCCCTGACAATTTAAGCATATTAACCTCCATTCCGCACAAAAATTTCTATTGCATCATTGGCAAACTCCGCAGTACCAATTCCTCCAGCTGCATCGATATTTTCAGTAAGCTCTCCTCCACCAGCATACATCCTTCCAAGACCAGCCAAAATTTTATCTGAACACTTATAAAAATGCTCAGTAATGTAATCCTGAAGTTTTTTTACCTGCAATTGAACCTGATCATCTGACGGATTCATTTCCTTCATCTGTCCGAATTCAACAAATATTTGCATAAACTCATTGGCAACAGCTGCTTCGTCATCTTTTGTCCAGTTCTTTGTTTTTTCCTCAAACTCCTTGTACTCAGCAGTCTGTCCCCACTGTTCTTTTGCACGTTTAGAATACTCATCAATCTTTCTTGTATCAAATACTTTAAAATCCATATATTTCACTCCTATTCCTTTTATTCCTCGAGCGAAATTAATAAGATTTTCAAGATGCTCTTTTTTCATGGTAAGCAATTCTATTTGCTGTTCCAGTGCTTTGTTTCTATCAAAGTTAGGTGCATCTATTATCCCTTTAATCTCCTTTAGTGGAAATTCCAATTCCTTAAACAGTAAAATCTGCTGCAGCCTCTCCAAGGATGTATCGTCATACAACCTGTATCCAGACTCTGTATATTCAATTGGTTTTAAGAGCCCGATGGTATCGTAATACTGTAGAGTGCGTATACTCACTCCTGTTAATTTACTTACCTCTTTCACTGTCATCATGGTCATTTCCTCCTCTCGATAAGCATACTCTAAACTATTACGTAACGTGGGAGTCAATAGGTTTTTACAATTCTTTTTGAATTAAAATTTCCAATCATTTAGACCTTTATTTTAAGCATCAAATAAATCTTCTAACGTTATTTGATTTCCTATAATACTACTATATTTATTATTTTTGACTCCATAAGTTGTAATCATCGTAAGTTGAAGACCATATTTTGTTGAAGTATTTCTTTTAAAAGCCTCCATTTTATTGCGCAATTTTAAGTCATATTCCTTATCAATAATAAACTCATCTGAAGAAAATTTTATCTCGCAAACATTGATGATGCGATCTCTTCTTTCAATAAGCAAATCTATCTGAGCTCCCAATGTTCCTAATTCTTCATCACCTCTTGTGAACCATATATATTCTTGAGACAACACACCTGAAATTCCAAGTTTCTTCTTAATCTGATCAATATGATCCTTACATACTTGTTCAAAAGTAAGACCAGCCCAACTTCTTCTTGACGGAATATCTAAAGCTTTACTCCAATAATGCTCATCTTTTCCATGATTATCTTTTAAAAATCTAAAATAAAAATTTGTATAGTAATCAGATGACTGATATAGAGTTGCTTTCTTTTTGTTACCATAAAAAGAAGATGCTCTGACAAAACCTGAATTAATCAAATTTTCAAGTATTTTCGTCAATTTACCATTTGCTGCAATTCCGGTCTTCTCTGCAATATCATATTCAGACCATGACATTCCATGTGCAAGAAGATACTCTCTGGTTTGAGCTAATGTAAATGGTTCCAAATATAATCTACAAGTCTGTCTATCAAATAAACCACCTTTATTATTTGCAAGATTATCAACCATCCATGATGTTGCAGACCCACAAATAACAAATACTAAATTATCTTTACTCGAACCATAATCATTCCAAAAATATTCAAACGCTGGCAAAAAACCTGATTTATGTGTATCTAACCAGGGCATTTCATCTATGAAAAAAACATGCTTTTCATCCAAAGTCAATAATTAGTGGTCTAAATCTTTGTTTTTAATTCACTTTTAGACCATAATTTTTAATCCTAGAAAATTAAAAATTATCATTGCAGAAGTTTGGGAATATCCGATTCTATTACCATTCCCAGAAGCACAATGCGTTGTCAGCCCTCCACTTTGCTCCGAGTCGCTGTGTAGGAATCACTTCCCTTTGGTCAGCCACAAAGCACAGAGCGCAGCGTATGTGGCAAATGTGTGCAATGCGAAGCGAGCACACTTTCAATTCATATGTGTGCAATGCGAAGCGAGCACACTTTTCATTTAATTTAATTTAATTTCATTCACGCGCGAGACGGGTGAGGTGGGAAATCTGCACCTGCGGTGCAGATATCAAAGGTCCAGTGGACCTTTGTTCCACCGAACCGACCGAGCCCGACTTTAGGAGGGCGAGACACCGAACCCAAGGCGCTTTAGCCGCCTTGGGTTTGAGAAGTGCTCATGCACTTCTCATTTTCAAGAAAAGGCACCTTCTGATGAGGAGTCCTAAAGCTTGGCTTTAAGGAGGACTCATCGGAAGGTGCCTTTTCTTAAAAATAAAAAAGAGCGCGAGACGGGGATCGAACCCGCGACCCCCTCCTTGGCAAGGAGGTGCTCCACCACTGAGCCACTCGCGCATGCAAGTTGTATGATACATTATTATATACAACTTGTCAAGAATTTTTTCTTTCTTTTATTAATTTCGCAGGCGAGCCGTCCTAAGCTCCAATAACCCCAGCGAATCCACATATCAGCAC
The DNA here is from genome assembly GCA_945946665.1 of uncultured Eubacterium sp. Classification (GTDB taxonomy): domain Bacteria; phylum Bacillota; class Clostridia; order Lachnospirales; family Lachnospiraceae; genus Lachnospira. Next base: position 369,733 of record CAMEWO010000001.1, read on the forward strand.
AATTATACCAAGTACGATTCTATACCATCCGAATACTTTAAAGTCGTGCTTCTTGATATATCCCATAAGGAACTTTATAACCAATAAAGATACAACAAATGCTACCAGCATACCAGCAAGAAGAATCATGCCTTCCATAGATGTCATAGAATTATGCATAAGGAACTTAGCCCCTTTAAGAAGGCTGGCACCAAACATAACAGGAACTGCAAGGAAGAAAGTATATTCAGCAGCTACTGTTCTTGAAACACCAAGCATAAGTGCACCAACTATAGTTGCACCTGAACGGGAAGTACCAGGAAATATAGCAGCTATAAGCTGAAAAAGTCCAATATACAAAGCAAGCTTATAAGTGATACCAGTAAGCTGGTTAACCTTAGGCTCTTTTCCATGGTGCATAGTTTCAACAATAATAAATGCAACACCGAAGATAATAAGCATAACAGCAACAGTTCTGTAATTATAGAACAAGGCTTCAAGCTGTTCATCAAAAAGAATACCAACTATAGCAGCAGGAACACAGGATACAAGAATGTGGAACCATAACTTGAAAATATCCCACTTCACATAAGCACCAGCTCCACTCTGTGACAGAGGCTCTTTGTTATTCTTCTTTCCAAATGGCCACAACTGGCTCCAGAAAAGGATAACAACAGCAAGTATAGCACCAAGCTGTATAACTACTTCAAACATACTGTAAAATGCATCAGATACCTTAAGTGGCATGATTTCATTAAGGAGAATCATATGCCCTGTACTGCTTATAGGAAGCCACTCGGTAATACCTTCTACGATACCAAAAAGTATCGCTTTTAAAATCTCTAACATTCTTCCTCCAATCAGATACGGAATATTCTACTCTTATATATATTCCGCTACAGTCACATTTTATTAAAATAAAATAATCTTATATTTTAATGACCGTGTATTATTTTCACATTTAATTTCCCTCATGTCAACTAACAAAATTCCTACTACAATGGATTTTACAAATCTTTTCTATATATCTAACATAATCTTTAAACTATACGATTTTCGTCCGCTTATATTGTGATGTGCGGGTCAATAAGTCAGAACTCTTTTCCTGCAAGCAGGAACGGGTTTTGACTTTTGACCCTTATATCATATTGTAAATAATATCGAAATGATGTAAAATAAACAATTGGTGTTACCATGATATAAGAATGAAATAAGAAATGAGGATTTGTATATGCCATCAAACAAAACCCAAAGAAATAATGACTCTGATATGCTGGATTTCACCATGGATGATATTTCAGAGGATATATCAGATTCATTTGATGATTTATCAGATGATTTCCAGTATGAAGAACTTGATGACTACATAGATAATTTCCAGAATAAAATGAAAGGCAGAATATCTGATATTATGTCAGATAACTCATTTTCTGGCACAGAGGAAGTATTCCTTGAGGATATATCCGATTCAGATGAGGATTGTAACCAGCCAGACAGGAAAAAAGGCAGAGCTGGAAGAATTATAGGAAGGATTGCTGTGTGTCTTTGCACATTTCTTGCAGTAGTGCTTCTATTCTTAACAGGAGTTGTGCTTATCCTTGAATTTGGCCCATCGGTCACAGCAAGAAATCTTTTCGTTAATTCAGCCATGGAATCAAGTGCTGGTAAATTCTTAGCCACTCTTTTCATCTCTGACGAAGAGATAGCTAATATAAGAAACCAGAATTCCGTTCAGGCATCCAATGACGTTACTGATTCGGAACTTATTAATATTAATACCCAGATTTCAGAAAATGATGAAGATGCCATAACTGTTGAAGAAATATCAGGAGCCACCTACAAGGGCTTTATAGCAAAGATAAAAGACCCTTCAAGAGTCCAGATAGGAATAAGCGGAGAATTCGGTCCTGAACATTCAGGAAAAACTGTAACCCAACAGGCAGAAAGCTATGGTGCTGTCCTTGCAACTAATGGCGGAGGATTTGCTGACCCTAATGGTACAGGAAATGGCGGAACTCCAATAGGTATTGTAATTAACCAGGGAAAAATTGTATGGGGCAACCCAGGCAGTACATATGAAGTGATTGGATTTGACAATGACAATAAACTTGTTGTGGGCAGCATGACAGGACAGCAGGCTATTGACAGAGGCGTAAGGGATGCACTTTCATTTGGGCCAATACTTATTATTAACGGAGAGCCTTCTTCGGTCAGCGGTTCGGGAAGTGGACTTAATCCAAGAACTGCCATTGGCCAGTGTGCTGACGGAACCGTAATTCTGCTGGTTATTGACGGTCGTTCCGCAAACAGTCTTGGTGCTTCCTATGCTGACCTTATTAATATCATGATGGAGAATGAAGCTGTCAACGCAGCTAATCTGGACGGAGGTTCTTCTTCCCAGATGTACTACAATGGCAAGATTATCAATAACTGCTCTTCTCTCATCGGAGACAGAGGAATTCCTACATCTGTCATTGTGCAGTAATTACAGAATATTTTTTATAATTATTCAGCCTTAAAATGTGAATTACCATTAGAAATGAGGATTATAATGAAGAATAAATTTTGGAAAATATATGGGATTATCACAGGTATAGCTGTTACTGCCTGTGTGGCTGTGCTGGTTGTACTGTGGACATTTCTTTCATCCTATGAGAAATCCCAGCCAGAACATACTGCCAAGGATGTAACTGACATGTTCTATAATCTGGATATTGATAAAATCATAAGCCACTATAACAACCGTTCTAAATTTACAGACAGCGACGATGTTGTTAAAAAAGCTGTCAGAGACAATATAATGGGCAGTGATTATTCATATACAAAGAAAATGTCCAAATACACCTCTGATAACCCTGCTTACAGCATTAAAGCGGATGGTAAGGAAGTTGCCGTGTTAACTTTAAAAAAATCCGACAAACGAGGAATGTACAATGCCATTAACTGGGAAATTGCTGATATTGATTTAGGTTTTGCTACTGACGGGTATTATGATATTGTAGCACCTGCTGATTACACAGTAACAATTAATGGTAAGGTTCTTACCAGTGACAACATTTTTGAAGAAAACCTAAACTCTTCCAAGATGGAAAATGTTACAAAATATGCTGACATCCCTCTCCTTGTTAAATACAGGGTTGAAGGTGCATATATTTCTCCTGAAATCAAGTGCACCAGCTCTATAAGCGGCAAGGAAATCACACCAGAGGTTAAAAAAGAAACATATACCTTCGATTATGAGACTTCTGATTCTATTCCAGAAGACAGCAGAAATGCAATTAAGAAATTCATTACAAATTACACCAAGTACATGTACACTGAAGCAGATTTTTCTTCTATATCAGGCTCTGTAATAAGTAATTCCAAGGCATATGAGTTCCTGCGGTATGTTACTTACACCAGTGTATGGTACGCAGACCACAGTTCTCTTACAATAGGAGATATCAATATAGGCAATATCAGGCAGTACTCTCCTGACTGCTATTCTGTGGAAGCTGACTATACATACGATGTAGTTATGTCCGGCAACAATTACAACTATCCTACCAAAATCACCCTGTACTATGTTCGTCAGGGTAACGGCTGGAAGATATGTGATTTACAGACAAAGTAATTCTTTGCAAAGACAAATAACTCCAATTAAAAAAGTCTGGCATGTATCCATTATTCAGAATACATGCCAGGCTTTTATTTTAGAGAGTTTATGTTTTCTAAGTATGCTTATACACTGTTATTAAATATATATTATGACTATTCTAATGACTCCCCAACTCAGGATTAATAAAGATTGCTCAAAACTGCTCCATATATGCTTTTATCTCCTTCAGACCTTCAAAATGCGCCAACGCCCACATAAGCTTCATGGTAAGGGCTTCTGTTGTCATCTTCCCTCCCAGTATTATTCTGTCGTCTGAAAGGCTTTCCCCTACCTGATATATATTAATATCTATCCCTTCATACAAACACTGGGTAGTGATTACAACTGCAATTCCTGAATGTGCCAGTTCTATCAGCTTACCAGCAATATTGCTGTACCCGTCAGGTGCTCCCCCTACTCCGAAACACTCAACTATGACGCCTTTGTAGTTATCCTTGATATAATCAAAGATTTTCTCATCAATTCCCGGAAAAAGCTTAACCACTGTTATATTACTGCAAAGCCGGGTATCTGCTGATATTTCTGAAATACTGACATTAACAGAATTGTCTTCATCCGCGTTTTCACAAGAAGCGCTGTTGTCCGCAGAATCACTGTTGTTCCTGTCATACATAACAACGCCGTTATTAATACATGCTATGTCAGGTTCATTAACACTTACAAATGCATCCATAGACCTGGTTTTAACCTTGCACGCGCATGTTCCTTTTATAACCTTGCCATTAAATACAACATATACCCCAGCTCTGTTCTCACAGGCAAATGTAATTGAATCCCTTAAATTGGCGTAAGCATCTGAACCAGGCTGCTCCATAGGAATCTGTGAACCGGTAAAAATCACAGGCTTATCAAGTCCTTTAAGCATACAGGATACTGCTGTGGCACTGTACGCCATTGTATCTGTCCCATGTGTCACAACGAATCCATCATATGAATTATAGTTATCACACACTGTCTGGGCAATTATCCCCATAAGTTCAGGACTCATATTGGTGCTGTCCACATCCATTATGGAAACTCCTTCAATAGTACAGTCCGGCAGCTTAGCAGTGCCATAGCCGGGAGCGCAACTTTCATCATTATTCGAACCACATGCACAGCCAGAAGCATAATCCGGTTTATTCAGATACATTAACAGACTTCCTGCATCCAGCGCCGGTGCCAGTCCATTCTGTGACTGTCTGGAGGCAATAGTTCCACCAGTGGCAATTAATAATACTTTTTTCATGGTCAGTCTCCGTTCTTAAGAAAATCTTGTATTATTATACCATTTTCTGCCGGATTTTAACATAAAACCCATTATAAAAATATGTGAGTTATCTTCCTGTTTCTTTATTTTTCCCAGATTGTTACACCATTCCATTCAATCTTAACAATATTCTCTGTATTGACTGCACCTGAGATATCGTATGACAAATATGATTCGACTGTATAATTATTCCAATCAATCATGCCACCGTTCAAACGTTCTGTAGATATAGAATTATCACTTTCCGTTTTTACTATACTTCCATCGGACATATATAATATCGGACCTTTGTATATATCGTATTCATCATATAATAATCCAGAATAATCTTTTCTTGTCTTATCAGACTCCTTTAACTCTGCTGATGAACGTAATTCTATCTGCATATCAGCAATTGTTATTCTGAATAATTTCAGTTCTCTGCCTTCCGTATCCGTTGGAACAACTACATCCACATCCTGGCTAAAAGCTTTAGAAGATACCTTATTAGTAAATGTGATGCTGTATTCACATGGAATCGTCTCACTTTTCACACAGCTCTCATGGATTCTAATAATATTAGAACGTTCAGTTGGTGTAAGATTATAATAACTTTGATAACCAGCATATGGAACACCTGCATAATTAACATTTTTCTTTAAATATAAATGTTCAAGATGCTCCATAGTTGTATCTATTATATTATTATCAGTATTTTTGTCTCTTTTAGATTTGTAATGTTCATTCAAATATGATTCATCACAATTCACGTCATATAGGAGTTCAATTCTTCCATCCTCATGCTCATAAATCTTAGTGCACACATCATATCCTGTAATGTCACTCTGCATGGCAAGCTGTTTGAAATCATTCTTAGATGCCTCATCACATACAAATGATATTGCAAACTGAATATTATTGCGGTCTTGTAAATTATTCTGTACAAAACCGAAATTATCTATATAACAGTCTGGATATTTATCAGAAATAACAATTCTATTATCTCCCTTTGGCAGATATCCTTTGTACATACCATGATGATCAATACCACCATCTAGGAATTCTGTCTCCGCCTTACCAGAAGAAATCAGTTTTCCGATACTGTCTTTAACCCCCATATCTTCAAATTCATAGTAATCTGAAATCAGGTTTCCAATTGTTATCGTTATATTTTCATTATCCAGATTGGTATCATAATTCTGATATAAAAGTTCCAATTCCAGTCTGGATAAATCATCTGTTATGTCTGTCAATCTGACACTTATACCTTTTCCTGTGACAACCCTATCATTACCAATGACGACACCTATATCGATATTACCCACGTCTTCTACATTTAAAATGGAATTCTCTCCCTTTACCTCAGTTTTATCAAAGCCGATAGAAGTAAATACTGGAGTCTTATTTTCATTCTCTGTAAGCACAGGACTTCCATCCTTTGACTGGAGAATTATCTTTGCCCTTATGGCATGCTCTGTTGATGTATACTCTTCCCAGGTAATATTGTAGCGGTCGGACATATCTTTTACACCAGCAGTTTTATCAGATATACCACTTTTCTCGGATGTTATTACATCATTCATATTACTGACAGCATCTGAATCAGATTTAAAATGTCCACTTATTGATCTTGGAATGATTGTTTTGTATTTTCTCTGGAAATACTCCACTCCCAGAACTGATGCCACAGACAGCACCATAAGCGTTGCAGCAATTATTGACACTTTAACAATAGTCTTTATGCTCCTCTTAGAACCAAGTCTCCCCCGCCTGACAAAATATTCCCGGCTTATCAGATTATCTGCTCTCTCATCAAGCACCTCATCGGACTTCTCAAGAATCTTTGCCCACATATCATCATCTGCCGATAAAGAGCTCAACTCTTCATCTACTTTATACTTAACATAGTCTTTCATGTTACACTACTCCTTTCAAACTGCCTCTTAACAGCTTTCGTGCTTCCTTGAGCCTGAACTCAACAGTACTTCTCTTAATTCCTGTTATTTTCTCAATCTCTCTGGTAGATAAATCCTGATAATAGAACAGGATAACACATGTTCGCATCTCCTCTTCCATATTCTGGATTACAGGTGTAAGCATGGAACTGTTTTCCACATCATCAAAAGCGGCATTCCCATGCTCATCTGCAATCTCCACTGCCCTGTCTTCATAATCCAGCACTTCACTTGTCCTACTTCTAAGCATGTCCTTACAGACATTAATTGCAATCTGTGTAACCCAGGTCTTTATGCTGCTCTTGTGGTTGAACTTCGAGTAAAAACGAATCACTCTCACAAAGGTCTCCTGCAGGGCATCTTCCGCTAAATGCTTATCTTTCAGATATAAGTAACTCATTCGCAATATGTCGTTACCGTATTCTCTATAGATTGCTTCAATATAATCTATCTCTGCCACTTTGTTACTCCTTCCCGTTCATGTATCTGTAATGCGCCTTACATTATATTAGACTGCAATTCCATCCCCCCTCGGAGTGGAAATTTTTAATAATATCCCGTTGATTGCAAATGTATGCATAATCGCAATAAAATAATACAAATTAAGAATTGTTCAAGCACATTTGACCCTTGCCGGGTTTGTGCAACAAAAAAGCACTAAATATATGAAATATTACTTTCACATTTAGTGCCTTGTTAATAAAACTGTCTCCACTATTCCTCGTTCCTAAAAATCGATTCTGTTTCCTCATTTACATGTAAACGTTTTTTAACGCAAATCCCCATTCATTATCGACTTATTTTCCACCAAATCCCCGTAATTCTATTATCTGCAGATTTCACACAAAAACCATATGAGTGCAATGCGAAGCGAGCACACATTTCTCTTCCATCCATGCGCGAGACGGGTGAGGTGGGAAATCTGCACCTAAGGTGCAGATAACAAAGGTCCAGTGGACCTTTGTTCCACCGAACCGACCGAGCCCGACTTTAGGAGGGCGAGACACCGAACCCAAGGCGCTTTAGCCGCCTTGGGTTTGAGAAGTGCTCATGCACTTCTCATTTTCAAGAAAAGGCACCTTCTGATGAGGAGTCCTAAAGCTTGGCTTTAAGGAGGACTCATCGGAAGGTGCCTTTTCTTAAAAATAAAAAAGAGCGCGAGACGGGGATCGAACCCGCGACCCCCTCCTTGGCAAGGAGGTGCTCCACCACTGAGCCACTCGCGCATGCTTGCATCCGAACTGTCAGACGCAAGTATTATTATATACATGCCCATACAATCTGTCAAGCATTTTTTATATTTTCCAAAATTTTTTTATGTTTTCCAATAAATACTAACACACCCAGACATATGCTCTGAACGTCTATCCATTTCAACCAATCCTCTAGAACTCCTCCAACAGCTTTCCAAATACATCCAGCGCATCCTGTATAACCTGTGGCTGTGACATATCCACGCCACACAGCTTTAACAGTTCAATAGGATGCATTCTGCCTCCACCGGCAAGAAACTTCTTATACCCATCAAGAGTTTCCTTATCTCCGGATAATATCCTTGTGGCAATAGATATAGCTGCTGAGAATCCTGTTGCATACTGATATACATAGAATGGTGTATAAAAATGTGGAATTCTCGCCCATTCATAGGCAATTTCATCATCTATAACCATATCTTTTCCAAAATACTTTACATTCAGTTCTTTATACAGTCTGCAAAGATTATCTGCATTAAGGACTTCGCCCTGTTCTGCCATTCTGTGACATTCCATTTCAAATTCTGCAAACATGGTCTGTCTGAAAAGTGTACCCTTAAACTGTTCAAGATAATGATTTATGAGATATTTTCTTTCTGCCTCATCTGAACAATGCTCAAGAAGATAATTAATCAGAAGTGCCTCATTACATGTAGACGCCACCTCTGCCACAAATATCTTATAACCTGAATACATGAATGGCTGTGCATTATTGGAATAATAAGTATGCATTGAATGTCCCATTTCATGTACAAGAGTAAATACATCATTCAGGGTATTATTATAATTTAAGAAGAGATAAGGATGGGTACCATACACTCCCCAGGAGAAAGCACCGCTTCTCTTGCCTGAATTCTCGTACACATCTACCCAGCCTGACTCAAATGCTTCCCTGACTGTGGCTGTATATTCTTCCCCAAGAGGAGCCAGTGCCTTTATGGCAATCTCCTTAGCCTCCTCGTAGGTAACCTCCATCTTAAAATCAGGAACCATTGGAGCATATATATCATAAAAATGCAGTTCATCCACACCGAGAGCCTGTTTTCTCAACGAAACATATCTGTGCATTTTATCAAGATTTCTATTCACTGTGTCACAAAGGTTAGTATACACGCTTTCTGGAATAAATGAAGCTGACAGATACATATTGAGAGTTGATGGATATTTCCTTGCCCTGGCAAAGAATACAGCCTGTGTTACATTTGCATTAAATGCGGCAGCCAGAGTATTAATATGGCTCATATACTGCTTATACAGAGCATAGAAAGCCTCTTTCCTGACCTCCCTGTTCTGGCTCTCCATATATACTCCAAATGTTCCATGGGTAAGAGAAACCTCCTTACCACTCTCATCCTTTATCATTCCGAAATCAATATCTGCATTATTGAATCTTGAAAAAATTTCCTTAGGACCTTCTGCCATCTGGCTCGCCATGGCAAGTAGCTTTTCCTCCTTTGGAGAAAGGGAATGTTCCTTCTGTGAAAGCATATCTGAAAGAAGATGGTTGTATGGTTTAACCATGTCATCCTCCATGAATGATTTCATAACCTCATCATCCACAGCGTTAATTTCCGGCTCAACAAATGAATACTTCTCAGAAAGGTTTACCGCCAGCATCTGGGCTTTACCTGACATCTCCTGATATACAGGATTAGCAGTGTCCTCATAATATTTCATGAATGCATAGACATACAGCCTCTCGCATCTGAATTCTTCTTCATTCTCTTCCTTAAGTACTCCTGCAAGATTAATGGCACTATCACCAATCTTTCCCTGATATGGGCTTTCCTTACGGCACTGTTCCAGCTGAACTTCATAATCATCATTCCATGCCTTGTCGTTCTCAAATATATCATTGACAGCCCACTTGAATCTGTCATCTATCTCACTTCTTGATTTAGCCATTATTAATCTACCATCCTTTTTCACACTGATTTCCATTCCCCATGAAAATAAGCTTTTAATCCTATTATTACACTATTCATCCTCTGGCATGTAAGCTGTACATGCAATTGCAAGAGCACCATGACCGATATGACAGGCAACACTTAAGGATAATGGATCCATGTGGAAATCAAGGTCTGGAAAATGCTCTTTTACAACCTTAGCCCACTCTTCTGCCTCTTCTGGATTGCCAGAGTATGCAGCCTGCATATGTACCCTTTTTTCAGTAAACTCCTTCTTAAAACGCTTCTCCATATCATCATCCATGGCATTAAGCATTATCTTCTTCGCAGCAGCTTTACCTCTTGCCTTGGCAAAAGCATCAAGCTTCTCCCCCTGAATCTGAAGCACAGGATTGAGCTTTAACATAGTTCCAATTGCTGCAGCAGCAGGTGTAATTCTGCCACCCTTTTTAAGATATTTCAGAGTATCAAGTGTTATGTATATACTTGACTGGAATTTGTCTCTTTCCAGAACTTCTTTAATCTGTGCACCACTGTAGCCTTTTTTTGCAAGTAAAATAGCATCTAACACGGACTGTCTCTGGGTTACAGAAATTCTCTGGTTATTCACTACATTTACTTTCCCATGGTAATCCTCTGCCAGCATGGATGCTGTCTGGCATGTTCCTGAAAGTCCGCTGGACATAGGAATAAACACTGCCTCATCATGTGTTTTCAGTGCTTCTGCAAATGCATTCTGCAGTTCTCCTACTGATGGCTGTGATGTAGATATATCCGCATCATTCTTTAATTTATCGTAAAACTGTTCCTGTGTAAGATTAATCCCCTCATAGTACTGCACACCATCAATAAAGAATGGCATAGGAATAACCTTAATTCCCAGTGTAAGAGCCTCTTCCTGTGATATTCCACTGTTACTGTCTGTAATAATGCATACGTTACTCATATAATCAATTCCTTTATCCATTTTATTAAGGGCTTAACCCCTTAAGATGATACCCAGACTGCTGCCTGTATCATCCTGTCAAACAAGCATATTTTACCCCAGATTAAAAGAATGTACAATAGTTTTAGAAAAAATTTATATATTATTTGTATATATCTGGTTTACAAAACTACATGTGTTAGACACATTAATCACGCATTAAAGAATTCATTGCCACAAAATATCCACTAATATAATGTAAGAAATATTGCTTTATGTTATAATCATTGGTGTTATATTCATGAAAACATGTATGAAAAGCAAAAATGAACATACATTTTAGAATTAATTATAAGAGAAAAACTAATCGGAGACTACAAATCATATGAATCCTTCTGATAATAGAAAAAAAACTGGTATTTCCCTTGTTATAACAGATAAAATCAATCTGGAAAAACTGCAGCTTCTTCTGGATAAATCAGGAGATTATTCAATAGATTATGAAGAAGATGCCACAGATTTAATACAGCTTGCCGCGTATTCTTCCGGCAGTGAAATTCCAGTTGGTTTTATATCCTGCATCATACTGCCGGACAACCAGCTTGATGTTGCAGCTTTCGTTGACCCGTCATACAGAAAAAAAGGCATATTTACTGCCATGATAAAGGAATTGTTGAAGAAAGTGCCGGAAATATCCAGTAATGGCAGAACAGGCGCTTTTTCCCTTATATGTTCCATGAGTGATGAAACATACCAGCTTATTAAAGCTTCGTCCCTGTCACCACGACTTGTATCCACAGAATACCTGTATGTAATTAATAAATCTATATTTTCCGGCAGAAAAGAAGAAAAACTTCTTACCTTCTCATGCAGTGAAGGATGTTACACCGCCTTCATCAAGGGTAAAAAAAAACCTGTTGCAGAGCTTTATATCGATGATTTCGCCTCACAGGGCTGCATGAATGATGTGTGGACAGATGAAAAATACAGAAATAAAGGCATAGCCACCGCACTGGTAAACTATGCCCTTAATGAATATTATTCTCATGAACCAAACAAAAGTAAACAGATTATCTTACACGTTACCGGTTCTAATACATCTGCCATAAAGCTCTACCAGAAATGTGGATTTAGCGAGCTTACACATACCAGCTACTACGAAATAAACTCTATTTTGCTGCAATGACATCTGACATATCGTACATTCCAGCAGGCTTTCCAGCCATGAACTTGGCAGCCTCAACAGCACCTTTGGCAAATACTGACTTAGAATATGCTGTATGGGTAAACTCAATAACTTCATCCTCACCGGCAAAGATAACATCATGGATTCCAGGAATTGTACCACCTCTTACTGAGCTGATTCCAATTTCCTTGTCTCCTCTCTTTGCCTTTTCCTGACTTCTGTCATATTTGTAGTAATAATCATCACCTAATACTTCTTTAATTGAATCTGCAAGTGCAAGAGCTGTACCGCTTGGGGCATCCAGCTTCTTGTTATGGTGCTGTTCTACGATTTCAACATCAAACCCTGCTGGAACCAGCACCTTTGCGGCATCCTGTAAAAGCTTAAGAAGAGTATTAATACCCAGAGACATATTGGCAGACTTAAGAACTGCCACCTTACATGCACTCTCCCTGACATGGTCAAGCTGTTCAGATGCAAGACCTGTGGTACATAATACAACAGGAATCTGTTTCTCTACGCTGTATGAAAGAAGTCCATCCACAGCAGCTGCTGCCGCAAAATCAATGATTACATCTGCCTTTACGTTACATTCACTAATTGAAGGAAATACGGGATAATCATTGTCTACCCCCATATATGGATCTATTCCTGCCACAATCCTGCAATCCGGGTCTTTGCTTACAATATCTGTGATTACCCTGCCCATATGGCCATTACAGCCATGCATAATTATATCTGTCATCTCAAAGTTCTCCTATTAAACTAATCATTGCTAATCTTAATTTTATAATAAGCCGTAATTCTTCATAGCTGTCTTTAAGCGGTTTAAGTTAGACTCTTCCATCTCACAGAGAGGCATTCTCAATGGTCCAACCTCCATTCCCATAAGGTTAAGAGCTGTCTTAACAGGAATTGGATTAACCTCGCAGAATAATGCATCTACAAGCTCTAATGCATCAAACTGTGCCTTTCGGCTTCCTTCAATATCTCCTGCAAAGAACTTTGCACATATATCATGAGTCTGCTTTGGAGCTACATTAGAAAGAACTGAAATTACTCCTTTGGCACCTATTGACATTAATGGAACAATAAGTCCATCCTCACCTGAATACATATCAAGTGCTCCCTCTGCAAGCATCATTGTCTTTGATTCCTGTGCCAGATTGCCTGTTGCTGCCTTAATTGCCACAATATTATCAACTTCCTTTGCAAGCTTTACGGCTGTCTCAGGCAGAATATTACATCCTGTTCTGCTAGGCACATTATACATGATAATAGGTAAATCAATACTCTTTGCAATATCAGTATAATGCTTGATTAATCCCTTCTGTGTTGCCTTATTGTAATAAGGAGTAACAACAAGACATGCATCAACTCCTGCTTTCTGTGCTTCCTTAGAGAGCTCAATTGCAGTCCTGGTACAATTAGAGCCTGTTCCTGCTATAACTGGAACTCTCTTGTTAACATAGTCTGCTGTAAATCTTATGACTTCAACATGTTCTTCCTCTGTCATAGTTGCAGATTCTCCTGTTGTACCACAGATAACGATTGCATCTGTGCTGTTCTCAATCTGGAAATCAAGAAGTTCCTTAAGTTTGTCGTAATTGACCTCGCCATTAGCCTTCATTGGAGTAACAATAGCAACACCTGCACCTGTAAATATTGACATTTTATCCTTCTTTCCGCCATCTTTGGCATATATATATTATATTAATCATTATTATATGAAGCTTATCATTGTATAAAATCCAATCTGTATTAAGTTCTGTGTTTCTTAAAACCTGACACATAAAAATGCTGATTCCTTCAATAATATTACAATAATATTATATGGAAGAACCAGCATAAACTTCTAAATTGGTTTAGTAGCTCTCCATCTTTCGATGACAGTCGCAAACCTGTTCGATTTGCGCCCAGCAGGTTATCTCAGCTTTTCCCCCGCTTCGGCGTCATCACCTTTCACATAAACTCACTGTTGCTGAAACATCCTTCATGCTACTTATTAATAACGCGACCTCTACTTCATATGATACTGACAAGCTGACTATATCACTTTATATAATATACGTCAACAATATTTACCATTCTTTTTAACCCTTTTTTAACTATTCCTCATCATTGATAACGTCAATTTTGCACACAGATACTTCGTATGCAATTCTCTTTTCAACTTCCTCATCATTGATTTTCTTGGTATACTCACGGCTCTGAACCCTACCCTGAATCTGAAGGTGTCCTCCTACCTCTATACCTGCTGCATATCTGGCATTGCGGCCCCAGGCAATGCATGGAATATAGTCAGATTTGCCATAAGGACGGTTAACAGCTATAAGAATATCTGCAATCTCCCTTCCCAGTGGAGTCTTTCTATATGTAGGTGGCTTGCATACGAAACCGTCAAGGAATATCTGGTTAGATTTTGACTGGTCTTCCGGCATGTCATCATCATCAATAAACTGCAGTTCTCTGACAAATATAGAAAGAATCAGTTTGTTTCTTGTTTCCTCATGTCTGTTATATGACCTGAACTGTCCGGATACCTCAATCTTCATACCCCTGTAGTCTTTAGTCACATCAATCAGCCTCTCTGATATCATCAATGGAATTATATCCACCATCTCACTAAGTCTGTTAACCGACACATCCACAAGATAAAATCCTTCCCCAAAAACCTCATGGCTGAACTTAAATTCTGAAACCACCTCACCAATGATGTTTACCTGGTTGTTTTCAATAACCTTATCAAGCATTTTGTATATCTCCCTTCTTTTTTTCCGAATAACGGATCTGTGCTTTAATTTTTGCTTACAGAAATATATATGTACCGATTAAGATAAATATACATAAAATTTTTGTCCATTTGGTGATATTTATAAAATCTTCTTTATTTTTTATCTATTTTTTTATATTTTCTTAATCATAAAAAAAGAATTACATTTTTTTGAAAAAAATGTATATTTTTACTATTGATATTTCTGGGTATTGTGATAGAATGTAAAAGTTGCTAAATATAAAACAGATAAACTCGTATATGGAGGAATAATTTGTTATGATGACAAAGCGTGAAGATATTAGGAACATTGCTATTATCGCCCACGTTGACCACGGTAAGACTACCCTGGTGGATGAACTTCTTAAACAGAGCGGAACATTCCGTGAGAATCAGGAAGTTGCTGAGCGTGTAATGGATTCTAATGATATTGAACGTGAAAGAGGAATTACAATCCTTTCAAAGAATACCGCCATTACCTACAAGAACACTAAAATCAATATTATTGATACTCCTGGCCATGCCGATTTCGGTGGCGAGGTTGAACGTGTACTTAAGATGGTTAATGGTGTTATACTTGTTGTGGATGCATTTGAAGGAGTAATGCCTCAGACTAAATTCGTTCTTCAGAAGGCACTTGACATGGACCTGTCTGTTATCGTATGTATCAACAAGATTGACAGACCAGAAGCAAGACCTAATGAAGTAATAGATGAAATTCTTGAACTCTTCATCGACCTGGATGCTAATGAAGACCAGCTTGACTGTCCATTTATATTTGCATCTGCCAAATCAGGATATGCTGTTGCTAATCTTGATGACGAAAAGAAAGATATGCAGCCTCTCTTTGACTGTATCATCGACCACATTCCTGCCCCAGAGGGTGACCCGGAGGCAGATACACAGATGCTTATATCTACCATTGATTACAATGAATTTGTTGGACGTATCGGAGTTGGTAAGATTGACAACGGCAGCATCAAGGTTAACCAGGAGGTCATGATTGTAAACCATCACGACCCTTCTGTTAAGAAGAAGGTTAGAGTTACCAAGCTTTACACATTTAATGGTCTTAACAAAGTTGAGACTGACAAGGCATCTATTGGCGAGATTGTTGCCGTATCTGGTATTGCAGATATTCATATCGGTGACACCCTGTGTTCTGTAGATAACCCTGTAGCTATTCCATTCCAGAAGATTTCAGAGCCTACTCTTTCCATGGATTTCATGGTTAATGACTCTCCTCTGGCTGGTAAGGAAGGTAAATTCGTCACATCAAGGCACATAAGAGACAGACTTTTCAGAGAGCTTAATACTGATGTCTCATTAAGAGTTGAGGAAACACCTGGTTCAGAAAACTCATTTAAGGTATCAGGACGAGGCGAGCTTCATCTTTCTGTTCTTATTGAGAACATGAGACGTGAAGGCTACGAATTTGCAGTAAGTAAAGCGGAAGTTCTCTATCATACAGATGAAAGAGGCAAGAAATTAGAGCCTATGGAACTGGCTTACATTGATGTACCTGATGAATTTTCCGGCTCAGTTATCCAGAAGTTAAGCCAGAGAAAAGGTGAACTTCTTGGAATGACACCAATCAATGGTGGCTACACAAGATTACAGTTCTCAATTCCTTCAAGAGGTCTTATTGGATACAGAGGTGAATTCCTTACTGATACTAAAGGTAACGGAATTATTAACACTTCATTTGAGGGATATGAGGAGTACAAGGGAGACATTTCTTACAGAAAAACCGGTTCCCTTATCGCCTATGAAGATGGCGAAGCTGTTACCTATGGTCTCTTCAATGCCCAGGACAGAGGAACACTGTTCATCGGACCTGGCGAGAAGGTATACGCAGGTATGATTGTTGGTGAGAATCCCCGTACAGAGGATATCGAAGTAAATGTATGTAAGACAAAGCATCTTACTAACACCCGTTCTTCAAGTGCTGATGAAGCATTAAGACTTGTTCCACCTAAGATATTAAGTCTTGAACAGGCACTGGACTACATTGACACCGACGAACTTCTAGAGGTTACTCCAACTCATTTAAGAATCAGAAAGAAGATTCTTGACTCGACATTAAGATACAGAGCTAATAAAAAATAACAATAATCATATTATACGGAGGTTTAAATTATGGATAACGATTTAGGCGCAAAGGTAAAAAAATTAAGAATTTCTCACGGTCTTACACAGGAAGATGTTGCTAAGGCTCTTGATGTTACACCTGGTTACATCAGTAACGTTGAGAACGGACGTAATCTTATGACTCTCAGAATGTTATCTTACTACGCAGAGTTAACACATGTTTCATTAGATTATCTTGCCGGAAGTGTTGATAAGGAATACCAGAACACAGCTCTTGATAATGAGATTATGCAGATTGTATCTAAGTTTGATAAGGATACTAAGGAGAAGCTTATCTCTACATTAAGAATCTGGGCTAAGCAGGACTAATCATTCGGCTGAGGCGTGTATGGATTGCATATAGCGCCTCAGCCTTTTATAATTCTTCTGTCTTAAATGTTGAATAACCCTCGTAGTAGTAACTGTGGTCAATTCCTTTCATATAGACTTCCCGGCTATCTATCTCATCTGTCAGTGCTGATTTCAAAAGGTGCTTGATTTCGATATCCTTAATGGGGCTGCGTTCCATAGCCAAAATATAATCTTCCTTATCCACCTTGCTCCAGTCAACCACTTTACCAATTTCGTTTTTTAAAATATGGTCAAGCCAAATACGGGTGCTACGGCCGTTCCCCTCACGAAAAGGGTGGGCAATATTCATCTCAACATATTTTTCTACTATTTCATCAAAGCTTAATTGCGGCATTTTATCAATGTTTTCAAGCGCCGCTTCAATATACATAAGGGGTGCAAATCTAAAATTTCCCTTTGCAATATTCACAGTGCGAATTTTGCCGGCAAAATCATAAATGTCCTCAAACAGATATTTATGAATTACCTGTAAAGTAGAAAATTTACCAGCAGGCAAATCATCTAAAATCCCTTTTTCAAAAAGTTCCACGGCCTTTTTCTTACTGATGCGTTCTTCTTCACGGGCAAGATCTGCAGAACTTGTAAGTCCTAATTTATTTTCAAGCATATTATTCTCCATTCCACACTTTGATGGTGTAATTTGTTATATCATATAACCTGAACCACAGGGACCAGAAATCTTTGTTTAATAACAATTTCTACAATCTTCTTTCCAATTTAAGTACACTCATCAATGCTTCTTGCAAAATTCTTGAAACATTAACACCTGCTTGATCCGCTTCATAATTTAACCAACATGGTAATGCAACATTTCTTCTTACAGTTCTTGTATCAATTTTCTTTCTATATTCTGTTGAATCAATATCCACAAAGGATATAATCGTCTCTCCTTCATTTGCAAAAACTCCGTTGTTAACATTTAAATCATTAATATCAGATGGATTAGGAATATCTTCTTTATCATCTTCCATTGAGACACATTTCAATTCAATCGCATCTCTTGCCATATCAATGGCATCATTCATATCTTTTCCCTCTGTTAAAATATCTAAATCAGGAACCTCGACTAATACATTATCATTTGTTTTAGTAAAAAATGCTGGATATACATTCCTCATTTAATCTACCTCCATTATAATCTAGGTAGTGTCAACTCTGACACCCCTTTTCTTTTTATAAACTATTATATTTCAAGG
>CAMEWO010000002.1 GCA_945946665.1 uncultured Eubacterium sp.
GGTATGTTCGGGACTTACACCCGTTAGAGCGCGCCCATGGCGCGCAAACTAGAAAACCCCAGAAGTCGTATGACTTCTGGGATAAATATACTGAAATAATCTCGAATAGAAATAATTATCTCTTGCTGAACTGTGGTGCTCTTCTCGCAGCCTTTAAGCCGTACTTCTTTCTTTCCTTCATTCTTGGATCTCTTGTTAAGAAGCCTGCCTTCTTAAGTGCTGGACGATACTCATCTGAATCTACCTCAAGGAGTGCTCTTGAGATACCGTGTCTGATGGCACCAGCCTGACCTGTGTATCCGCCACCGTGTACATTAACGATAACATCATACTTGTCAGTTGTCTCTGTAAGTACTAATGGCTGCTTAACAACAACCTTTAATGTCTCAAGACCAAAATACTCATCCAGAGGTCTCTTATTTATTGTAATTGTACCATTACCAGGTACTAAATATACTCTAGCGATACTGCTTTTTCTTCTACCAGTTCCGTAGAACTTTGCGTTTGCCTTCTTAGCCACTGTTGTTTCCTCCTTTATATCCTTTAATTAAAACTTTAATACTTCTGGCTTCTGTGCTGCCTGATCATGATCTGGACCAGCATATACGTGAAGCTTCTTGTACATTTCTCTTCCTAAAGGTCCCTTTGGAAGCATTCCCTTAACAGCGAGCTCAACAACCTTCTCTGGGTTCTTCTGCATTAACTCTCTAAGAGTTGTCTCTTTCATTCCACCAACATAATCAGAGTGCTTGTAATAAATCTTCTGATCTAACTTCTTACCTGTGAACTGAACCTTCTCAGCATTAATAACAATTACATTGTCACCACAGTCGATGAATGGTGTATAAGTAGGCTTGTTCTTTCCTCTTAATACAGCAGCAACCTGTGATGCTAAACGACCTAATGTATAATCTGCAGCATCAACAACATACCATTTTCTTTCAATGCTTGATGCAGTAGCCATATAAGTTTTCATTGGTTTTCCTCCTGAAATATTCTAAATACAAAATGTTATTATATATGTTATAAATGCTCTTCCGGGGCATTGGATAAGCACTTAATACCTTAAATAACCAAAATGTGAGCGCACTAATCCACGTCACAGTTTAAAATTATATAACACACGCCCTGGTGTGTCAATCATTTATTTCAAAAAATCCATCTTAATTTTTTCAAAAAATCACATTTCCCTTTCCTCAAAAGAAATATCCACCAGCGTAAGTCCCTGTGGAGGTGCAGTCTGACCTGCGGCAGTCCTGTCCTTTGCGTCAAGCATTTCCTTAACATCCTGGGGCTGCAGCTGTCCTTTACCAACCTGCATAAGAGTCCCTGCAATAATTCTCACCATATTATACAAGAATCCATTACCTGTAACTCTTATAACATATACAAATGAATCTGCCAGATGTGATGCCCTTGTGTTAAATGGTGTCTTATCTATCTCAACTGAAAAAATTGTTCGTATTGTAGTTTCAGCAGAGGTACGGACGCAGGCAAAGCTCTTAAAATCATGTTCTCCTACAAGATACTCAGAAGCCTTTCGCATTTTATCAACATCAAGGCTGTATGGCACATTCCACGCACTGTTTCTTAACTGTGGAACTGGAAATTTTGAACTTACAATCTTATATTCATACGTCTTAACCGTGTTACAGTGCCTTGGATGAAAATCCTGTGAAACCTCACAGGAATCAACAACAGACACATCTTCAGGCAGATGCTGGTTTATTGCATATGCAAATCTGTCTCCGGGAATCATGCTTTCTGTATCAAATACTGCCACATTTCCAAGAGCAGACACTCCAGCATCGGTCCTGCTTGCACCTATAACGTGTACATCCTCACCCGTTACGCACTTAATCCCCTTATCAAGCACAGATTCTATAGTATTTCCATTAGGCTGTATCTGCCAGCCACAGTAATTAGTTCCGTCATAAGCCACAGTAAGCTTAATTCTTTTCATTAACAATCCTCACTTCAACGAAAATTTCACGATTATTTCCTGAAAATATAGTGAAACTCCTCCATTATATAGTGAAACCAATCACAATTATATCTAAACTAGTCTTCCACCCACAAATACATTAAGTGCTATTATTCCTATAAGATAAACTGCCAGTACTCCATATGCAATCCTGTCATTCCTGGTGTACTTTAATGGCTTCATCTTGGTTCTTCCCTCCGAACCATGATAGCATCTTGCTTCCATTGCATTTGCAAGGTCATTGGCTCTTCTGAAGGCTGATACGAACAGAGGAACAAGAATTGGTATCATGGCTTTTGCCTTCTGAATCAGATTACCATTCTCAAAATCAGCGCCTCTTGCCATCTGGGCTTTCATAATCTTATCTGTTTCTTCTATAAGAATCGGTATGAATCTTAAAGCAATAGACATCATCATTGCAATTTCATGAACCGGCACCTTAATAACCTTTAGAAATCCAAGACCCTTCTCAAGGCCGTCTGTCAGGTTATTAGGGGTTGTTGTAAGAGTCATAAGAGAAGAACCCATAATCAGATAAAGAAGCCTTATAACCATAAATACAGCTGTTATAATGCCCTCCTTTGTTATGGTAAGCTTCCACAGTCTTAAGACAACTGTTCCGTCAGTGAGGAACAGGTTAAATGCCGCACTTAATATAACCAGTATAAGCACAGCCTTAAGACCCTTAATTATGAATTTTAATGGAACCTTAGACAGCTTTATTACTCCAAATAAGAATAATGTTACCGCCAGGTACATCCATACACTTCTGCCAATAAACAATGAAATAATGAATACCATTGTACCCATCAGCTTTACCCTTGGATCTAATGAATGTATCACTGATTCAGTCTGATAATATTGTCCTATAGTAATGTCTCGTAACATCTTTTTCTAAGCCTTTCCTAAAGCCTTTAATATTTCTTCCTTTGCTTCATCAACCGTAATCACCGAAGTATCAACATCCAGTCCTGCATTCTTTAAATCCTGCATAATGTATGTTACCTGTGGCGCTGCAAGACCTATTTCCTCCAGCTCCTTATAATGTGAAAATATTACCTTAGGAGCATCATCAAATGTGAGAACTCCATCATTCATAACCATAATTCTATCCACATAATTGGCAACATCCTCCATGCTGTGGGATACCAGAATTACTGTAATTCCCATTTCATCATGAAGCTTTTTGATACAGTTCAGTATATCGTCTCTTCCCTGAGGGTCCAGTCCGGCTGTAGGCTCGTCCAGAATTAGTACCTCCGGTTCCATGGCAAGCACACCTGCAATAGCAACTCTCCTCTTCTGGCCACCTGACAGGTCAAATGGTGACTGGTAATACATATCATCAGGAAGCCCCACCATATGCAGTGCCTTTAATGCCCTTGTCTCCGCCTGGACAGCTCCCAGACCCAGATTCTTAGGTCCGAAGCACACATCCTTGAATATTGTAGTCTCAAAAAGCTGGTGTTCCGGATACTGAAAGACCAATCCCACCTTGCTTCTTAAATCCTTCATGTTGTAGTCTTCATCATATATATTCTTACTGTTATAGAAGATTGCACCACTGGACGCTTTAACCAGACCATTAAGATGCTGTATAAATGTTGACTTTCCGGAACCTGTATGGCCAATAAGACCTATAAATTCTCCATCATTAATTACACAGCTGATATTCTTCAACGCCTGTCTTTCAAATCCAGTTCCCACATCATACGAATAACAGATATTATCCACAATTATTGACATGTTTATCTCCATTTTCTAATCAGTCTGATTTGCCTGCTTTAACTAACTCCTGCACCAGTTCTTCTCTGGTAAGAATTCCGTCTCTAAGTGGAATTCCGCTTTTTTTAAGTTCGAAAGCCAGCTCCGTAACCTGTGGAACGTCCAGACGAAGCTTTTTTAGTTCCTCCACCCTTGAAAATACCGCTTTAGGAGTTCCTGACATGACTACCTTGCCGGCGTCCATTACATACACTCTGTCAGCATCAATTACCTCTTCCATGTAATGTGTAATAAGGATAATTGTAACCCCTTCTTTTTTATTCAACTCATGAAGTACGTGTATTACTTCTTTTCTTCCCATAGGGTCAAGCATGGCTGTAGGCTCATCAAGAACAATGCATTTTGGTTTCATTGCAACAATTCCTGCAATTGCAACTCTCTGCTTCTGTCCTCCTGACAGCTTATTAGGAGAGGCATGCCTGAAATGGTACATTCCTACTGCTTTAAGGCTTTTCTCCACTCTCTCCCAGATTTCATCTGTTGGAACCCCGATATTTTCCGGTCCAAATCCTACTTCCTCATCAACCAGAGTACAGATTATCTGGTTATCAGGATTCTGAAATACCATTCCGGCAGTCTGTCGGATTTTAAGGGTCTTATCTTCCTCCCTGGTATCCATTCCATCAATCCACACAGTTCCCTCTGTAGGGCTTACAAGAGCATTAAAATGCTTTGCCAGCGTAGATTTACCGGAGCCGTTATGTCCTAATATGGCAATGAACTCCCCCTGCTTTAATTCCATATTGACATCATCAACAGCAGTGGTAATTCCATCCACATTACCTTCTTCATCTCGTCTTATATATTCAAAAGTCAGATTTTCTGTCTTTACTATTCCCATTCTTTTACCTGTTTAATTGACATTAGCTGTTCCTGCGCCCAATATAAAGAATTGTGCGGGCACATTCTTTACTTGTAGGGCTTTTGCTACAAAAAAGCGTGGATATTGAGAAAATACAATACCCACGCGACAATCACTTATTATACTAACTCAAGAAGTACCTGCATTGCTGCATCGCCTTTTCTTAAACCAATCTTAACGATTCTTGTGTAACCACCGTTACGACCAGCATACTTTGGAGCGATTTCATCAAACATCTTGTTTGTAAGGTCAACAACCTTTGTATTCTTCTTTCTTCCTGCTGCTTCAGCTGGAACCTCAGTAACCTTATAAAGTACCTTATCCATCTGCTTTCTTGCATGAAGTCTTGAAGGCATATCCTTCTTGATTTCCTTCTCTACTGTATCATATACAGTAACCTTCTTACCATCAACAACTTCCTTAACTCTCTTACCATTGGCATCCTTCTTAGGAACCTTAGCAGTAACCTTAACTGTCTCGTAGTTGTCTTTCTCCTTAATTGCCAGGGTGATGAGCTTTTCAGCCATCTTCTTTACTTCCTTGGCTCTTGCCTCTGTTGTAACAATTTTACCATTCTCAATTAAAGCTGTAACCTGATTTCTAAGTAAAGCTTTTCTCTGGCTCTGTGTTCTGCCGAGCTTTCTATACTTTGCCATTATATTATCCTCCATTTGTAACCGGCATACAAGCGCTTCTGGACTTACTGCATGCCAGCCTTATTATACAAATTATTAATCTTCATTAGGACTTAAGCTTAAGCCTAACTCCTTAAGTTTAAGAAGCACTTCATCAAGTGACTTCTTTCCAAGGTTACGTACCTTCATCATATCATCTGGTGTCTTATTAGTAAGCTGCTCAACTGTGTTGATTCCTGCTCTCTTAAGACAGTTAAATGATCTTACTGATAACTCAAGGTCCTCAATGCTCATAGAAAGTGCATTGAATGGCTCCTCTTCTTCAGCGGCGCCCATAACCTCTGCATTAGCTGCATTCTCAGAAAGGTTGATAAATACCTTAAGATGCTCGCTAAGTACTTTTGCTGCAAGGCTTAAAGCCTCTTCTGGAATAATTGTTCCATTAGTGAATATATCAAGTGTGAGCTTATCAAAATCTGTATCCTGGCCTACACGTGTATTCTCAACTGACATATTAACACGCTCAACTGGTGTGTAAATAGAATCAATTGAAATAACTCCTGCAGCCATATCGTCTTTCTTGTTCTTTTCAGAACTTACATAACCTCTACCATTAGTAATTGTAAGCTCCATCACAAGCTTGCTGTCACTGTTGTTAAGGTGAGCAATAACAAGATCAGGATTTACAATTTCAATGTCAGGATCGACCTTGATATCTGATGCTTTAACAACGCCCTCGCCTGAATAATCAATATGTGCAATAACAGGTTCAACAGAGTTGCCATTATTCTTAATTGATAACTGCTTGATATTCATAACGATTTCAGTTACATCTTCCTTTACTCCAGGAATTGAACTGAACTCATGAAGAACTCCATCAATCTTGATGCTGCTTACCGCAGTACCAACCAATGATGAAAGCATTATTCTTCTAAGAGAATTACCAAGAGTTAAACCATAACCTCTCTCAAGTGGTTCTACTACAAATCTACTGTATTTTCCATCTTCAGACTCTTCAGTCATCTGAATCTTTGGCATCTTGAAATTAAAATCTGCATCAACCATTTACTGGCCCCTCCTTTTGGGTTTTCTTGTAGTTATTCTAATTACTTAGAATATAACTCGACGATAAGCATCTCATTAACTGGAACATCGATAATCTCTCTTGTAGGAACAGACTTAACTGTACCCTTAAGAGCATCTTTGTCAGCTTCAAGCCACTCTGGAACAAGTCTTCCGTTAGTAGCCTCGAGAATCTCCTTATATCTTGCAGA
This sequence comes from uncultured Eubacterium sp., assembly GCA_945946665.1. Classification (GTDB taxonomy): domain Bacteria; phylum Bacillota; class Clostridia; order Lachnospirales; family Lachnospiraceae; genus Lachnospira. Next base: position 6,541 of record CAMEWO010000002.1, read on the forward strand.
TGACTTTGATTTCTCTCTGATTTCAATCTTGTCCCCAGCCTTTACAAGGTATGATGGGATGTTTATGCACTTGCCGTTAACTAATACGTGCTTATGATCAACAATCTGTCTAGCCTCTCTTCTTGTTCTGGCAAGACCTAATCTGAAAATAACATTATCAAGTCTGAGCTCAAGCATAACCATAAGGTTCTCACCTGTCATACCCTTCTGCTGCTCAGCCTTCTCATAATAATTTCTGAAAGGCTTCTCTAATACACCATAGATGAACTTAGCCTTCTGCTTCTCACGTAACTGTAAGCCATACTCGCTAATCTTTCTTCCGGCATTCTTTGCCTTTCTTCTTGACTTCTTATCTATTCCTAAATAAACAGGATCCAAATCAAGAGATCTGCATCTCTTGAGCACTGGTGTTCTATTAACTGCCATTGAAATTTACCTCCTAAATTAAACTCTTCTACGCTTTGGTGGACGACATCCGTTGTGTGGAACTGGTGTAACATCTTTGATACTTGTAACCTCAAGTCCACAGGCAGAAAGTGCACGAATTGCAGCTTCTCTTCCTGAACCAGGTCCCTTTACCATAACGTCTACAGACTTTAATCCGTGAACTAAAGCAGCCTTAGTAGCTGTCTCAGCTGCCATCTGTGCTGCATAAGGAGTTGATTTCTTTGATCCTCTGAAACCAAGACCGCCGGCACTTGCCCATGATATAGCATTGCCTTCTGCATCAGTTAATGTAACGATTGTATTGTTAAAAGAAGACTGGATATGTGCCTGTCCTCTCTCTACGTTTTTTCTAACACGCTTCTTTGTCACTTTTTTTGTAACTTTTTGAGCCATTTCTAAACTAACCTCCTACTTAACGTCTACCTAATTACTTCTTCTTATTTGCAACTGTCTTCTTTGGACCCTTGCAAGTTCTGGCATTAGTCTTAGTCTTCTGTCCTCTGCATGGAAGTCCTTTTCTATGGCGGATTCCTCTATAGCAGCCAATTTCCTTTAATCTCTTGATGTTCATGGCAACTTCTCTTCTTAAGTCACCCTCTACTAAATTCTCAGTATCAGCGTCGATAACCTTAGCGATTCTGGCAACTTCTTCATCAGTAAGATCCTTAACACGTGTGTCTGGATTAACCTCTGCCTCAGCAAGAATCTTTGACGCTCTAACTCTACCTATGCCGTAAACATAAGTAAGACCGATTTCAATTCTCTTTTCTCTTGGTAAGTCTACACCTGAAATACGAGCCATGTGTTCTTTAACCTCCGTTAATCAAATAAATATAATAATATGAAAATGTACCATGAATACATACGCAGCTCGTCATGTCTGACGCCTGAAATGTGTGCGTTGCCACTCATGAATACTATATAAAAGTGATCCATCCCACTGACAACACTGCCTGGTGGTTCATCACTGCAGCCGCAAAACTAGTTACCTTCATGCGCTAGTGATACGCAATCCGGAGTTTACGCACAAACATGAGAAGTACTTCTACTTCTCACTCTAAAAGGAATTAACCCTGTCTCTGCTTGTGCTTTGGGTTCTCACAGATAATTCTGATACTACCCTTTCTTTTAATGACTTTGCATTTTTCACAAATTGGTTTAACTGATGATCTAACCTTCACTGCAAAAGCCTCCTTTCAGACAAGTTCGTTTAATATTATAGCATGAAACATTTTTGTATTGCAACAAAAATTTTGCTATATTTCAAATTATTTTTTATATAAATATATATAGTGTAATTCTATGACTACATACCATATATATAGTTACCTTTTTAATTATTTATCTCTCCAGATAATTCTTCCCTTAGTAAGGTCGTATGGTGAAAGCTCAATTGTAACCTTATCGCCTGGTAAGATTCTGATATAATTCATTCTTAACTTACCACTTATATGAGCAAGCACCTGATGTCCATTCTCAAGTTCAACCTGGAACATAGCATTAGGAAGTTTCTCAACAACAGTTCCTTCAATTTCAATTACATCTGACTTTGACATGTATTATTCTCCTTCATATTAGATATATATTTTTTTATTGCCCTTTTGATATCCTCATCAGCAATAGGCTCATGTTGATTCAGCTTCTGTTCTATGATTTCATCTTTCCTATTAACCAGCTGAATATGCTTTCTGTTTTTCTTCTTGGGTTTGGCTACCGGCTTTAACCTTCCATCGGACAGCCACACATTATTACTATCTTCATTAATTATAATGTAGATATCACATTTATCATGACCTGCTTTTGATCTTGCAAAACATCCCTGTATGTTATCTGTCATTATTCTCCCAATCCCTGCGGATACTCCGCATATTATATAGTAATTATTCTTCCACCAAGGAGAGAATCTGTGGTCCTTCCTTTGTAACCAGGACCGTGTTTTCATAGTGAGCAGAAAGCGATTTGTCAATGGTAACTGTTGTCCAGTCATCATCCAGAGTCTCAACCCTGTAATCACCCATTGCTACCATTGGTTCAATGGCAAGTGTCATTCCCTCGTATAACTTCATCCCTCTCCTGCTTTGTCTGAAGTTTGGAATCTCTGGGGCTTCATGAAGTTCTGTTCCTATTCCATGTCCAACTAAATCTCTCACTACTCCATATCCGAACTTTTCATTATAGTCTGCTATTGCATTGGATATTTCATACAGGTGGCACCCTTCCTTTGCGAATTTAATTCCCTCAAAGAAGCTCTGCCTTGTAACCTCTATCAATTTAGCTGCCTCGGGACTTATTTCCCCTGCTCCATATGTTCTGGCTGCATCAGAATGATATCCTTTATAGATAACACCTGCATCAAGGCTTACTATATCTCCGTCTTTAAGGATTTCCTTCTTTGATGGAATTCCATGGACTACCTTTTCATTTACAGATACACATATAGAAGCTGGAAAACCGCCATATCCCAAAAATGAAGGAATACAGCCGTAGCTTCGAATCATCTCCTCACCAATCTGGTTAATCTTCCATGTGCTTACTCCTGGTTTAACTTCTTTCTCCAGTTCATTAAGCACGGTGCCGAGAATCCTGCCTGCTTCCCGCATCAATTCAATTTCCCGTTGCGATTTAACTGAAACTGCCATATTAAAACTAATCTCCATTACGCATAGCGTATTATTACTTTCCTAAGATATTGACAATATCTTTAAATACGTCTTCCATATCTTTAGTTCCGTCTACCTCAGCAAGTACTCCTGCCTTATTGTAATAATCAATAAGTGGCTGTGTCTGCTCATGGTATACTGAAAGTCTGTTCTTAACTGTCTCTGGCTTATCGTCATCTCTTAAGATAAGCTTCTCGCCACATGCATCACATACTCCCTCAACCTTTGTAGGGTTGTATTTGATATGATATGTAGCACCACATCCAACACATGCTCTTCTTCCTGACATTCTGTTAATGATATTCTCATCTGGAACTTCAACATTAATTGCAAAATCAACCTTCTCGCCGTTTGCCTTTAATGCATTATCAAGAGCCTCTGCCTGTGGAATTGTTCTTGGAAAACCATCGAGAACATATCCGTTGGCGCAGTCTGCTTCCTTAAATCTATCCATAATAAGGTCAACAACTAATGAATCTGGAACAAGTTCTCCCTTATCCATGTATGTTTTTGCCTTCTGGCCAAGCTCTGTATTATTTTTAATATTTGCTCTGAATATATCTCCTGTTGAGATATGTGGAATTGAATACTGTGCTGCTATTTTTTTAGCCTGTGTACCTTTACCAGCGCCAGGAGCGCCTAACATAATGATTTTCATTCTCCGCCTCCAAAATTTGTTCTTTCGTTTTCCTATTAAAACGCAAATAACTCGCCCAGAAAAATCTGGGCAAGTCTATTTGGTATAAGTATTAATTACTCGCTTAAGAATCCCTTATAATTACGGTTAACCTGCATTGCTTCAATCTGCTTTAATGTTTCAAGAACAACACCAACAATGATGATGACTGATGTTCCACCAAATGAAACGCTTGCACCAAAGAAGCCTGTGCACATAACTGGGATTAATGCAACGATTAAAAGGCCAACACTTCCTACGAATACTATCTTATTAAGAATATTGTTAAGATATTCTGTTGTTGACCGGCCAGGTGTAATACCCGGTATAACACCGCCTGCTCTCTTAAGATTATCTGCAATCTGTAAAGGATTAAATGTAATCGATGTATAGAAATATGCAAATAATACAACAAGAACGATGTATATAAGTAAGCCAATTGAGTACTTAGGCATTGCTATCTTGCACCAGTATGACTGGCTTAAATACTTTGTCCACTCATATGACTTGCCAAACAGCTGTGCAATGATTACAGGGAACTGCATAAGTGATGATGCGAAGATAATTGGCATAACACCACCAGTATTAACCTTAAGAGGAATATTAGTTGAGCCTCCTCCAACAAGTCTCTTTCCTGCAACCTTCTGCGAATACTGTACTGGAATTCTTCTCTCAGCATCCTGGAGAATAACAACCAGAACAACAAGAGCTATAACAATAGCAATAATGATTGCTGCTACGGTAATGCCTTTTGCAAGAGTCTGTGAAGCCACAAACTGTGTATACAGTGTTGCAAAATCAGAAGGCATACCTGATATGATATTGATTAAGAGTACTATAGAAATACCATTACCAACACCATTCTCGGTGATTCTCTCACCTATCCACATCAATACAGCAGAACCTGCTGTAAGTGCGATTACAACTAACACGATACAAGTAGCAAAATGAATTGTACTCATATCCTGATAATCTTTGATAAGTCCATTTCTACCAAATCCGATTGCCATGGCAATAGAATCAATAAGAGCAAGACCGATAGTAACATAACGAGTGATTGAAGCGATTTTCTTTCTTCCATCCTCGCCTTCCTTCTGCATTTCCTCTAACTTAGGAATTGCAATTGTAAGTAACTGCATAATAATAGATGATGTAATGTAAGGTGTAATACTTAATGCAAAGAGTGACATTTTCTCAAATGAACCACCTGTGAATGCATTGAGGAAATTAGTATCACCTGTCTGCAGACCACTTAATAATGTCTTCATGTACTCTGTATCTACACCAGGAATAGGAAGCAAGCTTCCTACCCTGACAACAATCAGCATTCCAAGTGTAAATAAGAGTTTTTTTCTTACGTCTCTATTCTTAAATGCATTAACCAGTGAATTTAGCATTAGATCACCTCACAAGTTCCACCAACGGCTTCAATCTTTTCCTTAGCTGCTGCGCTGAAAGCATTAGCCTTAACTGTAAGCTTCTTTGTGAGTTCTCCATTTCCAAGAATCTTAACGCCATCTCTTGGGTTTTTAACAATACCTGACTCGATTAATGTATCTACAGTAACCTCAGCACCATTGTCAAATCTCTCAAGTGCACTAATATTAATTCCAATGATTTCAAGTCTGTTTCTGTTAGTGAAACCTCTCTTTGGAATTCTTCTATATAATGGCATCTGACCACCTTCAAAACCTGGTCTTGGAGCACCTGAACGAGCCTTCTGACCCTTGTGACCCTTACCAGCTGTCTTGCCATTACCTGAACCATGTCCACGGCCTCTTCTGAAATTATCACTCTTTACTGAACCTTCAGCAGGTCTTAAATTAGATAAATCCATTCTTGCACCTCCTTATATAATATCAGATTAGATCTCTTCTACCTTTAACATATAGCCAATCTGCTGTATCTGTCCTCTTGTTGCAGCATTATCTGGAAGCTCAACTGTTTTATGAAGTTTGTTAAGTCCCATAGCCTCAACTGTTCTTCTATGCTTAGGAACAGCGCTGATTGGAGATTTTACTAAAGTTATTCTTAACTTCTTATCTGCCATTTTTAATCCTCCATTCGCTATTAAGCTTTCAATTAGCCAACGATTTCGCTAACTGACTTACCGCGAAGTCTTGCTACTTCTTCAGGTGTCTTCATAGCCTGAAGACCAGCGATTGTTGCAAGAACTACGTTCTGCTTGTTGTTTGATCCAAGTGACTTAGTACGGATATTCTTGATACCTGCAAGTTCAAGTACTGAACGAGCAGGACCACCAGCGATGATACCAGTACCTTCTGGAGCTCTCTTAAGAAGAACTCTTGCTCCACCGAACTCACCAATGTAGTCATGTGGAACTGACTTATTCTCATCTAATGGAATCTCTACTAAGTGCTTCATAGCATCTTCTTTTCCCTTGCGGATTGCTTCAGGAACCTCAGCTGCCTTACCAACACCTGCACCAACGTGCCCGTTGCCGTCACCAACAACTACTAAAGCTGCGAATCTCATATTACGTCCGCCCTTTACTACCTTAGTAACACGCTTGATTGCTACTACATTATCATTTAACTCTAACTGACTAGCGTCAATGATTGTATGCTTCATAACTGTTTCTCCCTTCCGCTTAGAATTCAAGGCCAGCTTCTCTAGCTGCCTCTGCCAATGCTTTTATTTTTCCTTCATATATGAAACCGCCTCTGTCATAGACAACAGTGGTAATACCTTTTTCTAATGCCTTCTTGGCAACTACCTTACCAACTACTGCAGCAGCCTCAACGTTATTAGTTTTTTCACATTCTGCCTTAACATCCTTGTCTAATGTTGATGCAGATACAAGTGTCTTACCAACTGTGTCGTCAATAATCTGAGCGTACATATGATTATTGCTTCTGAACACAGCTAAACGTGGTCTTTCTGCTGTACCACTGAAACGATTACGTAATCTTCTATGCTTCTGTTCACGAACTACTGTTCTTGACTTCTTACTAACCATAACATTCACTCCTTTAATTATTTCTTACCAGTCTTACCGACCTTACGTCTAATAACCTCATCAGCATACTTGATACCCTTGCCCTTGTATGGCTCTGGTGATCTCTTAGCTCTGATTTCAGCTGCGTACTGGCCAACTTTTTCTTTATCAATACCCTTTACAACGATGATGTTAGTTCCATCTACTACAGTCTCAAGACCTTCTGGATCCTCCATCTCAACTGGGTGAGAATATCCTAATGATAATACAAGCTTCTTGCCCTGCTTCTGAGCTCTATAACCTACACCGTTAATCTCAAGCTTCTTCTCGTAGCCTTCGCTAACGCCGATTACCATGTTATTAATAAGAGTTCTTGTTAATCCGTGTAAAGACTTCATCTTCTTTAAGTCGTTAGGTCTTGAAACAACAACCTCACTACCCTCAAGCTTGATTTCCATCTCTGCAGGTAAAACTCTTTCAAGGGTTCCCTTAGGACCCTTTACAGTCACTTTATTATTTTCTGCGATATCAACAGTAACTCCTGCTGGTACAGCGATAGGCATTCTTCCTATACGTGACATGCCGTGCACCTCCTGAATATATTAATTACTTTAACTACCAAACGAATGCAAGTACTTCTCCGCCAACGCCGAGCTTTCTTGCTTCCTTATCTGTAACAACGCCCTGGTTTGTAGAGATAATAGCCACACCAAGACCACCAAGAACCTTAGGAAGTTCTTCCTTGCTAGCATATACTCTAAGACCTGGCTTAGAGATTCTCTGAAGACCAGAAATGATCTTCTCGTTCTTATCCTTACCATACTTTAATGTGATATGGATATCCTTGAAATTACCGTTGTCTACGAGATCGTAAGACTTAATATATCCCTCATCTAAAAGGATCTTTGCAATAGCAAGCTTCATCTTTGATGATGGAACATCAACAGTGTCATGCTTTGCTGTATTTGCATTACGAATTCTTGTAAGCATATCTGCAATTGGATCTGTCATTATTAATTTTCCTCCTTAATTAATTAACGTAGTTTCCCATACGGGACTTGTGTTATAAAAAAATAGATTAAGCTCTATCTTACCAAGAAGCTTTCTTAACTCCTGGGATCTGACCCTTATAAGCTAATTCACGGAAGCAAATTCTGCAGATTCCGTATTTTCTTAAAACAGAATGTGGACGACCACAAATTGTACAACGAGTATACGCTCTTGTAGAGAACTTAGGTGTTCTCTGCTGCTTAATCTTCATTGAAGTTTTAGCCATTGAAATTTACCTCCTATTAGTTTTTGAATGGCATGTTGAAGCATCTTAACAACTCACGAGCTTCTTCATCAGTTTTAGCTGTAGTTGTAATAATTACATCCATACCTCTAACCTTATCAATCTTGTCATATTCGATTTCTGGGAAGATAATCTGCTCTTTAATACCTAAAGCATAGTTACCTCTTCCATCAAATGAATCAGCGCTTACGCCTCTGAAGTCACGTACACGAGGTAATGCAAGATTAACGAGTCTGTCAAGGAACTCATACATCTTCTCACCACGAAGTGTAACCTTACAGCCGATTGCCTGACCTTCTCTTAACTTGAAGTTAGCAATTGAATTCTTTGCTCTTGTAAGAACGGCCTTCTGACCAGAAATAATCTCAAGCTCTTTAACTGCTTCGTCAAGAAGCTTTGAGTTTTCCTTTGCTTCGCCAACGCCCATGTTAATTACTATCTTATCGATTTTTGGAACCATCATTGGGTTCTTGTAACCGAATTTCTCTGTCATCTTTTTAGTGATTTCGTCATTATATAAATCTCTAAGTCTACTCAATTTTAATTGCCTCCTTCCTTGTATTAATCGATAACCTTGCCTGTTGCCTTTGCAACACGAACCTTTTTACCGTCCTTGAAGTCATAACCAATCTTAGTTGTCTTACCGTCAACTACTAACATGATGTTAGAGATATCGATTGGTGACTCCTGGTGGAGAATTCCACCCTGTGGATTAGCTGCACTTGGCTTAGCATGCTTTGTAACCATGTTAACGCCCTCAACTAATGCTGTATGGTTCTTTGCATTGACAGAAAGTACTTTACCTTCCTTGTCTTTGTCTCTACCTGCGATAACCTTAACTGTATCGCCCTTTTTAATTCTTACAGCTGACATTGTGGCACCTCCTATAATACTTCTGGAGCTAAAGATACGATCTTCATGAACTTCTTATCTCTTAACTCTCTTGCTACTGGTCCAAATATACGAGTTCCCTTAGGAGTTAAATCGTCCTTAATAATTACAGCAGCATTCTCATCGAATTTAATATATGATCCGTCTTTACGACGTGTACCCTTAACAGTACGAACAACTACGGCCTTAACAACATCGCCCTTCTTAACAACGCCGCCTGGTGTTGCCTCTTTAACAGAAGCTACGATAACGTCACCGATATTTGCATATCTTCTTGTAGATCCACCCATAACTCTGATGCAGAGGATTTCCTTAGCACCTGTGTTATCGGCAACCTTAAGTCTGGTTTCCTGTTGTACCATAATACTACCCCTTTCAGTAATATTAATGCTTTATGCATTATGTCAAAATGATATTTATTATTTTGCTCTGCTGATAATCTCAACTAATCTCCATCTCTTATCCTTTGAGAGTGGTCTGGTTTCCATTACCTTAACTGTATCACCGATTAAACATTCATTGTTCTCATCGTGTGCTTTTAACCTATATGTTCTCTTGACAATCTTGTTGTACAATGGATGCTTTACGTTATCCTCAACAGCAACAACAATTGTCTTATCCATCTTATTGCTTACGACTCTGCCTGTACGAGTTTTTCTCAAATTTCTCTCTTCCACAGTTCGTTCTCCTTTCTAGGAAATAGTTTTACTCTAATTAAGCATTCTTCTGTGCAATTACAGTCTGGATTCTAGCAATATTCTTTCTTACTTCTTTAATTCTGCTAGTATTATCCAACTGATTTGTTGCGTTCTGGAATCTTAAATTGAAAAGTTCCTTCTTAGCAGCTACTAATTCTTCATTTAAGTCTGCAGCTGATTTTGCCTTTAAATCTTCTACATATTTATTAATTTTCACTGTTATCACCGCCTTCTAAGTCTGCACGTGAAACAACCTTACACTTGCAAGGAAGCTTGTGTGTTGCAAGACGCAACGCCTCTCTGGCTGTCTCTTCAGGGACACCAGAAATCTCAAACATTACACGTCCAGGTTTAACTACTGCTACCCAGCACTCCAAGTTACCTTTACCTTTACCCATACGTACGCCGATAGGCTTACCTGTTACAGGCTTATCTGGGAAAATCTTTATAAATACTTTACCGCCACGCTTGATGTAACGTGTCATCGCAATACGGGCAGCCTCAATCTGATTTGATTTGATCCAACATGGCTCTGTTGCAACGATACCATACTCACCGTTAGTAATCTTGTTGCCTCTTGTAGCCTTACCAGCCATAGAACCACGGAACTGTCTACGATATTTTACTCTCTTAGGTAGTAACATTATTGCTCGCTCCCTTCCTTATTAGCTTTTGCCTTCTTAGTTGGAAGTACTTCTCCTTCATATATCCAAACCTTAACACCAACCTTGCCGTATGTTGTGTTTGCTTCTGCAAAACCATAGTCAATGTCAGCACGAAGTGTCTGAAGAGGAATTGTACCCTCGCTATAGAACTCTGTACGAGCCATATCTGCTCCGCCTAAACGTCCTGAACAAGCTGTCTTGATACCCTTAACACCCTGCTTCATTGTTCTGCTCATGCATGACTTCATAGCTCTTCTGAATGAGATACGATTCTCTAACTGCTGTGCAATATTCTCTGCAACAAGCTGAGCATCTCTGTCTGGTCTCTTTATTTCCTTGATATCAATGCTTAACTTCTTAGCAGATGTAAGCTTCTCAACCTGCTTCTTTAAGTTCTCTATCTCAGCACCACCCTTACCAATAACAACACCTGGCTTAGCAGTATGGATAATTACTTTAAGTCTGTCTGAAGCTCTCTCTGTTTCAATCTTAGAAATTCCTGCAGCATAAAGCTTTTCCTTAAGGAATTTTCTGATGTTATAATCTTCTACAAGGTTATCAGCAAAAGTCTCTTCTGCGTACCATTTTGAATCCCAATCTTTGATAACGCCGACTCTTAAACCATGAGGATTAACTTTCTGTCCCATTTAAATCTCCTTTCTAATCTTTAGGAAAAATATTTCCAAAAGCCATCCGGAGATGCGCTTAATTAAAAGCACATCCGGAATTATCTTTCATTGAGTATTACAGTGATATGGCTCATTCTCTTCTCGATTCTATAAGCTCTACCCTGTGCTCTAGGCTTGATTCTCTTCATTGTAGGTCCCTTGTTAGCATAACACTCTTCGATGTATAACTTGCTTGGGTCCATACCATTGTTATTCTCAGCATTAGCTGCTGCTGACTTAATAAGCTTCTCTATAAGTGATGAAGCATATCTTGGATTGTACATTACGATAGCGAGAGCCTCTTCTACGCTCTTACCTCTGATAGCATCCAAAACGAAACATGCTTTCTGCACTGATACTCTAGCGTATGATAACTTTGCGCTTGGTCTTGTATCCTTAACGGCATTTCTTTCTCTTTTAATCTGGGATCTATGTCCGTTTGCCATGGATTACAGCCTCCTTTCAATTAATGGTTTATATTATCTACTCTTCTTTTCGTCCTTACCATGTCCTCTGTAAGTTCTTGTTGCAACGAACTCACCGAGCTTGTGGCCAACCATATCCTCTGTAATATATACAGGAACATGCTTTCTTCCATCGTGGACAGCTATTGTATGTCCCACAAACTGTGGAAAAATAGTTGAACGACGTGACCATGTCTTAATAACCTGCTTGTCATTGGCAGCGTTCATAGCGTCTACCTTCTTGAGCAGGCTCTCATCTGCGAATGGTCCTTTTTTAAGTGATCGAGCCATAGGTTCAAACCTCCTTATAATCTTGAAATCTTAATTAATAATTACTTAATAGCCTTACCGTCTCTTCTTCTGACAATCAACTTGTTAGACTGCTTTTTCTTCTTACGAGTCTTAAGACCCATAGCAGGCTTGCCCCAAGGTGTCATTGGTGATGGACGACCAATAGGTGCTCTACCTTCACCACCACCGTGTGGATGGTCGTTAGGGTTCATAACTGAACCACGAACTGTAGGTCTGATACCCATATGTCTCTTACGTCCGGCCTTACCAAGATTAATCAGGCTGTGGTCTCCGTTACCTACAACACCAATTGTTGCACGGCAAACGATAGGAACCATTCTCATCTCACCTGAAGGTAAACGAAGTGTTGCATACTTACCTTCCTTAGCCATTAACTGAGCTGAGTTACCAGCTGAACGAACAAGCTGTCCGCCCTTGCCTGGATATAATTCAATGTTGTGAATCTGTGTACCAACAGGGATCTCAGAAAGTGGTAAGCAGTTACCTACTCTTACTTCTGCACCAGAACCGTTCTGAACTGTCATTCCGTCTGTTAATCCCTGAGGTGCTAAAATATATGCTTTCTCGCCATCTGCATAACAGATTAATGCGATGTTAGCTGTTCTGTTAGGATCGTACTCGATACCAATAACTTTTGCTGGAATACCTTCCTTATTTCTCTTGAAGTCGATAATTCTGTACTTCTGTCTGTTTCCACCACCATGGTGTCTAACAGTGATCTTACCCTGGTTATTACGACCAGCTGTCTTCTTCTTAGAAGCGATTAATGACTTTTCAGGAGTTGTCTTTGTGATTTCTGAGAAATCAGATCCAGTCATATTTCTTCTGGAAGGTGTATATGGGTTATATGTTTTGATTCCCATTATTTTTTCTCCTTTCGAGTTGTGTAATATTGTTGTCTACACCAGTGGATAATTAAAGACCCTGGAAGATCTCAATATCCTTGCTATCCTCTGTCAACTGAACGATAGCTTTCTTAGTCTTGGCAGTTGTTCCTTCTGTTCTGCCTCTTCTCTTTTTCTTACCAATGCTGTTTAATGTGTTAACGTTCTGAACCTTAACTCCATCAAACATTCTCTCTACAGCTTCCTTGATCATTGTCTTGTTAGCTTCTGGGTGTACTAAAAATGTATATTTCTTGAAAGCCATATCTGCCATAGACTTCTCTGTGATAACAGGCTTCATGATTACGTCATAATACTGTACGTTTGCCATTATGCATACACCTCCTCAAGTTTCTCAACAGCAGCCTTAGTAACTACTAATGTGTCATACTTTAATACATCGTATGTGTTGATTTCGTTAGTTGCTGAAACCTTAACTGTTGGAATATTTCTTCCTGAAAGAACTACGTTCTTGTTCTCGCCTTCGATTACGAAAAGTGCATTAGAAACCTTAATGTTGTTCATAACCTCTGCGAACTTCTTTGTCTTGATTTCATCAAGATTGAAGCTGTCAAGAACTACGATCTTACTGTCATTAACCTTTGATGATAAAGCTGAAAGAAGAGCAATCTTCTTCTCTTTCTTATTCATCTTGAATGAATAATCTCTTGGCTTTGGTGCAAATACAACTCCGCCGCCAGTCCACTGTGGAGCTCTTGTAGAACCCTGTCTTGCATGACCAGTTCCCTTCTGTCTCCATGGTTTTCTTCCGCCACCAGAAACCTCTGAACGTGTCTTAGCGCTCTGTGTTCCCTGACGTTTATTAGCAAGCTGGTTAACTACTGCAAGGTGAACAAGGTGTTCATTAACCTCTACGCCAAATACAGCATCATTTAACTCTATAGAACCAACTTCTTTGCCATCAATATTGTAAACAGATACTTTTGCCATCTGTGTGGTCCTCCTTCCTTAGCAAAAACTACTTAGCAGCCTTTACTGTTTCTTTCAGTGTTACTAATGATTTCTTAGGTCCAGGTACTGCACCCTTAACTAAGATAACGTTGTTTTCAACATCAACTCTTACTACTTCAAGATTCTGGATTGTGATTCTCTTTGAACCCATATGTCCAGGCATTCCTTTTCCCTTGAATACTCTACCAGGTGTTGTTGCTGATCCATTTGAACCCTGATGTCTGTGGAATTTAGAACCGTGAGCCATAGGTCCTCTTGACTGGCCCAATCTCTTGATTGCGCCCTGGAAACCTTTACCCTTTGAAATAGCAGTTGCGTCAACCTTGTCTCCTGCTGCAAAGATATCAGCCTTGATTTCATCCTTAACTGAATACTCAGAAGCATTCTCAAACTTGAACTCTCTTACAAATCTCTTGTAAGGAACTTCTGCCTTGTCAAACTGTCCTTTTACAGGCTTGCTGACTAACTTCTCTTTAATATCAGCGAAACCTACCTGAACTGCATCATAACCGTCATTCTCAACTGTCTTTACTTGTGTAACAACACAAGGGCCAGCCTGAAGAACAGTTACAGGTGTTAAAACACCGTCTTCGTTGAAGATTTGAGTCATTCCGACTTTTGTAGCTAAAATTGCCTTCTTCATTGATTTTCCTCCTGTTTAATCTACAGCGGACAAGATGATGTGTCCTGCAAACTAATGCCGGGCGCCAGTGGCATACACAGCGCATCCTGTCATCCTAGAACAGCTAATATAAGTGGAACCTGCACCACTGCCTGTTACTTCTATATTAAACCCTTAGGATTAATGCTCTTAAAATAATGAAAAATGTAAGGAAATGATTAGTTCATAACCTTAAGATTGATGAATACACCAGCTGGCATCTCTAATTTAGATAATGCATCAACAGTCTTCTGTGAAGGTGTTAAAACATCGATGAGTCTCTTGTGAGTTCTCTGCTCAAACTGCTCTCTTGAATACTTGTACTTGTGAACAGCTCTTATGATTGTAACAACTTCCTTCTTAGTTGGAAGAGGTACTGGACCACTCACACTAGCTCCTGTCTTCTTAACAGTTTCGATGATTTTCTTCGCTGACTGATCTACTAACTGATGATCATAAGCCTTCAGAGTTATTCTGATTACCTGATTTGCTGCCATAAAAAAAGTCGCCTCCTTTTCGCACTTTGTTTTGTAAGTACGACAAGCGGTGACTGTACACACTCCCACGTGTATCGAGGATTCACATCCCAGAAACTAACGTGTCATTTCTGCAAATGCAGATGATTATTGGTACAGTGACTTGTCGCCAGTTTGTTAGCCGGATAACCGGCCTTGACATTCGCTCCACGGAAAAACCTGCAAACGCAGCAACCTCACGCTTCATAGCTATCAATGTCACAGCAAGTGATAGTATACATTAACTCATCTGCAAATGCAATAAAAATTATTGTTCTTTTTTTAGTACAATCTGTTCTGCCAGATCATTCAAGAAAACCCATCTATCCATTTTCTCTTCCAGCTCTTTTTCTTTTGCAGCTTTCTCCTCCATCAGCTCATTAAGTCTGCTGTAAGAAGTAGCATTAGCTGCAATCTCTTCATCAAGCCTTGCAACATCCGCCTCCAGCTTTGCAATATCGTCATCAATAGTCTCATATTCCTTCTGCTGGGCATAAGTAAACTTCAACTGGTTGCTTCTGTCTTTGACATACTTAGGTTTTCCGCTCCCTGTTGTTGTATCACCATCCTGTTTCTTTCCAGTATCATGTCCCTGGGATTTGTATTCTTTCATTGACGGATTATCTTCATTATATAATATAGAAGAAACTGCTTTCTCATAATAATCAGAAAAGCCTCCCTCATACTGCTTAAGATGTCCATCCTCCTCAAATGCAAATATTCTATCCACAACCCTATCCAGAAAATATCTGTCATGGGAAACAACTATGACAATTCCGGAAAAACCGTCAAGATATTCCTCCAGAATCTCCAATGTCTCTATGTCCAGGTCGTTGGTAGGCTCATCAAGAATAAGTACATTAGGCGAACTCATAAGTACGCTTAGAAGATACAGCCTTCTCTTCTCCCCTCCTGACAGCTTGGATATAGGTGTCCATTGTGCTTTAGGTCCAAACAGGAATTTTTCGCACATCTGTGATGCAGTAGCTTTACCATTTACAGTGTTTACATATTCACCAATACTCCTTACGAACTCAAGAACTGTCTTAGAATTGTCAAGAGGCTCATTCTCCTGCATAAAGTAACCAATTCTTACTGTATCACCTATCTCTACAGTTCCAGAATCAGGCATCAATTGTCCAGTAATAATTTTCATAAGAGTTGATTTGCCGCATCCATTTCTTCCTATTATACCTATACGGTCATCCCTTAAGAATATATATGAAAAATCATCTATTACCTTTTTCCCGTTAAATCCTTTAGTAATGTTATTCAGTTCAACAGTCTTCTTACCCAGTCTTGTAGATATGGATGTCATCTCCAGGGGCTTGTTATCAAAGCTTGCCCTTGCCTGTCTGGAAGCCTCTTTCATATCCTCATACCTGTCAATTCTAGCCTGCTGCTTGGTAGACCTTGCCTGACATCCCCTTTTAATCCACTCCAGCTCACGCCTCAGAATATTGGCTCTCTTTGCCTCTGTAGACCTTAAATCTTCCTCCCTCTGGGTCTTTAATTCAAGGAAACCGGAATAATTTGTATCATAGCTGTACAATTTCCCCTTATCCAGCTCCACGATTCTGTTAGTCACATTATCAAGAAAATATCTGTCATGGGTAACTACCAGCAGTTCCCCTTTAAATCCCTTAATGAACTGTTCCAGCCACATAACCATATCACTGTCCAGATGGTTAGTAGGCTCATCCAGTATCAGAACCTCTGCGGGGCTTACAAGAGTCTTTGCCAGGGCAATCCTTTTCTTCTGGCCTCCTGAAAGAGTATTGATATCCGCATCAAAATCATTAATCCCCAGTTTTGTAAGAATCTTCTTAGCCTCCGCCTCTGTTGCATCAGGTTTGCCACGAAGCACATACTCAAGGATAGAATCGTTCTCAGCAAAATCCGGTGCCTGGGCAAGATACGTGACAGTCACATCTCTTCCCATAACAACCTGCCCTTCATCAGGTGAACTGACTCCTGCCACAATCTTTAAAAATGTTGACTTCCCGGTTCCGTTAACACCGATTACGCCTATTTTATCACCCTTATTAACACCCAGCGTCACCCGAGAAAACAGCACCTTCTCGCCATAGCTTTTACTAACCTTCTCTGCATTTAATATGTTCATCCCTTATTCCTCATCATCATATCCATACATCTTCATAAGCTTTCTCGCAAGCTCCGGGTCTGTCTGTTCAAGATTCTTAAAATGCTTCTTTCTCAATTCCACCACATGCTCATACGCTTTAGAGTTTTCTTCCTTAAAATGCTCGTACAGCTTTCTTCTGTGGGAATACAGTGTCTTTAACGCATCAGGATTAATCTGTTCCAGCTTGTGCTCTACGATTTCGCGGCGCTTCTCAATAACCTCTTCAAGCTTCTCCTGGGTAACCTTGCCACGCTTCACAATTTCAGACAGATGCATCTCAATTCTGTCTAACAGCTCATTCTCATCAAACAGACCAATTCTGCCCCAGAAAGACAATCCTTCAGCATCCTTTATGGCCTCTGGAACCTTATCAAATGTTCCATCATTAATCTTCTCAGCAATCTTTCCTGCCACTTCCACTGCCATCTGTTCCATCTTCTCTTCTGCCTCATCGCCAAATGCCCACTCAAACTCAGCCAGATGGTCATTTCTCTCAAGTACCGTGTCAAATGGAGTTGTACCCTCTCTGTCCTCCAGAGGATATGGTCTTACTATGCCTGCATCACGGAGAGCAAGGGAAATTGTTCGTCTCACAACACCATTTTCCACAAGACTGCCTGCTCCCAGCTTCCTTAACTGGTCATTAACCTCTCCTCCGTGTTCTGTTATGTAGAACCTCACATTTTTCTTCTTAAGCTTATCCGCAAGAATTACAAGCCTGTCTGCAGCGGTAATATCTACATTTCCCACAGCACCGGCATCCACTATGATTGTATTCACCCCTTCCTCATCTGCTGCCTTCTCAATATCCTCCTGGAATATTCCGATGTTAGCAAAGAAAAGAGAACTGCTGAAACTGTAGATGACTGTATTCTTGATTGGATGCGCCCTTCTGTTTCTTTTAAGGTCATAGAATCCGATCTCTCCCGGAATCACACCCATCCTTCCTCTTGGTGGAGCTGCCGCCTTAATTACCACAGATACAAATGAAAGAATAACGCCTATGAGCACGCCATATATTGTTCCAAATATAAGAACTCCTGCAAACGCCGCCATAAATATAGAGAATTCTGCCTTATCCGTTTTCCACAACTTCTTTGCCATGCCTATTTCCAGCACCCCAATTAATGCAGCAAGTACAATACCTGTAAGAACGGGAACAGGAAGATAAGCAATAAAGCTTGTTCCAAACAGAAGGATAAGAACCATTGATACTGCTGCCACAACTGACATAACCTGGCTCTTAACGCCAAACTGTTCGGCAATTGCAGTCCTTGAAGCACTTCCGTTAAGAGGACAGCAGCCGTTAAATGCAGCACACAGGTTTGCAGCACTGTAAGCAAGAATCTCCCTGTTATTATTTATCTTATAATCATTCTTAATTGCATAATTATTGGCTGTAAGAAGAGTAGATGCCACAATAACTATAGCTATTGTAAGGCTGCTCATAAGAATATCTTCCGGATTTTGTGCAACTACAGACAAATCAAACATTTTAAATCCAGGAAGTCCCGGTTCCACCTGAGGAAGAAGCTTTACTCCCCATCTGTCCACGTGAAAAACAGCAGTAGACAAAGCTCCAGCCACGAGCATTACAACAGACATAGGGAACTTAGGGGCAACTTTCTTGAACACAAGAATAATTACTATTGTACCAACACCCATTACAAATGACAGCAGATTAAACTGCGGCAGCTGGGTGACAATATGAGCCACCAGTTCCACAATCTCACCTGTTCCAGACGCACCACCAAAGAGCTTTGAAACCTGCATCAGTATAATAGTACCTGCAATTCCAGATATAAATCCGCCAAGAACAGGCTTTGATATATAATTAACCAGCTTTCCGGCTTTAATAAGGCTTAATATAAGAAGCCACACTGCCACCATAAATGTAATAACAGGCACTACGCGCAAAGCCTCATCGCTTCCCGAAGCCACTCCGAGAGCTGCAAGAGTTCCTCCTGCCAAGGCTGCCGGTGCAGCATCCACTCCAAACACAAACTGTGGAGAAGTAGACAAAAGACCAAAAATAAGCACAGGAAAAAGTGAACCGTACAATCCATATACTACCGGAAGTCCTGCAACCTGGGCATAACCCATTGATATAGGAATGGATATTAAAGCCACAACAATTCCTGAGATTATATCATTAATTAAATATTCCTTTTTGTAATTCTTCAATCTATTCTTCAAATCATCCTCATTTCCCGGACAGGTCATAAATCTGCATTAACGATTAATCATTTATAAACAATGCTTTTTCGCCCGTAATCTGTCCATTATGGTTTACAATATGCGTATTCTTGTTGTCATATTATCACAAATACAGTATTGGCACAATCCCAGCCATGAGGTATAATAAGGAAAATCGTGTAAGAAACGGAATTTAGTCGACGCAAAAGCGTCTGCGGAATGGAGAATATTATGTTCATAGCGGGCAATTGGAAAGAATATCAGGTTATAGATACATCTAATGGAGAAAAGCTGGAAAAATGGGGTGATTATACCCTTGTCCGTCCAGACCCACAGGTTATATGGGACACACCTAAAAAAGAACCTGGCTGGAAAAGGATGAACGCCCATTACCACAGAAGTTCTAAGGGCGGAGGAGAATGGGAATTCTTTGACCTTCCACAGCAGTGGCAGATTCACTATAACAGCCCATCCTTTGAGCAGCAGCTCACATTCAATTTAAAGCCTTTCAGCTTCAAGCATACAGGCGTATTTCCTGAGCAGGCAGCTAACTGGGACTGGTTTGGCAGATTAATATCTGACCGCGTAAAGGCAAATCCAGAAAAGCCAGTTAAAGTTCTGAACCTCTTTGCATACACTGGGGGAGCAACTCTTGCCTGTGCTGCTGCCGGTGCTAATGTTACCCATGTAGATGCCTCTAAAGGTATTGTTGCATGGGCAAAGGAGAATGCCGCTTCATCTAATCTTTCTGACAAGCCAATCCGCTGGATTGTTGATGACTGTGTAAAATTCGTAGAAAGAGAAATCCGCAGGGGAAACCACTACGACGGAATTATTATGGACCCTCCATCTTATGGCCGCGGTCCTAAAGGTGAAATATGGAAAATTGAGGAGTGTGTTTATCCTCTTGTCAAGAAATGTGCTTCTCTTCTGTCTGATGAGCCTCTTTTCTTCCTTATTAATTCATACACAACTGGTCTTCAGCCAGCAGTGTTAAGCTATATGCTGAATACAGAATTAAAGGGTTTCAATGGAATTGTGGATTCCCAGGAGGTAGGTCTTCCTGTTACTTCTAACGGACTGGTTCTGCCATGCGGAGCATCTGGAAGATTCCAGGGAAATCATACAAAGTAAACATCATATCTCTTTAATTTTAACTGCCTCTCCCATCCCTTTTGACGTTATGAGCGAAAGCTGGTCAAAGAGGGCTGTTTTAAAGCTACCCTGACCTATCCGGACATCAGTTCCATCATATGTTTTCGTAATACTATCTGTTATAGATTCTGCAGTATTGCCCGCCATAAACATATATTCTTTCTCTGCCAGCTGTGCTGATATGTTAAGGACTGATGTAGCAAGCATAGCTGCATATAGAGGTTTTACCTGACTTAAATAACAGGCTGTAAGACATGTGAGTATACAGCCTGTTCCTGTAATGGAGGCAAGCCTTTCAGTTCCGTTACACAATCCGTATACTTCACGCCCATCACTTACAAGGTCAACTCCCCCTGTCGCCAGAACAACACATCCATACCTTAGGGCAAGCTGTTTTACTGTTTCTCCCATATCCTTAAGTCTTGTATCATCATCCGCTGTAATCCTGTCCTTTTCTGCCACGTCTACTCCCACAGCTTCTACCTTGCCATCTCCAAAAAGTGCACGGATTTCAGAAGCGTTACCTTTGATTATATCAGGATGGTAACTGTTGATATAGGATAAAGCCAGTTCCTTTCTGAACTGGCTGCATGTAATTCCAACAAGGTCTATAACACTTTTTACCCCGGATTGTCTGGCAGCTTCAAGAGCAATCCCCATAGATTCAGCCCGCACATCTGTGATGTTGGCAAGGCTTACCGACAATCCTTTTGCCCTTCTTACTATCTCTGCCACTTCCTTTGGATGCTCTGCCATAATGGGACTGGCTCCCACTGCCAGCACTGCATTGGCACAGTCATTAATAGCAATAGGACTTGTAATACAGTGAATAAGTGGTCTTTCTTTTTTCAGGCTGTCAAAGCCTTTGATAAAATTAAGGTCCATACATGCCTCATTTCTATACATTCAGATTGCTGTAATATTAATCAATATAATCCTGCCACAGACAGATATTTATCCTTTTTTCGCTTCTGCCTTTGTAGCTTTATTTTTAATAAACCAGTATACAACTGCCACTGCCACGAAGGAAAGCAGCACTATATATTTTATATAAGGAACAATGCCCCCTGCACCGGGCAGGAAATTCTTCACTAATATAACTGTTACAAGATAGCCGATAAATCCCATAAACGCGATTGCCAGGGCATCATTGGCCACCACATTGCCACCCTCATATACAAGGCTTCCCAGGCTTTCCTGAAATCTGGCAAGAACCTTTGCTTTCTGGAGCTGCTTAAGAAATATAAATGCAATGCTTCCCCCTATTAATGTTCCTGCAATGAAGGAAGGCACATAGAAAAACCATGTAAGCCCCGTTCTTCCCCATATAAATGTCATTACCGGGTAAGACACAATTGCCCCGATTATTCCTGTTCCTAAAACCTCTCCCGCAAAGGCACACACCAGTTTTCCTTTTGAAAGGCGGTAAAACAGCCCTGAGAAAAATGCTCCGAATATGGCTCCTGTAAGTGCAAGAGGTGGAATTCCCATGAATATCATTCTAAGTATTCCGATGCAGCCGGCGCACAGGAAAGCGTACCATGGTCCCAGCATTACTGCACAGGTCACATTAATAAAATGTGCCATAGGACACATTCCTTCTACTCTTAAAATAGGTGAAATCACAACACCAATGGCAATCATCATAGCCATAAATATCATTTTTACAATCTTTGTACTTTTCATTCTCTCTCACTTTCTCATTACATTTTAGCATGACTCGCATCTTATGATATGAGGGTCATAAGGTATTTTGTCCCTCATTATGATACACAAGAGGAGTATATCACATTTTTACAGGAACTACACCACTCAAAAATCAAAATTCGCCAAATGGATTTCCATGCAGGCATGAATCCATTTGGCGAATTATTAACACAAGAATTTCCAAAACTTAATCAGGACACTTATTTACTCTGAAAACAGTGGAGTTGAAAGATATCTGTCTCCTGAATCAGGAAGGATTACAACAATATTCTTTCCTGCATTCTCTGGTCTTTCAGCTAAGATAGCTGCAGCTTTTAATGCTGCACCAGAAGAAATACCTACAAGAACACCCTCACTTACTGCAAAAAGCTTTCCTTCCTTGAAAGCATCATCGTTCTCGATTGCGATTACCTCATCATACACCTTAGTATTAAGTACATCTGGAACAAATCCGGCACCAATACCCTGAATCTTGTGGGCTCCAGGTGTACCCTTTGATAATACAGGGCTTGTAGCTGGCTCAACAGCAACAACCTTAACATCTGGATTCTGTGACTTAAGATATTCGCCTGCACCTGTTACAGTTCCACCTGTACCAACACCGGCTACAAATATATCAACCTTTCCATCTGTCTGCTCCCATATCTCAGGACCAGTTGTTGCCTTATGTACTGCTGGGTTTGCAGGGTTAACGAACTGTCCAAGAATAATAGAACCAGGAATTGAATCCCTTAACTCTTCTGCTTTAGCAATGGCACCCTTCATACCTTTAGCGCCCTCAGTAAGAACAATCTCAGCACCATAAGCCTTTAAAAGATTACGTCTCTCCACACTCATAGTCTCTGGAAGAGTAAGAATTGCCTTATATCCCTTAGTTGCAGCTACTGCGGCAAGACCAATACCAGTATTACCGGAAGTTGGCTCGATAATTGTTGCGCCAGGCTTAAGCTTTCCTGACTTCTCTGCATCCTCAATCATAGAAAGTGCAACTCTGTCCTTTACAGAACCTGCTGGATTAAGATACTCAAGCTTTACAAGAATATTAGCTTTAGCCGCTCCTGTTGCCTTAGCGTATCTGTCCGCTTTGAGTAGTGGTGTATTTCCAATTAATTCCAATGTGCTCTCAACAATCTTTCCCATAAATATATCCTCCATTCCATATTAAAGCGGCTTAATCACTATTATTCTTTCCCCTGAAGTGTCCCGCTTTGTTATCTCCTACTTATCTAGTAGGTTTTATATGAATTGATTATATCATGAAAAAAAATAATGTCAACACATATTTTAAATTCTTTTAATCCAATACGCTGTCCTTATATCTTCCTATCTCCTCAAGATATTTCTGTCCCAGAGGACTTATAACAACGTCCTTTCTCTTAATATATCCGATTGTCATCTTCTCATCACTGTCAAGCTTTACAGCGCAGTACTCATCCCCATTAAGTCCCTCACATATGATTCCTGAACACAGAGTGTATCCGTTAAGTCCAACCATGAGATTTAAAAGGGTCGCCCGATCATTAGCCTTAATCAGTCTCTTATATTCGTATGTACTCAGAACCTCTTCTGCATAATAGAAAGAATTATTTGTACCCTGTTCAAATGACAGGCATGGATACTCCTCCAGCTCCTCTATCCTTATTATGTCCTTCCCTGCCAGAGGGTGTCCTTTCCACATATATACGTATATTCCACATTCCATCAACGGAGTAAATTCCAGTCCATATTCTGCAAACAGCTTATCAAGGACACGCCGGTTAAAATCATTTACATAGAGTATTCCAATCTCACTTCTGAAATCCCTGACATCCTCAATAACCTCGTGGGTTTTCTCCTCATGGACCGCAAACTCATATTCATCCATTCCGAACTGCTTGACCATCTCCATAAATGCATTAACAGCAAATGTATAATGCTGCATGGACACAGAGAATTTCTTCTTAACTTCGGACTTGTCGATATATTTTGCTTCCATCAGCTCATACTGCTCCACAACCTGTCTTGCGTAGCCTAAGAATTCCTCTCCCTGTGGAGTCAGGGAAATTCCCCTGTTAGTTCTCCTGAAAATCTGAATTCCTGTCTCTGTCTCCAGATCCTTTATAGATGAGGACAGACTGGGCTGTGATATAAAAAGCTCCTTGGCAGCCTCATTCATAGAGTCACATTCAGCCACTGTTATGGCGTATTTTAATTGTGTAAGAGTCATATTCTTACATCCTCCTTGAAATATTAATAGCTGCATCCATGAAATCATGCATGCAGCCACATAAAGCACCTTAATATATTAAGACCTGTAATCTCCGTTAATCTTCACATAATCGTATGTCAGGTCACAGCCCCAGGCCTTTGCCTCTGCGCTGCCCTGCTTTAAGTCAATATTAATCATAATCTCATCCTCTGCCAGTATCTTAGCAGCCTCTTCCTCTGAGAACTCAACACCAGAGCCATTCTCACATACCTTGATTGAACCGGCAGATGAAGCCATCCACACATCTACCTTGTCAATATCGAAATCTGCCTCTGCATATCCTATTGCACACAGAATTCTTCCCCAGTTAGCATCCTCGCCGAATATGGCACATTTCAGAAGAGGTGAACGGATAACTGATTTTGCCACAATAATGGCAGTGTCCTGGTCAGGACTTCCCTTACAGCTGCACTCAATAAGCTTGGTTGCGCCCTCGCCGTCTGCTGCCAGCATCCTTGTCATGTTCATCATTACAATATACAGAGCCTGTCTGAATGTATCATAGTCAGTTCCCTCACCGGTAATCTCTTTATTTCCAGCCAGACCATTAGCCATAACTGTTGCTGTATCATTAGTAGAAGTATCACCATCAATGCTTAAGCAGTTATATGTAACCTTAACAACATCGCTTAATGCCTTCTGAATCATGGCAGAAGAGATAGCTACGTCCGATGTGATAAAATTAAGGGTAGTAGCCATGTTAGGATGAATCATGCCGCTTCCCTTTGCCATGCCTCCCAGACGGCACACCTTTCCATCTATCTGGAATTCAACTGCAACCTGCTTGTAAGTAGTATCAGTAGTCATAATTGCATAGGTAGCCCTGTCATTGCCATCGCTGGAAAGCCCCTCTACAAGAGGTTTCATATATTTCTTAAATGGCTCAATAGACAGTCTCTGTCCAATAACACCTGTGGAACCTACAATAACTTCACATGGTCTGATTCCCAGTTCCTTGGCAGCAAGCTTTGATGCCTCCTCAGCAATATCCTCTCCGTCAAAGTTGCATGTATTGGCATTCTTGGAATTAACAAGCACTGCTCTTGCCACTCCGCCACTTTCCTTTAGATGTCTCTTCGTAACAATTACAGGAGCGCCCTTCACCTTATTCTGTGTATACACTCCTGCTGCGTTACATGGAGTCTCTGAATATACCATTCCCAAATCGTTCTTGTTCTTATCAGGATTAATTCCGCAATTAAGTCCGTTGGCAACAAATCCTTTAGCAGCGCACACACCGCCGTCCACATACTTAAAGCCATCAAATTCTGTCATATTCATGGCAAATTCCTCCTAAAATGTATAATATCCATTGAAATTGGGTCTATTATAGCAAATTTAAATCCGCTATGCTATAATTAATCAATATATTTGAATAAATATTTAGGAGGTTCAATGTGAAAGAAAAGATATTAAACGTCCTACGCACTTTAAAACCTGCCAATTTCTTATTTCTGACACTGGCAGGCATAATCAACGCATTTGGTGTAATTGTTTTCCTGGCTCCGGTAAAGCTTTATGATAGCGGCATATCAGGAACTTCAATGCTTATTTCCCAGGTAACACCTGAATGGTGCAGTCTTTCCCTTATCCTTATCCTTCTTAACATCCCCATCTTCATTCTGGGACTTAAGAAACAGGGCACTGCATTCACAATATACTCCATATATGTAGTATGTATATATTCACTGGCAGCATGGATAATTACTGATGTTCTGCCTGTTGATGTAAGTATCGTTTCTCCACTGGCAGGAAGTGACCTTTTCCTGTGCGCCATATTTGGCGGAATAATATCCGGATGTGGAAGCGGTATGGCTGTCCGCTTTGGAGGAGCCATTGACGGAATAGACATCATAGGAGTGATGTTTGCAAAGAAACTGGGCTTAAGCCTTGGAACATTTGTAATGATATACAATGTAATTCTCTATATAGTATGCGGATTCGTGATTAACAGCTGGATTCTTCCACTGTACTCCATCGTTACCTACGCAGCCGCATTAAAGACAGTAGACTTCTTCGTAGAGGGCTTCGACCGTTCCAAAGCAGCATTTATTATTACTTCAAAACCTACCGAGGTCTGCCGTGCCTTATCTGGGACCTTTGAAAATGGAATAACCACAATTAAAGCCCATGGTTACTATTCAAACTCTGATAAAACCATGATTTACTTCGTGGTTAACCGTTTCCAGATTGGAAAAATGAAGAATACCGTCCACGACATTGACCCTAAAGCCTACATATCAATCAGTGAAGTGGCTGACATATTCTCAGCAAATAACTCATAGACATACCATTTCAAATACTGATTCTTAAACATTACTTATAACTGGGCAAGAATTACTGCCACAAATATTACAACACATCCAATACCCTCTCTTATGCTTAGTGTCTGATGAAGAACCAGCCATCCTCCCAGTACGGAGAATACTGATTCCAGACTTAATATGAGAGAGGCAATGGTGATGTTGTAATTTTTTTGTCCAATAATCTGTAATGTATATGCCACACCGCATGAAAGGACTCCTGCATACAGAATAGGAATTCCGGCAGCCATTACACTTGCAATGTTGAAATCTTCAAATATCAGCATGAACACGCCACATACAAGTCCACATACAAAGAATTGTATGCAGGACATCTTCACACCGTCTGTTTTAGGTGAAAAATAATCAATAACAATAATATGTACAGAAAAAAGCAGGGCTGATAAAAGGAGGCAGATATCCCCCTTTTCAATAGAAAATCCGTCTTTTATACACAAAAGATAGAATCCAGCAAGAGCCATTGCCACACTTATCCACAATCGCCAGCTGCACCGTTTACCAATAAGCAAGCCAAGCACTGGAACCAGAACTATGTACAGTGCCGTAAGAAACCCAGCTTTACCCACAGATGTAGTCATGATTCCAATCTGCTGCAGGGAGCTTGCCGCCATGAGAACAACACCACAGCAGACTCCGCCTTTAATAAGGGTAGCCCTGTCTTTGTCAGTTTTTTGACCACTGCCTTCAATTCCTTTTTTCTGTCCAATCCTGTCCATTACAAGAATCACTGGTATAAGTACCATACCACCAAGTATGCTCCTTACGCAGTTAAAGGTAAATGGCCCAACATAATCCATTCCAACGCTCTGCGCCACAAATGCAAATCCCCATATAAGCGCTGTAAGCACCAGTATAGCAGGACTTTTAATATTTCTCTTTTTCATCTTACTATTGTCCATATTCTCCACTCTTCTATAATCGTTTTCTATTAATGTCTGATTTTTACAATGCTACAATTTTCTGTAATAATTGTCCTTCACAATCATAGTTTTCTATAATCAGTGTCTGTCCTTTACCAGATCGTAGCTTTCTGCAATCATTCGCTTAACATCCTCATCTGGAACGGAACCGTCTATAATTACCGTATTCCAGTGTTCCTTGTTCTGGTGATACCCCGGAATAACCGCATCAAAAGCTTCCCTCCAGAAATCCCTCCACTCCGGATTCACTTTTACATTAATATTCAGCTGTCTATTTCTCTCATATGTCCATAAGAATGCCCTTTTGTTCTTCTTAACCCTGACAAGCTGCCAGTTCGGGTCATGAAAGGGAGCATCCTGATATGTCCCGGGAAATGACAATCCATATTCTAATAATTCTTTCCTGTTCATCATACGCAATCTCTATCCCCACATGAAGTATAATATATTACATTTACATCCTGTTCACAATAATAATCTTATTATAAATAGATAACAATAGATTTATAAAAAGTTTTTATAATCCCAGGCTGCATAGTTCTATAAGCTGACATTGACATATCCCCCTATATATGATAGACTTTAACAGGCTAAATCGCCATGCATAATTATGCATGGCGAATTTTCATATATGCTATATTTAAGGAGGAAGAACATGACTATTTCACAGATTGGAATTATCATCGCAATCGTATTATATCTGTCAGTAACCGTTATTATCGGAATACGTTTTTCTAAGGACAATTCCAACACTAACGATTTCTATCTTGGAGGACGAAAGATGGGTCCTATCGTTACTGCCATGAGTGCTGAGGCAAGCGATATGTCCAGCTGGCTCTTAATGGGTCTGCCTGGTGTTGCATACCTTTCCGGTATATGCGATGCAGCCTGGACAGCCATCGGTCTTGGTATCGGTACATGGCTTAACTGGTTTTTCGTTTCAAAGAGACTTCGCCGCTATTCAAGCAATTTAGGAGCAATCACAGTTCCTGATTTCCTGTCAAAGCGTTACCATGATAAGAGAAATATAATAACTGGTCTTGCAGCCCTTATTATCATTATTTTCTTCGTGCCATACACAGCTTCAGGTTTCGCAGCATGCGGCAAGCTTTTCAATTCACTTTTCGGCATCCCTTATATGACTGCCATGGTGGTATCTGCTCTTGTTATTATAACATATACAATTCTCGGTGGTTTCCGGGCTGTATGTACAACAGACCTTTTACAGAGTATTGTAATGTCAATTGCTCTTATTACAATCGTTGTATATGGTGTAAGTTCAGCAGGCGGTTTTGACGCAGTTGCAGCTAATGCTTCTGCTCTTCCAGGTTATTTATCATTAAATGCAACATATGATGCAGCAAACAACACAAGCTCGCCATATGGTTTCCTTTCAATTATATCAACCATGGCATGGGGACTTGGTTATTTCGGAATGCCTCATATTCTTGTTCGTTTCATGTCAATTGAGGACGAGAAGAAGCTTACACTTTCAAGAAGAATCGCTTCCATATGGGTTGTATTTGCAATGGCAGTAGCAATCTTCATCGGTGTAATCGGACTTGCAATGTCAAAATCTGGTGCAATGGTAAGCCTTGCAGACAGCGAGACAGTGATTATCGCCATCGCCAATATATTAAGCCAGCATGGTTTACTTACAGCTCTTTTAGCAGGTGTTATCCTTGCCGGTATTCTTGCAGCTACAATGTCAACTGCAGACAGCCAGCTGTTAGCAGCCTCTTCAGGATTCTCTGAAAACCTTTTAAAGGATTTCTTCGGAGTAAAGATTTCAGAGAAGCAGAGCATTCTCGTTGCAAGAATTACTGTAGTTGTAATCTCAATAATAAGTGTCTTCCTTGCAAGAGACCCTAACTCAAGTGTATTCCAGATTGTATCCTTCGCATGGGCTGGATTTGGCGGTGCTTTTGGTGCTGTTATCCTCTGCTCATTATTCTGGAAGAGAACAACACTTGCCGGAGCACTTGCCGGCATCATATCAGGTGGTGCATTCGTATTTATCTGGAAATTCCTTGTAAGACCTCTTGGCGGTGCATTCAACATCTATGAGCTCTTACCAGCATTCATCGTATCACTGGTATTCATCGTTGTTGTCAGCCTCCTTACTAAGAAGCCTGATGAATCAATTGTTAAAGAATTCGAAGAAGCAAGGTCATAACCACCAACACCTAACTTCATATGAAAGACAAAGGCAAAGTCGCCAAAGCATCCACTGATGCCATTGGCTCCTTTGCCTTTGTTATCTTTAATTATTGAACATTTTGTTCAAGAAGAACATAAGGAATCTCTCTTGGAACATCCACAATAACCTTAGCGCCATAACTTTCTAAGGCTGTCCTGCCCTTGAATCCCCAGCTTACAAGAATGGAATCCATAGAAGCATTGGCGGCTGTTGCTATATCCACATCAGAATCTCCAACATACACAGCCTCATCCCTTCCTATGGAGAGACTGGAAAGCACCTGGTTAACGCTGTCTGGCTCAGGCTTTCTTCTTACATTTTCCCTTTCTCCTACCACTTCATCGAAGGTATCCGGGAAGAAATGATTAACGAGTCTTACTACCTCATGGTCAATCTTATTAGATACTACAGCCAGCCTTAGTCCGTTATCTTTAAGTATTTTCAGTGCTTCCGGAATTCCCACATAAGGAGCAGTCTTATCCATACAGTGACTGCTGTAGTACACCTTGAAGGTTTCAAGCACTTCCTGTATCACAGCCTCATCTGTATAATAGGGCACAGCACGCTTAATCAGCATTCCAATCCCATTTCCTACAAAGCTTCTGACTTCCTCCACTGTTCTTACCGGCATGCCGTAGTATGTAAGGGCATAATTCACGCTGTCAGCCAAGTCATTTAATGTATTAAGTAATGTTCCGTCTAAATCAAATATAACTAATTTCTTCATCCTTATCTTTATCCTGTTTCTTAATATTATTTGAATAAAGTGAAATTGAATCATTGGAATACTATCCAACTAATTAATCGCATCTGTCAACATATTGTTCAACTAATTAATTGTAATCTTTCCCATTGGCATATTATCCCACTGCTTCTGGTCATATTTCACCTGATATCTGCTCTTAATCTGGTTGAGATAGAACTCTCCATTATAATTAAGCTGTGCAGACACATCCCCCTCGAAACCATTGTTTTTTATCTCTTCTGCAGCCTGGGTCACATATTTTTCCACAAGCCTTCTTCTTAAGAAATATGCCACAACCAGTTCATTTGTAATGCCAAGAGCAGCTTTGCCTTTTTCGGTTAATTTAGCATATTCCTCTTCACCAGACTTTACCGCTGCTGACTTTTCAGCATCAGTAAGTGCTACTCCCCTGGTGCCAGCCTCTTTTTCCATGATATAGTCATATATGTATAATTCCCTTACCATTGATTTCGCATAATCATCAGTAAATGTACTGTTCACTCCGGCACTGAAATGTGTTTTCCAGAAATCAGCAGGATTATCAGGATTATAACTTCTCGCCATCTGGTCAAAGGTCTTCTCCACATATGCTATATAATATCCCAGTTCCCTGAAGGTTACACTCTCATCGTTAACAGACAGAACCGTAACATCCAGGTTATCATTGAAATTATATGCAGGCTTTGAAATCCTTGAATAAGCATATATACCAAGCAGAACCACCACTACAATAAGAATTATAACAGGCAGAACCACATGGGTAAACCGTTTATTTTTTCCATCCATATAACCATCACCTCTATATATAGTATCGGCTTGTTTTCTCCGAATGTCAACACATCTTCATACATACTCTTTCAGTTTCCATTTTATGGACATCCCTCATTAAACGTGGTAAAATTATATAATTACCAAGTTTTTACAACTTATGGGAGATGTTACCGATGGAAAAATACAAAAAAAGGTTTATTATAAATGTTTCATGGCTGATACTGCTCACAATAGCCATTATCAGTATTCTGTGTTATTTCATGTTCAGAAGCCAGAAAAGCCACCTTAACCTTATTGACCAGTATATTGAGCAGATTTCCACACTGACATCAGAGAATGTCAGCAACATATTTTCTACAGGTTTTTCTACCATTACGGAACTTGCATATCTCTACGGAACCTCTCTTGACCGCCCTGAGGTTGACCTGGAACTGCTTAAGAATCTTGAGGATAATACAAGCTTTGACTATATCCGCTTTATGGCTCCAGATGGCAGTGATTTTACCAGCAGTGGGCAGATTGCCAACTGCTCTGACAGAGAGTACTTTCAGCGGGGAATGAGAGGTGAAACCGGTATTGCAGAAGTCCTTTCCTCTAAGATTCTTATTGGAGAAACACTCATAGGTTTCTATTCCCCAGTTTATTTTGATAACAAAATATGTGGTATCCTTGTAGGTTTCCTTGAAGAAGAAACAATCAGCGATATTCTTGAAAACCATGTATATGGATATCCTCTTCTTTCCTATATGGTAAGAAAAGACGGAACAATCCTTGGATATTATAATGGTAATTCTACAGATGTTTCCCTGAATGCCACTAACTTCTTTGATTTCCTTATTGAAAAAGACATTCCTGACAGGGCTGATATCAGAGACGCCGTTGTACAGCAACGTCATCATAACTTCTACTATAACGGAGGTTCAGGTATATCTGTAGGAAATGTTGTACCAATAGCTGGGACAGAATGGTCTCTGGTTCAGTTTCATCCATCAGATGCTTCACATATCATTTTATCCGAATCTAATAAGAGGGATATTATGCTTTTCTCTTCAGTATTTGGACTGTTTATAATCAATCTTGTTGTTTTCCTGTATACACAGAAGCAGCAGGTACATGAAAACGCCCTTTCCACAGCTAAGATGAAAGTGGACTCAGTATTATGGAGCGTTACAGATGACTTTATCTGTCTGATAGATGTAAACCTTAATACAGAGCAGGAAGAACAATTCCACCTTAACAGCAGCTCGGAAAACAAGATTGAGGACTGGGCAGGTGGTAATTATGACTACACCCACAGTGTTAATGAATTTGCAAGAAAGAACATAATAGACTCTGACAAGCGAAGATTCCTGGCTGCCACAGAGCTTAATGAACTTAAGAAAGTTCTGGCAAACCAGAGAGAATACCACATTGAATATGATGTGTATGTTAATGGTTATATCCGTCATTTTCACAACAGATATACAATCAACAACACCAATGCCGAAGAACCGCATATGCTTATCAGTATCCGAGATATTACAGATATTACCAACGAACGTGTCAAGAGACAGACTGAACTGCAGCTTATTGTTGCTGCTGCCACAACAGTGTATCCTTTAATACTTGAGTCTAATCTTACAAAGAATACAGTTCACGTAGCATTTAACAATGGCGAGCTTATTGAACAGGAGTTCTCTCCGGCAACTATTGATGACCTTGTAAATATTACCGTTTCTACCATTTCTGACAACCTGCAGCGTGCTGACTACAGGACAAAATTTACCCGCCAGGCTTTAATCAAGGCATTTGAGGCAGGAAAAAAGGAAGTCAGCATGAGATTCAGGCATGTAAGATATGACAACACTCTCCACTGGATTGAGAAGAAAGTCATATTTATGGAGAGCAAAACTGGTGATTTATTCTGCATCTCCCTGTCCCACTGCATAGATGAAGAAGTTGAGCAGACTATGGCAATGTCTGCAGCCAAGGAACAGGCTGAAATTGCAAGTAAAGCCAAATCCCAGTTCCTTTTCAACATGTCCCACGATATCAGGACACCTATGAATGCCATTGTTGGATTTACAGAACTGGCAAAGAGAAATATCAACAATCCTGACCAGCTAAATGAATATCTTTCCAACATTGATGTGGCAAGTGAACAGCTTCTGGGACTTATTAATAACGTATTAGAGATGGCAAGCATTGAGAATGGAAAAACTAATATAACAGAAGTCCCTGTTGATATCTCTTCTATAGTCGAAAAGACTATGATTATGGTGGAGAGTGAGGCAAAGAAGAAAAACCTCACCATTGAAGGAAGTGCTAACATTCTATCTCCTTACATATATGAAGACGAAAACCACATTAACGAAATCGTCCTTAACATTATTAGTAATTCAATTAAATACACCCCTTCCGGCGGCAATATCAGATTCAGTTTCACACAGCTGCCTGGTAAATCTGATGATGACTGTATTATGGAATTCGTATGTGAAGATAACGGAATTGGTATGTCTAAAGAATTCCTTAATCATGTTTTCGAAAGCTTCTCAAGAGAACGTTCTTCTACAGTAAGCAAGATTCATGGAACTGGTCTGGGACTTGGAATTGTTAAGAAGCTTGTAGACCTTATGAATGGTACTATTGATATTGTAAGTGAACCTAATAAGGGAACCAGAATCACCATATGCACGCCTCACAGATACGCTGAGATGGAATCTGCTGACAAAGAGAACGAGCCAGCTTCATATGATGTTAACATGTTTAAAGGCAGGCGCCTCCTCCTTGTTGAGGATAATGAGCTTAACAGGGAAATTGCCGCAACTATTCTTAAGGAAGTTGGTTTTATCATTGATACAGCTGTTGACGGACAGGACGCTGTTAATATCATCAAGGAGTCACCTGCATCCCTATATGAATTAATTCTTATGGATGTGCAGATGCCTGTCATGAATGGATACGAGGCAACCAGGGCTATCAGAAGCCTTGACGACCCAGTTAAGGCAAACATTCCGATTATTGCCATGACTGCCAACGTATTCAAAAAAGATTTGAATGATGCCAGAGAAGCAGGTATGAACGGACATATTGCCAAGCCTCTTGACATCGAGAAAATGTTTGCCACCCTGGCAGAATTCCTGAAATAAATCCATCATCTATACATATGTATGTAAGAAAAAAGCAGCTTCCAGGCTGCTTTTTTCTTATAGTTTCACCGCTATTATCACATAGATTTACTACTTATACTTTTTCCAATAATTTTATAATTTTCTATAAACCGTGAAATACATAGTCAGATAGCTTGCAAGGCCGCCTATGCAGTTTGATATGGGTTCAGCAAGAAATACTCCCATAGCCCCAAGATTAGCCACATTGGGCAGAATCAGGGTGAGAGGGACCACAATAATTATCTTACGGAACAGGGAGAAAAATATTGCCTGTTTTGACCTGCCCAGTGCAACGAAGGTAGACTGCCCACAGAACTGCAGTGTCATGGTTATGAAGCCCATAAAATAAACAACAACAGGCATTCTTCCCACTTCCATAATGCTTTCATCCGAACTGAATATTTTTATAAATGAGGTTGGAAAACAAAGGACAAGTACCCAGAACAGAAATGTATAGCAAAGGGCTACAATACTGGCAAACTTTATTCCCTTTTTAACTCTTTCCTTCTTTCCTGCTCCGTAGTTATAGCTTAACACCGGCTGGCTTCCGCTTGTCACTCCGTTAATTGGAAGACCTATCATTTCCCTTATGGAATTAATGATTGTCATTACAGCCACATATATGTCTCCACCATGGATTGACAGTGTGGCGTTACATACAGCTTGCACTACACAGTTTGTTGCCGCCATAATGAATCCGGACAACCCCAGTGTAACCATGTCTTTAAGAAGCCTGAAATCAAACTTAAATAAATCCTTTACAGAAATCTTTATTATTGTCTTTCTACCGAAAAGAAATCTTAATACGAAACAGCAGGAAGCAAACTGTGATATAACTGTGGCAACTGCCGCTCCTGTGACTCCCATATCCAGCACAAATATAAACAACGGGTCAAGAAGTATATTGATTCCTGCACCAATAATCGTAGTCAGCATTCCCATTCTCGGAAATCCCTGAAGATTAATAAAGCCATTCATTCCGGTACCTATCATCATAAATACCGTTCCCAGCAGATATATTGACAGATACTTTTCTGCATATACATAGGTTATGTCACTTGCACCCAGCACATAAAGTACCGGTTTTCTCACGATATAGAGAACCACCATGAGAGCCAGTCCCATAACTATCTGCATTGTCAGTGTCAGAGCCTCAATTCTCTTTGCCCTGTTCTCATCGCCTTTCCCTCTGGCAATTGAACAGAGAGGAGTGCCACCTGTGGAGAACAGGTTAGTAAAGGCTGCAATAAGGGTTATTACCGGAAATGTTACTCCCACTCCTGTCAATGCCGCTCCTGCCTCATCCCCGGACAGATGCCCGATATACATTCTGTCAACCACATTGTATATTACCTGAACCAGCTGGGCTAATGTAAGAGGTATGGCCTGGGATAAAATCAGAGAACTGATTTTACCCTCGCCAAAATTTCCTTTATTAACGCTTTCCACCGTCTGCACCTTCATTCTATTTATTTTACTTGTTGCAATTTGATTAGACATCACAATTTCAGGTAAGTATAACATATCGCATTATAATTATCCAGATTTTACTGGTCATACTTAATTCGGAAGTAATCAAGGCAGGATTTATATTTGTCCTGTGCTGCCAGACAAGTATCTGTCAAATACCCATTTTCATGATCCCATTCCTTTAAGCCACGATAATAATACAATTTCAAATTGTCCTCAATGATGAATGGTACAATATTGCATTTCAGACATTCTTTAAACATAATTAATCTTCCCACGCGACCATTGCCATCCTGAAAAGGATGTATCTTTTCAAACTTTACATGAAACTCTAAAATATCATTCAGAGTCTTAACTTCTTTAGAATTATATTCTTCCAACAGTTCTTTCATTTTTCCAGGCACATCTTCCGGAAGAGTAGTTTCCATTCCGCCCACTTCATTGGGCAACTTCTTGTAATTACCAACAGCAAACCAATCTTTTCTGGAATCTGCTGTACCATTCTTTAAAGTCAAATGCAGCTCCTTGATAAACTTCTCAGTCAATGCTGCTTTAGCATTATCGATAATCATATCAATGCACCGGAAATGATTTGCTGTTTCAATAACATCATCCACATTAATTATCTCATTTTCAATTCCAATTGTATTGGTTTCAAAAATATATCTGGTTTGGTCGTGTGTCAGACGGCTTCCTTCCATGTGATTGGAATTATAGGTTAAATCAATTTGTGTTTTGTGATAAATTCCGCCCGGATATTTACTTGCCTTCTGTTCCTTTAAGATATCTAAAAGTGTATAGGGCTGTTCTTTCTTCTTATTGGAACGTTCCGGCTTCTTGGCATCTTCCGGAATATTCCATGTCTTTCCGGTAAGGAATGCTCCATTTACGCGTCCCTTGGTACAGTAGTTTCTCACGCTACGTTCAGACATGTCCCATTTTTCTGCAATTTGAGCAACCGATAGATATCCCATAGACTTACCTCCATTACTTCTGTTTTGGATTTCTTGTAATTGAATATAGTATAACATATTATCGGCAATAAATCTATTTTTTATGATAGAATTCAGTTATTTTTGCCGATAATAAAAACACTAGTAATGAATAATAATATAAGAATTCTCTTCCAGGAGCTTATCTCATTGCTTTCGTACAGTGCGAGCCTGACTTCGTCAGTCTCTACGCGCTATCGCGCTCTATGAGAATAAATACAAAAGACCCCAGTTACGAGCAAGCTCGCACTGAGGTCTTTTATATTTATTCTCGCACTGTACTCTTAGTACGCGTTTACTCGATGATTGTAGCAACGGCACCTGAACCTACTGTACGTCCACCCTCACGGATAGCGAAACGGAGACCCTGCTCCATAGCTACTCTGTGGATAAGTTCAACTGTCATCTCTACGTTATCACCAGGCATGCACATCTCTGTACCAGCTGGAAGCTCACAAACACCAGTAACGTCAGTTGTTCTGAAGTAGAACTGTGGTCTGTAGTTGTTGAAGAATGGTGTATGACGACCACCCTCGTCCTTTGTTAATACGTAAACCTGAGCTGTAAACTTCTTGTGTGGTGTAACTGAACCTGGCTTGCAAAGAACCTGACCTCTTTCGATCTCGTCTCTCTGAACACCTCTAAGAAGTGCACCAATGTTATCACCTGGCATAGCCTCATCAAGGAGCTTTCTGAACATCTCGATACCAGTAACAACAACCTTACGTGTCTCTTCTGTGATACCAACGATTTCAACTTCCTCGTTAACCTTAAGAACACCTCTCTCTACTCTACCAGTAGCAACTGTACCACGTCCTGTGATAGAGAATACGTCCTCTACAGGCATAAGGAATGGCTTATCTGTATCTCTCTGTGGATCTGGAACATACTCATCAATTGTGTGCATAAGTTCAAGAATCTTATCGCCCCACTCGCTTGATGGATCCTCAAGTGCCTTAAGAGCTGAACCCTGGATGATTGGTGTATCATCGCCTGGGAAGTCATATTCGTTAAGAAGCTCTCTGATCTCCATATCTACTAATTCAAGAAGTTCTGGATCATCAACCATATCACACTTGTTCATAAATACAACAACATATGGAACGCCTACCTGACGAGCAAGAAGGATATGCTCTCTTGTCTGAGCCATAACACCATCAGTAGCTGCAACAACAAGGATAGCTGCATCCATCTGAGCAGCACCAGTAATCATGTTCTTTACATAATCAGCGTGGCCTGGGCAGTCAACGTGAGCGTAATGTCTCTTCTCTGTCTCATACTCAACATGAGCTGTAGAGATTGTGATACCTCTTTCTCTTTCCTCTGGAGCCTTATCGATATTCTCGAATGCAACAGCCTCACCTGTGCCAAGTCTCTCATGAAGAGTCTTTGTGATAGCAGCTGTTAATGTTGTCTTACCATGGTCAACGTGTCCAATTGTACCAATATTACAATGTGGTTTTGTTCTTTCAAATTTAGCCTTTGCCATTGTTTAAAATCCTCCTTAAAAATATACATTTAGGTTTTTTTCATAGCTGATAACAATTATATTGTATTTCGCAATATTTTTCAACTAGATTTTTATATTTTCCGGGTATACCCTGCCATTATCTGGCAGGATATTCCCGATTTATTAAATATTATTTACTGCTTTGCTAATTATTTAGCCTTTGAAGCAATAACCTTATCCTGAACTGACTTAGGAGCCTGCTCATACTTATCAAAGAACATTGAGTAGTTACCACGGCCCTGTGTTCTAGAACGAAGGTCTGTAGCATATCCGAACATCTCTGCAAGTGGAACGTAAGCCTTAACCATCTTACCACCGCTGATGTCTTCCATACCCTCAATACGTCCTCTACGTGAATTGATATCACCGATTACATCACCCATGTATTCCTCAGGCATTGTAACCTCAACCTTCATGATTGGCTCTAATAAAGCTGGATTAGCCTTAGCCATAGCATCCTTGAATGCCATAGAACCAGCGATATGGAATGCCATTTCTGAAGAATCGACTTCGTGATATGAACCATCGTAAACTACAGCCTTGATACCAAGAACTGGGAATCCGGCAAGGATACCAGCCTGTGATGCCTCTTCGATACCTTCGCCAACAGCTGGGATGTATTCCTTAGGAATAGCACCACCAACAACCTCTGACTCGAAGATAAACTGCTGCTCACCGTTAGGATCCATTGGCTCGAATCTAACTTTACAGTGACCATACTGACCACGACCACCTGACTGCTTAGCATACTTGCTATCAACATCAACGGCCTTAGTAAAGCACTCTCTGTAAGCAACCTGAGGTGCACCAACGTTAGCCTCAACCTTAAACTCACGAAGAAGTCTGTCTACGATAATATCAAGATGAAGCTCACCCATACCTGCGATAATTGTCTGACCAGTCTCCTGATCTGTATGAGCACGGAATGTAGGATCCTCTTCAGCAAGCTTTGCTAAAGCCTCACCCATCTTACCCTGGTCATTCTTAGTCTTTGGCTCAATAGCAAGCTCGATAACTGGCTCTGGGAATTCCATAGACTCAAGGATTACAGGATGCTGCTCGTCACAGATAGTATCACCAGTAACTGTAAACTTAAGACCTACAGCTGCTGCGATATCTCCTGAGTAAACCTTATCAATTTCTTTTCTGTTGTTAGCATGCATCTGAAGGATACGACCAACTCTCTCCTTCTTGTTCTTTGTAGAGTTAAGTACATAAGAACCTGAGTTCAATGTACCTGAGTAAACTCTGAAGAATGCTAACTTACCAACGAATGGGTCTGTCATAATCTTGAATGCTAATGCTGAGAATGGCTCGTCATCAGATGACTTAACCTTAACCTCATTACCATCTTCATCAGTACCACTGATATCAGGGATATCTGTTGGAGCTGGCATATATTCAACAACAGCATCAAGGAGCTTCTGAACACCCTTATTCTTATATGCAGTACCGCAAAGACAAGGAATTGCATCACCTGCAATAGTACCCTTTCTTAAAGCAGCCTTAAGTTCAGGAACAGAAATATCCTCTCCCTCAAGGTACTTCTCCATTAAGTCCTCATCTAACTCAACGCACTGCTCAACAAGCTTGCTGTGATACTCTTCAGCCTGATCCTTTAAATCTGCAGGAATCTCGCCTACCTGAATATCATCACCCTTGTCGCCGTTAAATACATATGCTTTCATCTCGAACAAATCTACGATTCCAGCAAATGTATCTTCCTTACCAATAGGAATCTGTACAAGTACAGGATTCTTACCAAGCTTAGTAATAAGCTGCTTACATGAACCAAAGAAGTCAGCACCAAGCTTATCCATCTTGTTCATGAATGCCATACGTGGAACATTGTACTTATCAGCCTGACGCCAAACATTCTCTGACTGAGGTTCAACACCATTCTGGGCATCAAATACACCTACGGCACCATCAAGTACTCTAAGTGAACGCTCAACCTCAACTGTGAAATCAACGTGACCAGGAGTATCGATAATGTTGATACGGTATTCTGGCTGTGTCTTATCTGGCTTACCTTCTATTTCAGGTGTCCAATGACATGTTGTAGCAGCTGAAGTAATTGTGATACCTCTCTCCTGCTCCTGGGCCATCCAGTCCATGGTAGCAGTACCTTCATGAGTATCACCGATCTTGTGATTAACACCAGTATAATAAAGAATACGCTCTGTTAATGTTGTCTTACCAGCATCAATGTGAGCCATAATACCAATATTTCTGGTTCTCTCCAATGGATATTCTCTTCCAGCCATCGGTAATTCCTCCTATAATTATTAGAATCTGTAATGTGCGAAAGCCTTATTAGCTTCTGCCATCTTATGCATATCTTCTTTCTTCTTTACTGATGCGCCTGTGTTGTTAGCTGCATCCATAATTTCATTAGCGAGTCTTTCTTCCATAGTCTTCTCGCCTCTTGCACGAGAGTATGCAGTAATCCAACGAAGAGCTAAAGCCTGTCTTCTGTCTGGCTTAACCTCGATAGGTACCTGATATGTGGCACCACCGATACGTCTAGCCTTAACCTCAAGAACTGGCATGATATTGTTCATAGCTTCCTCAAAAACCTCAAGCGCTGGCTTATCAGTCTTCTCAGCAACTCTGTCAAATGCTCCGTATACAATCTTCTGTGCTACTCCTCTCTTACCATCAAGCATAATGTTGTTGATAAGCTTAGTAACCACCTTGTTATTGTAAATAGGATCTGCTAATACATCTCTTTTCTGAGTATGTCCTTTACGTGGCACGGTTCTTCCCTCCTTAATAATTTCATTAAATCATCGGTACTCACAAATATCTTACCTTTTTCCACTGCGGGATAATCGGCTGTGTTCGTGCTTAAAGTTTATATTAAACCTGCAACCTTGGTATTAATCCAACTCCGCACTATTATTTTATAAATGTGAATAAAAAATCTATATACTGATTAAAAATGTCAGATCCCAAGTAAATTTAATTACTTAGCATCCTTTGGTCTCTTAGCACCGTACTTAGAACGGGCCTGTCTTCTCTTAGCAACACCTGCTGTATCAAGTGTACCTCTAATGATATGATATCTTGTACCTGGTAAGTCCTTTACTCTACCACCTCTTATAAGAACAACACTGTGCTCCTGAAGATTGTGGCCCTCACCTGGAATGTAAGATGTAACCTCAATACCATTTGAAAGACGAACTCTGGCAATCTTTCTAAGAGCTGAGTTAGGCTTCTTAGGAGTTGCTGTCTTAACAGCTGTACATACACCTCTCTTCTGTGGAGCAGAGATATCTGTAGCCTTCTTCTGAAGAGAATTGTAACCCTTCTGAAGAGCTGGTGCTGTAGACTTCTTTACAGTTGACTTTCTACCCTGTCTTACTAACTGGTTAAATGTAGGCATTCTTTTTTCACCTCCCGGAATTAGATTATATATGGGTTGCACGTTCAGTAATTCTGAACCTTTGCGTTAAATAAGCGGACATACTATGCCCGCCTATTAACACGCTTATTCATTATATCTACTGCAAAATCACATGTCAAGCAGATAATTTAATTTTTTAATTATTCAGTTCAAAAAATTTGAAAATTTTTTCTATCTGCTTTTGATATAGATTCATATCTCGTCATTCTCCAATAATATTCAT
Source organism: uncultured Eubacterium sp. (assembly GCA_945946665.1). Classification (GTDB taxonomy): domain Bacteria; phylum Bacillota; class Clostridia; order Lachnospirales; family Lachnospiraceae; genus Lachnospira. The sequence goes on from CAMEWO010000002.1 coordinate 48,472, forward strand.
TACGTATGACTTAACAGTTAGAATATTTAAAGGAGAATTCATTGTTTCATATGTAATTATCACATCCTTGCCTGGGAATAAACCATTCTCAATATATAAGTTAATTTTATTCATATGATTATTGACATAACCAGGATCATCCATTCTTCCAGCATGTTCCCAAAAGGTAACTTTGCCTGTATTAACATTTAAAATTGTAAAGTCAGGGTGTATTACTTGAATTCGCCCATCCCTCCCAAGTTCTAATGGGCGCTCATATTTATACTTTATACAATTATCATATTTATCTAACAGATTTGCAATGATTAATTCAGACTTAGAACGAACATATTCTCCCCTATTTGTTTCGAATATCATGTTTTCCTTATGATTTTGATATGTTTCGTATTCCTCATTTTCCCATTGTCTTATTATTTCTTTTATACTTGTTCTTACAGGACATATCATCTGTTTCCTGGCATCTATCATAGAATCATACACATCATCAACTATATTTTCATTATATGTGTTATAGAATATCTCTAATGAATGCAGTTCTTTTTCTAACAATGGTTTAACCTTTTCATAATATGCTTTTTGTGCAAGTGCATTTGCAATATTTTCGTTATCTCTTTTTATGTATTCTTTTATATATTTTCCATCTTTTTTTATTTGATGATAGTAATATGTCTTTTCCTGTCGCTTCTGAATTTTTAAACTTCCTTCTGGAGCATGTATTAGTTCATTTTCTATTGTCCCTAATACCTTTTTTAATTCTATTATTCTTTCTTGAACCCTCTTCTTTATGGCTACCCCTCCTATTCTCCCCAAAATCATATTTATATATGCTTTGGTCCCACATATTTTCACTTTAATTTTTCTATTTCAGTCCAAAACCAATTATTTTATCTTATTGGGCATATACTTTTATTCTTACTATCTGCCCAAATTTAAAGCACACTGTGTAATGGTCAGATAAAAACTTTTTTCTTCTCTGCCCATTAATATGATTATTTTGTTTTTGGGCACATTATTTTGATTAATTTCATTTGTATCTCTGTCCAAAATGATAGATTTTCCATATATGGGCATATTCAAACTGATTTAACATGGATATTTATCTGCCCAATGCATAAAAAATGCTTCTTAAGGCAGAAATTAGATAATAGATACTTTTTAGATATATCAACCCCGCCAAAACAGCGGGGCTGATTTAAGAAAATTAACAGATATGATTATTTGTTGTTAATAGCTGCCTGTGCTGCTGCCAGTCTTGCAATAGGAACTCTGAATGGAGAGCAGCTTACATAATTAAGGCCATTCTTGTGGCAGAATTCAATTGAACTTGGGTCTCCACCATGCTCACCACAGATACCACACTTAAGTTCAGGTCTTGTTCCTCTTCCCTTTTCAACAGCCATCTGAACAAGCTGGCCAACACCAGTCTGGTCAAGTCTTGCAAATGGGTCAGACTCATAAATCTTAGCCTTATAGTATGAGTCAAGGAACTTACCAGCATCATCTCTTGAGAAGCCAAATGTCATCTGGGTAAGGTCATTAGTACCAAATGAGAAGAACTCAGCTTCCTTTGCAATCTGGTCTGCTGTAAGGGCAGCTCTTGGAATCTCAATCATAGTACCAATCTTGTACTGAATATCAGAGCCCTTCTCCGCCTTAACCTTCTCTGCAGTCTCAACAACCACATCCTTAACATACTTTAATTCCTTAACCTCTCCAACAAGAGGAATCATAATCTCTGGAACAATTGTATAGCCCTTTTCTGCGCTTACTTCAATTGCAGCTTCCATAACTGCTCTGGTCTGCATTCTTGCAATCTCTGGATAAGTTACGCACAGACGGCATCCTCTGTGACCCATCATAGGGTTAAATTCATGAAGAGCATCACATTTTGCCTTGACTTCCTCAACTGTAAGTCCCATATCTTCAGCAAGAGCCTTAATATCCTCCTCATCAGTAGGAACGAATTCATGAAGAGGTGGATCAAGATATCTTACAGTCATTGGTCTGCCTTCAAGAGCCTCGTACATAGCCTTGAAATCAGCCTTCTGGAACTCACCGATAGCCTTCAGTGCCTCTTCTCTTTGTTCAACAGTATCAGAAAGAATCATTCTTCTGAACTTAGGAATTCTGTCCTCACCGAAGAACATATGCTCAGTTCTGCAAAGTCCTATTCCCTCAGCTCCAAGTTCAACAGCCTTTCTTGTATCCGCTGGTGTATCGGCATTAGTTCTTACACCAAGCTTTCTGTACTTATCAGCAAGAGCCATGATTCTACCAAAGTCTCCGCCAATCTCAGGCTCTCTTGTTGCCACATCGCCCTTATAAATCTTACCTGTAGTACCATCAAGAGAAATGTAATCTCCCTCGTGGAATGTATATCCACCAAGTTCAAACCACTTAGCTTCCTCATCAATCTTAATCTCACCGCATCCTGATACGCAGCATGTTCCCATACCTCTTGCAACAACCGCTGCATGAGATGTCATACCACCTCTTACAGTAAGGATACCCTGGGCAGCTTTCATACCTTCAATATCCTCTGGTGATGTCTCAAGTCTTACAAGAATAACTCTCTCATTCTTGCCGCCCTTTCCTAATGCCTTTGCATCCTCAGCAGTGAAGCATACCTTTCCTGCTGCTGCACCAGGAGAAGCAGGAAGAGCCTTTCCGATAACCTCTCCATCTGCTAATGCCTTAGGGTCAAATATTGGGTGGAGAACCTGGTCAAGAGATTTTGCTTCAATTCTAAGAACAGCCTCTTCCTCAGAAATCTGTCCCTCATCCATCAGGTCACATGCAATCTTCAATGCTGCATGAGCTGTTCTCTTACCATTTCTTGTCTGAAGGAAATAGAGCTTTCCTTCCTCAATCGTAAACTCCATATCCTGCATATCATGGAAATGATTTTCCAGCTTCATAGCCAGTTCCATAAATTCCTTATAGCACTCTGGCAGATCCTTCTCAAGCTGTGATATAGGCTGTGGAGTTCTTACACCTGCAACAACATCCTCGCCCTGGGCATTAATAAGATATTCACCATATATACCCTTCTCACCTGTTGATGGATTTCTTGTAAATGCAACACCTGTACCAGATGTGTTACCTTTGTTACCAAATACCATTGTCTGTACATTTACAGCTGTTCCCCAGTCACCAGGAATATCATTATCTCTTCTATATACAATAGCTCTTGGATTATCCCATGATCTGAATACAGCCTTAACAGCACCCATCAGCTGTTCTCTTGGGTCCTGTGGGAACTCCTCACCATTCATAGCTTCTTTATATACCTGCTTAAATTTATTTGCTAATTCCTTAAGGTCATCAGCATCCAGCTCTGTGTCGTATTTAACCCCTTTCTTCTCCTTCATCTCATCGATTATCTTCTCGAAGAAAGACTTAGGAACTTCCATAACTACGTCAGAATACATCTGGATAAACCTTCTGTATGAATCATATGCAAATCTTGGATTACCAGTCTTCTTTGCAAAGCCTTCAACAGCAATATCATTAAGACCAAGATTCAGAATAGTATCCATCATACCAGGCATTGATGCTCTGGCTCCCGATCTTACAGATACTAACAGAGGATCTTCATTATCTCCAAACTTCTTGTTATTAACTTCCTCAAGCCACTTTAATGCTTCAAAAATCTGGTCCTTAATCTCGTCAGAAATCTGCTTCCCCTTGGCATAATAGTCTGTACATGCTTCTGTTGTAACTGTAAATCCCTGTGGAATAGGCATTCCCAAGCCAGTCATCTCAGCCAGATTACATCCCTTACCGCCTAACAGATTTCTCATTGAGGCATTGCCTTCTTTAAATAAATAAACCCATTTTGCCATACTTCTTCTCCTTCTTAAATATAATTTATTATTCTCTCCGATATTGTTAATATTATAACAGTTTTTTCCACATGTCCATACAAATATTTAAAAAAATATGTAAATTATTATACTTCTTTTTTGTGCATTTTATTCTTAATCGAGTAGAATGACCCCTATTCCCTTGCCATGCTTCTGCTACAAAAAGGACTGCCCCAATAAGCAGTGCAGATAATCTGCGCATAATTGCTTATTGAGACAGCCCTTTCACACTGTCATTCTATATTTTTCACAGAAAGAGATGCATTACTCTGTAATGCTGATAACATCATCATCCTGGATTGTCTCAGCTTCTGCTGCTGATTCAGCATCTGCTTCAGCTTCACCATTCTGATCCTGTACTTCTGCTTCTTCTGGCTCTTCAACATACTCAATGCCTGTATCAAGCTCAACATCAGCATATCTCTTCATACCAGTACCTGCAGGAATCAGCTTACCAATAATAACGTTCTCTTTAAGACCGATAAGTGGATCAATCTTTCCGTTAATAGCTGCATCTGTAAGAACCTTTGTAGTCTCCTGGAATGATGCTGCTGACATAAATGAGTTAGTTGCCAAAGACGCCTTGGTAATACCAAGAATAATAGGAGTTCCTGTTGCAGGGGTCTTACCTTCCTCAACAAGCTTCTCATTAGCCTCAGTAAAGTCAATTGTATCAACCTGTGAACCAGGAAGGAAGCTTGAATCTCCTGGCTCATCAACAATAATCTTCTTAAGCATCTGACGAACAATCAGCTCAATATGCTTATCATTGATTTCAACACCCTGGATTCTATAAACCTTCTGAACCTCTCTGATCATGTAATCCTGAACTGCACGAACACCTAAGATTCTGACAATATCGTGTGGATTTTCTGAACCCTCTGTGATTTCCTCACCCTTCTCAACGATCTGTCCTTCCTGAACCTTAACTCTTGTATCTCTTGATACAGGATATGCCTTAGAATTACCTTCAGAATCAGTAATTACAATATCAGTCTTCTTCTCTGTCTTTGCAAAGCTTACCTCTCCGCCAAATTCAGCTAAAACAGCAAGTGTCTTAGGTTTTCTTGCCTCGAAAAGCTCCTCAACTCTAGGAAGACCCTGAGTAATATTATCACCGGCAACACCACCAGTATGGAAAGTTCTCATAGTAAGCTGTGTACCAGGCTCACCAATTGACTGGGCAGCGATAATACCAACAGCTTCACCAACCTGAACTGTCTGACCAGTTGCAAGGTTAGAACCATAACATTTTGCGCAGACACCAATGTGTGAACGGCATGTAAGAATTGTTCTAATCTTAATCTCTTCCTTACCTGTAGCTACAATAGCTTCAGCTCTCTTAGGAGTAACAAGTGTGTTAGCCTTTGCAACCACATTACCGTCATTGTCCACAACATCTTCAGCAAGATATCTTCCTGTAATACGTTCCTTTAATGACTCCAGCACATCAGCCTTAGCATCGCTGTCAGCTGTTGCCTTCTCATTAACAAACTCATATACATACATACCTGGAATTGACTTTCCAACGCTACAGTCATTCTCTCTGATAACAAGATCCTGAGAAACATCAACAAGTCGTCTTGTAAGATAACCTGAATCGGCTGTTCTAAGGGCTGTATCTGAAAGACCCTTACGGGCACCATGAGCTGAAATGAAGTATTCCAGAACATCAAGACCCTCACGGAAGTTAGACTTAATTGGAAGCTCAATAGTATGTCCTGATGTATCTGCCATCAGACCACGCATACCAGCCAGCTGCTTAATCTGCTGGTTAGAACCACGGGCACCTGAGTCAGCCATCATGAAGATATTGTTATATTTATCAAGACCTGCAAGAAGGGCATCCTTTAACTTCTCATCTGTCTCCTGCCATACCTTGATAACATTCTTATATCTTTCTTCATCAGTTGAACGACCTCTGTTGTAGTTCTGTGCAATCTGTTCAACCTTCTTTTCTGCGTTGGCAATAAGTTCCTTCTTGATTGGTGGCACAGTCATCTCTGAAATAGAAACTGTCATGGCAGCTCTTGTAGAGTACTTGTAACCTGTAGCCTTAATATCATCAAGAACCTCAGCTGTCTTAGTTGTACCATGTGTATTAATAACATGCTGTAAGATATCCTTAAGCTGCTTCTTACCAACATGGAAATCAACTTCAGGAATCAGCTCATTTCCTGGAATACTTCTGTCAACATATCCTAAATCCTGTGGAAGGATTTCATTAAATATAAATCTTCCTAATGTAGACTCTACATTACCGCTTATCTCCTGTCCATTTATTGTTTTAGTTACATGGACAAGAATCTTTGCATGAAGTGTAATAATGCCATTCTCATATGCAAGAATTGCCTCATTAAGATCCTTGAAGAACTTACCCTCGCCCTTAGCGCCTGGTCTCTCCTGTGTAAGATAGTAGATACCAAGTACCATATCCTGTGAAGGAACTGCTACAGGGCCACCATCTGAAGGCTTTAACAGGTTATTAGGTGAAAGTAGCATGAATCTGCACTCAGCCTGGGCTTCAACTGAAAGTGGAAGATGGACAGCCATCTGGTCACCATCGAAATCGGCGTTGAACGCTGTACATACAAGTGGATGAAGCTTAATAGCCTTACCTTCAACAAGGATTGGCTCAAATGCCTGAATACCAAGTCTGTGAAGTGTAGGAGCACGGTTCAGCATAACAGGATGCTCTTTAATAACATCCTCAAGTACATCCCATACATCATTCTCAAGAGCCTCAACGCTCTTCTTAGCCTTCTTAATATTCTCAGCCTTGCCACGTCTTACCAGTTCTCTCATAACAAATGGCTTGAAAAGCTCTATAGCCATCTCTTTTGGAAGACCACACTGGTAAATCTTAAGCTCAGGTCCTACTACGATAACTGAACGTCCTGAATAGTCAACACGCTTACCAAGAAGGTTCTGACGGAAACGTCCCTGCTTACCTTTAAGTAAATCAGAAAGTGACTTTAACGCTCTGTTACCTGGACCTGTAACAGGACGACCATTTCTACGGCCATTATCAATCAGGGCATCAACAGCCTCCTGAAGCATTCTCTTCTCATTACGTACAATGATTTCAGGTGCTCCAAGCTCCATCAGTCTTGCAAGACGGTTATTTCTATTGATAATTCTTCTATATAAATCATTAAGGTCAGATGTAGCAAATCTTCCGCCATCCAGCTGTACCATAGGTCTTAAATCTGGTGGTATAACAGGAACTTCAGTAAGAATCATCCATTCTGGCTTGGTTCCTGCATTGATGAATGCCTCCATAACCTCAATTCTCTTGATTAATCTGGCTGCCTTCTGGGAAGTTGTATTGGCAAGCTCTTCTTTAAGCTTTACAACCTCCTCCTCAAGATTAACATTCTGAAGAAGCTCTAATATAGCCTCTGCACCCATTCCTACGCGGAATGTATCGCCATACTGGTCATAAGCCTCTCTATATTCCTGCTCAGTCATGACCTTCTTAAATGGAATGTCAGTCTCACCTGGGTCAAGAACAATATAAGCTGCAAAATACAGTACCTTTTCAAGATTCTTAGGTCCAATATCAAGGATTAAATCCATTCTGCTTGGAATTCCCTTGAAATACCAGATGTGTGATACAGGAGCTGCAAGGTGAATGTGTCCCATACGGTCTCTACGAACACTGGCCTTAGTAACCTCAACACCACATTTATCGCAGATAATGCCTTTATCCTTGATTTTCTTGTACTTACCACAGTGGCACTCCCAGTCTTTACTTGGTCCAAATATTCTTTCGCAGAACAGACCATCTCTTTCTGGCTTCAATGTTCTGTAGTTAATAGTCTCTGGCTTGGTAACCTCACCATGTGACCATTCTAATATATTCTCTGGAGAAGCAAGTTTAATCTGAATCTTATCGAACTTCATTGAATTATTTGACTTCTTTGATTCCTCTGCCATCTTTCTGCTCCCTTCTTTTAATACTGATCTGAATTGCCATCATCATAGCTGTCATCTACATCGTAACCTTCATCTGAATCATCAGCAAGATCCTCATACTTAGTCTCACCGAATTCATCAACAGTCTGCTCCATAAAGCCAGCCTGCTTAAGCTCACTCTCATCGCTCTTGCTGTATCTGCGGTTATTACCATCTTCAAGAACCTTCTTGAAATCAGTAACCTCGTAATCAGCGCTCTCAAGAAGCTTAACCTCATTGTCGTCCTGATCTAATACACGTACATCAAGCGCAAGTGACTGTAACTCCTTAAGAAGAACCTTGAATGACTCTGGAATTCCAGGTTCAGGTATATTCTCACCCTTAATAATAGCCTCATAAGTCTTAACACGTCCTACAACATCATCAGACTTTACTGTAAGAATCTCCTGTAATGTATGGGCAGCACCATAAGCCTCAAGAGCCCAAACCTCCATCTCACCGAAACGCTGTCCACCGAACTGAGCTTTACCACCCAGTGGCTGCTGTGTAACAAGTGAGTATGGACCAGTTGAACGTGCATGAATCTTATCATCAACCAGGTGATGCAGCTTAAGATAATGCATGAAACCTATAGTAACAGGACTGTCAAAATACTCTCCTGTCCTACCATCACGAAGACGTACCTTACCGTCTCTTCCAATGTGAACGCCCTTCCATTCAGCTCTGTGATCCTTATGTTCATCAAGATACTGGAATACATCAGCATTAAGTTTGTCCTTATATTTAGCTTCAAACTCATCCCACTCAAGATTTGCATAATCATTAGCAAGATCAAGAGTATCCATAATATCATTCTCATCAGCACCATCAAATACAGGTGTGGAAATGTTAAATCCTAATACCTTGGCAGCCAGGCTTAAATGAATCTCAAGAACCTGACCGATATTCATACGTGAAGGCACACCCAATGGGTTAAGCACGATATCAAGTGGACGTCCATTAGGAAGGAATGGCATATCTTCTACTGGAAGAACTCTTGAAACGACACCCTTGTTACCATGACGGCCGGCCATCTTATCACCAACAGAAATCTTTCTCTTCTGGGCAATATATATACGAACAGACTTGTTGACACCTGGTGCCAGCTCGTCTCCATTCTCTCTTGTAAATACTTTAACAGCAACTACAATACCATATTCACCGTGAGGAACCTTAAGAGATGTATCTCTTACTTCTCTTGCTTTCTCACCAAAGATAGCTCTAAGAAGTCTCTCCTCAGCTGTAAGTTCTGTCTCTCCCTTAGGAGTAACCTTACCTACAAGAACATCTCCGGCACGAACTTCAGCACCAATACGGATAATACCATTCTCATCAAGATCCTTGATAGAGTTAGATGCAATAGAAGGAATATCTCTTGTAATCTCTTCTGGTCCTAACTTGGTATCTCTTGCCTCTGTCTCATATTCCTCAATATGGATAGATGTATATACATCATCTCTTACAAGTCTTTCACTAAGTAATACAGCATCCTCGTAGTTATAACCTTCCCATGTCATGAAACCGATAAGAGGATTCTTACCTAAAGCGATTTCACCACCTGAAGTTGATGGACCATCTGCAATAACCTCGCCTGCCTTAACCTCATCGCCCTTGAAAACAATAGGTCTCTGATTGTAGCAGTTACTCTGGTTACTTCTTGCAAACTTAGTAAGCTTATACTCACGGATATTGCCGTCTGTTTCCTTAACAGTAATCTTATTAGATTCAGATGATAAAACAACACCATCTGCCTCAGCAACAACGCACACACCTGAATCGATAGCAGCCTTGCTCTCGATACCAGTTCCAATAACAGGAGCCTCTGTAGTAAGAAGAGGCACTGCCTGACGCTGCATGTTAGAACCCATCAAGGCACGGTTAGCATCATCGTTCTGAAGGAAAGGAATCATAGATGTGGCAACTGAGAATACCATCTTAGGAGATACATCCATAAGGTCAATAAGACTCTTATCAAACTCAGATGTCTCATCTCTGTATCTTCCTGAAACAGTGTTCTTCACAAAATATCCGTTCTCATCAAGAGCAGCATTAGCCTGTGCTACATGATAATCATCTTCCTCATCAGCTGTGAAGTAACGTACTTCATCAGTAACTCTTGGATTCTTAGGATCAGACTTATCTACCATACGGTAAGGAGACTCTATAAATCCATACTCATTAATCCTTGCATAAGAAGCAAGAGAGTTAATAAGACCGATGTTAGGTCCTTCAGGAGTTTCAATAGGACACATTCTTCCGTAATGTGTGTAATGTACGTCTCGAACCTCGAATCCGGCTCTGTCTCGTGACAAACCGCCTGGTCCCAATGCAGAAAGTCTTCTCTTGTGAGTAAGCTCACCAAGAGGGTTGTTCTGATCCATGAACTGTGACAGCTGTGAGCTTCCGAAGAACTCCTTAATGGCAGCTGTTACAGGCTTAATGTTAATAAGTGACTGTGGTGACACGCCGCTTAAATCCTGAGTTGACATTCTCTCACGAACAACACGCTCCATTCTTGAGATACCAATTCTGAACTGGTTCTGAAGAAGTTCGCCAACTGCTCTGATACGTCTGTTACCGAGGTGATCGATATCATCCTTAGTACCTACGCCATACTCAAGATGCATATTATAGTTAATAGAAGCAAGGATATCTTCTACTGTTATATGTTTAGGGATAAGGTCTCCAATATTCTTAGAGATTGCCTCCTTAATATCATCAATGTTGTCATTATCAGCTAATATCTGGGCAAGAACAGGGTAGAATACAGCCTCTGTAACTCCAAGTTCCTTAGCCTCTTCCTTAGTGATATCAACCCATTTTGTAATATCAACAGCCATGTTAGAAAGTACTTTAACCTTCTTTGTCTTGAAAGTACCATCGCTGTCTCTGACCTCAACGTTAAGGAATACAGATGGAACGGCAGCATTCTGGATAGTCTCGCCTATCTCTCTTGTAAGCTTATCACCTGCTTTAGCAAGTACATTGCCATCATTGTCAACTACATCCTCGGCAAGAACCTGTCCAGCAAGTCTGTACTTGAATGAGAGCTTCTTATTAAACTTATATCTTCCCACCTTAGCAAGATCATATCTTCTTGGGTCGAAGAACATACCACTAATAAGAGATTCTGCACTGTCAACAGATAATGGCTCGCCTGGTCTTAACTTCTTATAAAGTTCCAGGATACCTTCCTGGTAATTAGTAGAAGTATCCTTCTCCATGGTAGCAAGAAGCTTAGGCTCTTCGCCAAATATATCAATAATTTCAGCATTAGTTCCATAACCTAATGCCCTGATAAGAACAGTAACAGGTACCTTTTTATTTCTATCTACCTTAACATAGAATACATCATTGGCATCTGTCTCATACTCCAGCCATGCACCACGGTTAGGAATAACCTGGCAGCTGTAAAGGAATATCTTACCATACTTATCCTTCTGTATATCATAATAAATTCCAGGTGAACGTACTAACTGGCTTACAATAACTCTTTCCGCACCGTTAATAACGAATGTACCTGTCTTAGTCATAAGTGGAAGGTCGCCCATGAAAATCTCATGTTCGCTTATGTCTTCGCTCTCCTTATTATGGAGTCTGACTCTGACCTTTAAAGGTGCTGCAAATGTAGCATCTCTTTCTTTACATTCCTCAATAGAATACTTGACTTCATCTTCACACAACTTGAAATCTACAAATTCCAGACTTAATCTGCCGTTAAAGTCTGTAATTGGAGAGATGTCATCAAAAACTTCTTTTAAACCTTCATCCAGGAACCACTGGTACGAATCTTTCTGAACCTCAATGAGGTTAGGCATTTCAAGGACTTCCTTTTGTCTTGAATAGCTCATTCTGACGCTTTTACCGGACTTCACTGGACGTAATCTGTTTTTCTCCATTGACGTTTCACCCCTTGTTTTCTTTGCTTTATTTATTACATTATTAATATGTATGTTCAGACTAAGCACAACATACCACAATAGTGCATTGTCCATGATAACACAGGGTTGGAAATAAAGTCAAGGGATTTATAGGGGTTTTGTGAGGTTTTTTTGAGGAGGGGAAGATGTTGTGGTAGAGGGTGGTGGGAGGGGCTAGATGTAGGGGGAATTAATGACCACTAAAGGCTTGAAACGTCTGGAACGCTCAGGTTCCAGACACACCACACCAATGACAATCGAAAATATACATCTATCAATGCAAACTGTGCAACAAAAACGGCATTAAATAGAATGGTTTCAACAATAATATTTCTTCTTTTCCAACATCCTTCTGTGATAACAGATAAATTTTATTTACATTCTTTGAATATTTTTTATAAAATTCCAATATAGACTCATGTTTTCCCGTCCCTGAAGACTTAATCTCAAACGCATTTACCTTACTCCCCTCTGAAATCAAAAAATCAACCTCATAATAGTGTGCACTGCCCTCTTTTTCCCATGTATGATAATAGAGTTCTCTTCCTGATGCTGCTATCATCTGTGCAATCAGATTTTCATATAGATAACCCAGATTAGCGGGCAATTTGTCAGAAAGCAATTTTGCATACACATGATTTTCTATTTCCGGCCTATCAATAAACATGAGTGTAACAAATAACCCTGTATCAGAAAGATATAATTTATATTTATCAAAATCCTTTGTATCAGCCAAACTTACTCTTGGGTCGGTTGAATTATAACATGGCAGTACCGTTTTTGAATCAATTAATTCATACAATAATTCTTCCGTTTTTGTATTATTTCTTTTCCCAATTGCTGTTGTAATTCTATACTTTCTCGAACCTTTTGCTAACTGAGCCGGAATAGAATGATATAATGAAGATATTCTTCCGGATGGATCAATTTTCTTAAAATCCTCTTCATAAAGAGATATAATCTGTCTTTTTATCTGGTCGATTTCAGAAAAATTCCTCCCTTCAAGGTAAGCTTCTACAGCCTGTGGCATACCACCTACAGCCATGTATATTCTCAAATCCCTCATCAATTTACGATTCGTTGATTGTCCAATTCCAGTCCCCATATTATATACTTGCTGCAGAAGTTCATAGCTGTTCCCTGTTGCTTCACAGAATTCTTCGTAATCCATTGGATATACCTGTATTTTCATTTCCTCCGACGGAATTAGAATATCTTTCACATTCTTCCTTATAGAAATCAATGAACCCGTTTCCAAATAGTGATATCTTCCATCAAACACTAAATGCTTAATAGCCTGTCTCGCCTTAGGGAACAATTGTACTTCGTCGAAAATAATCAGCGATTCATGTTCATATAATGTTACTCCTGTTTCTGCCTGTAGCCTCAAAAAAAACATATTAAGGTTTCCAATATCGTCAAAGCATTCAAGGATATTGTCAGGTGTTTTTGAAAAATCCAATATTATATATGACTTGTATTCGTTTCGGGCAAAGTTCTCTGCAATCGTTGATTTTCCCACTCGTCTAGCCCCTTCAAGCAATACAGCATATTTATCCGAATATTTCTTTTTCCATTCCAGTAACTTGTTATATGCTTTTCTTTTAAAATACATAGCTTCACCTCCCAATATAGTGATGTTATAACATGCAATATTGTTTTTTTCAATATCTTATACATTATTTTTGTGCGTTTCTTCAAAGTTTATTCATTCGAATTTGTGCATTTCTTCAAAGTTTTTCAAGTAAGACGGACGCCGGTGAGCGGACTTTGTCCGGCTCACTGGGCTGGGGGTTGGGAGGGGGTTGGATTCCCGGACGCACGGGCATCTGCGCTTCGCTGGATGCCTGGTGCTGGGAATTGGGGATTGGACGAGAATGCGGCTCCCACTACGTCGAGTGCAGTGCCCTATTGGAATAAGGGGCCCTACTTAGCTTTAAGTGAAAAATAATTTCTTCTCCCCTTATTCCAATAGGTACGCGCTGTCGCGCTCTATATAAGATAAAAAAAGAAGCTGATTGCAAGTAAACTTGCATCAGCTTCTCTTTTTATCTTATACACTGCACTCGTAGTTCGCGATTACTTTAAAGTAACCTTTGCGCCTTCTGCCTCTAACTTCTTCTGGATGTCTTCTGCCTCTTCCTTTGAAGCTGCTTCCTTGATTACCTTTGGAGCGCCATCTACAACGTCCTTAGCTTCCTTTAAGCCAAGACCTGTGATCTCACGAACAACCTTGATAACCTTAACCTTGTTTGCGCCAGCTTCTGTAAGCTCTACGTCAAACTCTGTCTTCTCCTCAGCTGCGCCAGCTGCTGCTCCGCCTGCTGCTGCTACTACAACGCCTGCTGCTGCAGATACGCCAAACTCTTCCTCACATGCCTTAACTAAATCGTTAAGCTCTAATACTGTTAAACCCTTAATTACATCAATGATTTCCTGTGTAGTCATTATAATAATCTCCTTTTCCTAGATATTCCGGCTTTGCCGTAACGTAATGTTTTTTCTTAAATTAAATAATTACATACCTGTAAAGCTGGTTATTATGCAACCTCTTCGCCTTTTTCAGCGATCTGCTTAATAACACGAGCAAAGTTTGTAATAGGTGACTGGATGCTTCCAAGGAGCTTTGAAAGAAGCTCTTCTCTTGAAGGGATGTTTGCAATTGCTGCAATTCCCTTAGCATCGTAGAATGTGCCTTCTACAACACCGCACTTTAACTCAAGTGCATCAGCTGTCTTAGCGAAATTGCTAAGAATTCTTGCTGGGGCTGTTGCATCATTAGCACTGATAGCGATTGCATTAGGTCCGTCGAGAAGCTCTGTCATTCCCTCGAACTGTGTACCAGCAATAGCTCTCTTAACTAAAGTATTCTTATAAACCTTGTAAACGACACCTGCTTCTCTTAACTGCTTTCTGAGCTGTGTATCCTGCTCAACAGTTAATCCACGATAGTCAACAAGAACAACGCCTGCTGCACCATTAAGGTAATTAGAAATCTCGTCTACTATAGGCTGCTTAAGTTCTACCTTTGCCATGAATAAGTTCCTCCTGTTAGATTTTTTCGTGAGTTCAGGTCACCCCGGCTCACACATATTCTGCCAAAGTCATTGAAAAAGCCCTTCCATCAATAAGACAGAAGGACCTGAAAATCACTAATTCGTTTCATTCCTCGGTAGGCGTGTTACCTTTAACCCTGTTAAGGGACCATACTGTCTTAGGCAAAATGTCATCGATTGGTAATATACCATTAAATATATATGATGTCAATCATATTTTTACCAAATCATCAACTGTTACTAATACAATAGATATTAGCCAAGATACTTGATTGTGTTAACCTTTGCACTTGGTCCCATTGTAGATGTAAGAGCAATGCTTTTTAAATAAGCACCCTTAACTGTTGCTGGCTTAGCCTTTACGATTGCATCCATAATAGCCTGGAAGTTGTCTGATAACTGCTCCTCTGTGAAAGAAGCCTTACCAATTGGCACGTGAATAATGTTAGTCTTATCAAGTCTGTACTCAATCTTACCAGCCTTGATATCGTTAACAGCCTTTGTTACGTCCATAGTTACTGTACCAGCCTTAGGGTTTGGCATTAATCCCTTAGGACCAAGTACACGACCTAAACGTCCAACGACACCCATCATATCAGGTGTTGCAACAACAACATCAAACTCAAACCAGTTATCGTTCTGGATCTTTGGAATAAGCTCCTCGCCACCAACGAAATCTGCGCCAGCTGCAAGAGCCTCATCAGCCTTAGCACCCTTAGCGAATACTAAAACTCTTACCTTCTTACCAGTACCGTGTGGAAGAACAACAGCTCCTCTGATCTGCTGCTCAGCGTGACGTCCATCACAACCTGTTCTGATATGAGCCTCGATAGTCTCGTCAAATTTTGCAACAGCACTCTTCTTTACTAAAGAGATAGCCTCTGCTGCATCGTATAATGTTGCGCGGTCAATGTTCTTAGCCGCCTCAACGTATTTCTTTCCTCTTTTCATTATAAAAAACCTCCTAGTGGTAATATCGGAAGGGCTTTACTTTCCTCCCACAAATTATAAGCTTACGCTCGTTAATGATGTATCTGTTATAGATTCAATTAATCCTCAACAACAATACCCATTGATTTAGCAGTTCCTTCGATCATAGAAGTTGCAGCTTCGATAGATGCAGCATTTAAATCTGGCATCTTAAGCTCAGCAATCTTCTGAACCTCAGATCTCTTAATTGTAGCTACCTTATTCTTGTTAGGAGCTCCTGAACCTGACTTAATGTTGCAGGCTTTCTTAAGAAGAACTGCAGCTGGAGGAGTCTTTGTGATGAAGCTGAAGCTTCTATCAGCATAAACTGTGATAACTACAGGGATAATTAAATCACCCTGGTCAGCTGTCTTTGCGTTAAACTGCTTTGTGAACTCTACGATGTTAACACCATGCTGTCCAAGTGCTGGACCAACTGGTGGTGCTGGTGTTGCCTTACCAGCAGGAATCTGTAATTTGATATAACCTGTTACTTTCTTTGCCATTTTAGGCACCTCCTAAATATAAATGTGGTTTATGGCGGCCATCTTATTGCGAACCCAGCTAAAGGTTCCATGGTCTCCCACGGGGAATGCTCCCCAATTTTACATCAGCTTTACGTCTGTAAAACTAATCTCGACCGGTGTTTCACGGCCAAACATTTCAACGTTAATTGTAAGACACTGCTTACCCTCGTTGATTCCCTTAATCACTCCAACAGTGTTCTCCCAGGCACCTGAAAGAACCATAACCTGGTCACCAACTTTACCATTGAATGAAACCACAGGTTTGGATTCTGTGGCAGTTCCAGGAAATGCAATTCCAAGAGCTTTAATCTCTGCCGGAGTAAGTGGTACTGGTTTAGATCCTGGTCCGACGAATCCTGTAACGCCTCTGGTATTACGGACAACATACCAGCTGTCATCGTTCATAACCATGTTAATGAGTACGTAGCCAGGGAACATCTTTCTCTGTGCTGATTTCTTAGAACCGTTCTTAACCTCTATAACAGTCTCAAGAGGTACGATAACCTCTAAAATCTGATCCTGGAGATTACCATTCTCAACAGCCTTCTCAATGTTTGCCTTGACTTTATTCTCGTAACCAGAATAAGTATGCACTACATACCATTTTGCTTCGTCCATTTAATCACCTTTTCCTTATCTTACTAAGAATTCAATGCCAATACGTGCAACAAAATCAACAACGAAAATGATTGCACCAAGCAGTACGGATACAACTAATACAGCTGTAGTTTCCTTTACAAGTGAATTACGATCAGGCCAGATAATTTTCTTAAACTCAGCTTTAAGGCCTTTAAACCAGCTCTTCTTTTGCTTTGTTTCTTTAACAGTTTCGCCCATTACTCATTTACCTCACTGTCCAAACTACTTTGTTTCCTTGTGCAATGTGTGTGATTTACAGAACTTACAATATTTCTTTGTTTCCATTCTGTCAGGATGATTCTTCTTCTCCTTGGTTGTGTTGTAATTACGCTGTTTACACTCTGTACATGCCAATGTTATCTTTACTCGCACAACTTCCACCTCCAATTTCTAAAAATTTGTAGGTGCTAGCAACCCAGTATTTCTCTGGATTATACACCAATTGGCTTTTTTTGCATAAAAAAAAGACCGCTTCCATAGCCAGTCTAATATAGCACAGTAACTAAAAGTGCGTCAACACTTTTTTTATTTGTTTTGTACTGTGTTGTACTATACACCAGTTAGTGTGTTTCTGCAAGCATTTTTTACAAAATATTGTGTTGCAATTTGTTATAGAATGTTTCCTTTCCATCTTCTGTGTATAATTCCACCGGCTCCTTATAAGACAGCTTGAATGCAAATGTATCTTTTTTCATATCATTCCATACAGCTTCATCATAGGAATTACTGATAATTTCCATAAGCTTTAAAGATGAGATATTATTGGCAGAAATTCCATCTATCTGTTTGCGAATAACTGGAATATTGTCATATGCCACTTTAATTATTCTATCCAGCAAAAAATAATCCAATGGCTCATCCCTAAGGGACCAGTATATCTCAAAGGCTTCTGTACAGAATCCTGATAAAGGACTGCCTTTCATAAATTTCAAAAAATTCACAGCCCACTTTCCCTTCGCAATAACATCACCATTCCATGAGGGAATAACAGTTTTAACAGTGTAAGCTTCATCATTTATAATATCAGCAATCCTGTTATCAGATATGAAGTATGTAGCATCCACCCACAATCCACCATACATATTAAGAAGCTGCACTCTTAATATGTCAGCAAGATGTGTAAGGGAAATCCTGCCAGCATTATACCGGTCAACTACTATCTGTGAAAATCCTGCATACTCCATGTAATTGTCAAATGTAATAAAATGAATCTGAGCAGAATCTTTCGGAACATATCTGTAAATACTTTCAACGCATCTCTTAACAATATCCGGAGCGCTATCAAGCCCCTGCCACCAGCACACCCACACAGGTATTCTGCCATTTTCAGCAATATCTTTATTCACTGGTTCCAGCTCAAGATATTCCCCCCTGTTATACTTTGAAATCAGATCAATCAAAATAAGATACATATATCTGTTAATCTTTTCGCTCATCTCATCAGTATAGTTTGTCTCAAACATGTATTTCCCACCTCCTGCAATAGTCAACAGCTTCATGTATATTACTGATTCCATGTGCCATGGCATTAATTGTAAATCTGTCCTTCTCCATTACTTCATCATACGCCTGACCCGGTTCATCACCGTTTTTCTCGATAATTACATAATTAATGTACTCTTCACACAGTTTATCAAACCACAGACAGTCGCCATCACATAACTTATATCCTCCAAGACGCAATGCATTAAGCTTCTTGAAAAACTGATCATCGCTTATATCCATCTGCCTTATGATATACGAAAATGCGTTGCTCCAGTTGACCGATTTTATCACGCTTTCCTCAAGAACACCAAGTGATATTCCATACAACAGGGCAATATACATATATATTACCTCTCCTCCTGTATCAGGAATCATTCTGTCAATATACCCCTGGAAACTCTGTCCTATCATGTCTTTGTTGTCCCACAATGCTGATTCAGCCTGAGCTTTCTGTGAAATCTTGAGATTCTGACATCCAATAGAGGAAGATGATTGTCCAATAATTGAAAGAACTTCCTTTATATATACAAATCTGTCATATACACATGTATTAAGAAGACCTGTAGAAATATCCTGATTAATTCCGCCCCACAAACGTCCTGTCTTTTCATATAGTTTTCCCAGGTACCTTCTTCTAAACCCTGATGTCATGTATAAAGTAGGCATCCTGTACATTTTGTCAGGACTTTCTACAGCCTCATTCCTTACAGCAGAACAATCCACATATTCACATGCCACTCTTTCTCCCCTGTATATATGAGGAACATTAAATATATTCCTACAAGCCTTATTCTGCTTTACTCCAGGCCACTGATACCCTGCGAATCCCCATTGAAATATATCATCATCCGGATATTGTGAAAGAACTTCATCCAGAATATCAAGCATCCACGGAAACACACCATCATCAGCCCCAAGTGGTATCACGAACTCCCCTTTAGATTTTAATATTGCATACTCAAAACTCCTGGCAAGAGGAAAATTATAAGGTGTCTTAACATACCTTATCACAGCATTTTTTTCTGTCATTATACCTGTCATGGCAAGTTCTTCCAATAATTCATCACATGCCTTTCTTACTGAATCAGATGAATCATCTGAATTATCACTTATCACAATTTCAAAATCATTCCTTTTGCAATCAAGACATGTCCTTACTGTATAACCCAATGTTTCTGCATTATTTCTAGCTGGAATAACAAATGAGTACTTTATCTGGGCATTAGAAAAACATTCCCGGACATTCAATCCGTACATGCAGCCAATATAATCGATATATCCTCCAATTCTTCCTGCTGCAAGTTTATCTTCAAAATAATCCTTTTCACTTCTGGTAAGTCTCTCGCAATATTTTTTATTACTATCCCTGACACATATCTCGTCAATAATAAACCCTGAAGAGATGACAATATTAAACTCATCCTGATTAAATATGTATTTTTCCAGGTCAGAAAAGATAAGGCAATTATCATCATCACGTGACATAAAAATCACCTCTGTAATAATCCCCAGTTCTTTCAGTGCCCATTTAAGAATTTGGAACATATTATTACTGCTTTCGCATTCTGTTTCATATGTACGGACAAATATCACCTTTCCCCTGTATTTCAAAAAAGGAAACAGATTAGGCATCTTTAAATTGCTATACAAAGCAGTATCATTATATCTGCATTTTAACAATGTAACAATCACAGAAGCGATAAAGTCCTCATGAACCTCATACAATGCATCACACAGTTTCCTAAGTTCTACAATTCCTAAATTGCTCAAATCCATTGAAAAATCCGGTTCGCTCCCCTGCTCTTTTCCAAGCATTCTGTCATATTCGTACTTTAACCTGTTATATTCACACATATTTCCATCAGACATATACAATTCAAGCATATATGACACATAGTCATCAACTCCGTCATATTCATAATCCAGACTGCATTTATCTTTAAGATACCCAATAACCTCCCGTACAGGTTTCCCACTTTTCTTCATATATCTTGCATTACTTACAAACCACCTGATTCCTACAGGCTTTACACTGTAAACCTGTTCCAGCAAGTCTTTGCTTTCATCAAGAATCCCCTCTTCAATCATCATGTCAACCCTGTCAAGAATATGGTTAAACCTGTTATTTCCTGTCATAAATCATCATCCCCATCATATACAGACACCTGAAATCCCAATGACTTCACCGCTATACTTTTACACAATTATACATTAATAAAGAATCAATATAAAGCAAATAACATTAAATTATTTCTATAATAATCCGATACATAGATATAGAAAGCAGTTTTTGTCAAAAAAATGCGTGACATTTTATACTATGCGTTGTACAATAATAGTGAAAGAGTGTCTGTAAAATTATCACTTATTTTTTTCTTCTTTATATTATGTACTCTTTCCAGAAAACGGATTTTCTGACATACCTTTCTAACTAACATTATTAACAGACAAGGAGGTGACTGTTGATGATTAGTAGTGCGTACAGCTATTACCTGTCCCAGTACGGGCACAAGGTTAATGCAAAATATGATACCCATAATAAGACACAGTTGAATAATGCCTACGGCAAAGTTGTGAAAACCAACAGTCAGGCTCCTGTATATAAAGTTGACATTTCTGAGCAGGCCCAGAGGTATGCCATCGACTTGAAGGAACATGCCAGGGAACTCGGATTTATTGCAAGAGACCTTTCTGATGACCAAAGCGGGCAGATGGTATTCCGCAAATCAGCACAGAGCAGTAACCCGGAAGCTGTTGAAGCCACATTTATTGGAGACAGCAGTTCTCCTGATACTTCTGAATTCGAGGTTGTAGTTAAACAGCTTGCCACAGGGCAGACCAATACAGGAAACTTCCTGCAGCCAGGTTCCAAGCATATTAAGCCGGGTAATTATTCATTTGACCTGAATATCAACAACCTGACCTACGAATTTGAATTTAATGTATCCGAGGCAGAGAACAGCAGCGATATCCAGAACAAGATATCCCGCCTGATTAACCGTTCCAAGATTGGTCTTAAGTCCAACGTATCTACAGACAGTCTTGGCAACACATCATTGGAAATCAAGTCAGAGAGTACTGGTATTACCAGTATTAAACCAACTATATTTAATATAGAAGGGTCTGACGGTAAGGAAAGCAATATCGAGCTTGTTAATACCCTGGGGTTAGACAGAGTTACTGAATATCCGACTAATGCCATCTACACCATTAATGGCAACGAACAGTATTCTCCATCCAACGAAATAACAATAAACCATGCGTATGGACTTAAGTTTAACAAGACGACTGGTGACAGTCCGGCTACCATCAGTCTCAGTACAGATGACAACTCAATTGTAGATACAATTGATGAGCTTTTGTCAGGATATAACAAGATGATTTCCGTTTTCTCTGACGAATCCAATATGTCATTCAACGGAAATGAGCGGCTTAAGAATGAGTTTACCAAGCTGGCCAATGCCCATAGCACTACACTTAACAGTAACGGGTTAAAGATTGAAGATGACGGAACAATCAGCGTTGACAGAGCAGCTGTTCTTGCTGCATCAGATGAAGGCAGAATCAACAATATCTTCAATGAGCTGAACCACTTCAAGAATGCAATCCAGAGAAAGGCTGATGACCTTGCTACTAATCCTATGGATTATGTGAACAACAAGATTGTTGCATACAAGAATCCAGCCAGATCTGTCAACGACCCTTACAATCTGTCAGCGTACAGCGGCATGATGTTTACAGATTATGTATAAAACCGGCGTTTAAGCATGTTTTTGAATCACACGCTTACCCGCCGGTTTTTGTTATATTTAACATTCTAAGACTCACATATTCATATCCACTCAGAATTTACTCTATCATTCATTTTTCAGGCATCCATCAGACTTTCAATAACATTAAGAATCCCTGTAAGTACCTTTTCCTTCTCATACATAGCAACGCTTTTCACGCAATTCCCCGGTACAACAGCAGGAAGAATCCCTCCTGCCAGTGCATCAAGCACCATAGCCAGTTCACCGCTGTCCCCCTGTCTATAGAAATAACCATTAACACCAGGCACAATATACTCTCCTATTCCATCAACAGGTGGAGATATAACAGGAATTCCCCTGGCAAGAGCCTCAACTGCCACCAGAGAGAACCCCTCATAATCCGAAGCAAGAACCAATGCATTTACATCATTATAATCTTCCCACGGATTGTTCTTCCAGCCCTGCCATGATATGAAGTCAGACACTCCTGAATACTCCGCTCTCTCCCTGCATGATGCCAGTTCATCTCCGTCACCGATAACCCTAAGCTTCCACATGGACTGTGTCTTTGACATGGCATCAATAATTATATCCAGACGCTTTTCTCTTGAAATCCTTCCCACATACAACAATGTCCTGTTGTCCAGATTCCATGAAGATATTGGTTCAATTCCTGTCATATCAACAGGATTCCCCACAAGTTCAACCCTATGTTCCGGAAGGACTTCTTTAATCTGTTTTACTGCTTTTCTGGTTAGAACCATGGTACAGTCAGCAAAGCTTAAGCATTCCATTCCTCCGGTTCCGTTGTCCTTATACACCTTAACTGGTGCATGGAGCCATGCTGCCACCTTAACAGACTCCAGTCCAAGGCTTTTCAAGGCAGCTCTTGCCACATAAGCCATGAAAGGCCATGGTGTTGCTATAACTACATCAGGTCTGCCATGAACAGCCATGAATTCTGCATACATTCCTACAAAATCCTCTACATTGTCCACCTTCTTTTTTACAAGGACAGGGTAGAATTCAATGTCACTGCCAACCCATTCCGGGCCAGTGTAAACCATCTGCACTACACGGACACGATAGCCGGATTGGATTAATTTATCTGATACCATATTAATAACATTCTCCACACCGCCTCTTCCAGACATAGGCACAAGAATGTCAACAATCCTTTTATCCACCATACCCCTCCTGTATAATCCAGTAGGCTGTCCCTACTCCATTACGCAAAAGAACAGCTCAAAGTAAAAACTTCTACAACAAATATTCCCTGCCCGGAAAAACTGTTCCAGACAGGGAATAATATGGATGATTACTACCTCTTTCGTATCGGGCCTTGCCAATTACTTATTATTAACAATTGACTTGCCAGTTTCCATGAATTTAGTAACAAAATCCTTAACCTCACTGAATGCATCAGACAGCATTACATCATTCTTGGCATTATATGCCGCATTCAGCTTAAATATTGAAGCATTAACAGAATCCTTATCAATAATTACACTGTCCTTATTAATAAGCTCCCTTGTTCCGTTATAAACTTCAATTATCCAGTTAATTCCATTAAAAATACTTGTTATATACTCATCAGTATCTTCCTGCCTGTGACCATTAAGTTCCTCCATCACATTACCAATGGCGTTGGAAATCTTCTCACAGTAAGGAACAGCTACTTCAAGAGCTTCAATCTGTTGTGCTAATAAATCATCCATGACATAACCAACCCTTTCCATAATACTGATATATATATCGGATAAATGTAAATAAACTTAACCCCCGATGGGAAAAATCTGCAACTAATCTACAACTGAAACTGCATCCAGAATCATTTTTCATTCAGCCATAATCCTGAACAAAATCTACATCTCCTTCAGAATCATATCCTCCAGTTCATTATCATCAATGGTACCATCTTCATATCTTGGCAGTGGTCTGTCTAATACCACTACCTTCTGAATCTCCCAGCGGTAGCCTTTGTTCTCGTTGTACTTATCAATCCTCTTCTTAAACTTATCCGGCTTGTCGTCCTTATTAATAGGAACCACTGCTGCCACCAGCTTGTCGTTGCACAGAATAACACGTGCTTCTGCCACACCATTAAGTTCCGTTATCTCATCGCTGGTCATCTTCTTACATATCTTAGCTCCCGTAGGGAGAAGAATAATTCCACTGTTTCTTCTTGTAATTACCAGCTGTCCTTTGCCGTTAAATCTTCCATAATCACCTGTATGATGTACGCCATCCTTAATTACCCTGTCAGTAGCAGCCTTATCATTATAGTATCCAGGAGTTATGCAGTCGCCTTTCACAAGAATCTCTCCATCTTCTGCAATATATGCACATGACTCATCAAGCAAATCATAAGCCCCATCCACAGATACATTAATAGCTACAGAGCCTGTATTCTCAGTACTTCCATACACCGTGTACACGCTTATATCCCTGTCATTAAGAGCCTCATACAGCCTGAAAGGACATGGTGAATCACCAATAATCACCTTACGCAGCTCCGGATTAAATGCATTAATTCTCTTACAGTAATTCATAACAGATGGTGTTCCCGGGAAAATAGTAGGATTGTAATAAAATGTATCTGAATCAATATGCCTTAATCCTCTTCCCACGCACACGCAGGCTCCGTTGGCCAGAGGCCAGAACAGGCTGTACACCAGACCGAAGATTCTTGTCAGTTCAATCTGTGAAAGTACTCTGTCTTCTTCAGTGCACATGCAGTGGTCATTCATTCTCTTAACAGCAGTAAGGATATTCTTCATAGTAATGACACATGGCTTGTCACCATCCCATGCAGTGGCTGTAAACAGAATCACATTGCCTTCACTGGTTTTTGCATTATATGTAAGTTCTGTAACATCATCCTTTTCTGCACCAGGCAGAATATTTGCGCCAGCATCAGATAATACATACTGGTTGGTAGAACACAATACATAGTCAATTCCAACCTTTGACAGCTTTTCCTGCCTGATATTAGCCGGTGCAAATGAATCGATAAGCACAGCATCCTTACCTGCAAGAATCGTTCCAAATACATTGACAATCCATCTGTAGGAAGCTGGACCGTATATAGCTATCTCTTTCCCCTCAAAACGCATTAGATGAAGTGCTTTCTTCACCGCATCCTCAAACAGCATCTGATATGATACAGATATAGTATCATACAGAATCGCCTCTTTATCTCCGAATTCTTCCGCATTATTCTTAAGCATGTTATACAATGTCGTACACTTTAACATATCTCACCTTATCCTTTCACATGCCAAGCAAAGTCCTCATTCTGTCATCAAATCCAAAAATCTCCTGGCATCTGTTATATCCGTTAGCCGCTATTGCCTTTCGCTCATCCTCATGTATAAGATAATACTCCACCTTGCTCACTAAGTCCACTATATCTTCATACACAACCAAATCTTGTCCAGGAGTAAAGTACTCCATTATCTCAGGCTGATAGTTGGTAATAAGGAATCCTTTACATCCCAGCACATCTAATACACGAAGAGGAATTCCTGACTGAATCAATTTAAGAGAAATATTCAGATTAATCTTACTGTTACGGAAAACCCTTGGCATCTGTGTATAATAATCCACATATCCTTTATGGGATACATTTGGTAATCTTTCATCCTTATCCTTAGAATACAGATTAACCCTGCATCTGTTCTGCAAAAGAGCCAGGGCCATGAATCTTTCCCTGCCTGTAACCTCAGTTCCAAGAGCAAATTCCAGTTCTTCCCTGCATACAGTAAATTTCCCCTGCGAAGCAGCCCTGTACTCCTTATTCAGTCCGTCAAGCAGGTCATCAGTAATCATGTCTCCAAGAAAATATCCGCCATACACCTTCTTCTGGGCTTCCACCATTCCCTCAAGATATCCTCTGTGATAACCGCTCAGTGGTGTTAACAGATACTCATAGTCTGATTTATACAATTTTCCAACTAGCGAAACATCACATTCATACCAGTCATCATCATGTTTTACCGGTACCTGCCCCTGTATTCTTCCTGCTGTCCTTCCGCTGATTATGCGTCTGACACCTTCGTCAGAGAATACATCACAATCCACAGCCAGAGGAAGATGACGTGCTCCCTCAACACCTGACTTCCTATAGGTATCGCACTGTACACAGTCGAAAAAAAATATTATATTGCAGGAATTTTTAAGGCTACTGGTCTTTCTTATATGAAGTGGGGCATCATATACCCATGACACATAGGTTATGCCCTGTTCCTGACAAACATCTGATATCAAGGGCGAGAAATTAACAGATAAAACCCGATCATATCCCCCATCTTTAAGATGCTTCCGGAATATTCCCACGAATTCATCATCCCTGTCCCAATCCCTGAAGATGTAGTAAAACACATCATATTCTATTCCCAGCCTTTTCAGTGAAGCCTCCATCCCCTCCTGCATGAAAGCATTCCACTGAAAAAATAAAATTTTCTTGTTACCACACATACTAATCTCCAGCATGAGCATGAACCTTTTTCTTACATTACATAATCTGTCACATTACATATAACTCAGAACTTTTCAATTATACACTCATGTTTCTTTGATTCTTTATTATACTAACAATATCTCAAAATGTGAAAACAATCAATTGATATCTTATGTAAAATTATATAAAATGATGTATAAAGGTATTATATGATACAAGGGAAAAAAGGTCAAAATTCGTGTATCAAATCCATGCAGAAAGCAGGTCAGCTTTATGAAAATATATATATACCGCTATGGCAGCATCTGTGAGCCAGACGTAATAGAAGCCTTCAAGCGGATGGGACTTACAGTAGATGAAGAAACAATAGAGATTACACGCAAAGACCTGCTGCCGGCAGAATGCGTAAAGCACACCTCCAGTCAGATTATGAACGGAGGCTATTCCTTTGTGTTTTCCATCAACTTCTTTCCCTGGCTGTCAGAAGTCTGCAGGATAGCTAACATAGTATATATAAGCCTTATTGTAGACAGTCCTGTTATGGAGCTGTATTCCAATTCCCTGTCTAACAGTTGTAACAGAGTATTCCTGTTTGACAGGAAACTGTATGAAGAGTTCAGCCCGTATAATCCAGGACATGTGTTCCATGTTCCCCTTGCCACCAACATGGTAAGGAATGACAGGGTAATCCGTGAAGCCTCTTCTGCGGTAAGGTCAAAATATGCATGTGACATATCATTTATAGGTTCCACCTATCAGGAAAAATGTCCATTTAACAGGGCTAAATTGCCTGAATTCGAAAAAGGATTCATAGACGGACTTATTGAAGCCCAGTTAAAGGTATACGGCTACAACTTTATAGAGGAACTGATAACAGACCAGATGGCACAGACCTTCCTTGAATCAACTCCAGGCGCATACCATTATCCGGAAGGATACAGAAAGAATGATAAAGCAACTGTGGCCCAGCTGTATATAAGCGTTAAAGTTGCTGAACAGGAAAGACTCCGGGCACTTAAGATGCTGTCCGATTCTTTCAATGTGGATATATACACAGGCAGCGACACCAGCTCCATGCCTGGTATACATAACAGGGGATTTGCCCGTTCTCTGGATGAAATGCCAATTATATTTAACCAGAGTAAAATCAACCTTAACATAACAGCCAAATCCATCCGTTCCGGTCTTTCCCTGAGAATATTTGACGTGCTGGGCTGTGGCGGATTCCTGATAACTAATTACCAGGCAGAACTTCCGGAATTCTTTGAAATTGGAAAAGACCTGATTGCCTATGAGAGCATGGACCATCTTAAGGAACTGTGTGCATACTATCTTAACCATCCTGAAGAACGGGCAGAGATAGCCGCCCATGGTCAGGAAGCAGTAAGAAAACGTTACACATACGACATATTATTGCTTAAGATGATTGATATGGCATTTCCGGCTAAGAATTAGTGAGAAAAAGAGAGATAATCATGAATATATTAATATACGAATGGAAAAATTTCGGAATTGAAGATGTATGTGAAGCCCTTACCGATATGGGGCACAGCTTTAAGGTAGTCTCAGATGAGAATATCCATGAGAGAGTCTGCCCAGAATTCGATAAGAAGTTTGAGGAAATCATCAGCGAAGGGGATGGATATGACTGTGTATTTACCTTCAACTACAGTCCAGTGCTATCCAACAACTGCAAGAAAGCAGACATTCCTTATATTGCATTCATATATGACAGTCCACTTGTGGCACTGTATTCATACACAATTATCAATCCATGCAATTATGTATTCATATTCGACAAGAAACAGTATATGGACCTGAAAAAAGAAGGGATTAACACCGTATACTATGCACCACTCTGCGCTAATCCTGACAGAATTGAAAAACTTATCCGTCAGGCAAAACAGTCAGGAGACAATAAGAAATACCAGGGAGATATTGCATTTGTAGGATCAATGTACAATGAAAAGCACAACCTTTTTGACCGATTTAAAGACCTCCCTCCATTCGTGTCAGGATATCTTGATGCCATTATGCAGGCACAGCTTAAGGTCTACGGCTATAATTTCATTGAGGAGCTTCTTACCAGCAATATAATTGATGAACTTGAGAAAAGCGTGCCCCTACAGCCTAACAAGGATGGTGTGGAAACTGTTCAATATCTGTATTCCAACTATTTTCTATGCAGAAAAATGGCAGCTATGGAAAGAAAAGACCTTCTAGGTGCCCTGTCAGAACAGTTCAATGTGAATCTGTACACTCCCAACCCTACTCCTGAGCTTCCTAAGATTCACAACTGCGGAGCTATAGATTATTATAATACAATGCCAGTTGTATTCTCAGAAAGCAGAATCAACCTTAATATTACACTGCGTTCAATCCAGTCCGGCATACCTCTTCGGGGTATAGACATTATGGCTGCTGGAGGATTTCTTATGAGTAATTACCAGGCTGATTTCTATGACTTCTTCGTTCTCGGAGAAGATCTGGCACTCTACGAATCAAAGGATGACCTTATGGATAAATGCAGATACTATCTTTCCCACGAAGCAGAGAGAGCCCAGATAGCAGCCAACGGACTTGGAAAGATAAAAGAAAGCCATACCTATAAGATACGGCTTTCGGAGATGTTTGAGATTGTGTTTAATTAGAAGTTTGAAGATTGGGATCATTCCATCTCTCAACATTAGCCCTGCATAATTTGCCTGAGAATGCTATACCATATTTTATTATGCTTTTACACCCATACGCCTTAAGGTTTGTGTAATACTCTTTTGAATCAATCTGACGTATTGCCTCGTCAGCCATACTTTGCAACTGGTTCAGTACACTATTCTTATCTGCAGTAACAGAGTTAGTTTGTCTGACCGCCTTCAGTTCTATAATAATTCCAGGATTAGTACAATCCAGTGGCTTTAACATAATATCATAACGTCCATATCCACTTTCACGGTTAGAACTCAACTCATAGTAATTGCAGAACGTTGCACTCATCCCCAGAATAAGTCCGTGGTAAAAGCTTTCCTGTGCCACATCAAAATTACTGACAGTATTAATCATAAAGTTCTGAAGTTCCCGCTCAAGTTTTGTCGAATCTCCCGATAAAAGAGCCTGTTGTACAGATATAGAAAATGACATAGGAATTATTGTGTCAAGCTTTGCCAATATTTCCTTCTCATATGCAACATATATTTCCCTGTTAGGTATGCACACCTGACAATATGAATTGCCATCAAACAAAGGCTTCGTAGATTTCACTGTCAGATATCCCGCCATTAGAAGAAAACTGAATATGCTGCCAGGGTTTTTCTGTACCTCAGGATACACCACCGCTGTATCTATATATACCTCCACTGTCTTTCCATTCAGCAGTTCCCTCATGCTGTCAATAATATCAGTTGATGCATTCTGTATTATTTCGCCAATTATCTCATTATTTCCAGTTGCCTGCCAGAATGCTCTTGGAATGCATCCCGAATCAACATAATTAACAATAGACCATGGATTAAATATACGGTTTTCTCCGAAATTATAACCATTATACCATTTCAATGCTTCATTGAATTTATCATCATATCCATAGAATTCAAGCATTTCCTTTACTTCATCATATGTGAAACCAAAATATTCACTGTATCTGCTTTCAAGTACTGAATTAACATTCAGGTTATTCAGCCCGCTAAATATACTCTCCTTGGCAACTCTTAACACACCTGTCAAAAATGCCATTGTCATATCATTGTTATCCTTTAATCCACCTGACAGGAAGTTACGCATAAATGCAGTGACATCTTCATAATAACCATGCATATATCCCTGTTGGATAGGCGTATCATATTCATCTATCAATATCATAGGTGCATTGCTGTGATGAGCATTCAAAAAATGTGATAGTCTTGCAAGGGTAGTAGAAAACAATGCATCCTCTAATGTTCCATCAATCACCGCTCTGTAATACTTAACATCGTCTTCAGACATGCTGTGGCTCTCAATCAGATATAGATGACGTCTGTATTCTGTTCTTACCACTTCCTTAATATTGGCAAATGTATCTTTCCAGTTGTTATATTTTACGTCCTTGAATGTCAGATATATAACTGGATATTTCCCCTGCTCTTTTCTATATTCCTCACCTGCCTCCCATACCCTTGTTCCTTCAAAGTACAGAGAAGTATCCTCATCGCTCAACTCAAAAAACACCTTAAGCATATCCATATTCAAGGATTTTCCGAATCTTCTTGGACGTGTAAACAGAGATACCAGAGGCTTGTAATCTATCAAGTCTCTTATGAGCAGTGTCTTGTCAACATAATAATAGTTAGTTACAGCTTTACGGTAATCTGAAACACCTATAGGAAGTGCCTTTTTCTTTAAAATCCTGGATTTTTTAATATCCTTCTCTTTTTCTGGATTTTTTCTTCCTGAATATACGTAATCATCAGGAACCATCCATCTGAATCCATCATAATATGCACCCGAAATTGCCCCATTCTTACATAAGGCATTAACTGTGCGTTTGGTAATACCATATTTTACCGCAACTTCCCTTGATGTCATATACCCCATATGCTTCACACCCTTTCATAATATGACATGAGGGTCAAAAAATATTTTGCCCCTCCTTCTACATACATAATACAATAAAAGTGGGAAAAATCAAATCGATTTTTCCCACTTTTTGATTTATTTCTCCCACTTTTGAAGTTTTTTCCCACTTTACTTCCCAGTTTTCTTCCCAGTTTACTACATCTGGACTGACAATTATAAATACACCTTTTCTATCTTGCAACGATGTTTTTTATAGTTTACATCTAAATTCGTTGCTTAGGTACGAACTCTATCTTTAAAGCCATACCCAATCCCTCTGCCAGTCTCTTCAGTAAGTTAACAGAGGGATTTCTTGTTCCATTTTCCAACTTACTAATATCAGCCTGATTAATTCCTGTTCGTTCAGCAAGTTCCTTCTGTGTCATGTTCTGTGAAGTTCTGGCATCTACAATCGCCCTTATAACATCAAACTCCGGTTGGATGGCTTCATATTCTTTTACAAATTCAACATCCTGCATCTGCTCGTCTTTAAATTCCTTTAATGTTTTCATAACGCCCCATCCTTTCCTTAAAATCCACTCTGCGTTCCTTCGCCAGCCTTACTTCTTCTAATGGTATCTTCTGTGTTTTCTTAACAAAACCATTAGTTAAGATTATTTTATGGCATATATACCATATTGTCAACTTATTCTTTTAAAAGTAAAACTATAATTATTATACAGTTAATTATATATTAACAATATTATTTTTTCAACTATAAAATACAAAAATTTAAAGAGTTCTTCCAAAAATCAGAGAAAAAGCTGTAAAAACCTGTAAAAATACATTCAAGATATCAACAAAAAATCACAAAAACCTATAACATATTTCATACTCCATACCGATATACATATAAGTTACCAGACTTAAATCACAAGACCTACGCCAAAGAGGAGAACACCTGCATGATTATCAATCACAATCTCACAGCAATGAATACAGCCAGACAATACAATATAATCAGCAGTAATCGTGTAAAAAGCACAGAGAAGCTGTCTTCCGGATACAAGATAAACCGCGCAGCTGACGATGCAGCCGGACTGTCTATATCTGAGAAAATGCGCTGGCAGATAAGAGGCTTAAACAAAGCTGTAACTAATATTCAGGATGGCGTATCCCTGGTACAGGTAACTGATGGTGCCATTTCAGAAGCCGACAGTATACTTCAGAGAATGAGAGAATTATCTGTTCAGGCAGCTAATGATACCAATACTCCACAGGACCGTCAGGCTCTTCAGGCAGAAATCGACCAGAATATCAAAGAATTCAACAGAATTGCTGAAACAACAACATTTAATGGAATTCACACATTAAGAGCAGATGACCAGTATGCTGTGGACCTTGACAAAGCCACAATCACAACACCTACTGCTATCGGCAAAGGTATTTACAGAATGGACAAGGATGATATCTCTATAATAGACAGAAACGGAAATCCTTCAACCACCCAGGGATTTGAGATGAGTTTTGCTAACAAACCAACGAGCGAGTTAGAAGGAAAAACATTCTTCCTGACATGCAGTGCACATTGTAACCAGACATTTGATTTTTCATTTGATAGTTCTAAACCTACTGGTGTGACTATTAATTCAGCAACTTCAAGTCCAAGTATATACATTAATATCAAGCCAGGTGATGTTCCTAACCAGAACGGTATACCTGGGAAAATCGCCAGTCTGCTCGGAAGCGACTCTAACGTCAAAGCTTTATATCCAAATAACGGCAGCATGAACAACAATTATCAGATTGGTCATGCTAATATGTTATATATAGAGGGTTCAAGAATGGCATTCTATCCTGTAACTGGTCACAGTAATTTCTCAAGCAGTTCATATAATAAAACTGTTGGAACAGGTGCCTCAAAGATTACCTACAACAACCTGAATATGGGCACAATGTACCTTAATGGTATGGAAGAACATGTAACAATTGACATTAAGTCTAACGAATGGGGATTGAAGATTCAGGCAGGCGCCCTTGAAAATCAAGCAATAGATGTTCCTCTTGTATGGATGGAAGCTAAGAAACTGGGAATTGATCCACTGGATGTAAGTTCTTTTGACAATGCAGGAAGTGCCATAAGTTCATTAGACTATGCCCTAGATTGGCTTCACACCACAAGATCAAGATTCGGTGCTGTCCAGAATCGTCTTGAGCATGCAATGGATGTTGATGCCAACACTTCTCTCAATACATCCAGCGCAGAGAGCAGACTACGAGACACTGATATTTCAGAAGAGATGGTTAACATGGCAAAGCAGGATATCCTCTCCAGTGCAGGAGAAGCTATGCTTGCACAGTCAAACCACCTCTATGATAGTGTTCTCAGCTTACTGCAGTAAGATTTTTGAAAAATGTGAGCTGTCCCACTTTTATTCGCGATTATTCTGGTTCATCCAAGCAACCAGCTCTGCCACACGAGAATCGTCTGGTGCATAGGAATTCAGCTTATCAAGGATATTAAGCCACAGAATATCATTATTATTCATAAGCACATCCAGAATTTCAAGATTATACTCTACGTTAAATTTCCTTTTCATATCCTCCTCATATCCCCTGCGGTCAGGGTTGAAGAAGTCCGGTTCATCATATACTCTTTTATCTGTTTCACCAAATATAATCCGTTTAATCTGGTCAAAGGTCTCACGGTAGAATTCCCTTTCAAAATGAGCGCCATTAAGATTATCCCAGTCATTCTGGTCGCCCATAAAATACTTGGATAAATCAATAACCCATGGATTATATTTCTTAATAAAATACTCCTCTAACGCAAAAGCTCTGTCATTATATTTAATATTAGGCTGGCATAGAAGACCTCTGTCAGGAATAATACTTACCTTTCCATCTTTATTAAGGTAGTATGTATTACAGCGGAATCTGTTAAATATAATATGGTCTGAATCATACTTAGTCAGAATTTTCTCCATAAATAAATCAATATATCCATACCAGAGGCATGTAGCTATATCATACAGATTGCCAATGCCAATCTTATCCTTATACTTTTCATATAGTGCTGTCTGGCAGAACTCATTTGCCTGTGTGGCAAACATGGTATTCTCATATGTGCAGAAATTAATTCCCATATCATAGAAATCCATAACAAGATATTCTGCGTCAGATTCAAGCAGCATTGGAACTGTAGATTTATTAAGGCATTGTTTCAATGAATGAAGTCTGCTTTTGTCAGCCAGTTCATCCACTGTTATCGTATCCACCTCTTCAGGGGAAAATGGGGCAGGAAGCATAGCGCATACAATATTCTGCTTGTCAAGGAAGTATCCCAAATCAAGTCTGTCATCCGAAACTCCATGAGCTGACTGTACACCATCCAGTAATGATACTCTGGAAACACAGCTTCCTAATACGTTAATCTTTATCATGGACTGTTCTTCTCCTTTATTGTTAAATATCTTTTTATTTTATATCATCATTAATGCGTATACTCTTCCACGAGACCACCATTTTCATGTATACAATAAAATCCCAAAATCTTAATAATGTTTTTGATTATTTTTTATTATTAATCGCAGCCTTCAGCTTGGTGGAACTAGTGCTTTCGGTATAGGGAAAGAATACCAAATCCGCCCCCTGTTTTTGCAGGAAGGCCTTCTTCGCAAGCCAGTCGGGGTCATTCTCGTAGTCACTTCCCGAAAACTGCACATCAAACTGATATCTTCTGTATGCCTCATCAGTATCCCCATAATCTGTAGGAATTTCCACTGCCTCATCAACATATTTGCAGGAACGCACAATCTCTATTCTCTCTTCAAAAGGAATATATGGTGTTGTTCTTTTGCTCTTCATAACACTCTCATCATTTACAACTCCCACAATAAGATAATCGCACTGTTCCTTTGCCCTCTTAAACATATTAAGGTGTCCGATATGAAAAAGGTCAAATACTCCTGCAATATAACCTGTATGATATTTTTTAGGTGATTGTTTACCATCCTCCTCCGATTTATCAACCTTAATTCCTGTAGAATGATTAACTCTTGGATACTTCATATTACTGTCAAATATTCCGTAGTTGTTTATATTCATATTTTCAAGCTGCCTAACCACCGGGACATAATTCTTAATACATACAATTATCTTAAAACTCCCTTGAGGAAGACCCAGAAGATAATCCGGAGAATATATCTTAATATCCTGAAGTGATGAGCCCCATTTTTCTTTATTATTGTCAATAATACCGACAATCCTGTAATCTTTTCCGAACTGTGAAAGGAACTTTTTTGTAAAATTACCGGAGCCGAAAAGATAAATATCCCGCCCCTCTGTACCTCTGAAAATATCCCTGAAAATTCTTTCATACTCATCCGTAGAATAATTCATTCTTTGACGGTTAGAATTAAGCACCCCCGCATCAGCCCGTCTCAATTCATGATATGTACGCAGGGGGGTATCATTGCGAAGATTATCAAGGTAACTGTCAATAAACCTCCTGAACAATCTTTCACAGGTCTTTAGTCCGAATCTTTCAACCACTTCTTCCCTTGGAACCAGAAGGCTCATCTTATCATTAAAGCCGTATATGAAATCAAGAGAGCGGATAAATATAGCTTTTGCAGGAACATTTTCCATATAAAGTTCCTGATCGTAAAATATAAATTCATCATTAACAGAAAATGCATTAAGGGTTACCAGATCCATATACCCTCTTTTAAGTATAGGTCCTATTGCAAGCTGTTCTTCTTTAGTGCCCTGAGCCATATTCTTCCATCTGTATCTGTCCGGGTCATCGGGCTTTCTCTTTTCCCAATCAGGCTCAAATCTGTCCCAGTCAATATGATTACTGTCAACACTTTCTGATGAATTAAGGATAATATTCCACAATTCATCCAGCTTTTCATAAAACTTTTCCACATTGCCATCCACCAGCAATAAATCCTTAAAATACTCTGTGGCAGGTTTTCCCACTGTATAAGGCATTAAAAAAGAGTCTTTCTCAATTCTTCCTTCAATCATTCTGACTCCGTGAGCAAAAAGATATTCATTATTTTCCTTGAGGGCCGTTATCTTTTTCCTTCCCTCTTCATATATTGCCTTCTTCTCCACAATCCGGTCCTCCCGGATTATGGTACACATGGCATTTTCCCTGCCCCGTTCCATGGATATGGTTATCTGACGGGCATTATTAAGGCTGTCTTTCTTGCCGCACTCTATGAGAAATCCGTTAGCCATCTGATGAAACATATTATTGTTGAGAAGAGTTGTGTAAAGCTTCACTTCTTCCAAAAATACTGTTCCCGGATAATTATACTGAGGAAGAATCCTCACGTTAAGTTCTTCCTGTGGTTTATATCCATCTGCAATAATTATCTGGGGACAGGTCATCTCAGGTAGAATGGAATAAAATTTATACTCCTCTATCCCTGCACATTCAAGAAAATGTGTCAGCTGAGCCTTATCATAAGCTCTTCCTTCCATGTCACCCTGTGATTTCGGATCAATTCTTGTGTAATTCTCTATACCATCAAAATTCCTTCCGGTAAAATGGTCCCTGTCTCCGCAAAAATATCTCACAGCCAGTCTGTTATCGGTTCCTATAAGAATTTTTCCCGTATCTGTTATATGCTTCCTTGCAAATCTAAGGATATCCTCCGGAGATTCACTAAGCTCCAGAATCCCCATAATTATGATATATTCATATTCTTTGTTATGGAGAGTATTCTGCCTGTTAATATCTGTGAAGTTAATTCTGTCAAGGATGAGTCCTGCATCCTCCAACGCAGTTACATAGGAAACATCATTCTTTGTCCCCTGAATATACAAAGCATTTTTGCCTTTATTAAAATCAAACCACCTGAGTATCCCCCCGGGCAGTTCCTTAATCAATTCCTCGCTTAACATAAATCCTCCATATTCAAAGAATCAAGTGTTTTTCAATAAATCCAATACTTTTAATACAAGTCTTCCTATTCCCAAAAATATGAATCTAATATATATATTTTTTCTTTTTTAATTCCTTCATTTACTAATTGTTCTTCTATATCCTCTTCATAATTTTTCACCGCAATTAAATACAATACATTCTTTGATTTTTCTTCTTTAAGCGAAATAACATTAATTCCATCTATTACATTACCAATTTTCTGAACATTATTATCAATAAACTCATTAATATTTATGCCATTCTTCATCAAAAACTCTTCTAAACGTTTTCCTCGAATCCCACATCCAAATACAGCTATTCTTCCTTCATTTACGCTTTCAACAATATGTTTTTTACATATATCCATAAGCCTCTTAATACTATTAGCTTTCTTTGTCTGATAATATGCAAACTTTTTTGGATTATCTAACAATAAATATACTTTATTCCAATATTTACCGTCAAAAGCATCTTCCTTTATAAAACTATTGTTAATACATTCTTTCATTAGTTTAATTGCATCTTCTAGATAGGGTCTAATTGCATCTGTTTCAAATTCACTGTATATAGCCTTCTTATCACATTCGGCTATAAAGGAGAGAATCATCTTCTTATATATACTCTCCCACTGAATGGTATCTTTCTTTGGAATTAACTCTTGATTTATTAGACGATTATATTCTTGCAGCATATATCTCAATCCATTAGGACTAGAGATAGAATTACCAACTCTCGCAATCCTATAATAGTACCCATAACTCTCTATAAACATAACTCTTTCAGCGTAATAAGTTACTTGATGAAAAAAACCAACATCTTGAAATGCTGCTCCTGAAGTTATATTAAATACAATACGATTTTTTTTCAAAAACTCTAAATTATATATCCCTGACCATAAATAACAATCTTGGCAGTGTAATTGCGGATACTCTTTAGGATTAATAACATTGTTATATAATTGCATTTCAGATATAATCGATTTCTTATGCTGATATACTCTATCATCTTCAAATTGATAATATTCTACATAATTACCTTTTATATAATCAAGATTGTACATTTCTGCAATTTTTATAAGATTATAATACATATCAATGGAAATAAAATCATCTGTATCTACTATTGCAACATATTTTCCAATAGCTATATCCATAGCCATATTCACTTGCTTGCCATAACTTTTTTCAGGACAATTAATTATACGAATACGACTATCAATTTTAGCGTATTCGTTAATTATATCCAACGTTCCATCTGTAGAACCTGCATCAACGCATATTATATCTAATTCTTTATACGATTGATTGATAACTGAATCAAGACTTTGTTTGATATATTGCACAACATTTAAAGATGGTAAAATCACGGTTAACATCATATTTATCCAACCACCTCTCTGTATAAATCCTTCTCATAAAATACATTATTAATTTTCATATTTTTTAATGTATCCATTACTTGAAACGCATATTTCGTACTAACAGCAACTATAAATCCTGCTTCATCTGGATTTTCTATATCAGCTATATTATAAATATTTTCATCTACAAATTCTAACGGATTATCAGAAATATTAGAAACAACAAATCCTTGATAATTCAAGCCCAATTCCTTTAAAAATATGGCGTATGCATGTCCATACTGACCTGCTCCATATATATATATTCTCTCATTTCTTTTGCAAAATCTCATCAATTTATTTATCATACACTTTCTATTTTTCTTTTTAAAATATATATTAATAATCCAATCAGGCGAAAGTGCTATAATTTTTAAAATGCCATCTTTAACTGGGCATACTTTATGTAACCTATTACGATATTTCTTATATATTTTATAATTATACACCCGTTGTTCCTTAAGTAATACTATATCCTCCACATTTCTAATCATAACATTTTGTCCATGTTTTAATATTGCTTCACTTTTATATTTATAACATTCTGGTAAACATTCAATTGTATCAACCCATGCTTCGCAGAATATAAAAAATGCATCATTATACCATCCCGATTTACGTTTATAATATGAACTCTTAAAATATTTATTATCAACACTAATATGAAGAGCTTTAAACGATTTTAATTCACAAATTTTTGTAAAATAAAAACTGACATGTGAAAAATTTATTAAATTATGCTTACTATAAGTCTTTTCATAATAACCCCAATCTACATCTTTCAGCATTGTATGGTAATTAAGAATCGCTGAACCAAATAAAGTTAATTCCCAAGCACAATCTTTTAAGTATTCATTATAATCTGTATATTCTCTGTCACCTATTTTTTCATAATCTCTACAATTCATCTGAATAATATCATATTTCAAATCGAGTTTTGTTAATAAATTATCTATAGCAATCTTTGCATACTGTATTGCATCACCGCAAACCCATATAAAGTCATATTTTTTTTTCAATCCATAACCTGAATATATTTTATATACCTTAATATTCGATGGTATATCTTGAGACATACGAACATAGTATATGTTGTCTTTTTTACATCTTTTTACAATTTCTTCTGTTTCCGAATCAGGACTTGAATCATAATAATATATATCTATTCCAGCATATAAATAATATGATGCACATGTATTTATGAAATCTTCCACAACACGTGGTCTTTTATATGTTGGTATACACAAAGCAATATTATTCATTTTTATAATCCGCCTTTCTACGAAAGGTACCAATGCGTCAATAAACGTGTTGAATTACTTTCGCTTTCCATTCTATCTTTCTATTAATATTATCTCTTGTTAAGTCGACTCAATTTTCCAATTACCTCATAATACCTATTTTCCTTATTTATAACATCTTTCAATTTAAATTTTTTCTTATTAAAAATCTCCCGACTCAATGAATTTTATATTTTTCTTTGTTTTTATGTTGCCTAAATATTCCTTTACTTCATCCATGCCATGCCTAGATACTGCAATTATTATAAAACAATTATTATTTATCAAATAATCTTCCGCTACATATACATTATGTTTGCATAATATATCCGGATTATCTTTCATTGTCTTAACTATAAATCCATCATAGTCTACATTTGCTTTTGCAAATTTTTCTGCACACTCTACAGCAAATTTACCAGCCCCATATATTACAACTTTATTTCCTTTTTTATATTCTCTCTTAACAATGTTTTTTATTTTTATATTATAAATAAACTCAGATATTCTATATGGTAATATAGAAATAAGTAGAAAAATCAACACATCTATGATATGAAACATTCTAAATAACCATTTAATATATCTTAAACAGATTATCAAACTGTAATTTTTTTCTTTCTTCATTTTTATTAACTTATATTGAGTTATTTCTGTTTTCCCAGGACCCATTAATGTTATTCTTTTTGATTTTCTACTGTATTTTGACGATTGGGACAATATTATGCTACCCCAACATTCTGTTGTAATTCTTATAGTATCATAATCCCATGATCGCTTTTCACATCTTGTATAGTCATAAAAAAATTCATGCGGTACACATAGCAATACACACCGCGGATTGTTTATCTGTGATATTCTTTCCAGATAGTATCCTACATGTGCATAATTCATGACCTTTTTTCTTAAATATTTACCATTAATATATCTCCAGTTTGTTCCTTTAATAACTTTAGGAATTGAAATAATTGCCGTTCCGAACCTATTTAATATCCATGCATTTTTCACCATAAATTCATCCATATCTGACATAATCTGACTAGAAGATTTACTAGAATGTAGATTTATTACATAGAAATCTGCCTTTTGATCCAATGAATACAATATTAACTGAAATGCTTCTTCTTTAATTTCCGTATGGTCGTGCGTCATCCATATATACTCGTAATCTGACTCTTCAAATTGTTGATAAATCAGAAAAACTTTTTCAGCTGATGACAAATGGGAATCCATTCTTATATAATTTATTTTTGTTGAATCAGAATACTTTTCAACAATTTTTTGTGTAAGATCATCATCACTTGAATCAAATATATACAAATCAATATCATAATTATTTATTATACCTATTTCACTATTCAAAAATCTCTCAATAATATCCGCCCTCTTATATGTTGGTACACATAATGCTAGATTTTTCATTTAGTACATTCTCCCATCTGTGTGTATTCTCCTCTCCACACTTTTTAGCCGCAAAATATCATCATTTATTCAAAGTATTTACATCATTATGCTTCTTTATGTGTATTGCTAAACATCCTTAAAGCTTTACTAGGTATGTATAATATAGCCTGCTTTATACAGAATCTGGTCCCCATTTACTGGTGTAACCCTTGTAATGTGTACAGTAAACCCACCTGCATAACAGCAGTCATAATCGGTATGATATGCTTATTAATCGGCTGGATAATATTTAAGAAAAAGTCTGTTTATTAGAATATTTTTGCTTTGCAATCGCTTTCATACCTTCAAATCGCTTACAGGATGTACTTTCCTTTTTTCCATCGGTGGCAGTTCCATATAATTACCAAACTTAAAGCTTAAGTAACTGTCATAATCCTTAATTCCCTGAAACACCTTTCCCTCAAACACCGTATCCTGACTGTTTTCGTACCAGTTCCTGTAATATCCGTATTCGCTGTTAGGGGTTGGAAAAAGAAGAATCCTTACCATCCTTGTTTTCTTACCATAAGCTCTCTTTATCATATTATGATAATATTTTAAAACATCTTTTTCTGGTATCTTATCTAAAACTGAATATACTATTCTTTTCACAGCACTTTTGTCTGCTACTTTTCCCACTTTAGACCATAATATTTTCCTGACACAGAAGCACTCAAAATTATTAATACTCCTTAAGAAATAATTATCTGGTACGGAATCCAGTGGAAATACGTCAATGAATATCCCCTGAAAATATGGCATATGCTCCTGAAACTCCCTTAAGAAAAGAGTTCCCTTTCTTCTTAATTTTCCATATCCCCACCTGTAACCTCTGGTTCGTCTGTCATCCTGAAATTCAAACCTTGATGTGTCCAGCTCTGTCTTACATGCTTTTCTGAACTTCTCATACTCTTCTCTTAACATTGCTACATCTGCATCATCATCCCATGGAATATAGCCACCATGCCTGACGGCTCCTAAGAGTGTACCTGCAATTATATTGTAATGAATATTACATTTTTTACATATTCTGTCCACTTCCTCAAGCATCTCAAGTTGAACCATTTGTATCTGTCTAAGCATTTCATTATTAATTTCCAGCATTTATCCACCATTCTTTCTATACAAATTTATACTAACATCAATGTGAGAATTCCTCTGGTTGGGAAGTTCTTACCCGCTCATACAAAATCAGCCCTGCACGAATTGCAGGGCTTTAATCTATATCATCTCAAGCGACTCCATTCGCAATATACACTTATCTATTTGTATGTATATCGGTATATTGCATGGATTTCTTAACAACAGATTTTCTTCTACACAGTAACAGTTTTCTCGCCATACACAATTTTCTTCACTCTGTCCAGATTTATATTAGTCATTGTGGAAATCTCCTCTGGTGTAATTCCATTGTTATACATATTCTTTACGATAATTGCTTCTTTTCGTATTCCTCCATTCTTTTCACCTCTTCTTTCACCTCTTCTTTCACCTCTTCTTTCGCCTCTTCTTTCACCTCGTTTCTCTGCTTTCTTCTCAGCGTCCTCAAATTCATCTTTCATCAATTCTCTTAAAGCCTGACACATACCTGTTTCCTCCCTTATCTGCGTGAACCTATTCAACGTGCTCGTCATGCCACTTATAGGAGCAATCACAGCATTGATTTAGATATGTCGATAGTTGTATTATACCCCACAAATAATGTTTACAAAAATGCCTGTACCACAAGTTGAAATGCAGGAATTTGTCCTTACTCAATCGTTTTTTGATTTTCACTATCTTTTGATGAATGTGAAATTCTCATCATAATCTTTTCTATATCATAATCCGGAGCTGCCGCTACAACTGCATCATACAATAGCTTTACATTATCCGCCTCCTCTTCAAGTTCGGACGCAATAGTATCAATATCCTTGCCTTTCTGAACTTTCTTAATGATTATGGAAATAAGTCTTTGCATTCCTTCTAGCCATCCTTCTTCCCGCTCAACCCTCATGCGACCTTCTTCATCGTAATAATACACACTCACGTCGATGACCTCCTCCCTATGTTCAGAGAAGAAATCTGATAAGATACCATTGACAATACACTCATCAACAGCCTCTGTGACTGCGGTTCGGATATCTTTATTCTTTAAATATTTCTTCTCATTGACCTTATTAACGAATGTCATATAATCCCGGAGAACGTGGCACTTATTAAGGATTTTAGGAATCCTTCCACCTTTAGAATCAGGCAGGTTTCCATCGTCCAAATCTTCACAACAATCGGGATTAATATTGATAACCCTGACCTTAAGCTCAAGTTCTGGCTCATACTCTATGCCAACCACAGATACACTGTCATTAAACATATCCGACAGCTTCAAAACTATCTCTTCATCCTTCATCCCATCCCTTCCGTTATAGAAAGTGACGAAATGTGGCACAGGAATCTTCAACATAGTACGCCTATGCAGTTCACTGTTAGGATACATTTCTCTGTACACATCTGACACGTAGTGTAGAAACCTCAGCGGCATATTAGGATTCTTAGAAGCCTGCTGTTCAAACATATATAAATCCTGTCCAAATACAAACGAAGCGTCATTCTTATACTTCATATACACCCCACCCTGAAGTGTGGTAACAGCAATGTCATCCACGTTAGTATAATCCGTATCATTCAGCGCATTATACAGCTCAAGCAAATTCTTCTTCTCACGGAACAACATACAGAAGACATTATCCCTGAATCTCACAGTTACAGTTTCTTTATTATTCATAAGTTCTCCTGACTGGCAGGAATGAATCTTATGTGCCTGATAAAGAGAACGTAATTACAGTAAAAAGGTTATCAACTGATATCATAATACCATTCCACGTCCCACAAAACAAGCGCAAAGCCACAATCCTGCCTAAAAATAGTATAAAAGTTTCAATAAAAAATATTCCCATTGTATTCTTTCCCTCCATTTGCTACAATTACCCTGTTAATTTTTCTAAATATCAAACATTGTATTCACTGTACATATATTAGAATAGCCACACAGAATGGAGATTATTATGCTTTCATTTCCAGATAAATATTTTGATGGAGAAGTCCGTGATGGTTTCTTCATAGAACCTAAGATGAAGAGAGCCTGGGCAGCCCAGCTTGAGGTTCTTGATGAGATAAGAAGAATATGCCAGGCTAATAATATACGCTTCTTTGCAGACTGGGGTACACTGCTTGGTGCCGTGAGACACCAGGGCTTTGTTCCATGGGATGACGATTTGGATATATGTATGCTTCGTGATGATTACAACAGATTTCTGGATATTGCCCCTGGACAGCTTTCATCATATTGTGAACTGAAAAGCTTATATAACGACCCAACGCATGACAATGTCAAATGTCGTGTCATCACTGGGAGAAGCATGAATTTCTCTCCTGAATATCTGAATAGATTTCATGAATGTCCATACATTGTGGGAGTAGACATTTTCCCTGTTGATTATATACCTTCCGATGAAACTGACGCTGCAAGACTTCTGGAATCAATAGAATTTGTTATGACAGTGGCAGCAAGCCTTCCAGAGGAGACGGCAGTATCAGAAGAAGAGAAGCGCCTTGTACAGTCCATTGAATCCACCTTCAATATACATTTCAATCGGGATAACAGGTTATTCCATGAATTAAAGAAGCTGGTTGATATACTGTCTTCTTCTGTTAAGCCTGAATGTTCCCACGAAGTCTGTTCCATGATAGATCTTGCT
Organism: uncultured Eubacterium sp.; assembly: GCA_945946665.1. Taxonomy (GTDB): domain Bacteria; phylum Bacillota; class Clostridia; order Lachnospirales; family Lachnospiraceae; genus Lachnospira. Next base: position 93,432 of record CAMEWO010000002.1, read on the forward strand.
GGAGGATGGGATTACCATATTCCTGTGGATTGGTATGGTAAATCCGTTGAAATGCCATTTGAGACCACTACTATACCAGTTCCTGTAGGATATGACGGCATCCTTAAAGTTAAGTATGGCGATGATTATATGACTCCTGTACAGGGATTCAGTTCCCATGATTACCCATTTTACAAAGGTCAGGAGCAGGCATTAAAAGAAGTAATCGAGAAAGAATTTAATACCCACATAACAGAAAAAGACCTGGACGAGCTTATATCAGCTAAAATCGCCCAGGCAATGTCTCATTGATTTTTTCTATCCTTTAAGTATCAGTTCCAGCATATTTACAATCTGCTCGGTAACATTACATCTCTTTGCATCTCTAAGAATAATCTCAACTCTGTGGTTGAATGTATCAGTATCCAGATAATCCTTCTTGTATTTACCTAATATAATACAGCTTGACACAAGATAATTAGTTGGACTGCCAGATACCCCTGAAGTTGAATACATAGAATCAATCAAAGGCTCATCAACAAACCCTGCCATGTATTTCTTTCCTAATCTTAAAGCCAGATCGTAATCCTCAAGTGCTTTTAAAGATGTATCAAAATATCCGCAAGTATCAAGACATCTTTTCTTAACAAGAAGAGTTGGACAATCAACCATATTGTCATACAGAAGCTGGGTATATATATCACCTTGTTTTTTCTCAATGGGCAGGCTTTCAGGTGGAAGTATTACACAGCAATTACTGTCAATCCTGCAGCTTATAGGATGATACACAAACCCTATGTCAGGATTACTCTCCATGACTTTCATCTGCTTTTCAAGCTTATCACTGTGCCAATAATCGTCTGAATCCTGAAATGCAATATATTCACCTTCCGCTCTTTCAATTCCATAATTTCTGGCAGCTGCTGCCCCACTGTTAATCTTCACATAATAATATGTTATTCTGTCATCATGGATATTCTCCACCAGCTGCCTTGTATTGTCAGTAGAGCCATCATCAACAATAATCAGTTCAAAGTCTGTATACGTCTGATTAAGCACACTTTCAACTGCTCTTTTAAGAGTCGCCTCTCTGTTATATGTAGGTATTATAACACTTACTTTTCTTTTCACTGCCTGTCACCCCTTTAGCCAGAGCTCTTTAAGAAATTCATTAATGCGTATTCTCTGTTAATTTCATATAAGCCTGGAATATATCCCCAGCATTCTTACTTAATTCTGCATCATTAGATGCCACAACATCTACCGCCACAGCAGAGGTTTTTGTCTTAATAAAATATGCTATGTCCTCTTTTGAAAACTCATGATAATTCTTTAGGATTTCCTTCAGCTTTCTCATATGTTCAATCAGCTCTCCAAGTTCCCTGGTATATGAGTACATTCCTGTGTTAGAAAGTCCTCGTTTTTCCTCTTCTTTGCATATGAACAGAATCTGTTCAATAATCGGAATTTCTTTTTTCAGGTCCGAATTATCCAATGCAATATCAGGACGGATTTTAAGAACTTCATAGAACATATTCACAGCATCATCAAGTTGTCCCATTTTGAGGAGCTGGCTTATGGCAAGCTTTAATTCTTTAGTTTCAGCCTTCTCTTCTGTTACTCCAATACGGCTTTCATAACATTTTAGCCCCCTTGCCTTAATATATACAAGAAGTAATTCCTCTGACAGAAATCCGAATATCCTGGTCTGGTATACATCATACCCTGTCAGGTCAATAACTTTCTCCAGCTCAAAGAATATGCCAAAAAGCCATTGGCAGTATTCATCAAATATTTTCTTTGATGTTACACACAGGTTACCAAAATAATACTTTGTCTGTGCCATTACTTCCACAAATACAGGGTAATCCTCTGGGTAAAGCTTCTTTATAACCTCTCCGGTAAGGTCAAGATCCTTTACCGGATGGGCATCACCATAATATTCCCTGTAATTCTTCTCGGCATAGAATGCCCTTGATGTTATTATGTCATATTCGGACAGAATCCTATCAAAATCAGGCTCTGACATAATATGTGTTGAATCTTTAAGGAAAAACCTCCTGTAATGGCATACTCCCACATTCCCATCCTGTGGCAGATTCTTCCACATCCAGTACATTCCTGTAAGTTCCCCATAGTAACAATTAAGTTTCGAGATATTATCTCCTGTATCATCCCCCATATATCCAAGATCAGCAGCACATGCCCTGCCAACATGAAGAGGAATATATGTAGCATCACTTGGGGGATTGAACTTTTTATGTGTCATTGTATATATCTTAGTACTCATAGGCTCCTCCTCACTTCTCCAAAAAAGATTCGTACTTTTTCAGTGCAGGTCCTTCGTTAACCTCATAGCACACATCAAAATAATCGTATACCTTACCTGGTTTTCTTGTTTTCTTCCATGGCTTTGTATCTGCAAGATGATGAATCACGCAGGCTTCATTGGCAAGCTGTCCCGTAATATTAATATATTTTCCCATGAATTCTACTGCCCTGTCTCCAACGCTTTTTATCTCATCATAGGAGGCAAATCTAAGCTGGCCTCTTGCCGCTGCTTCCTTATCCATATAATACCAGCAGGGTGGCAGATTGTACTGATCCCATCCAACATAGATTAATCTGTCCTGGTACAGCTCATTAAGCACATCCTGGTCATTGTACAGATATTTTGGATAGTTTTCGTACACATTTTTCAGGATTTCATCTACTATGCCTTCTTTTCGCAGCTGTTCCATGTTAACAAGAATAATTCCCGCATTAAAATATTTTCCATCCTCAGGTATACCCAGCCTTGCCTTATTCTCCTCATTGAATCCGTTAATCTTACCGAATATATCCTCACACACTGCAAAGAGTCTGTCTCCCATATCAATGTTATACAGCCCCTGCAAAGACTTATTCACAATCATATCAACGTCCATATACAGTATTCTGTCAACGCTCTCAGGAAGCATGCCCCAGCCCAGTATCCTGTAATATGTCTCTATCTTGATTCCTCTGTGGGATTCAACTCTGCTCTTGAATTCCGGTCCAACATACATAGGTATGAGGCGTTTCCCCGGAAAACTTTCCACATATTTTTTTAGTGCAGCAAGCTCATAATCCTTAATATCCTCATATGGCAGATATACATCCACATTTCCCGGTTCATGTAAAAACAGAGAGTATAGCATAACCACTGCCGGTTTAAGAAAATTGGAATCTGTCACAATCATCAGGTTCAATACATCCATATTCTGCCCCCATTATAATCAAATAAATGTTGTCCAATAAGTACCTATATCATGTATAGTCTCAAGCACACATCTCTGCATGCTTCTTGGAAAACTGTTCATAGTTGGAAATGTCTCAAAGCTTAATGTTCCAGCAAAACCAACATCCTTCAAAGCCATCATGATTCCATTCCAGTCCTGTCCTTCGCCTGCTGCACTTCCAAATGAATACGGAAGCTGATGCAGATCCCCGGCTCCATCATTCTCATGAAGATGCAATGCTTTAATTCTATGCCCAAGTATATGTATAAATTCTGCCGGGTCACGGTTAACAAGCTGAAGATGTCCTGTATCCAGACAGAAGCCAAACAATTCCTCTCCGGCATAATCATTCAATATATCTATATATCTTACTGCCTCCTCAGGGTCTGCACATACGCCTTCTACTAATCTATCTCCCAGTCCTTCGTAGAGATTTTCCAGACATATCCCCACTTTGCACTGTTTAAGAATTGGAACAAGCATCTTATAATACTCTATATTCTCCTGGAATTCTCTTTCCTTGCCATACTTATACTGCATCTTAAATGGATGTATAACCACCCAGGGAACTCCCAGTACTTCTGCAATAACAATACTTTTAGGAATTACCTCCCCCTGCATATAATTATTCTGGACATCTCTTCCCTCAACTCTCACAGGATATGGCGCATGCATCTGTGATGCTCTTATTCCATACTTCTCCATTGCCACCCTGTATGACAGAAAATATTCCACCAGATTATCCACACTCTCGCTGAAAAATCCGTTAAGCTTTCCACTGTACAGGTCCGAATTCTTCAAAAATGTATCTATATTAATATCAACACAGTCAAATCCTGCATCGTGAATCATCTTAAAAGCTTCATCTGTATTCTTTTCAGGCAGAAGCCCCTTTGTCTGCACACCTACTGTAATCATCCTGTCCTCTTTCCGCTATATAAATTATTGGATTAACATGCCTATATATAATACTGGTCAATGAAGCAGTTATATTCAATTCCCATACCCTCCAGCTGCTTCCCGATAATGTCATAATTCATGTTACATATCCACACATTCCTTTTATCTTCTGGAATAGCAAGAATTTCTTCTGGTGATTTAATTGTTATTCCCAATCTCTCCTGACCCCATGAATTCTTGTCATTATCTACTATGAACTCCGGAGGATACTTATCACCGAAGGAAATCATATAATCCCTGAACATGTTACCACCGCCGAAAAGCACAAGTTTTTTATCCCTGTCAGCTATTGCTTCTTTAAATCCATATTCCTTCTGCCATTCTACAGTCATCCCCTCCAAGAGTCTAACCATGCTGTGGTGAAGCTGTTTTGGGGTCACTTCCCAGGTTCCATGGTTATTGAATACTACATACCCATTATAATCATATTGTATCAGTATACCAATTACCCTGAATATATCTGTAGCCCTCGTTCCCCTTCCCACTGTAAATGTGAATGGCATCTGTGCCATATCCGTAACTCCGTCATTGTCGTTCATATGAATTAATGCAAGATATCTCATACAGTCTCTAGTAAATGACTTAAGATTACTTCCAAGAAGATTAGCCACACCAATATCTGCACAGATTCCTATATTATCATAATGTACACGCTGCCTTAATCCTTCTACTATATCACACAGCTTCTTTCCTTCAGAGAATGGTCCATAGATATATTTTTTACCATTATAGAGGTTGCTGTTCTCCACAAGCAGGCATAATCCACATTCCTTTATCAATTCTATATTATTGTCCACAGCTGCCACTAGCTTATCCACTGTGTCCAGGCCCTTAGTTTCTGCAACTATATACTCTGCACCTGCGTTTACGGCATTCCTGACAGAATCTGAAGCTAATACGCTATCCTGTGCCACTTTCCACACAAGCCCATTTATGTTAATTGTTCCCTTGTCTTTATCTCCAAGGGATTCTATTATCTTTTCTGCCTCTGATACATATATTTCTGTATTCTGGCTTAATATGCTGTTTCTTACTGCATCGAAATCTATCCCAGCACTATACTGGATTCCTGCCTTAAACATATCTTACTCTCCTTAATGTAGTACCCTTGCCATTAATTCCCAACTTCCGCCACAATATCACATAAGATAATTCTCTGGCACATTAGTAATTATATCTGTTGCGCCAAATCCCCTGCATCTATAGAGATTGTCTCCATTAAGAGTCCTGCCATCTTCAAAGAACGGTTCATCCCAATTCCATACCCTGACAGGCATTCCATCAAACTCTTCTGGAATATCATATCCTAACGTAACTGCTGCAGGATGAAGGGCATCTGCCTTAACCTTTCCAGCCATACTTTCACATTCATCCAGATACACAGCCAGAATTCCTGTCTTACAGTTTGCATCAATCTCCTTCATAATTGCCACTGACTCTGGAAGAAATGAAGAATATACAATATACTTTTCAAGTCCATAGCTTTTGACAAGATTGTAGGTTTTTTCCTCAATTCCATTATACCGCTCAACGCTTGTCTTAAGTTCAATATTAATAAGAAGCCCATTCTTCTCACAGTATGGCTTTAACAGTTCAAGTACCTCGCCAAGTGTAGGAACTGTGGTATATGTATTCTCTCCATTGCTGTCTTTGCCTGCGTATATTCTTAGTTTCTTAATCTCCTCAAGAGAATAGTCCTTCACTGCCTTATCGCCATCTGTTACCCTGCTGACATTCTCATCGTGGAATACTACAATCTCATTGTCTCTGGTAAACTGTACATCCAGCTCAATTCCTGTAATACCAGGAACTTCTGCAGCCGCCTTAAAGCTTAGCAGTGTGTTTTCAGGATATCTCATGCTGCATCCCCTGTGTGCCCACACCTTTGGCATGTCCGTTTTCTTCAATCTCTCTGCAAAGCTTTTCTGTCCCTGCTCCCACTGTGGTGTGTTCCAGTCAAGAAACTTTTCCATAACCGAAGCCATGGCAATGCTTTCTTTTTCTGTCACACATATACCATTGAAAGAATTATCCATAATGCTTGCCAGAAATACAGCCATTTCATACTGTAATCCGGAACCCTCGTATGGATATTCATAATTTTCAACTATGGAAGCATCTTCGAATCTGACCTGGAACTTCCTTGTCATCCACCATGGTGAGGGTACAATTATATACCCCAGGGTTCCTGATACAACAAGCTGGCCCTCCGTCTTTGCTCCAAGCCCAGACTTTACTGTTGCCATGCCTCCATCATATTCAATATATGCCTTAGTATATACATCTACTCCGTCCCGGCTTCTTACACTGTTAAATGTCACATTCTTATAATCTGTTCCAAGAAATCTCATAACAGGAAGCAGACCATAGCTTCCGAATTCCAGCATGCTGCCATTATATACAGGATTAACATACTCCCTTGTATTAATTGGGGTAAGCCTTGTAAATGCAGCTTCTACATCTATTACCCTGCCAATCTTTCCACTATCCACAATAGACACAAGCTCATTGAATCCTGGACAGAATGCTGTCTTAACCGCTTCTTTAAGCACAAGCTTCTTTTCTTTCGCCAGCTTATATAATCTGTCCCCATCCTCTTCCTTTAATGCCATAGGTTTCTCACACAGTACATGCTTACCACTATTAAGCATATATTCAGTGTAATCCCTGTGGGTTTCATGAGGGGATGCCACATACACTACATCAATAAAAGAGGAAAATGTATCCAGATTATCAGTATAATTACTTATATTATTTGCTTCTGCAAATCTTTTCGCACTTTCAAGATGTGGATTATACACACATTCACATGATACATTTAGTCCGGTTAAACCGGTTTTTACCATTCTTTCTGCTATTCTTCCTGTTCCAATTATTCCTAATCTGTACATATTCTTGACTCCATGAATTTTTCCACAATCCCTGCCATTGCAATAGATTCCTGTGCTGTCAGTTTGTAATCATTGGCACCTATTCCGTTAATCTTAGAGACAAATTCCCCAATTTCATATCTTAATCCATCCCCCTGAAATGTTGGTTCGTAATGCTCCACTTTAGATGAATCCTCATATCTTATATCAAACTGTTTCATCAGCCACCATGGAGAAGGCGCTATTATATATCCTTTGGTACCTGACACAACCAGCTGTCCCTCAGTCTTAACGCCAACACCTGTTCTCATGGTTGCAAATCCCTTATCATACTTAATATTTACCTTTGTATATATATCTACACCATTGTCATCTGTAAGAGTATCTATATGAAGTTCCTTATAATCTCCTCCCATTAACTTGATCACTGGAAGAAGCGTACTTGGTCCGAATTCCAGAAATGCTCCGCCATATCTGGCATCTGTTCTCTCCCTTGACCCTTGGGAAGCAAGTCTTGTAAAATTAGCCTCCACATCAATAATATCCCCTATCTTCCCGCTTTTAGCAGCATTAATAAGCTGCTGGAATCCAGGACAATAGGCAGCCTTAATCGCCTCCATAAGCACAACATTATTCTTCTGTGCAATGCCATATAGTTCCTGGCTTTCTGCCTTTGTAAATGCCAGTGGCTTTTCACTTAACACATGTTTTCCTGCTTCAAGAGCCTTTTTTGCATATTCATAGTGAGTTTCATTAGGTGATGCAATATACACAGCATCTACATTAGACAGAAATTCTTCATAAGAATTAGTAAAAACTGTAATATCGTGTTTTTTTGCAAATGCTTCCACATTATTACCAACGGGATTATATGCACACTCTACACTGATACCACTTACGAACTTTGTCTCTGACATAAAACGTGGAACCATTCGTCCTGTTCCTACTATGCCTGTTCTTACAATCTTAAACCTGTCTTTTCTTAAGATAGTTGAAGATATACTTGGAGTTCTGTCAAGATACACAACCTGGCAGAAGGATTTCAGATAATCATATGTACCTACCCAGTCGGAACCAAGTGTAAATATATCCACCCCATACTTCTGGATATCTTCAATTTTCTGTCCCTCATGGTCTTCCACAATTATCATGTCTGCAAATCCAGTTTTCTTAACGTTCTCAATTCTGTCCATTATGGAATCTATTACATTGACTTTGCCTCTTGCCTCATCAAAATGCTCTGTAGTGACACCAACAATAAGGTAATCCCCCAGCTCCTTTGCTCTCTTAAGCAGATTGTAATGTCCCTGGTGAAACAGGTCAAATGTTCCATAAGTAATAACTTTCTTCATACGCACCCCTCTATCTTCTGGTATCACAACACTCCCAGTGCTGTCCATGCGATATTCTGCTGTTTCTTATAATATGGATAATCATGGCTTGAAGCACATAAACGTGGTTCCATCCAGCTTTCTCCATATTTCTGCTTTAATATCTCTTTATACCCCACAGGTACAGGAATAGTAACATACTCAAAAGGCATCTCTATTGCACTTGCATAATATTCCTTTGGATACACATCAAGTGGTCTTGGACCGGCATGGTCTGGCATCAGTGCAATCTTAGTTGCTTCCTCCTCTGAATACATCATTGACAGCCTCTCCTGAAGCTTTAATAACTGGTTAACTATATCCTTGCTATAATCAAACTTAACGCCACACATAGCTTCTATGCCTTTAATTGTTTTTAACTTTTCTTCTTCTGAATCCTCTTCATTGTCGTAAGAAGCTGCTGTAACTCCCACAATATTCACAAGTTCGCATACATCCTTGTCCTCTTCCTCTGTTGGAGCAAGATAATCCAGAGGAAATATATCAATTCCCGGAACATAAGGGAATCCATAGAATTCCTTCAGATGGTCAGGGTCATAATTAACACTTCTTCCTGTTACAATATGGGCAAGCATGTGTCTCCATTCCGGGTCATTGTGGATATTTACAACCTCCCACCCCTGTGGCATCTCCTTAGGTGCTACAAGACAGAACTTGTTAAAATCCGGTCTTTTCATGGTTATATCTATATCATCATCCCATGGAACGAATCCTTTATGCCTTACGGTTCCAAGCAGGGTCCCCCAGTCTGCAAAATACTGGATGTCATGTTTTCTGCATATTCTGTCTACCTCAGCCAGAACCTTTATCATACAAGCCCAGTTCTTCTTCATCATAGATTCAACATAGAATCCTTCTCTTATCTCTCCCTCAAAATAATTGTCCGGTATATTAAGTTCCATACGCAGCTTCTCCCTCTTTATCCTTGTAATACAATATAACTTGCCTTAACTTATTCCTCGTAGAGCTTAAGAAAATCCTCAACTCTCCTGTCCCATGTATTATTCTTAAGGGTATACTCTCTTCCCCTTGTGGCTATACTCTTTCGTTTGTCATCATCTTCCAGCAGTTCCTTAATCTTAACAACAAGTTCGTCCAGATGAGTAAGATTATATGCAACATAATTCACCCCATCTTCCAGTGCACCATCGTCATAAGTGGTTTCATCGGTTACAAGAACCGCCCCTGCTCCCATGCTGTTAGCAATTCTTTCTGTGAATCCGCCCTTATGCCATGCCATAATATTAAGAGATATCTTGCTGTCTGCCATGACTCCATAGCTTTCTTCCGGAGTAATATCATCATGGATGATAAGATTACTATGTCCAGCCACTGGTGATTTTTTCCATGAGCTTCCCCATATTTCAACTCTGACTCCAGCTTCAAGAAGACTTTCTATAACCTTATATCTTGTATAATACATTACGTAATGAAACACCGGTGTCATCTTGGAAAACACATCAAAGAATTCCTTATCTCCAAGAACAATGTCATTATTGTTAAGAGTCTGGCGAAAGGCTTCCTCGTAAGTCAGCCTGCAGTCTGACAATAATATATCCACCATCTCCCATGCAATTGCCTTAACATCCTCCTGGCATGAATTAATCATATCCTCTTTAGCTTTGTAATCCCCATATGTTCCAATAAATATAACATCATATTTGCGGTTATCATAATCAATCTCTTTCTCCACCACCATCTGGTTTGCTCCTGGTGGAAGAATAAATGTCTCTGCAACGCCTGTATAATACTTTTCTATGAATTTCTTATAATTACTGTCATGAGTCAGTACATAGTAATCCGAAGGAACATTCATAAGCTGACTGTGAAGCCATACAGGATGGTCAAGAACAATATTAAACTTAGGTCCCAGAATATTATCGTGTATATATTCTCCACTCTGGAGTCTTACAGAAAACAGATAACTCTGTACACCTATTACCGCCTTAAATCTCCTGCCGAAATATCTTGATAATCCAGCCACATCCCCTATCTGTTCATCATAATATATGACACGCATTCCTTTTCTTCTGAATGCAGCCCCAAATTGGGCCAGAATATCATTAAGAATATTGTAACAATATGTTACTCCATAATATATCAGAACTGGAAGTGAGGATTCTCCTGCCACCTGCTCAGTTACACACCTATACTGATACAGGGCATCTGTCTCTATATCTTCATAATACATATCAAAGCTGTCATACATCTCATCATCTGTCCTCTCCGGGTTACAGGGTGATGATCCTTCTGTAAAATGTATTACTGCCGCTTCTTTTGCCAGTTGTTTTGTTATGTCAATATATCTTCTCTGGAATTCTTCCAGATTATTACTTCTTTCTTCTATCTCTTCCCTGTCTGCAAATCTTAACTCTCCCCGTGAAGCAGCTTCTCTATCCATATAATACTTATATGGATACAGATTGTACTGGTCCCATCCCATATATACAATATCGACGGCATTTAACTCATCTGGTTCACTTATCTCATTCAATCTTTCCAGATTAACAAGAATTATTCCTGTATCAAACTGGCTTCCATCCTTGAGACTTAGAATATTCTCCCCTGTAAATGATGCACATACTGCCATAATCTTTCCCTGCATATTGCAATTATACAGTTCATCCAGAGATTTTTTCACAACTATACCTGTATCAAGGCATAGTATCCTCTGTATATTCTTATCCAGTTTACTGCATAATCTATATATTTCTTCTATGCTTATACCGCCGTTTTCTTCCCACATATTCCAGATGTTAATATCTGTTTGCACTGGAATAAGTCTTTTTCCCTGCCAGCTCTCTACATACATTGACAGATATCGTAAGTTTTCATCATCTGTTTTAACAGCGGGAATATACACGTTTACCTCCCCTGGCTCCTGCATAAACAGAGAATACAACATTACCACTATTCCTTTTAAATTTTTATAATTACCTGTAATAAGAATATTCATAGCTTTCCATCCCGGTCCTGTATGCTGTTCCACGTTTTTGGCTACTTTAAGTTTATCATACTTTTTGCTATGGTAAAAGAAGAATTCTATTCCATATAACCGGACAGAATGACTCCCACCCGATTTTATTACAAAAAGGGCTGGCAAAGCCAGCCCCTATTGGAAAATAATATACATATATAATTACTGAAGGAGGGAAAGTACTCCCTGTGTCTGCTGATTAGCCTGTGCAAGCATTGACTGTCCAGCCTGTGTAAGAATGTTATTCTTAGAGTACTGTACCATCTCGCTAGCCATATCTGTATCACGAACACGAGACTCAGCAGCCTGAGTATTCTCAGCAGTTGTATCCAGGTTGTTGATTGTATGCTCAAGTCTGTTCTGAAGAGCACCCAGCTTAGAACGCTGTGTTGATACCTTATCAATAGCTGCCTGAATCTTTTTCATTGCAGTACCTGCCTGTGAGAATGAAGATACCTTCAAGCCACTTACATCAAGTGACTGAGCATTCATATTGCTGATAGAGATTCCGATTGACTGTCCGCACAGAGAACCTACCTGAAGATTCTTTCCATTAAATGTACCGTCTAACAGATTCATTGAGTTAAACTGTGTTGTTGACTGGATTCTGTTAATCTCTGATGTTAACTGATCCATCTCCTGCTGGATAGCATTACGGTCTGAACTTGTGTTAGTATCATTAGCTGCCTGTGTTGCCAGCTCATTCATTCTCTGTAAAATTGAGTGTGTTTCGTTAAGAGCACCTTCAGCTACCTGAATAAGTGAAATACCATCCTGCGCATTAGAAGAAGCTTTGTTAAGACCCCTTATCTGGCTTCTCATCTTCTCAGAAATTGAAAGACCTGCTGCGTCATCTGCTGCCCTGTTAATTCTGTAACCTGATGATAACTTCTCTGTTGACTTAGAAAGCGAGTTAGTTACTCCGCCTAACTGTCTGCTTGTGTTCATTGCTGATAAATTGTGCTGTACTACCATAATTGATTCCTCCCTGATATAATAATCATCCATTTATATAAGCGATGTTCCATTGTCCTTAGCAAACAAAACATCCATTTTTTGTTTGTTTATCACTTACTTGTCTTATATATCGGAGGCAATCAGGAAATCTTAACCCCATTTTTGAAAAAATTTTTACTTTTTTATAATAATAGTTTATCAGGGTATTTCTGTGCATATAACCATGCAGAGTGACATGTGATTAACTGTATAGCAAAAAGCCCCGGTACTTACGTACCGGAGCCTTTGTTTTACAGTAGTAGCTATTATTAACCGAGAAGTGAAAGAACACCCTGGTTTGACTGATTTGCCTGTGCAAGCATTGACTGGCCAGCCTGTGAAAGAATGTTGTTCTTTGAGTACTGTACCATCTCAGCAGCCATATCTGTATCACGGATACGTGATTCAGCTGACTGAGTATTCTCAGCAGTTGTATCCAGGTTGTTGATTGTGTGCTCAAGTCTGTTCTGAAGAGCACCCAGCTTAGATCTCTGTGTTGATACCTTATCAATAGCTGCCTGAATCTTTTTCATTGCCTCGCCAGCCTTTGAGAATGAAGAAACCTTCAATCCACTTACATCAAGTGATTTAGCATTCATGTTGCTGATAGAGATACCAATTGACTGTCCGCTAAGTGAACCAACCTGAAGATTCTTGTTCTTAAATGTACCATCTAACAGGTTCATTGTGTTGAACTGTGTTGTTGACTGGATTCTGTTAATCTCAGATGTTAACTGATTAACCTCCTGCTGAAGCGCTGTACGGTCTGTACTTGTGTTAGTGTCGTTAGCAGCCTGTGTTGCAAGTTCGTTCATTCTCTGTAAGATTGAGTGTGTCTCATTAAGAGCACCTTCAGCCACCTGGATAAGTGAGATACCATCCTGAGCGTTAGAAGAAGCTTTGTTAAGACCTCTGATCTGGCTTCTCATCTTCTCAGAAATTGAAAGACCTGCTGCGTCATCACCTGCACGGTTAATCTTGTAACCTGATGATAACTTCTCAGTTGACTTAGACAGTGCGCCTGTAACGCCGTTTAACTGTCTGCTTGTGTTCATTGCTGTAAGATTGTGTTGTACTACCATAATTTTTTCCTCCTTGAAAAATTATTAGTGGCTTCCATGCCACCTTTGATTTAATTGTTTAGAAACAACCAGCCGTTATATTTATCAACTTGTTGTTCCTTGTACTTATTATATCGGAATCAACCTGGAATAGTTAACCCCGTTATAAACATTTTTTTATTTTTTTTGATCCATGAACTGTGGAGCATCATCCAGCCTGTTCATGCTCTGGTAATAGGTGTTTGCCATCTGGGAACTTCTCCTGGCTGATTGTACGCCCTTCCTTAGTTCTGCAAACCTTTCATCTACCAGTTTTCTGTTTCTTGCCTCTCCTGCTTCCACTTTAACGGACAGTTCTGTAACATCTCTGATAAGGGACTTGAATCTGGTAATCTCCTGACTATAGTTTTCCTTATCAGCCTCCAGTGTCTCCCTGACTCTTCGGAACAGATCATCAAATCCATTATCCAGCCTGTTAATTTCATCTACAAGAGCAGATTTCTTATCAATATTGTCCTGAAAAGCGTTGCCATCAAAATCTTCTGCCCCTATTAAAGCTTTCTGTTCATCATTAAGGACGACAAGCTTTTCCAGCACGCTCTTTTTCATTATCAGGCTTTCCGTCATAATCTGAATGTAATTATCTGTATTTCCCATACCTGCCACCATTTCTTAAGAATTATGAAAGAAGCCAATCCTATTGAACCTTAACATCCTTGGCACGAACCATGACTTCCTTCCATGTATCTCTCATTCCACGGATTTCGTCAAGAGCCCTCTCAAGAATTTCTTTATCTTTTTTCATATTAGCTTCCACAAGAAGATCATATATGTAATTATATATTTTATCGAAGTCTTCTGCAACAGCATATTTATGATTCAATGTAGCCTGAAATTCCATAATTATATTCTCAGCCTTAACAATATTGGTATGAACCTTGTTTAAATCATTCTGTTCCAGACCTATTAAAGCAATATTACAGAATTTAATTGCTCCCTCATATAGAAGCAAAGTAAGCTCTGCCGGTGAGGCTGTCATAATCTTATTCCTGTTATACTGGTCAGCATAGGCCTGTCCTCCATGACCTCCTGTTGATGTATATGGTGACCCATATGCCGAATTGCCGTATCCCTGTGTGAATGCCATTATTATATCCTCCGGTTAAATAATCATTTATGAGAAGTATCCTGCAAGAGATGACTGTGTCTGGTTAAGCTTTGCCAGTGCTGATTCCATTGAAGAGAACTTCTTGTAATAGTAGTCTTCCCACTTGGTAATCTCGTCTTCCTTATCAGATATCTTAGAAGTATACGATGTGTACTCTTTAGTCATCTGCTTATCATTATACAGTGTATATGCACTGCTCACAGAAGATGATGACATCTTCTTGCTTAAATCATTATATACGCTTGTAGCAAGCTGTGAGAAGAATGAGACAACGGTATCAGGATCACTTGCTATAGCAGCTCTTAACTTATCATCATTACCTGATGAAGCATCATCATCCTTATCTCCATCAATGTGATACATGCCCTTTTCATTATCTGCCGCATCAAAGTAACCTAACGTCTTAATTCCAAATGATGCCAGGCTGTACTTCTTGCCGTTGATTTCAAAAGACTGGGCCATAAGGTTCTTCATACTGCTGGATGCACTTCCTAATGTTGCATCCTTTCTTAAGAGGGAATCCTTAATCTTCTTCTCCCACTCCTTAACCTCATCCTCAGTCATTGCTTCCTTCTCATCACTGGTAAGAGGTTCATATCCCTTAGAGCTTGATGCGTTATAAGCTTCATCCATAGACTTTATAAGAGTGTTATACTCCTTGAAGAAATCCTTGATGCTGTTATATATGGCATCAGTATCTGTATTAGTTGTTATTGTAATTTCACCGTCAGTCTTCGCCTCTGCTGTTATGGTAAGACCATTGATGGCGAAATTATTAGTATTACTTGTATAAGTAGCTTTGTTAAGGATAATAGTAGCATCCTTACCTGTAACTCTTGCTGCGTCTTTGCTTGATGTAAGATTGCCATTCTGTATATCTTTAAGCATATTAACTGAATAAGCCACCTTAGCATCAATAGCAGCATCTGAATTACTTCTTATGGTGGCGTTCTCTGAATCAACCTCTGCTATTAATTTAGCATTAGCAGGGTCAGCAACAGCCTTGCCATCAGCATCTATGTTAACAAACTTTTCAGAGCTCTCAATATCCTTCAGAGCATTCTCATACTTATCCACCTGGCTCTGCATTGAGTCAATTGTACTCTTACGGCTGTTAAACTCATCCAGCTTGCCATCTGCTTTGAGCTTGTCTGTATCATATACAATATTGCCTTTTTCATCTTTGACAACATCGCCTTTTTCATCAGTCTTTGCATATGAAGCATAATCGCTCTCAAAATCAGCTCTCAATTCGGAAACTCTGGCCTTTTGCTCATCTAATGTTGTTCCATTTGGCCAGGTATCGTTAGCTTCAATTGTCTTAATGGTCTCTTTAGCCGCATTATATCTGTCAGCATAAGTCTTAGCCCTGTCCTCGTAATTAATCTTCCTGCTCTCGTATGTACTCTGCTTTAATGCATCAAGAGCAGCTGTATCAGTGGCATAAGATGCCCACTTTTCATACTCCTTTGTCTCTGTATTATTAAGAGTAAATAGTCCCATCTTCTGTAAAGATTTAAGTCCGTCTTCATCTGAAGCTGTAATTGAGAAATCATGGTCAGCTCCTGATGTCTTAGAGCTTATGAAAAATCTCTGGTTGTTGGCGTCAAAGTTTGCATTAAGTCCTGCCTCCTTCAACTGGACAACAAACTGGTTAACAGTCATATCCTCTGTCAGCGTTATGTCCTTATTCTTACCCTCGGCTGAAACAGTTATTGTTCCGCTTGTAAGTCCTGTAATATCTGAAAGCTTGGTACTTCCATCTGCTTTCACAGAATTCCCCTTATCATCCTTCGCACTTACAACACCGCCTGTAAGATATCCTGTTGACGCAAGCTCCTTAATCTCCAGTGTCTGTGTTCCGTTAACAGCTTCTGCGCCTGCTGTAACCTTTGCCTTAGTAGAATCAGATACTGAAGCACTCTTTGCATTATAAGTCTTAGACAAACGTGCTGCTGAAAGCTTTCCACTATAGAAGCTGTAGATACTCTTATTCATGGCTTTCCACGAATCCTGCTTCCACTGCAGCTTTGTCTGAGCCTTCACCATATTATCTTTCTGTAAAGTGTAACCAGACACAAGAGCAGAAACTAATGTTTCTGTATCAAGTCCTGATTGTAATCCCGACATTCTTATTGGCATAATAAAACTCCTTTCGCACCTCCGTGTGCATACAAAACTAATCCATCAGCCAAAGGACATACTACCTTCTCTCATCAACCATAAGTCCAGCCAGTTCCCATGCTTTCGCCAGCATCTCAAGAGCCTTCTCAGATGGAATCTCCCTGATTACTTCATTAGTCTCTTTGTCCTTAATCTTGATAGTAATCCTGTTTGTTGGCTCGTTGTAACCGAACTCTGCAATAGTATTCTGGTTAATTACCTTGTTGATTTCACTGACATCCTTCATGGTAGGCTGTCTCTGTTCAGACTGTTTTCCCTCATCTGAACCATTGTTATCCCTGGCTGCCTGTTCCTGACTTGCAGCTGTCACAGTTGAAGACTCCGCTGTTGCCTGTGTTGCAACTGCTGCCTGTGCTGTCTCGTTAACACGCACATTCTCATTAGATACCTTAACTGTTGAACCTGCTACACCTGTATTAGCTACTCTGCTAATTGAATCAATTGCCATTACATTCACCTCCGTGTGTGTAACCACTTAACTTTCCAGCGCCCTGTTCATATACGGCGCAGTTATTACAAATGTTATCTGTAAAATCTATATCGGAAAAAGTTATCCCAAATTAACCATGTATACCAAAATAATATATATAATACATTCGATAATTACAGATAAGCATCATTTTCCAAAAAGCTTATTCAGGCTGTTAATATCCACTGATGCAACAGCTTCTTTGTTAGCTGCCTGAATCTGTGCATATACCTCTTTACGGTAAATTGGTACGGATTTCGGTGCTGATATTCCAAGCTTAACCTGGTCACCCTTTATCTCTATTACTGTAATTTCGATATCATCATTAATAACAATTGCCTCGTCTTTTTTTCTTGATAATGCCAGCATCCTACTCACCATCCTTTCTGCTCTGTAACAAATCATATATTGGATAGCGAACAAGATAGTCTTCATTATCCGCTATAAGCTGTATGCCCTTCATTGTATCTGTATTAAGGATAATTGGAGCTTTAAGATTACATGTCATCTTAGTGAGATCCGAAGGAACTGTCAATGTTACGAACACCTCCAGCTGAGCATCCTTAATATTCTGTCCAAGAGAATTAACAAGCTCATCCTCCACAATTGGATCATAGTCCTCTTTAATTAATTCCGGCTTGAGAATTGGAAGTGCCAGCGCTGGGTCATCTGTTGACTGAAGCCAGTAGATTACAGCCTCATCCCCCTTCTCTGCATCAAATACGATTGTGAAGCTTTTCTTGTCTTCGAAGCCAATCATACCCTTTTCAAATGTGAAGATTTTTTCTTCGCCTATCTCCATCTCGCCAAACCATTTTGTCTGTACTTTCATTATATAACCACCCTTCTTTGTTTAATATGTGCTTTTTAAGTCCACTCTGCGCAAATTATAGTCACGGTTAATATTCTGGCTGACTATAATATACTATAATTTTACAGGAAATCCAACAATGTCTGCTGAACAACCTTGCTTGCAGCTGTCAGTGAAGCATTGTATACAAGCTGTGCTGATGAATACCCTACAATTACCTCCTCCAGGTCAATATCCTCATTCTGGGATTTAAGATTCTGGAAGTTAGTTTTCTGCTCTGTAAGCCTGCTCTTTGTAAGGTTAAGACGTGTCATTCTGTTACCCACATCTGCCTTGGCAAGAGAAGTCTGCTGCTGGTATGCCTGCATCTTTCCCACACCTGACTCAAATGCTTTAGTCATCTGTTCCTCTGCCAGCTCCTTCTGCTTGGTAAGCCCTTCCTTCATGGCAGTAAGTTTCTTCTGTGATGTCTCATCCTGGTATCTTGTCTCACCAAGCATTCCCTCAACCTTTTCTATCTGGTTTTCAAGATCCAGCACATTATTAACAGCTGTGATAAGGTCATCTATGTCTCTTCCAAGATATATGTTAAAAGCATCATTGGCTTCAGTGTTAACCTTAAGCTTCTGTGAGAAATTCACATTATACTCAATATCCTCATTCTTTTTTTTGTACTCTGTCTTATAATAATAATCATTAGGATTGTTATTTACACAGTCAAAATACATTATCGGATTCTGGTCACCCTTCATGAAATTATTCTTTTCATATGTGAATGAGAAGCTGTCCGCCTCATAGAGCTTTTTGTATACATTTTCTCCAAATAAAAGTTCACCTGTTGTAGGATTGAAAGCCACCTCATCATCTTTCGGAATATAATTATCAGACCCCTTATCAGTCCTGCCACCAGCGTTGGTTATAGTATTCACAGCAATCTCTGTAACGTTGCCCGCGCTGTCTGTGACTTTGATTTTAAAATCCTGGGATGATGTTGTTGTAACATTACCACTTGCATCAACAGTCTTGGTATCAATAGTATCAGACACATCCTTATATCCAAGCTTAACCCTGTGAACCTCTTCAATATTAGGAGTAACCACATTGCCTGCTGCATCCGTTTCGTATTTCAGATTAAGAATGTCATCTGTCTCATAGAAGTTAGTGTAGGCAACCTTCAAGTCCAGGTCTTCCCTGTTAAACTTCTGTGTAATAATGTAATCCACATCCTTTGCAGCATCATCCGACTGATAGTTAAGAGGAATATCTGTCATATATCCAGTAAAGCAATATCTTCCGGCATACTCCACATCACCCTGTGAATAGTAGGCATCCCTTAATTTGTCAAGGCTTGTTGCAATGGTGTTTCTCTCTGATGAAGAATAGGAATCTGTTGAACCCTGTGTACAATATGAATACAGGTCCTGCAAGATAGAATACGCCTCATCCAGTGCCCCCTCTGTAGTATCAAGCCATGATGAAGCATCAGGGATATTCTTATCCAGATACTGTGTAACCTGGTCAAGACTTGACCTTAATCTTAATGCACGAATGGCAATAACCGGGTCATCAGAAGGCTTATTAATCTTCTTCTGTGTTGACAGCTGGTTGTCCAGTGTATTCAACTGATTTTTATTAACCTGGATATTGGACATTGTGTTGTTAATCATCATCTGGTTAGTAATTCTCATATTTCAAGCCACCTTTCTGTAGTCTGCTGCTTATACACCTGTCTGGTTAATAAGCTTATCGTATATCTGGTTCATAACTGACATCATCTTGGAATTCAGGTTGTAAGCCTGTTGGAACTTAACCAGATCCATAGCCTCCTCATCTGTATCCACACCCATAATAGAAAGCCTCTGGTTATGAATGGATGTCTTTAAATTATTATAATTAGCATACAGGTTATTAGCCTTCTGTGCATCTATGGACATATCGCTGACAATGCTTTCAAGATAATAGCTGGATGTTCCTCCATCAAATATTGTAGCTGTCTGAAGTTTTACAAGCTGTTCCATAACCTGAGCATCAGCCTCACCAGTACTTTTACTGGTTTTAATTGCCAGAAGTTCCGGATTCTCAAGAAGTTCACTGTTAACAGCAATATTGTTTGCTGACATTGGCATACCATCTGTATGGACTGTAAATAATGGAATGCCTTCCTTAAGGCCATCTGACGTATAAGTTTTATTAGCCTCTTTATATGTTCCACTCACATCATCATATTTCTTTCCAGTCATTATCTGGTTTACAGCATCAGAGAATATCTGAATGTACTCATTAAGCTGTGCCTGGAAATAAGGAACTCCTTTATAATCTGTGTTATTGTTATGCTGGGCAACAGTTTCCAGAATCTCATTGCCTCCTAAATCCTTTTTTCCGCTAAGTTGCTCTATAGTTCCATTATTACCATCTCTTATATCAATCAGTCCCCTCAGCTCACCTCCAAGACTGTCGCTGTACATGTCAAATGCCTGTCCGGAAGTCCACCGGATATCATATAATCCAGCTGCATCTGATGCATTTCTCTTATCCTCTCTGGCAACAACTTCGAGAGTATTGTATCCATATGATGAAACCAGAGTCTGTCCATTAATTCTTACCTGATAATCCGTAAGATTATTTCCCAGTTCAATTTCAGTAACATCAATATTAACGATTGATGAAAGTTCATCTACCATGGCATTTCTCTTATCCCTCAGGTCATTGGCATTCCCCGCATTAGCTTCAATCTGGTTAATCTGCCTGTTAAGGGCTGCTATATTCTTTGCCAGTGCATTAATCTGCTGTACTGCATCCTTAATCTCATTATTGGCATCTGCCTGTACATTTCTCAGGTTATTATTAAGTGTATTAAAATAATCTGCCATACTCTTAGCATTGTTAATAAGCTGGTTCTTAGCTGATGCATCACCAGGAGTAAGGGTAAGCTGGTTAACTGCTTTAAAAAAATTATTGTATTCTGCCGTATAGCCCTGAAGGTTAACCTCATTAAGATAATCCTCAATCTGGCTCATATAATTCTGTTTAACAGAAAACTGTCCGTAATTGGCCATGTTATTGCGGTACTTTACATCATAGTAGCTGTCTCTTAACTGTTTAATCTGTGTAACAGTAACACCTCCGCCCAGTGTTCCGTATGTATTATATGTCCTGATGGCATCTGCTGCAGTTTTTTCTGCCTCCTGCCTTGTATATCCGTCAGTATTGATATTGGATATATTATGACCTGATACATTAAGTGATGTATTAGCTGCCTGTAATCCTGAATATGCAATTGTTAGTCCGAAAAATGTTGAAGCCATAATCTACCTCCGCACTGATATTTCTATGCTCTTCCTAATGATGTTATAAGATGTTCAAGCATCTCACTTACAACATTGATATATCTGGATGCTGCATTGTATGACTGCTGATATTTAATCATCTTCTCTAATTCTTCATCGGAAGATACGCCCTCTGACTGAAGTCTCTGATTGTCATATCCGTTAACCATTGTTTCCTGGTGGTCAACAAAGTTAGACAGGACCTTGCCAATTGTTGAGAATTCACTCACAAAATTATTGTAAAATGTCTGGAAATTACCTACTGCATAGCTTTCAGGATCCAGTGAAGCAAAATCGGCATTCCACACATCAACTAATGCCTGTCCCTTCGCCATATCTTCTTTGCCCTGGGCATCTGTCATAGGAATCTTGCCAACATCCTGGCTTGTTTCAGGGTTAATAAGAATATTTCCAAGGGTATAATCTGAACGTTGTCCATTGGCGTTGACATTATTCTTAATCATTATTTTGTTGCCATCTGCATCAAGAAGTGCTCCGCCGTTACCATCTGTAATATTTACAAAATCCTCTGTATTCTGTCTTGTAAATATTCCCTCACCAATGGTGTGATTGTCGTCATTACCATAATCTGTTTTATCCATATCAAGAATAACGTAATTGAACTTGTTAGGTTCTAGAACCTGTGTAGCTTCCTTATTGCTATACAGCTTATTAAGTGATGTATAAGAGTAAAGAGCTGATCCATCTGCTGCCACACCAGCGGCAGCTCCCTTTATCTCATTGCCGGCAGCATCATAGAGAACTGCGGCTGATATTTTATTATATTCATAAGTTTCAGGAATAAGCTCCACACCGTTAGTGTCCTTAAGAGCAGCAGTCGTTGTATATTCCTTCGTAGGACACAGAACTCCGTCAATAGCTGTTACAATTCCATTTACCAGCTTATCTATTCCTGCTATGGCACACAGGATAGGTGAAGATTCAATATATTTGTTATAGTAGTCCTGCTTATCCTGATATAATTTATAATCTTTATTATAGGTTTCCGAATCAAATACTGTGGTTCCGTTAGCCTGTGTTATCTGATATTTGGCATCCTCCTGGGATGGTTTAACAGGAATATCTGAATAGTTTACATCAATGCTTCCTCTTGCGAGAAGAAGGCCCTTAAGTTCTCCTTTATCAGAAGTGTTAGCCCTGTAAAGCTCATCCTCTGGATATACATCTCTCTCAAATGCCGGAAATGTAGGAATATAAAGTTCTGTTCCTTCCGTTTTCCGGTATTCCATCGTAGTAACAGATGTTACTGTAACAAATGGTACGCTCTCAGCAGATACAATCACTTCTCCATTCTGTCCCTCATAATAAGTAATGCTCATGTATTTGCTCAGTTCATCCAGCGCCACATCTCTCTGGTCTCTTAAGTCATTGGCTGTCTCCACACCTGCTGCCTCAATCTTGGCAATCTGTTTGTTCAGCTTATATATTTTATCCCCAAGATTATTAATATTGTTTACCATATTGTAAACCTGTGTATTAAGTGTCTGCTGGTAATTCTTAAGGCCCTGGTATACTGCATCTGATCTTGTCATGAATGCTGATGCGTTCTGTATCAGTGATGATCTCTTTACTGTGCTTGATGGTTCTTTGCTTAACTCATTAATTGCATCATAGAGATTGTTCAGGCTCTGCTGGTAAGTTACACCCTGCATCTCACCAAACTGGTCTTCAATCTCATCTACAGCCTTGTACTGTGCTTCATAGAAGCCCAGACGGCTGTTCTCATTTCTATATGCCTTATCAATGAATGTGTCTCTTATTCTTCTTACTTCATGAATGCTTACTCCCAATCCATAAGTAGAATTTACCGGAGAATTGTAATCTGTAATGTAATTAACATACTGTGTATCCTTGAAAGCAATCTGCTGTCTGGTATAACCGCTTGTATTAATATTTGATAAGTTATGTGCTGTAGTATTGAGAGCTGTCTGGGCTGTTTTAAGTCCTGATGCGCCAACCATAAGACTCGCCATGCCGTTTGCCATATACTTATCTCCCTTCTGTCTTAATCTCTTTATCTATAACCCTGTATAACATTAAATAAATGTAATGTCATATTTTATATGAAGTCTGCTCTAATTATCTTTTGAAAAAAACCATAGATGTGAGATTCTGTCAGATATTTGGCATAATTCTCTCATCTATGGTTTTATTATCGGCATATAATTCCAAAAACTGAACTGTCCTGTAGTACTAATTTTATGGCATGTTACCAAGTTATCTATCTGTATTACTGGTTCTACTGTATAGTTCCTGCATCTGCATCTCCCCTGACAGGGGCATTCTTATCCTGATATCCCGAAACATCCGTATCTACATCTGTCCCAGGATATACCATTGTAGCGTTATTATTTCTGTTGCCGCTGCTGCCCGTTGTACCACTCGTTCCCTGATTTCCACTATTTCCCGAAGTTCCTGGGGTGCCACCATTTCCAGCTGCACCTGTAGTGCCAGAATTGCCAGAGCCAGTCGTCCCTTCAGTTCCTGTACCTGTGGTGCCCTGAATGGCATCTCCATCTGTAATTCCGGCATTATTAACATTCTGTCCGTCCTGCCCTTCGCCGAAAGTTTTCGGCTCCTGATTTTCTGTATTTTCCCCAGGATTCATTGTTGCCGGTTCATTATCAGCATTGCCTGGATTCCCTGAATTTCCAGAATTCTTATTACTGCTATGATTGTTTCGCTGAACTATTGGGAATGATTTATGAACCAGTCCCTCATGAATCTGTGTCATAAACTCACGGAAAATAATCGTAGTTGCATTACCTCCACGAATCTGCTCCGGGTAATCATATCCCATCCATACGACTGTAGTATAATATGGACTGTATCCGCAGAACCACAAATCCTTGTCAGAGTTGGTTGAACCTGTTTTACCGGCAATTTCCCAGCCATCCACAGCTGCTGCCCCACCGGTACCACCGCCATTAACAACAGTCTGCAGCACTTCTGTCATCTCACGGCAGGTCATGCTGCTATACACTCTTCCCCCTCGCTCTGACTCGTCTCTAATCAGTTTTCCTTCTGGGCCATATATTTTTCTTACGCATGTAGCTTTTCTATACACGCCATCATTTGCTATTGTTGCAAATGCACCAGCCATCTCCTCGGATGTTACTCCATATGTAAATCCTCCAAGCGCCGCCGCATTGTAATCTTTGTCATACCAGACCTTCTTGAATCCCATCTTCATAAGATAGCTGATTCCCACCTGTGGAGTAACATCCTGGTATACCTTCCATGCAATAGTATTCTTGGAATATTTGATTGCATCAGCAAGAGTCATCTCTCCCGCATAACTTCTGTCTGCATTCAGAGGTCCTCCGGGAATATATTCATCCGTCATGATTTCCTCTGGGAAATGCCCCTTCATGAAATATGGAAGATATACTGATAAAGGTTTAATTGCACTTCCTGACTGCCTGTAACTCTGATACGCCCGGTTCAGGCCAAGGCTTGGGCCGTCCTGGCTTCGTGAGCCCACAATAGCCACTACATTTCCAGTTTCATTATCAATGCATGTAGCAGAGCCCTGCATCTTATATATTCCTTCGTCAGAAACCTCCGTGTAGCCGGACAGTCCCTCATCCAGTGCATTTTGCAGCTTATCCTGGATATCCCTGTCAATGGAGGTATATATGGTATATCCTCCTCCCACCAGCATCTGCTGGTATCTGTTATAGTAAGAATCATACATATCCATGTATGAATTATAGTCATCTTCCGAATCAAAGTTGTATCTGAATGTAAATCCCACTGCCTCCATAAGACTCTCTGTGGCGCAATGCCGGACATAAGTGGCCACGGAATCAGAAACCTCTGAATTATCAGCCAGAGACAACACTACCTCCTCATTATATGAGGTATAGAAGGTCATGGAACTTATATAATCCCCATCGTACAGCTTTCTTAAGATAAGCTTTCTTCTGGTATCTGTATTATCAAAATTAGTCAGTGGGTTATACTTTGTAGGTCCGTTAGGAATAGCTGCAATAAATGCCTGTTCAGGCAGTGTCAGTTCTGATACATGCTTACTGAAATACCCCTTTGCCGCAGCCTCCACTCCGTAGTATCCGTTGCCAAAATAGATATTATTAAGATAGAACTCCAGAATCTGGTCCTTGGAATATCTTTTCTCCATCTCGCCGGCTATGAACATTTCCTCAATCTTACGGTCCCAGGTAACTTCCTGGGAAAGAAATATATTTCTTGCCAGCTGCTGGGTTATGGTACTGGCTCCCTGGACAATCTCACCTCTCTGCTTATTCACAAATGTTGCCCTGATTATTGCCTTGTAATCAATTCCCTTATGGCTGTAGAAGTCCTGATCCTCCATTACAATAAATGCATCTGCAAGTGTCTCAGGAATCTCTGAGAAATCCACGTAATACATATCCTTGATATTCTTAATCTGGCAGAGCTCCTCATCGTATGCGTCATATACGATGGTTGTCTTTGTCTCCATAAATGTGGATTTACTGCTGGACTTAACAAGGGCAATGGCTTCCTTCTGCAGGTTCAGGACTTTGATGATGCTTGGAACGAAGTAGGCAACAGCCAGCCCAAGGGCAAGCAGCAGAGTTATTAATATTGTCCGTTTAATTATCTTCTTCATACTTCCCCCTGTATTAATTTGCTGGTGGCGGGTATTGTGGTGGGGACGTTCCAGGGATGTGGCGAAAGTGATTCCCCGGCGCGCTCTCGCTCTCCTCGGACGCAGCGGACACTAACGCCCCACAATACGGGGCGTAAGTGCCGGCGTCCTCACAAGGCCGTGGAACCACTTTGTCACATCCCTGGAACTCACACTATGACCTGCCAAATGCAATTTACTACTCTTCCGCCACGCCCGATGCCTGGGGCAGGAGTGCGTGGTGTAGTTCTGATTCTTCGGTGACGCGGGTGCTCGCTTCGCTTTGCACCTGGCTGTGTTAATCTTGCTTTAATATTTTTATTATTTCCTCTTCTCCAGCACATGCTCCAGCTTCTTAAAATCACAACACCGCCTTGTCAAATTTTTCATTTTATCCGGTGTTTCTGTAACAATCTTATACAACTTCTCAGCTTTTATTGTAATGGCATCAAAATTATCATTACACCAATCAAGCTGATCATTCAAAAGTGACTTGTATGCCCGTTCCTTTGTACTATCTCCCTTCTGAGTCCTCATATCAATCGGCAATAGCACAGAATCGTCAACTGGAAGCATATTATTGAAGTTCAGACAACCTATCAGCTTATTTCCCTTGTCAAACATTCTGGAAAAATCTTTATCATTCTTCATTGTCTGATGCTTTGGTTTCGGCGATGTCAAAGGAATACAATATTTTTTCTGGTTACAAATAACAACTATTCCCACAAAAGGACGTCTTTCTTTTCCTATCTGCGGGGAAACCGACATAACCTTATCATCTACCCTAGCCAAATCTCTGATGTATTTCATATCTATATGATACAAATGAAACCTTTGTTTTTTCATAAGAACTCCTTTATGTATAAACAACAAAAGGCTGCGAAATATCGCAGCCATAACAATCACAATTCCCACTCACAGTAGGGACCACTGCTTTTACCACTCCCACTCACAGTAGGGACTACTGCTTTTACCATTCCCACTTACGGTAGGGACCACACGCTTTTTACAAAAGCACATGCTTTCATAACAGAGCCGTCGCTCGTGATTATTATATACAAAATTTCAAAGAATATGTCAAGATTTTTTGCAAATCTAACATAAATTATCTCTAGACTTTTCCACCACTTTTTATCGCCAATTTTAGTAGAATGTCACGTACAGGTTTCCACCCTGGGTAAACAGCTTTGCTGCATCGGTGGTAGTTATATTTATTTCTTTACCTGAACCCAGGTAGGTTACACTTGTGGCATCATATGCAGTTATTATCACGTATCCATTGGCAGTTTTTGCAAGCACAGGCTTTCCGCGGCTGATATATGGAAGCACTGTCTCGTATGATACTCCTTTAAGAGTAATCTTCTTAAGATTATCTACATCACCTATATAACTCTTTACAACAGCCTCACCGCCCTGGTAGCTTCCACCGAAATCAGCGCTTGACGGGGTAATTCCCTTAATCTGTCCTGTTGTTGTTTTATATTTCGTCCATACCAGCTTGTTATTGTAATCCTTCACATACCCATAATTACTATTAGCAGCAATAACTGCACTGTTTATGTTATCGTAGGAACCTGCAAGCCTTCCTGCACCATATACATAATACAGTTTTTTTGCCTTGCCGGTTTTTTCTATAACCAGCTCCCTGTCAGCCACGAACTGGATATTATCAGCGCCTCTTGCGGTAGTGGAATTTACATCTCCAACACCCTTAGGAAGAACAAGCACTACCTCTGTTCTTCTGGAAGAGGTGTATACTGAGTCCACAGATACTCTCTCATCAACGCTGTTCTCTGACCTGTTAATCAGCTGGTCAATTGAGGCAGAGGTATATCCTCCCTCTCCATCCTTTACAACTCTTGATAGATTGACTCTGTATCCGTCAACCTCCACACCACTGAGATATATACCATCCTCGTGATATTCCTTGATAACCTCATAATTATCATCCATAATACATAATGTGTGTATTGGATAGGTAATTAATCCGTTGTCCTCATATGCAATATCATCAATATTGGCATATCCGTATATACAGTCATTTTCAATAAATCCCAGAACTTTCATAACCTGGTTTTCAGGGGCTTTCAGAATCTTCTCCACGCCCTTTTCCAGATTAAGTATTCTTATGGAATCTGTATTATTAAGCTGTCCATTAAGGCTATAAGCTATAATTCTTCCGTTGTCTGACACCTTGTAGGTTCCTGATGTAAGTCCCTCAATCTCTGTCATTATCTCCTTGCTGTTAAGCTCAACTGCATACAGAGAATCATTTATCATAATATAGAAAATGTTGGAAGAATTGACATAAGAGATATCTCCCACATTCTCCTCAATAATCTCATACGGCATATCAAGCGGCAGGAACAGAAGCTCCTCAACGCTGTTGCCTCCATAATTGTACTGGTAAAGTGACACTCCCAGCCGTCCCTCATGGGCTCCTCTGTTCATATAACCATATACTATGAACTTAATGCTGCCATCATCACTTATGTCCATTATCTTTATTTTATGTCTCTGGTAACGTTCTCTTACGTTATCAGAATCTCCTGAATCAAATGAAAATACCCTTATAAACTCATTTGCACTCTTGGAATAACTCCACAGGCTTCCATAGGTCTCGAAACAGGTAAAATTGTGGTTGTCGCTGTCCTTTGCCTGGACAGTAAGCTGGTTCTGTATACCAAGATTAATCTTACCACTTGGGAATAGGTCATCTCTTCCATCAAATATCTGGTTAGCCTCCCTCTTGAACGCAAGAAGGAACATTCCCATGGTTCCCTGTCTTACTCTGTAATACTCATGCACAGCATAGGTATCATTAGTTCCGTCAACATTCTCAGCACCTATAGAATAATCCAGGCTTACAATCATTATTTCCTGCTCAATACTCTCAACGGTAGGTATAACATTACTTTCAATAAATGGGTCAATATCCCCCCACAACACTGAATCTGTATTGCAATATATATCTACGGAACCAAAATTAGAATTGTCGCTTCCGTACTTTGTTTCCATATATTTTGAGATATTAGATGAAGTCTCAAGACTGTATGTATCATTATTAAAGTCCAGTACGAAATCAATACTGTTCTTGAAATAATCATCCCTTCCTGTGACTATTCTTGTATAATATCTGATATTATTCTGTTTTTCAGTATTAATACATATCTCCAGCATATATTCTACATTCTCAGATAGAAGGTCCTTGACAGGCAGGACTGCATGAACCCTGGACTGGCTGGATTCAAAGGAATTAAGGGATGTACTTTCAATAAGGCTGTTATCCCTTGTATCCCTGACTTTGTAAGAAATATCCTTAATCATACTGCCATATGTATCAACAGCTATCTTTAACTCATTACTGTCAGGCAGTGGAGTTAAAGGTGTATCCATTCCCGGAACCGAAACACCTTCGTATTTATCTGATGTTTCATTAGTTCCGTTAATACCGGCGTTATCCGGAATAATGATACCATGCATTGGATTATACACCAGTCCATCATCAGCTTCCGCGTACACCAGCGGAAACTCTGCCTCAGTCATTTCCAGTGTTGCAGCGCTTTCTGCCTGATAATGCATTGATATAAATGTAACAGCAGCTGTAACAAGAAATAGACCCAGATATATAACATACTTCCAGGACAAAGTATTTTTATGGTTCATTGCTATCCTCCATCAATCTGTCAAGAGTTAAATTAAGATTAAACATATCCTCCAGATTGTCTACTCCTCTGGAATCAGCCTTTTTCCCTGTGTATACTCCTCTTATCAAGAGGTTTTTCGGTGTATGCTCCATATCAATGAATTCCAGTATCTGTGTCTGGTATCCAGCAATCTCCAGCCTGTTTGCCCTTATGGCATCAGTCAATATAGAAGACATACGCTCCTTTAGAATTCCATATTTCAGCACTGGCATAAGCTCATCCGACTGTATCTGTCCATTAGCTTCATGCTGGCAGCAAGGTACAGACAGTATCACCTTCGCACCCCATTTCACAGCCTTTGCAAGAGCATAGTCTGTGGCAGTATCGCAGGCATGAAGTGTAACAACCATATCCACACTTGATACATCCTTATAATCTGCAATATCTCCCACATAGAAATTAAGCTTCTTATACCCATATTTCCTTGCCAGAAGATTACAGTGCATAATAACATCCTTCTTAAGGTCAAGGTCTATTATTCTTATATCAAGCCCCTTTAACTCCTTAAGATAATAGTACATTGCAAATGTAAGATAAGATTTGCCACATCCGAAATCAATAATGGTCTGTTCTCTGTCCTTTGACAAATAAGGAATAACATCCTCAATAAATTCAAGAAATCTGTTAATCTGTCTGAATTTATCGTATCTGGATGCAACGATTTTACCTTCCTTAGTCATAACACCCAGGTCAATGAGAAAACCCACAGGCTTTCCTTCCTCAAGAATATACTTTTTCTGCTTGTTGTGGCTTAAGTCCTTCTGTGTTCTTGTATCAGAAGATTTTTTGTATTTGACAGTCATATTGCCCTTACTTCCACACAAAACCTGACCATCACCATCAGTATATGCAAACTGCCCCTGTTTAAAATCGTTATTAAGGCATGATTTCACATATTCTGCCAGTTCTTTCCCTGACAAATTCCGGTGAAGTACCTGTGTACCCACATATTCAGAAGCCTGAAAAACCGTTTTATTCTTAATATTAACAGGACGTATCTTAACTTTAGATGCCCCTTCTGTATTTTTGTGTTTTCTGTTGCTTAGCACAATCTCAACCAGCTCACTGGCAGTGCATTTATCTAACAGATCATCTATATTCATAACTATTTCTCCACTTGTATTACACTTTTATCTATCATTCTAATATCTTTATGACAAAACTGCAAGGCATTAATATGCCACCTAAAAATCCTGCTGCATAATTGGAGTTGCAAGATGGATTACCGATTTGCCTGTCTGTTCATTATAATTCACTGTAACATTGACATTTACTTTCTTTCCGCCAATATTTACCCACTCATCCATTTTCTTATTGTATCCGTATGCAGTATAGATTCCGTCATACTCCTTGGCATACACCTGTTTTGCCCCGGCTTTTTCCATGAGACTCTCTGTGTATACCCTGCAGTTCTCTGAATACAGCCTTCCATCAATCTCTCCTGTAAGATTCACGTTTACACAGGTATCAATCCCCATATCTTCATAGATATCTCTTACTATTTCCTCATATGTATATACACAATCCACACCATTTTTCAGAATAATATCCACATAGATATAGCACTGGTCCTGTTCCTTATCCAGAAACTTCACCACCACATCTCCATTTGCCGAAGACTGGCTTAATGACTTAACTGCTGCCCCCTTCTCATCATAATAATCCTGGATTTCATATCTGTTAATCCCTATCTTATCAGCAATTTCAGTTAATATTATGACTTTCGTCCCGTCTGATACGCTTCCCGGATTATATCTGCCATATGCTGTCACACTGGCTTCACATTCGTTGGTAATTGCACTTGAGAATGCACTGACTGCCTGTTTCTTCTCATTAACATCACTCTTATATGCCAGTCTGGCTCCAAGAACTATCCATGCTGCTACAAGAAGAATTATTCCTGCCCATTTCGCACCTTTCCGGTTGCGTTTTCCACTGTTACGCTTTACCATCTCCTGAAAATAATATTTAATAATATATAAAAAGTCTCCCAACATAAAAACCTCCTTCAATGGGAAATCTAACCAGATTATTCCCATATAAAGGAGGTTTATACACACTTATTTTTAGTCAACTGCTCCAAGTCTTGCAAGAGAACGCTTAAGAGCTGCCTCAGCTCTTACCATATCAACATTAGCCTCGTTACCCTTAATCCTTCGTTCAGCTCTTATTCTAGCCTCATTAGCCCTGTTGACATCAATTTCTTCCGGCCACTCTGCCACTTCTGCCAATACAGTAACCTTATCCTTTAATATCTCAACAATTCCGCCATGAATAGCAGCTTTCTTAATGTGGCTGTCTTCATGGATTTTAAGAACTCCTGGAACAATTACTGCTGTCAGCGGAATATGCTTAGCATACACGCCGATTTCGCCCTCTGTGGTAACCAGCTCCACCATGGTAACACTGCCACGGTAAAACTCCCTGTCAGGCGTATTAACAATTAACTCAAAACTATCGGCCATACACTTATCTCCTTACTTCACCTTTGCAAGAACATCATCAATATTGCCGCAGTTTAAGAAATAACTCTCTGGAATATCGTCATACTTTCCTTCGATAATCTCCCTAAAGCCCTGAATTGTCTCATTAATTGGCACATATCTTCCCTCAAGGCCAGTAAACTGTCCTGCTACGAAGAAAGGCTGTGAAAGGAATCTCTGAACCTTTCTTGCTCTTGATACAACAAGCTTATCATCCTCCGAAAGTTCATCCATACCAAGAATAGCAATAATATCCTGAAGTTCCTTGTACTTCTGTAAGATTTCCTGAACCATACGTGCAACCTTGTAATGCTCCTCACCAACAATTCTTGGATCAAGAATTCTTGATGTAGATTCCAATGGGTCTACCGCTGGATAGATACCAAGCTCAACAATTGATCTGGAAAGAACTGTTGTAGCATCCAGATGGGCAAATGTTGTAGCTGGAGCAGGGTCTGTAAGGTCATCCGCAGGCACATATACAGCCTGTACAGATGTAATAGATCCACTCTTGGTTGATGTAATTCTCTCCTGCAGGGCACCCATCTCTGTCTGAAGTGTTGGCTGGTAACCAACCGCAGATGGCATACGGCCCAGCAGAGCTGAAACCTCAGAACCTGCCTGTGTAAATCTGAAAATATTATCAATGAAAAGAAGTACATCCTTTCCGCCTTCATCACGGAAATACTCCGCCATTGTAAGACCTGTAAGACCAACTCTCATTCTGGCTCCTGGTGGTTCGTTCATCTGACCGAATACCATGGTAGTCTTCTCAATAACTCCTGATTCCTTCATCTCATAATACAGGTCGTTACCCTCTCTTGTACGCTCACCAACACCGGTAAATACTGAATATCCACCATGTTCGGTAGCAATATTTCTGATAAGCTCCTGGATAAGTACTGTCTTACCTACTCCGGCACCACCAAACAGACCAATCTTACCACCCTTCTGATAAGGGCAGAGAAGATCAACTACCTTGATACCTGTCTCCAGCATCTCTGTAGATGTAGCCTGCTCCTCAAATGAAGGTGCTTTTCTGTGAATAGGCATATATTTCTCAACCTGTGGGGCTGGTTCATTATCTATAGGTTCACCCAATACATTGAATATTCTTCCCAGTGTATTCTCTCCTACCGGTACAGATATTGGGGCACCTGTTGCTTCAGCATCCATACCACGAACAAGTCCGTCTGTAGGACCCATAGCAATACATCTTACAGTGTCATCACCAAGATGCTGTGCTACTTCCACAACAAGACGTTCTCCATTCTGACGGGTAATATTGATAGCTGAGTTAATCTCAGGCAGGTTTCCGTCCTGAAACTTAATATCCAGTACGGCACCGACAATCTGAGTAATTTTACCAATATTCTTATCTGCCATTTTTGCCTCCATATTTAATATATTTATTCGATGGCATTAGCGCCAGAAATAATCTCTGTAAGCTCCTGGGTAATAGAAGCCTGTCTTGCCCTGTTAAACTTAAGTGACAAATCTTCAATCATTTCTTCCGCATTGCTTGTGGCGTTATCCATCGCCTGCATACGTGCGCCATTCTCACTGGCTACCGCCTCTATTAATGCGCCATACACAAGGGAGCATACATATTTTGGAATAATAAGATTTAATGCTTCCTCGTCATTAGGCTCATAATTCATCGGTGTAGAATCAGCGTCCGAATCTTCCTTAACAGCTTCTGCATCCACAGGAAGAAGCTTTATAAGCTTAGGAACATGTACAACTGTGTTCTTGAATGAAGTATATGCCAGATATATTTCGCCGATTTCTCCCTTAACATAATCATCAATCAGCTTATCACATATCTGCCTGGCATCAGTATATAACGGCTCATTAATCACATCTGAATAATCAGCTCTTATTTCATATCCCTTTCTTTCAAGAACTTCCCTGCCCTTGCTGCCTATAGCATATATATACACATCGTCCTTTGGAATTGTGCTGTTTATAATCAGCTTAGTAATATTAGAATTATATCCACCTGCAAGACCCCTGTTGGAAGTAATCACAATAATTGCTTTCTTATGGGATTTTCCGGGTTTCAGGAACTTGTGGTTAATATTACCAGACTTTGCAAGTATATTACTAACTGTTTCATACATAAGGTCAGAGTATGGCTTTGTCTTCTCAGCCCTGCTCTTTACCTTTTGCAGCTTAACAGTGGAAACGAGCTTCATGGCTTTGGTAATCTGACCGGTACTTTCAATACTGTCTCTTCGTCTTTTTATGTCTCTCATCGAGGCCATAACCAATTACCTCCATTCACCCTTCTACTTATTAAATGTCTTCTTAACCTCTGTAATCGCATCAATAAGAAGCTTCTCTGTCTCATCATTTAAGACTTTTTCGCTTCTGATTGATTCTGGTATCTGAGGATACTTCGTATCAATCAGCTCAAACAGTGCTTCCTGGAAATCAAGAATTCTATCCACTGGAATATCCAATGCATACTTCTTGGTAACAGCATATATAATTATTACCTGATACTCTACAGGCATTGGCTTATACTGTGGCTGTTTAAGCATTTCCTTAACTCTTTCGCCCTGTGCCAGCTTCTCCTTGGTATCAGCATCCAGCTCTGAACCAAACTGTGCAAATGATGCCAGTTCTCTGTACTGTGCCAGATCCACACGGATTGGAGCAGCCATCTTCTTCATGGCTTTAATCTGTGCTGCACCACCAACTCGTGATACAGAAAGACCTGCATTAACCGCTGGTCTGAAGCCTGAATTGAACATCTCAGTTTCAAGATAAATCTGGCCATCTGTAATAGAGATTACATTAGTTGGAATGTAGGCAGATACATCTCCTGCCTGGGTTTCAATAATTGGCAGTGCTGTAAGTGAACCTCCACCGTACTCATCTGACATTCTGGCTGCTCTCTCAAGAAGTCTTGAATGAAGATAGAATACATCTCCAGGGTAAGCCTCACGTCCTGGTGGTCTCTTAAGAAGAAGAGAAAGTGTACGGTAAGCAGCAGCGTGCTTGCTCAAGTCGTCATATACAATAAGTACATCCTCTCCGTTCTCCATCCATTCCTCACCTATGGCACATCCTGCATAAGGTGCAATATACTGCAATGGAGCAAGCTCACTTGCAGTTGAGGCAACTACAGTTGTATAACTCATAGCGCCAAATTCTTCCAGTGTCTTAACTATGCTTGCAACTGTTGACGCTTTCTGTCCGATTGCAACATAGATACATTTTACATTCTGACCCTTCTGGTTGATAATTGTATCAACAGCGATAGCTGTCTTACCAGTCTGACGGTCTCCGATAATTAACTCTCTCTGGCCTCTTCCGATTGGAACCATTGCATCAATAGCCTTGATACCAGTCTGAAGTGGTGTATCAACTGACTTTCTGGTAATTACACCAGGCGCCACTCTCTCAATCTGGCGGAACTTATCTGTGCTTACAGGTCCCTTACCATCAATTGGCTGTCCTAATGCATTAACTACTCTTCCTACCAAAGCGTCACCTACTGGAACCTCAACAACTCGTCCAGTTGTTTTCACAGTGTCACCCTCATTAATATTGCGGGAATCACCCAGCAAAACGGCACCAACATTATCTTCCTCAAGGTTTAACACCATTCCGTAAACCTCTCCAGGGAATTCAAGAAGTTCTCCCTGCATAGCCTTTTCCAGACCATGGATACGTGCGATACCATCTGCCACCTGAATTACAGTACCTACATCTGACACTTCAAGTTCGGTTGAATATCTTTTAATCTGCTCTTTGATAACAGAGCTGATTTCTTCCGGTCTTAAATTCATGGAGCCAACGCACCCTCTTTCTATTAAAGTATAAGCCTACACCAGCTGAACCTTTTTAAGGTCCCTTGCAAGCTCATCTAGTTTTGTTTTAATACTGCTGTCCACTACTCTGTCGCCAATTCTAATAATCATGCCTCCAATAAGACTTTCATCCACATCATAATTCATGTGGAAATCCACGTAATCTGTTGTCTTTAGAAGCTTCTCCACAACCTCTTCCCGGGTTTTATCATCCAGGGGCTTTGCTGTGGTAACATAGGCAATTCCTATCTTCTTATATTCAAGAATTCTGCCACAGAAATACTTTAAAGCAGCAACTATGTCTGACTGTCTGTCCTTGGTCACCATAATAGTCAGGAATCCCATTATATCTCCTGACACCATCTGTCCAAAAACATCTTTTAAGAATTTAATCTTCTCTTCTTTTATTATCTTTGGATGATTCAATAATCTGCCAATCTCGCCATTGTCCTCAAATGCTGTAAGAACTGTCTGTGCCTGTTCATACAAAGCATCTGTCTTTGACTCTTCAACAGCAAGTTCAAATAATGCATCACCATATGTTGTAGCTGCTAACTTTGCCATGTGCTCTCACTCATTTCATTCAAAGTCTGCTCAATTAACGCCCGGCTGTCTGCTTCAGTCAAAGAATTAGCAACAACCTTGGCTGCCATAAGCTGTGACACAGCGATAATCTGCTGCTTAACTTCGTCAGCGCATTTCTGCTTCTCAAGCTCTGCCTCAGTATTAGCCCGCTCAATGATTCTTGCAGCCTCAGCCTTTGCCTCCTCCACAATCTTAGTTTCATTGTGCTTGGCAACCTTTCTGGCTTCGCTTAAGATGCTTTCTGCTTCTTTATCTATTGCCTTAAGCTTCTCCTCATACTCCTGCTTCAATGCCAATGCGCTCTCTCTGTCGGCTTTGGCTGTCTCTCTGTCATTAGTTATCTTATCCTGCCTTTTCTTAAGCATAGCTCTTACAGGCTTAAATAAGATATATGAAAGAAGTATAAACAATATAAACACATTAACTGCGGTAATGGCAGCATCAAGAAGAAGCTGATAATCCAAGCCGAACAAACGGCCATCATCCGTCAGAGCAATAAATGTACTCAGGGAATTCAATATTTTAGCCTCCTTCCAGCTGTATAATTTAATGTAATAAAACCTTTATCTAAAACAAATTTATTTAAAAGGCTTAACAAACATTAAGATAATAGCAACAGCGAAACCGTAAAGACCTGTTGTCTCGGCAACGGCCTGTCCAAGTAACATTGTTGATGTAATATCAGACTTAGCGCCTGGGTTACGTCCTACAGCACTGGCACCATAACCAGCTGCAATACCCTGTCCAATACCAGGGCCGACACCTGCTATCATTGCAATACCAGCACCAATTGCTGACATAGCCTGAATAAATTCCTGTCCACTAATATTCATTGTTAAATCCTCCATCTTAAATTTAATTTCTTTCTTAAATGAGCGCTGATACTAATCAGCAATCTTGTCGTTAACATATACCATCGTCAACATACAGAATACATATGCCTGGATACATCCTGAGAACAAGTCAAAATATGCATGAAGCAAAGCTGGATATGCGATTGTAAATGGCTTTAACAAATCGTATATCAGGCCCATAAGAACTGTTCCCGACATGATATTACCAAACAGACGCAATGAAAGTGACAATGGCACCGCAAACTCTCCAATCAGGTTGATTGGGAACAAAAACCATATAGGCTGGAATAATGCTGTAAAATGCTTAATCTTATTCTTCTTGATACCATTAAACTGTATCAAAACGAATGTTATAAGACCAAGACTCAGCGTTACACCATAGTCTGCAGTTGGTGGTCTTAATCCGAACAATCCGGAAATATTGGATATGATAATAAACAGAAACAAGGTTGAGAGATAATTCACAAACTTGTTAGCATTCTTACCCATAATGCCGTTAACCATGGTCTCTAACATCTCAACCACAAGTTCCACAGCATTCATAAACATTCCCGGTGTTTCATCATCCTTCACCTTATTCAGCTGTACTCGTGCAACAATTGCAAGAATAAGAATTAACAAGGACACAAACAGCATTGCCACGTGGGTGGTATTAATACTGAAATCATAATCAATGCCCGGTATCCTGAATGAGTATAGGGACCTTATCATGAAACTGCTGTCCAGTGCCACCATAGATGTCACACCTGCGATTCCCACATTTTCACCCCCTTTTCTTAAGTTTTTGAATGAACTTTACCGCAGAAGGCTGCAGATATGCAGAAATCTTCATGGCAAACATTCCTATAAGAGCCGCAATCAAATCTCCTATATTAAAATAATAGAGAACAGCAAACAGAGCCACCATCACAAGCAATCTTACAAAATAACCGATTACAAGGGTTCTGGTCATGTTCGCCTGCCCGTACACCACACGATGAATACGATAGCCCAGATGATATGATGCAAATACTGCATAAAGTACTCCTGCAAGAAATCCAACAGCATACTGTGCCGGCTCCGGAAATACTATAAGAATAATAACTTCGCCTAATACCAGATATATTAAATCCAGCAGATACATTACAGGCAAAGCCTCATTCATACTTTTAACCGTTTTTAACATTATCATTCTCCTGATTCGTTCTAGAGATCCTTCTTCTGGTCACCTGCATTGTTAGCATTGGCGACTTTCCTCATAATATCTTCTTCCAGTGCTTTCTTTCTCTTCTCTTCCTCCTGTCTGACCACATTCGTTACCAGAACATAAGCATTCCTTCCGCCAGCCAGTATTCCAAGAATCAGCAGTGGCACTGTAAACCACGTCCCAAATCTGTTATCCAGCCATACTCCAAGTGCCACACATAAGAATATTGGCACCATCACAGCTATGGCAACCTGGGATATGAGAACTATATTGCGTAATCCAGATCCCTTCCCACTCATCAATCTATCCTCTCAAATGATGTTTGCCACTATTTTAACATTTATGCGGTCAAAAGTCTATTTAATTTGTCTTTTTTCTTTAAGTTAGAATTGAAATATGTCCCTCTAATTGTTATAATTCTAATAATAATTTTGAAAATACTAAAATTTAATAAATAATTTCTAACTATTTCATGAAATTATTAAAGGAGGTCCTGCCATGCCTACGCTGTATCGTAAAAGACTGATACCAGATGAGTGTATTCACCTGAAGGATGATATTATTGTATATTCGGATGACAACTGCCTTATTACACAATGGGAAACTCTTCATCCCAAGCAGGATTTTTCCCACGGAGTGTCTTTCTACTGTATCTCCAGGGGATGGAAAATCAGCAAATTCTTTGATTCAGATCACAATCTCCGGTATATATACTGTGATATCATAGACACAAGCTATAATCCTGACACAGAGACCTATGTGTTCACAGACCTGCTTGCAGATGTAATTATTGAAAATAATGGAATGGTTAGAGTTGTGGATTTAGATGAACTGGCAGATGCCCACAAGGAACATGTTATATCCGACCAGCTCCTGGATACGGCACTGCGCCGCCTGGACAGCCTTCTTACTATCATTTACTCCGGAGAATTTATGGAATATATAAAGAAATTGGACAGCTACACTAAGTAGCTGTCCAGCTTTTATCGTCTTTTACATATCATTCTGATACACAATTGCACCATTACCCCGTTGTTCACGCAATTCTACACACATTCGGAATCCGTTGATTTTCCAGAGAAAATCACTGCTTCCTCATAGTTCAAATGTTATCTTACGGCCTGAAGGCTTGTACTTGATAATTTTCACACCTGCAGCCTTAAGCATCCTTTTTGAGCCAATAACCGAAGGGGTATTCTCGTATTTATCACATTCATACACAACGGTCTTAATTCCTGACTGTATGATGGCTTTGGCACACTCATTACATGGAAACAGTGTCACATATATTTTTGCATTCTCCAGATTGCCTCCCCTGTAATTAAGTATGGCATTCAATTCACTGTGGGTAGTGTACATATATTTGTTATCCAGAGGTTCTCCCTCCCGTGCCCATGGAAAATCATCGTCCGAGCATCCAATCGGAAGACCATTGTAGCCCATGGATAATATCTTGTTGTCACGGCTCACAATACAGGCTCCAACCTGAGTATTAGGGTCCTTTGACCTTAAGGCTGCCATCTTTGCAACCCCCATAAAATATTCATCCCATGATATATAGTCAAGTCTTTTGTCGCTCATAGTTTTCTCCATTTCCGCAAATGTTTTTAATCTTCCATCGCTGGAATATATTTTACTGCTCCAGCATATCAATTCTTCTTATATGTCTCTCTCCGTTAGAAAACTCTGTTTCCAGAAATATATCAACAATCTTCAATGCAAGGCCAGGTCCCACTACCCTTGCTCCAAGGCAGAGTACATTTGCATTATTATGTTCCCTGGTAGCCTGGGCTGAAAAGCAGTCTCCACATACAGCAGCCCTGATTCCCTTAACCTTATTGGCAGCCATACTCATTCCAATGCCGGTTCCGCATACAAGTATGCCCTCCTTGCACTCTCCACTGGTAATAAGGTCTGTAACCTTCTTTGCATATACGGGATAATCGCAGGACTCACTGGTATAGCAGCCTACATCCTTGCACTCTATTCCTTTTTTCTCAAGGTGCTTTATAATTTCGTCCTTAAGTTCAACTCCGCCGTGGTCACATCCAATTGCTATCATATTTTTCTTCCTTTCTCTTTTCTGCGCTGTCATCCAACGCCTTTTTTATATTATGAGCTGCCTTGCCAAGCATTCCCTCAAGCTGGGTAAAGCATTTGTCATACTCTTCTATGCCCTTTCCATATGGGTCCTTCACATCAGCTTCCAGGTCACCAGTAAACTCCCCTATGGTGTAAACGTTAATTGCTTTATCAAATGTATTATAAACCTTAGCCTTCATTGGCTGGTTCATCACTAAACACAAAGTATCCCTGCCAAAATCCCTGTTATCAATCTGAGCAGCATGATTGTTAGGAATAATCATCCCATGTTTTGATGCCACCGCCACCGCCTTGGGATTATATGGCTCTGGAAAAAGCACTACCAGTCCTCTTGACTCCACCGCAATATGGTCAAGGCCGCATTTTTCAAGCTCATGCTTCATTATGGTAGCAGCCATGGGACTTCTGCAGGTATTTCCCATACATACAAATATAACCTTATTGTAAGTATTCATCAACTCACCTCTATAACTGTGTGACCAGCTGCCTTAATCAGCCTGTTCATAACAGCCTGTCCCACATCATCTGTAGGAAAGCTCTCTGAATATACTACATCAACACCACTTTCGTCAAACTGGCGAAGCACTGCGAACAATTTTCTTGCAGTTTCCGCTTCGTCATTACGGCTACCCATGTCGATAACCTGTCCGGCAGTATACAAAGGTGCTGTCTCACTTGATGCCATAACTGCCACATTATGTCCACTCCTGCTGCTTTCCTCTGCCATCCTGTTCACTGCCTCCACAACCTTGTCCTGTTGCCCTTTAACAATAGTAATCTTGGCATTAGGGGCGTAATGCTTGTATTTCATTCCCGGAGCCTTTGGTGTAACACCAGCTGCAACCCCCTCTGTAATGGCAGGGTCCATCTGGGCTTTACCCAGAACTTCCTTAACCTGTTCCAGGGTAATAAATCCCGGTCTTAATATTGTGGGCATATCACCACTGATATCAACAATAGTAGATTCCACTCCTATATCAACAGTATCGTCTGCAATAATCATATCTATTCGTCCATCCATATCATGAATGACATGACTGGCCCTTGTAGGACTTGGCTTTCCCGATGTGTTGGCACTTGGTGCGGCAATATATATACCAGAAGCCTTAATAAGTCTTCTTGCCACCGGATGACTTGGCATACGGATTGCCACTGTATCAAGTCCTCCTGTAATTGTATCTGGAACTATGTCCGTTTTCTTCAAAATCATAGTAATTGGTCCCGGACAGAACGCCTTTACAAGTTTCTTTGCATAATCATTAACATCACAGGAAAGCTTATATAAATCCTCTTCATCAGCAATGTGTACTATCAGAGGATTATCTGATGGTCTGCCTTTAGCTGCATATATCTTTGCAGAGGCATCACTGTTTAACGCATCTGCTCCCAGTCCATACACCGTCTCTGTTGGAAATGCAACCAGTCCCCCATTCTGTAAAATCTTGGCTGCCTTTTTATATATTTCATCATCTTTTTCATCATGTCTGATTGTAGAAATAATAGTCTTCATAACTGTCCTCCGAATGACATTGTACAACAACGGAAAGAAATTATGAAGTAAAATATTTATTTATTCCCATAATTATTGCATAAACAATTTTATCCTGGTAATCACTGTCAAGAAGAAGTTTAAGTTCAGAAGGGTTTGTAATAAATCCACACTCCACAATCACCGTAGGAATCTTGGAATGAAGAAGAAGATAATATGTTTTATCCGGCTTCTCCACTCTCTTATTTCCACTGTCAAGATTCTCTCTAAAGGATTGCTGGAGGCACGTAGCCAGTGTCTTACCTTCTGGGGAATATGTGTAATAAAACACCTGTGCCCCCGACACACTGCTACTCTCAAAGCTGTTCTGATGGATACTGACACATATATCCGCTCCTGAAGAATTGGCTATATCACATCTCTTTTTAAGGTCAGCCCTCTTCTTATTAGT
Organism: uncultured Eubacterium sp.; assembly: GCA_945946665.1. Taxonomy (GTDB): domain Bacteria; phylum Bacillota; class Clostridia; order Lachnospirales; family Lachnospiraceae; genus Lachnospira. Next base: position 136,217 of record CAMEWO010000002.1, read on the forward strand.
ATCCGTCTCCACATATAACCCCTTATCAGATGTTCTTGTCATCACAGTGTTATATCCCAGTGCTTTAAGAGCTTTTTCCAGCTTTCCAGCCACCACCAGATTAATATCTTTCTCCAGCACATCCCCCTTAGTCTTTCCCGGATCACTGCCACCATGTCCCCCATCAATAACTATAGTGTATCCCCTGCCGTCAAAGTCAGGCAGATTCTCAATACCCCCTTCATATCCATTTTTTCCACTCCCATTTTCTCCATTACCTCCATCTAATCTGACCACATTGCCATTTTCATCCTCCCTGTAATATTCCGAAGTCATTCTCCCCGAAACCATACCACTCTTCCCCCTGCCCGGCAGGCATACCAAAGCAGCCACAGACACCCCCACCAGTAGCAGAACCGACATTATAATATAAAGCTTTCTATCCATGCATTTTTCGCTTTAAACCTGTTCTCATGCTATATTATGCCCCATCCCCTCCCAATATTCTCCCCATTCTCCTCTCCGTGCACAATCCCCAACCTCCCCTCCTCCCCGGCAGTTCCCATTTTTTTGAGGCGTGTGCCTCCCCGAGGGAGCTGCGCAGCAGCAACGAGGGCAACAGTTGCAGGGTTTGGAACATTAGAAGAAATCTTAGTGCTGCGGCGCCGTATGGATTACACTTCGCCAGCACCGCTCGGATTGTTTGAGCCCCGCAGGGGCGAGTTGGAGAGCGGTGCTGAAATAAGCGAGTGTAATTCATATGCGTCGCAACACTTAGATTCTCTTCGTAGTTCCAAACCCTGCCACTGTTGCCCTCGTTGCCGTTGCGAAGCCCCCTCGGGTCGGCAGACGCCTCAAAAAAAAGGGAAGCTGCCCAACAATCCCAACACTGGAATTGCTCAACTCCCCCTTTCGGTACACTATAGATTTCCTGGTTTTATATTTTTATTTCGTGATATATATTTATTAATGCAACTTTTTTCCTCCAAATACTTCATCTATCCACGCAGCAGTGCCTGGTGTTATACAGAATGGGTCATCCTCATATGGAATCCTCCCAACTCTTACCCCAGTTTCCCTGGAAAGTTCCTGTATTCCTTTACTGCTTCCAAATGCAGCCATATACATACAGTGTCCCTTGTTCTTTTCAATAACCCTTCTTGCACAGGCAATCCTGTACAGACTCCCGGACAAAACTCCCACACGGATATCACTCTGCGAGAACAGTCCTTCGCTCTCACCTCCCATGCATCCACAGTCAAGTATTACAACCCTGGCTCTGTCCATGATTTCCGTTTCTTTCTGGGTATTCTTCATATCCTTTCCTGTCACAAATGTAATGTTTCTATAGACAAATTTTCTGTAATCTTCACGGATTTTGCCTGTCTCCATACATATTTTCAAAAAATCCCTGTGGTCGTTATATTCCATTACCACTGTCTCCAGCCCCATTACATTGGCGTAGTAATTAGCCAGCATTATGCATAGATGTGTGGTTCCCGCTCCATTGCATGCACCTGCCACACCTATTTTTACACTGTTTCTATAATCTGAACCCCTTCTTCTGAAACCCAAAAATCTCAAACATAGCCTCCTCAAAAAGCTTGTTTCTCTTATCCCAATCGTACATACACGGAAAACGATAGCACCTGTGAAGTCCCGACATTTTCCTTGTGTACTGGTAGAATCCCACACCGCTTATGTGATTAATAAATATGATTGTATCCTTATCCGACTTGTCCATAGCATCATAGTCACCTCTGCGGTAACCGCAATCACCTATAAGAATATTCATTCCTCTGTCATGTTTTTTATTATCCGTTCCCAGATCATGAATCTGAAATAACATATGTTTGTTATTCTCTTCGCATATCCCATCAAAGTTTATGCCACCGCTATACTCAGGTCTTATTATTACCCCGCAGTGTGTTATTATTCCCTTACATCTGCTTTTACTGTGGCTCATATACCTAAGGATACGGTCTGATTTAAGATCCCTTTCATCTCCGTGACGTAGAATCATTACTGTTTTCCCCTGTCTTGCCAGAAAAGAGGCCATACACAGACAGAAATGAGTAGTTCCTATGCCATGTCTTGTTCCTGAAACATATATATGAGCCCGGCTCTGGTCCACTTCACGAGCTGTATTGTTATGGACTTTGAACTTTCTTTCTCTTCGTTCCAGGTCTTTCTTTAATTCTGCTATGGATCTGTATCTTTGACTCTGATTGTGACGCAGGCACTTCTTAATGACTGGTCCAATCGATTTTGAATGAAGATCACATACACGCTGTATGTCATCCATGATAGATTGTAGACGGCCTCCATTAACCATGTAGGCAATCAGAATTCCTATACTGTATATATCAGATAAGCTGCTGCCTTCCCCAAAAAACTGCTCTGGTGCAGCATATCCTAAGGTTCCATAGAATGATTTCTCTTTGCTGTCCCTCCGCCTTGAACTGTCAAAATCTATAAGGTGGACAGCCAGTTTCCCATTCTCATCACTGTTATCCTGTATCATAATATTCGACGGCTTAATGTCCAGATGAGCAATTAAAGCACTTTCATGCAGGTATTCAACTATTGTGCATACAGAAACAGCAATGTCAACTATCTGTGATAATGTAAGGGGTGCAGCACATTGAATATATTCCTCCAAAGATTTACCAGCAATATATTCCTCAATAATGCAGATACTTATATTGTCCTCTTCTATATCATATATGATGGGAAGTCCATCGTACTTCAAGTCTTTAATAAGCATTGCTTCACTGACAAGCCTTGAGTAATCCGGAACCTCTTTGCTTATTACTTTAGCAATACGGATTGTATCAAGCTGTCTGTGCCTTACAAGATATACACTGGCATGATTAGTTGTTTTAATCTTCTTAACAACGTCATACTTATCAGATATCACAATATTATAATATTAACCTCCTTTTCATAATTATTTATCAGCTCTGAATATATACTATCACAATATTTTTATTATTGCAATACATTTTTATATTTATTATATATTTTTCAAATATTTTATAAATAATTCACTGCCAGTTTCTTCATAACTCTTTACATATCCACTAAAAGTGGGTATTATTATTATGTGCCTACAACTAATATTTATGACAGGCGCATTTGAGATTGGAAGTGATTATATGAAGATAGAGAAGATTAACGACAACCAGATACGCTGTACTTTAGGCAAGAAGGATCTGGCTGACAGGAATCTGAAGGTCAGCGAATTGGCGTATGGCAGCGATAAAGCCAGAGAGCTTTTTAAAGATATGATACAGCAGGCTTCCTTTGAAGTCGGTTTCGAAGCTGAGGACATTCCTCTTATGATTGAAGCAATTCCAGTGAATGCTGATTGCATCGTCTTAATTGTAACTAAAGTTGATGAACCTGAAGAACTTGACACAAGATTTTCAAGGTTCTCTTCAGAATATAGTGATGATTCAGATTACCCAGATGAAGATTTCCAGGATTTCTCCGACATGGAAGAGATTGGTTCTGATACCAGTGCACCATCTGCAACAGATGAACTTAAACCTGAAGAACGCAGACAGCTTTCAGGCGATGATGCCAATGTTGGCATTCCAAGCGACGACGTAGCTAATGATGTAATGAACCTGTTCAACAAAGTAAAAGATTTCATTAACAGTACAACACCTGCTGCATCTGGTTCATCATCATTTTCGCAGACAGCTTCACAATCTGGCTCCCAGCCTGATTTATCAACACGTGTATTCTCATTTAAATCATTTGATGAGTTTTCCGAAGCCGCTGCCGCAACATCACTAATCTTTAAGGATAAGAGCACCCTCTACCTTGATGCTTCATCAGGCAGATTCTATCTTACCCTTGAGCGTGTTACCACAAGCAACATGGATTACAATAAGACATGCAACATACTTTCAGAATACGGAACCAAAGAAACCCTTAATTCCAGCAGCGTATGCTATTTCCGTGAACACTACCGTTGCATAATCAAAGACAGAGCCATCCAGGTAGCATCTAAGCTGTAATAAACATATTTTTATATTTCTTATTAGCAATATTACTGTAAAATCATAGTCAAGAAATGCTGGTCACTATTATGGCCAGCATTTCTTAATTTTATTTCATTTTCAAATTGCTGCTGGTTGACCAGGCAGGATTGAGAGGCATCAGTTTTCCGGGATGACCAAAGGAGCAGATAGCAGTACCAGAGTCTGTACCTGACTGTAGCCATAATCCTGCGACAGCACTGCCTGTACAGTAAATCGGAACATTAGAAGAAATCACAAGCGGTGGTGTATGTTGGATTACACTTCGCCAGAAGTTGCACGGATTATGGTAGTTTAGGCTGTACCACTTAAATAGAAACAGGTCACATTAGAAGAAATCTTAGTGCTGCGGCATGTATGGATTACACTTCGCCAACAACTGCACGAATGTCTGAGCCCCGGTCAGGGGCGAGTTGTCGGGCAGTTGTTGAAATAAGCGAGTGTAATTCATATATGCCGCAACGCTTAGATTCTCTTCGTCGTGACCTGTTTCTATTTAAATGGTACAGCCGCAGCTTCTGAAATAAGCGAGTGTTAACCACAGTTATTTTTAACCCTGTGTTGCAAGATATGTGTTAATTTCTTCCATAAGGTCATCACAGTCCATTCCATGAACCATACATGCCTCTTCTATTGTCTCACCAATGGATGATGGGCATCCAACACAGTGCATGCCTGCGCCCATAAGAATTGGAACAATTCCTGCATCTATATTAATAGCCTCACCAATTGTAGTGTCCTTGGTAATCTTTGCCATATGCTTGTATCCTCCTGAATCTGTAATAATAAAATATAGGAACTACTATAATAGTATGGACAAAAAATGTCAAGAAAACCATTATAAATTCCTGTTTTAACAACACATGCAACCCTTGAATTGCCAATTACATATTACAATAGATGTTGAATTTTCTGATAATATATCGTATAATCATCTAAATACATAATATAAGGAGGATTCCATCAATGGCATACGTTATTAGTGATGAATGCATCAGCTGTGGTGCTTGTGCAGCTGAGTGTCCAGTAAGCGCTATCAGCGAGGGCGACGCTCATTACGAGATTAACCCAGATGTGTGTATCGAGTGTGGTGCATGTAATTCTACATGTCCTGTTGGTGCACCTAACCCACAGTAGTTTATTACTAAACAGCCAGGTTTCATTAGAAACCTGGCTGTTTTTTCTTATCCAGCAGATTCGCGAACCTTGTCTGTTCAGGAATCCACGCCATCTTAACAGTGCCTATTGGACCATTTCTCTGCTTGGCGATAATAATCTCAGCGACACCTTTAATCTCTGTATCTTTGTTATAATAATCATCTCTGTACAGGAACATAACAACATCCGCATCCTGTTCAATAGCTCCAGATTCTCTCAAATCAGAGAGCATTGGTCTGTGGTCCGGACGCTGTTCCACCGCACGGCTTAACTGTGACAGTGTAACCACAGGAACCTCCAGTTCTCTTGCAAGAGCTTTAAGAGATCTTGAAATATCTGATATTTCCTGCTGCCTTGACTCTGAACGTGAGCTGCCATTTCCACTCATTAACTGAAGGTAATCGATAATAACCAGTCCCAGGTCATTTTCCATCTTGTATTTTCTACACTTTGAACGAAGCTCAGATATAGAAATACCTGGTGTATCATCAATAATGAGGTGGGATTTGGCAATACTGTCCGCACCTTCCACCAGCTTTCCCCAGTCAGAGGAATCAAGCCGTCCCTTCCTTAATTTATCTGCATCAACTGTAGACTCAAGGCTCAGCATTCTGTTAACCAGCTGCACATTAGACATTTCCAGTGAGAATATGGCAGTGGTAATTCCCTGCTTAATTGCAACATTTTCAGCAACATTAAGCACAAATGCGGTCTTACCCATAGATGGTCTTGCCGCAACTAATATGAAATCTGATGGCTGAAGTCCTGACAGGTAATTATCCAGATCTGTAAATCCAGTCGGAACACCTGTAACATTACCCCTGTTCTTGGCTGCCGCCTGAATTCTGTCCAAAGCCTCAAGGACAACCTTATCTATAGGAGTATACTCATGGTCTCCCTTATTCTTTACCAGTTCAAATATCTTCTTCTCAGTGTCAGCCAGAATATCCTCTGTCTTGCTCTCTCCTGCATAGCACTGGGTGGCAATTCCATCATTGACACGGATTATATTTCTAAGAATTGCTTTATCCTTCACAATCCCTGCATATTGTCTGATGTTGGCAGAGGTTGGAACTGAATTAAAAAGGTCTCTCAAATGTTCCACACTGTACACTTCCGGTGGAACATTTTTCTCCTTAAGCCTTTCCTGAAGCGTTACAATATCAACAGATTTCCCCTCGTTATTCATATCTATCATAACAGCAAACATTATTCCATACTGTCTGTGATAGAAATCATCCTCATTAAGCATCTCACCAGCTGTAATAATAGCCTGCCTATCCATAATCATGGAACCCACAACTGACTGCTCTGCTTCCAGGCTGTTAGGCATTATTCTGGTAATTACCGATTCTTCCATACTGCTGTTTCCCTTCATCCTGCTTCAACTACAACCTTAAGCTTTGCAGTAACATCCTTATGAAGCTTGACAGGAACCTCATATGTTCCCAGAGCCTTAATTGATTCATCCAGCTTAAGCTTTTTCTTATCTATGTCAATTCCATTCTGTTCCTTCATTGCAATGGCAATTTCCTTAGAGGATACTGCTCCAAATGTCTTTCCGCCCTCACCAGTCTTTATAGACAGTTTAACAGAAACACCCTCAACCTTTGTGGCCAGTTCCTTTGCAGCTGCCAGTTCCTCAGCCTCCTGCTTTGCCTGTCTTGCCTTCTCCAGCTTTAAATCATTAAGATTCTTAGCTGTAGCCTCCAGTCCCAGTTTCTTAGGAAGAACATAATTCCTTGCATATCCATCATTAATCTTAACTATCTGCCCCTTTTTTCCCAGGGATTTAACATCTTCAAGTAATATAACTTCCATCCTATATATCTCCTTCCTGTATTAAAGCATCCAACGTATTCTTGATTGTCTGTATAGCCTGGTCAATAGTGCAGTCCCTTAACTGTGCACCTGCGATAGTCATATGTCCGCCGCCTCCAAGCTTTTCCATAATAATCTGGACATTGACCTCATCAATAGACCTTGCACTTACATATATAACATCATTGTAGGCTGTAACAACAAATGATGCCTTGATTCCTGATATATCAAGGAGCTGGTTAGCAGCCTTGGCTCCTCCGATTGTAGGACTGTCCAGTCCCTCCCCGTCAAATACTGATATAGCAAATGCTCCCTTGTAAACAACAGCATGGCTTACCGCCTGGGCAACAGCAATATATCCCTTCATATCATCACGAAGCATCTTACGCACTCTTGTAATATCAGCCCCATGTCTCCTTAAGAATGCCACTGCCTCAAATGTTCTAGGACCTGACTTGCTCTGGAATCCATCTGTATCTATACTGATTCCTGCAAACAGTGCATCTGATTCGTATGGTTTAATCTTAACTCCATCCTCCACATACTGTATCATCTCTGTAATCATCTCTGATGCTGATGAAGCAGATGGGTCAACATATGACAGCACAGCATCTGATATAGGGTCACTGCTCTGTCTGTGATGGTCAAATACCATAATCGTCCTGCACATATCAAGAACCTCAGGACACTCTGTCCTGTCAGCCTTATTAACGTCGACCACAATTACAGCAGTCTGCATATCCACATATTCAGGTGCTTCCTCCTTTGTAAGGAACATATCTTCAGGATACTCTTCATTGTTCCTGAATCTGTCCATGAAAGGCTTCACGCTGGAAGTCACATCATTTATTATAATGTGGGCATTCTTCCCAAGCCTTCTGCATATTACATATATACCCACTGCTGATCCAAATGAATCAATATCTGCTATCTTGTGTCCCATAATAAGCACATTGCTTGTAGTTTCAAGAATCTGCCTTAAAGCATGAGCCTTCACACGAACCTTAACTCTGGTATTCTTCTCCTGCTGCTGACTCTTGCCACCATAGTACAGAATCTTCTCTCCATCCTTGACAACAGCCTGGTCACCGCCTCGTCCAAGAGCAAGATCCATGGCAGCCTTAGACATGTCATAACATCTGGCGTAATCACCACCACCTGTACCAATTCCGATACTTAAAGTTATTGACATATCATTTCCAATCTTAACATTCTTAATATCCTCCAGAAGGCTGAACTTATCAGCCATAAGCTTCTCAAGATACTGGTATCTGAACACGGCAATATACTTATCCTTCTCCAGCTTTCTTACAACAGCTGCTCCTGTGGCAAAATATTTGTTAACTCTCTTGTCAACCAGACCTACGAATAATGATCTTCTTACATCATCCACCCTCTCCAGGGCTTCCTCGTAATTATCAATATATATAAGACCAACGACGAATCTTTCATTCTTTATTTTTCTGATATAAGTATTAATGTCAGTCTCGTCAAACATATACATGGCAATAAGAGAATTATCTGCAAGAGCCTCAGTAATATCCATGTTATGTGATAATTCGCCGATAATAATTCTCTTAAGCTCTACTTTGTAATCTCTCTCATTACTTGTAAGCCTCAATTCCTTAGTCTCGCCCTGTCCCGGAAAATCCTTAAGGCTGATTTCAGGAAATACTGTATCTACATGCCCTGTGAAGTTTTTCCCCTTACCAGTAACATCCTGCATCATCCTGTTCATCCACAGCATTCTTCCGCTGTTATCCAGCAATGCATATGGAATTCCCAGATCAAACAGCATCTGTCTCTGTACCTGTGAATACCCTGACGCAAATTCAATTATTTCATGCATGAACACCGGACGAAGATATACAAGCACAGCGCCATAAACAAGAACATATACTATGGTTATGATTCCCATAACTGTTGCATTAGCAACATTGGCAATGTTCATAACCACCGTGCCTATAATTAACAGTATTCCAAGAACAGCAGGCCAGTAAATCATGAATTTCATCCTGCCGGTCAGTCTTTTTGTTTTGATTTTACGCTTATTTCCAGCCATAATCCACCTCATGTCCCATTAAATAACAGAACCACATAGTTGTATGTATTATAGCATTTTATTATAAAATATGCTACAAAAAAAGTGCCAGCCATATATGACTAGCACTTTCAAAACCTATTATTCTACGCTATATGGAAGCAAAGCAATGTGACGTGCTCTCTTAACAGCTACTGTAAGAGCTCTCTGGTGCTTTGCACAGTTGCCTGTAATTCTTCTTGGAAGAATCTTTCCTCTCTCAGAGATGAACTTTCTTAACATAGCAACATCTTTATAATCTAAAGCCTTGTTTGCGTCAGCACAAAATGCGCAAACTTTCTTTCTTCTACGCATAGGTCTTCTTCTCATCTGACCTTCTGGTCTCTCAGCCTTCTTTTCTGGCATATCAATTTACCTCCTGTTTAATTAAAAGGCAAACCTTCGTCTTCTACTCCATCAGGAATATTCATAAATCCGTCACCAGCTGGTGTTGAAGGATTAGATCTGGATGGGGCATATGCAGAATCACTGCCCTGTGAAGATTTGCTCTCTGCAAATTCCTGGTCATCAACAACCACATCAGTAGTGTAAACCCTCTGACCGTCCTTATTAGTGTAGCTTCCTGTCTGGATTCTTCCACTAACAACAAGCTTAGTTCCCTGGTGAAGATACTTCTCAGCAAATTCTGCTGATTTACCAAATGCAACACAGCTGATGAAATCTGCTGTCTGCTCATTAGGGTCACCTGTTCTTGAACGTCTTCTGTCTACTGCTAATGTATATCTTGCAACTGCCATTGAGCCATCACCGCTCTGTGAATAACGGACTTCAGGATCTCTGGTAAGTCTTCCCATTAAAATTACTCTATTCATGACTTTTCTCCTATTCTATAAAAGAGTTGGTAAGCCAAACTGGGATTAATAATTACTCTCCATCTTTAACGATTAAGAATCTAATTACATTCTCCATGATACGAATTCTGTTCTCAACTTCTGCTGGGCAAGTTGCATCTGCCTCAAACTTAATGAAGTTGTAAAAGCCTTCGCTCATATGCTGAATATCATATGCAAGCTTCTTCTTCTCAACTGTGCCTGCATCAGTAATAGTTCCACCGAAACGAGTGATCAAATCCTTAACCTGCTCGATTGTAGCATTTCTCACTTCATCCTCGACGTTTGCACTTACAACTACTGCTAATTCATACTTATTCATTCTACGTCGCACCTCCTTCTGGTCTCTGGCCCTTTCTATCCTTCACAGTGAAAGAGCAAGGAAAATATATATCACGAGATGCTAGTATACCATAAGAAATTATTATTTACAAGCTTTTTTTATATTTTTTGTACTTTTTTCAACCAATGTTCTGCTGACCATAATATCATGGCCACACCCACAGCATTTCAACTTGAAATCAGCTCCAACCCGGAGAATCTCCCAGTCAGAACTGCCACAGGGATGTTTTTTCTTCAATGTCACTGTATCGCCTACATCATATACAATCATAACCTAATCGTTCCAATCAAAATTTTTTCCAGCGCAATCAGGCAAAAACCAGGTAAACATCAGACAGTAATCAGTCTTTAATAAGTCCAAATACCTGACCAAGAGGCTTATGTATAAGAAGATCAGCCTTCCTGTCATATGGTGTCTCAGACTTGTTAATAAGCACCAGTTTATTTCCCTGATAGTAATCTATAAGTCCTGCAGCAGGATACACTCCAAGAGATGTGCCTCCTACAATAAGGACATCAGCTCCCATAATAAGCCTTACTGCCTCATTAATGTTATTCTCATCCAGACCTTCCTCATACAGAACCACATCAGGCTTGATTCTTCCACCACATGAGCACACCGGTATGATGCCATTCTGGGAATCCAGCATAGCTTCTAATCCATAGAACTTATGGCATCTTTCACAGTAATTTCTTAGTACACTGCCGTGAAGCTCAATTACATTACTGCTTCCAGCCTTCTGGTGAAGCCCGTCAATATTCTGGGTAACAATACCTTTAAGTTTCCCTTTTTTCTCCAGTTCTGCCAGCTTAATATGAGTTGTAGATGGCTGTGCATCCGGGAAAAGCATCTTATTTCTGTAGAACCTGAAAAACTCTTCTGGTTTTCTCATATAAAAGCTATGGCTTAATATAGTCTCTGGCGGATAATCATACTGCTGGTTATACAAACCGTCAACACTTCTGAAATCCGGTATTCCGCTTTCTGTGGAAACTCCTGCGCCACCGAAGAATACAATATTATCAGATTCATCAACCCACTCAAGAAACTTCTCCACATCAGGTTCCTTAGTGGCACCTTCTCCAGACCTTAACTCATCCATCATCTTACTATCCATAACTAACCCCATTTCTGGTTATAAAAAGCTACTGGTTAATAATTACTCCCAGGACATAGCAGCCCTGCTTATCCAGATTCTTAACCTTCTGCTCGGCAGACATCTCACTATAGTCAGACTGCTGAAGCATCAGGACAGCTCTGTCACAGCCTGCCGCTGCCTTGCCAGTTTCATCTGAATACACTACAACATAGTCATAATCCAGATAATTATCTGCAAAATCACGGAGTCTGCTGCTTTCCACATCCTTCACATTAATTAATCCTGTCTGTCCAGTAAATACAACGTCAAAATCACTCCTGTTAGTTACACATACCAGGTCTCTTGCATCCTCACTGCCTGAAAGATAGCTTGTGACACCCTTAAGGTCTTTTCCCAGTCTGTACTTTGAAAGGAACAGTTCATCGCTCATATCACAGTCAATAAATAATACACTTTTTCCAAGTTCATGTATGGTACCTGCCAGCTTAAATGCCATCATGGCGTCTCCTACAATTCCAAGCACCGTATTCTCAGAATCCATCATTCCTAAAACCTTATTGGCAGATGACAGATATCCGTCATGCTCACTGTCTGTCATTTTTAAAAGTTTCTCAACATTCACACTAAACATTCTACTGTCACCCCTTACTTCCTGATTATTCCAATTACCTCTGCACTTGAACGCATGGTCTTTCCCTTGCTTTCCTTCACTGCTTCTGCAGCTGCCTGTGGAGCTTCACTTGCTGCAGCTTCTGTCTCTGCTAATGCATCTTCTGGTGCTCCATACCCGTACGCCATATCACTGACTGGTGCCTCTGAAGCCATTCCATCTGAAGAATTGTATGAATCTGAAGGCGCGTCTGCTCCTGTTACTGATGCAGCTGTATATGCAGTATCTGCTGCAGCTGCATAGCCTGTTCCAGCAGATGACATATGTGGTGCTTCTGAAACCATCCCCGGATTGCTTGAAGCTGACTCATATACATATTCATGTCTCTCTGGTTCTCTTGAAGCTGCAACCTCTTCATCAGCTAACGAATCCTCATCAAGCTCATCCTCTTCCTGCTTACCACCGAATCCTGCTGACTGTGCAGGATGTCCCTGTCCACCGCCCTGCTGGCTGTGGTATACATTTCTATCATATGGAAGCATATTGAGATTAGCCTGCATAAGCTGGCCATATTTTCTTTCATACTCCATCTCGTCATCTGAATCGTCTTCATCCTTAAATGCATTCATGACAAATATAACAATAAGTTCAATAATAAGGCATATTGCTGCAACAACGGCTGCTATAATTGCAGTATTTCTATACAGATAAGGTTTTACCACAATATTGCTTTCGTCACCATACTGAAGCACCTGAATAGACTGAACTGCCACAATATTTGTTGTCTTCACGGCATTCTTGGCAATGGCATCTACATATGTCTTAGCTGTAGTCTGGTCAGGGTTAGTTATTGTAAGTTCAATGATATTGCTGTTAGGTACTGTCTTCACTGTGAGATACTGTGCAATATCTTCAGATGTTCCGGCAGTTTTCTGGGCAGCCTCAATCACAACATTGCTCTTGAAAACTATCTCAAAATCCTTAACCAGTCCTCCATCTGTAGCTCTTACTGTAGCTTCATTGGCCTCCCCTGGTGTAACTATAATCTTGGCTGTTGATGTATACATTGAAGTAGTTGTGGTACTTTCAAATATATATCCACCAATAGCTCCCAGAATTGTTACAATAATCAGAATCAATGCGCATCTTGAAAACTTTTTCATGTGTTTTGCACTCCTTTATTAACTGTATAGTTTTGCAGGATATTTACCCTCTGAAATCAACTTGTTAACTGACTGCACAACAAGAGGTTTATCCTCCTTGTATGTCACGCCAAACCATTTATCTCTTGTCTCAAGAATAGATACATTAGCACGTCCTGCCTTGATTAATGAATCTACTACGGATGGCAGGAGGTACTCACTCTTAATGTCTCCCTCTTTAATTCCACTCAAAAATGTGGTAAAACCAGTCTCCAGTTCATTGAAGAAATCTGGTGTAAATCCCCACATATTCATAGATACATAGCTTTCAGGATTAATTGCAGTAAGCTTGCCATCTGCATCCTCTACAGCGGCTCCGGTAGCTGTTTTTACAAGTCCTCCGGTCTCATTAACTCCTATCAGGTGACCACAGTCATCCATTACACATACTCCTCTTGTAACAGCCCCATTCTCGCTTAAGGTATTTCCAAGAATGAATCCTGCCATACAGAACTCAAACTCTTTATCAGATGGATGTTCTTCTACAAGATAATCGTGAATTAGCTTAAATGCCTGTTTACCATAATAATCATCTGCATTTATTACAAGAAATGGCTCCTTGACAATATCCTTACATGCAAGGATTGCCTGTCCTGTTCCCCATGGTTTGGTACGTTCGGCAGGCTTGCTGAACCCTTCCGGAAGTGCATCAAGCTCCTGAAATGCATATTCAACAGGAATAACTTTAGAAATCCTGTCACCAATTACTTCTTTAAATGTGTCAAATAAATCTCTTCTTGTTACGAAAACGACCTTATTAAATCCGGCTTCAATTGCATCATATATAGAATAATCCATTATTATCTCGCCGTTAGGTCCCATAGGCTCCAGCTGTTTAATTCCACCGCCAAAACGGCTTCCCATTCCAGCCGCCATAATTACCAAAGTTGTTGATTTCATTTTTCCTCCTTAATCTATCTGTGGATAATAGTACCATCTGATAGAGGTTATCTTTCCATTATTGTCCATGTCGAAATCCATCTGGGCAAAAGCATCGTTATAAGTTGCATATTCTTCCTTATAAGGCGCCTTAAAATAAGTAAACTCCACAATATATGATTCCGCTGTTTCTAAAGAGGTGTAGCCATTATAATTAATAACACCATACTCTATATCGTTCTTTATCTTCATCGTATCCAGTGAATCAATTGTGTAACTGCCATACAGATATTTTCCTAAAACTGCCGTCTTATCAGGGGAAAAATAAAAATTATTCATACAGTCCTCATCACGGTAAAAGACTTTAAGAATATCATCCAGTGTATCTCCCACTGACAAGCCTCTTGCAAAGACTTCTGAATCCCCAACTCCTGCCGCCGCCGTCAAACGATATTCATTCTTGATACTGGTAAATACTAATGTAAGATCATTATATGAATATACCTTTTCCTGCAGGTCAGTTTCAGTTTTGTCTGTCTCTCTTGTTTCAAATACCTGTGAAGGCTGTCCTAACAGATTTGTAACCTGCTCCTCCGTCATAAGATAGCTGACACCACCTACCTTAAGGTCATCAAAAGAGAACTTGTCCGCTTTGCTGGCTGCCAATGTTTCATACTGTTTTGCTGCGTCCGTTATATCTTCGCCATCTGTTGTAATAACTGCTTCTACTCTCTTACCGCACCCAGGCATAACCAGTAAACTGGCCGCCAGCACAGTAAATATTGTCATACGAAGCTTCGAAAGAACCGACTTGCGTATCATACAGCACCCCTTCTAATAAACAATTTTAAAACAATTATAAGTAATTATATCACAGCACATTATAAAAATAAAGTTTTTATGTCTCTTAATCAGGTGCATTCAACCCTTGCCAGGCTTTTGCTAATCGGGCAGGATGACTCCTACCCGATTCCGCAAGCTGACAGCTCGAAGCAAAGCTTCTCGCTGTTCTTGCGCCCGGCAAATGAAGAATTGTGCAAGCACATTCTTCGTTTGCCGGGCTTTTGCTACAAAAAAATAGATGTACTGAAATATTTTCAGTACATCTATCATATTCACAAAGAGGCGACAATCGGATTTGAACCGATGATCAGGGTGTTGCAGACCCACGCCTTACCACTTGGCTATGTCGCCATAAGCTCCCCGAGTAGGACTCGAACCTACGACAGCGCGGTTAACAGCCGCGTGCTCT
>CAMEWO010000003.1 GCA_945946665.1 uncultured Eubacterium sp.
CAGACAAAAGATGGCTGTGTATTTTATTTGGGATACCATATGAGGCTGAATATCAGGGAGAGGGAACTGGTTCTGCGATCCATATATATAATGAGGGAGGGGAAGAAGTTCTTACATACACTCAAGGAGTAGGGTGGCATGAGAAGGAGACAAAAGCAGAAACGGGTGTACATTCAGCGTTAAAATCAGCATATTATGAGGCATACCATGACGCAAGAAAGGCGCTGAACGCTGGAACAAATGTGGAAACCACAAATGAAAATGTTGTGGTGCAAAGTAATTTCGATATGAAAGCATAAAGTATGTAATTCATCAAATGTATATAAGGGGAATTTGACAGACAGGAGGAATACGATTATGGTAAAGTCAATGAAGAAAGTAAAGAGAATAATAGCGGTTGCTTTGGTATTCACAATGTTGTTTGCTTCACAGGTAACAGCATTTGCAGCAGGCACAGAATCAAAAACGGTTACAGCAACAAAAGATATGTCAATTGCATTGATGCCGGGAGTTACAGGGGATTCCAATACGATCACTTTTAATTTTAACAGCTTACCAGATAATGCGATTGTAAAAGAAGTTAAGATTGATTGTTCCAATGCATCTGTGATCGGTGGAAAAGGAGCAATATTGGCGCAGAGCCTTACCATTACCAGCCCAAGTGGAGAAACTCATACTGTTGGTTGGGGCAAAGGTAATGTGACTACTACCAGTTTATTTATTGCGGAAAAAGCTGCTGGAACATGGTCCGTGTATATGACAGGAACCAATATTGCATCTCCGAGTCTTGGTTCTGCTTTTATTGGGGGTACAAAATATTCACGACCTAAAATGACGATAACATATATAGAAGAATAAAATTGCATATTCCCTACATACACATTTGTATGAATAAAATTAAATCAGTCTTTGAACTATAGCAGTTCGGGGCTGATTTTTTTATTCAACTTTTATCCACTCCTGAAATATTTTGTTGCCGTTTTCTGTAAAAATAGGTCATTTTCTGTAAAGGCTCTTGAAAATAAGAAGATGTTTGGTAACATAAAATAATATGTTTGTTAAAAGTAGAAATATATCCGTAAGAAAAAATACTGATGATGGTGTTTAGTATATGGGTGCATATGCTAAGATGGATTATTTGAATGCAGTCATTAAATATTGGGTAGATGCTATCAGGAATCATACCGAAAGGTCTGATGTTATGGTATAAAACGGAAGCTAAAAAAGCTAAATATGGTTAGAGAACGAGTGGTAAGTTAATTTTACCATTCGTTTTCTGCTTTTTAGGGATAAATCAAAAATTAACCTATAAATGGTTGGAAAATGATGTGTATTGGGTTACTTTCTGGACTAGGACAGAAAAGTGTCGATTGCTATGATTTATACAGGAAAAGAGGTGTAAATTATGGAAATTGACAGAAAAGACACCAATATACAGATTGGAAAAAGATTAAGAGAAGCAAGAACAAACATGAATAAGGATAAGGCAGAATTTGCCGCCACGCTTGATGTAACGGAGGAACACTACCGCAAGCTGGAAGCCGGGGCAACTGGGCTGTCTGCTGACAAGATACTGATTTTGTACCATACATATGGGATTGATCCTACCTACCTGATTACCGGAATCAGCAGTAATGTAAAGGATTTCAATTTGGACTACTATGTGGCAAACAGCACCAAAGAGCAGAGGAATGAGTTCTTTGACCGGGTACTGGCTTATCTGTCTAAGCTTATCAAATAAGTTTGTGGTAATTCCTGCTTCTTCGCTAGGAGGGATTGCTATGTTAAGAATTGCCGTGTGTGACGACAGCAGGACAGATGTTGAAATGTTGGAAGCTGCTTTTGATGAGCTTCCTGATTATCCGGTTGAATATGATGTGTATTTTAGCGGGAAAGAGCTGCTAATGTGTTCCATGCAGGACAAAGAGAATTATCATCTGTATATCTTTGATATAGAGATGCCGGATATGAATGGTCTGGAGCTGGCAAAAGAAGTGCGTAAAAGGGATGCGAAAGCCCTGTTTGTTTTTCTGACAAGTTATACAAGATACGTCATGGAAGTCTTTGAAGTGATTACGTTTGATTACATATCTAAGCCGATTACATTTGAGAAAATTGAGTCGGTTCTTTTGAAAGCCATGAATTATCTCAATATGATAAAACAGGACTTTGTCTTTCAATTCCGTAAAAATCATTTCCGTGTCAGTTGTGACGATATTCTGTATTTTGAAAAGAAAGGTCGGCAGGCTGTCATTCACACTCTTTCAGATACCTACAAAACAAACATGACAACAGAAGAAATATGGAAACAGCTTGATGAAAAGGTGTTTACCCATATTCATGTGTCCTATATCATCAATTTAGGGCATATCCGGGCAATTGAAGGCGATGAGGTCGTGTTAGACAACGAGGAGCGGCTTCTGATTGCCCGTTCCCAAAAACAGAGCTTAAAGGAAAAGCACATGGAACTTATGAAAAGGATGGTGTAGCCGATGGAGTTTATCATTCGTTTTATGGTAAATCTGTTCGATTTGGGAATCTTCTGGTATTACTTCCATTGTTTTAAGCAAATGAAGAAGGTGCCCAAAGGGCTTTTTGCTGCATATCTCGTAACAATGGCTGCAATATGGGCAGCGGTAAGCGGACTGGAAAATCCATATCTGAATCTTATCACTTTGTTATCCATTCTTCTGCTGACTACATTTTTCTTTGTGTCAAAGATGTGGATAAGAATTGTGAATATTGTTATTTTTGTGGGAACCGGTATTTTGTTTGAACCAATCGGGCTGCTTCTGCTTCAGGCTGCAAACTATACTTCAGAAGAGGATGGAGTCTATAAATATTATTTTGTGGTGACTCTTTGCAGTTTTATCCGGGGAAATGTGCTGTATCTTCTTTCCAAGCTCATTTCTAAAAAAGGAGTGCGGCTTTCAAGAATCCCGAAAGAGATAATTACCGTTCTTGTTATGGTCTTTGTCTTTGCAGTTCTGAACAGCTGCTTCATAATTATTCTGTCTTTGGAGTCAGGTAATCCTAAGAGCTTTATCATGTGCATCAGCATCCTTGTTTCCATCGTGCTGACCTATTATTTTATGTTTTACATGATGGAGCGGTTTAATTATCTTATGCGTAAGCAGTATGAGGATGAGATGTACCGTGAGGAGATGTTCTATAAGGAAAATTATTATAATGAAGTGGAAAAACGGAATGAGTGTGTGCAGAACCTGAGGCATGATCTGAAAAATAAGTTGCTGGAACTTTATCATTTGGCAGAAAAAGGAGATTCAAAAGCTCTTGTGGAGCAGATGGGAGGCTTGTGTCAGGAGTTGGGGAAGATTGATGAGAGAATTTATACGGATAATCCGATTGTAGACTCTGTTCTCCGGATTAAATTTGGTCTGGCAAAATCAGAGGGCATAGAGATAGATACTGCTATCTATATTCCCAGGCAGATGCAGCTTGAGCGTGGGGATATTGGTGTGCTGTATGGAAATCTGTTGGATAATGCCATTGAAGCCTGTCGAAAGGTTCCGGAGGGAAAACGGTTTATCCGGTTGGAAAATAAATATCAGTCCGGTAAGCTGCTTTTGGTAATTACAAACAGTAAGACAATAGAGAAGAATGAAAATCTGAAAACCACTAAAAAAGACAGTTATAGTCACGGGCGGGGAATTTTGAGTGTGCAAAGGGTAGCGGAAAAGTATAACGGAACTGCTGGATTTACTGATAAAGGAGGGGTTTTTGAGGCTTCGGTAATGCTTTATGGGATAGAAGTGAAAAAATAGAAGTGGAGTAAAACGTGTTCTGGCTTCGACAAAATAGGATAGGAAACGACAAAGTATTACACTTAATCAGCAATCCATTACACTTTGCCTGCTTTTCCTTTTTGGGATGATATACTGTGTCTATAAAATCAAAGGGAGGGTATCACATTATGCCAAATATAAGAAAAGCAATGAATAAAATCAGTAGGGGAGTGTTATCCGGTGTGGCTGCAATGGCACTTATGGTAACAGCAGCGAATGTAAGCACATGCTGCTGGTTCATTCTCGGACAGGACAGATTACCGGACAATGCGAAAAAACTCCGTAAATTTTAGAGGATGGCGTTATGAAGCTGATTACTGAATTTGCGGAAAAGATAAGTGAAAAATTAGTTCATAACGGGATTGTACCAAAGGAGGATGCTCCTTTATATCAGTATGGGATTGAAAATGCTATAACTGTTGCCGGAAATCTTCTGGCTTCCGTGATATTTGGCATTATAACGGGGAGACTGGGCGTTGTTCTGGTCTTCCTGTTCTTTTACGGCACACTTCGGAGCTTCAGCGGAGGCGTGCATTGTAAAAGCAAAGCAGGGTGTTTCTGCCTGTCAATGGCAATCCTCTTGATTCCAATCTATACCAGTGAGTGGATAATGGGAATAGTAAACAAACCAGTGCTTATTATAATCGGTATCATGGCGGTTGTGACGATACTGATATTAAGTCCGGTGGAGAGCATCAATAAGCCGCTGGATGATGAGGAAAGAAGATTTTACAGGAGAGTGAGCCACTGCATTGTTGCATTGCAGGTCTGTATTCTTGCATTCCTGTTCTGCTTGGGCAAAATAGAATATTTTTATGCCGGATACGGCAGCCTGATTTTGGTGGCTGTATTTATGGTAATTGGGGAAATTTTAACAAAGCGTTACATTTAACCGACCTACTGTTACAGTTTGCCAAACTTAATGGTATTTTCTGATATACTGCTAAAGTCAGAAAGGGCGGGCTATGCGTAACGGAGAAAACTTGTACGAAATAATAGCCGGTAACATCAGGAGGGAACGGAAAAGGTTATCCCTGACGCAGGCAAAGCTTGCGGAGCGGGCAGATGTATCCATAGATACTGTCAAAAGTATAGAAAACGGCAGGAGGGCAATGAGCCTTGACACTTATTTGAACATAGTGCAGGCATTGGAGACTTCACCGCTTGCTCTAATGAGCCGGGAACAGCCGGAACAGTACATAGAGCGTTTTATTTTTATGATGAATCGGTGCAACGAAAGAGAAATAGAGTTCGCTCTGCATATGGTGGAGCAGCTTCTGAAGGGGCAGGATAACTATTTGAGTAAATAGTGTCCTGCCACATTACTATATCTCTTTTGACAGTTTTTCGGCAAGATAAGCGATGACTTCCTCTACAGTTGGACTGTCCCCTTCACATGGAAAGCTATTCCAGAAGTGCTGTACTTTCGGATCGCTGCTTTTCATGGCATAGGAAACAGCCCGCCCAATTTCGGATTTGACTTCCTCCGGCGTGATGCCTTCTCTTTTTGCGATAATCTTCAGATTTTTTTCAATCTTTTGTTTTTTCTCTGGGTTCATGGTTTTATAAAATTCCTTCCTTAATCTCTATTACTATCATACAACATTAGAATGACCTTGCGAGTTTTTTCTATGCCCGCAGGGTTGTTTTTTTATTTTATCAAAAATATGCAAAAACATGTGCGGAAAAGGTGTACGATGTTCCATTTAAAATAGTGGGTGCAGTCACTCTGATTGTTGTTGAGCCTGCGGTACAATACTTACAGCTTAAGCAATATATAAGACGTCAGAAAGAGTAATCAATGCAGTATTATGACAAGAAAGCTGTTGGTGAGCGGATTAAGGCAATCAGGCTCCGTAATGGGATGACACAAAGCAGGTTGGCGGAGAAACTGGACTATTCCAGTGAACGTCAGTTGCAGAGGATTGAGAGCGGGGAAACTTCCTGCTCTGTGGATAAGCTGATGGAACTGGCACAGATTCTCGAAGTGAGTACGGATTATTTGCTGTTTGGATATGAGAGTGCCTGTAGAGATGACATGGAAAAGTATATGTCAGGGAAATCAGACAGGGAGAAAGAGTACATATGCCGGGTACTGGATGCTGTGGTATCGAATATGGGTGTGTTGTTGAATGGGGAGTGACGAAATGCTGACGAAATTTGTAGAATATGATGATTTTTGGGGGGATGTGTGGTATAATAAATTGATTGATAATCGCTTATTATCCTTTAGTTTATATTAAAGGCTTAATGAATTGCATAAAATATCGTACAAAGGATTGAAAATGCTATGCCATTAAATAAAGAACAATTTCTTAATCAATTTACGCGTCAAGCTCTTGATGAAAGAATTTCACTTTTTGTTGGAGCAGGTGCATCTGCTAATGCAGGATATCCATCATGGTACAATTTATTTAAACCGCTTGCAAAAGAATTAGGAACACCTTTGGAAGAATCTATAAATTATTATAGAGTTGCACAATATTATTCTAATAAATTTGGACAAGCTGAACTAAAAAAACGTATTAACGAGATTATAAATAAAAATGACTTTTATAGTCCCTTAATTAATGAACTTATTGATATTGGTTTTACAAATATATGGACAACAAATTTTGACAATGTTTTAGAACTCAACTATAGTAGTCGCAATATTCTTATTAATAAAGTATTTAGAGATGCAGACTTATCCAATGTAGAGCTCAACAAAAGAATTAATATTTACAAAATGAATGGTGATATATCAAATCCCGAAGGTATTGTTGCTACTCAAAAAGATTATGAAGAGTATTCTGAGAGTCATCGCATGATGCTTATGTTTCTTAAAAGAGAATTGATTTCCAGTACGTTTTTGTTTATAGGGTATAGTTTTACAGATAATTTGGTTATGGATTGTCTAAGTGAAATTACTAGATATCTTGGGGATGCGGCTCCTTATCATTATACAATAATGAAGAATGATAATTCAAACCCATACTTTAATTATTTTATAGATGATTTAGAGCGCAGATATCATATTCGTGTT
Organism: uncultured Eubacterium sp.; assembly: GCA_945946665.1. GTDB lineage: Bacteria > Bacillota > Clostridia > Lachnospirales > Lachnospiraceae > Lachnospira. Next base: position 6,832 of record CAMEWO010000003.1, read on the forward strand.
TTACTTGTAAATGAATATACGGATATATATTTTGTGCTGAATGAATTAAACCAAAAAATTCGTAGTAAAAAGGTTTTTATTTCAGGAGCTTTTCGTTCATTCGAGCAAAATATTGAAGAATATTCACACAATTTATCGAGAAGCATAACAACACAACTTTTATCTAACGATTATCGTATTGTAAACGGAATAGGTAGACATTTCGGAACACACATTATTGGATATGCCAATGAATATCTTGCCAAGAAAGGAATTAAAGATAAGGAAAAATACATCATTGTTAGACCTTTTGTTGGTATGGGAGAAAAATCATTGGAAGACAAGAAAAAATTACGAGAGGAAGTTATTGGCGGTTGTGGTTCGGCAATATTTGTTTTTGGAGACTATAATCAACAATCACCTAATCCTAATAGCGGAGTTCAAGAAGAATTTGAAATTGCAATGGATAACCATAAGACCATTATACCTGTAGCATACCCGGGGATGAGATCAGAGGTAATATGGAATTACATTAAAAATAACATAACTCAGTTTCCATATTTGGAGAAAAACATTGCTTCACTTACTTCTGAATGTGATACAAATAAACTTGCAGAAATAATTGTTTATATATTAGATTCTGTACAGGATTTAATATAAACTTCAATTAGCAGGCACAAACAGTTTTCCAATAACCATAATTCTCTATAGTCGATTTTTAGATTGAGAAGTGTTTCTTCAAATAACCTTTCGAACACCTTTATAGGCACTTGGCTTAATGATTTTGGAAAATTATCGGATTCCACAATAATAATATACAGGGTATAAAGTAACGTGACCCTGCTATTAAGATTTGCAGCATCAATTCTAATATATTTATGTAATAATATTTCTATTGCTTTTGGAAGTTGGGGACTGCCATTTATTACTTCAGCGATGGATTTATAGTTGCAATTTTGCAACATATTTTGTGTGATTTTACATGCAATATGATTACATATTTCCAAAGTGCCAGTGGAGCGATCAACTTCTTTAAAAATCAATTCTTTAACCCATGCAAATTGAGAAGGAATGTCACGAGGATTTAATTCATATAATACCGGGAAAATAACTATTTCTTTTTTATGGTATCTGGATTCAAGTATTTTTATTTCTTCTGCCGCACACAAAGAATCAGCGGTATTTGGGGATAAAATAATTAGTGCATATCCACATTTTCCTGCTCCTTCGTCAATATTTTTTTTAAATCTATTGTCCCCCATGACCATTTCATATCTATCATACCAAATATTAATCCCATAGTTTTTCAAGTGGTAGACTATGGGTTGTACAATATCATAGCGATCTTTAGCTGAAAAAGATATAAATAACTTATCCGAAAAATTTTTCATATCGTTTACCTCAAGAGTTTCATTGGTATTTTTTATTGCAATATATACTTGGCAATCCATGTTGCAACACCATTTTTATCATTTGTTTCTGTGACATAACTGGTACTTTCTTTAAGTTCAGGAATCGCATTGCCCATCGCCACGCCAATACCAACATTTTTTACCATATCAATGTCAGTTACATCATCACCAAAAGCCACCATTTGCTTTAAAGGAATGTTAAAATATTCCGATGCTTTTTTAACAACGTAGCCTTTATTTGCATTTTTGTGAACTATTATTGCATCATTATATCTGGTATAATAGAATGAACTTTCACATGTAATATAATCTTGCAATGGAATATTCTTCAATATTCCTGATTCAATTCTAATACGCTGAATATCCAATTCCGGCAAATCATTCAGAGTACATGCTTTTTTTTCGCTCGTTTCCATATGTCGAATACCCCCACAGACATTTGAAAAGTTCCACGGTTCTAGATGAACATCCATTAATGTCCCTGGGAAGTCATTATTTAGTGTTTGTAACATCATAACAGTTTGCTTAAATGGCAAAATATTATTATCTATTAGATGATTTCCAACATAGATTTGCGCACCATTATAAAAAGCTATAAAATCATATGGCAGTTGTTTAAAAAGCTGAAGGTTCTTCTTTGATCTAGATCGTGCGGTAATAAGACCTATAAAATAACCATTATGTTTGCACTCTTGTATAAGTTTTATTGTTATTGGAGATAGAATTCCGTTCGAATCTAACAATGTTCCATCTACATCAAAAAAGAGCATTTGATTATTCATATTACTAATTATTCCTTTAGTATGTAAAAAAGTAATTAAATACTATATGGTATTTTCGGGAGAAATACATATATCGCCTAATATTTTGGCTACTGAAGAATATACCATATCAATATTTTGATTGGCATTTATTTTTAAAATAGTGTAATTTTCATTAGGAATCATTGCTTCGTATCCTCTTTTTTTCATTATCAAAGCCTCTTTACTTTCACTGTAATGTGGTAATATTCCAGTTCTATTACTTCTTTCTTTTATTCTTTGAAGTGCAGTGTTAACGCTTGTATCAAAATAAATTCCTAAATCTGGAGTAGGTAGGCATTCTAAAGCCTTTGACAAGCAATTACATGATGGCGTAAGAAAAATGTCTGTAAACAATTTAATGCATATGGTATATCTATCAAGAATTACATTGGTTCCGCTATTTAAAAGCGGCAAAACTTCATTAAACACATTATAGATCACACTACCAATATGAAGTACATGTTTAAATTCATGAGAAAAGACGTCAGCCCGTGAAAAGTTTAGAATTCTTTCAGCACGATATAATTCTTCTTCGAATATAGCATTTGTCAAACATGACGTACATATTGTGTTATTTAACCCACTACTTTTTAACATGTTTAAAATGGTAGATTTTCCGCTTCCATCTATACCAAATAGAATGATTAATTTTCCTTTCATTTCTATTCCCCGTTTTATATATGAGATAATTATTATCAAAAAATATGCCAATTTCATACTGACAGATAATAAGCGATTATCAATCAATAAAAAGAGTGTAAAATAGGCAAGATAAATGATGTAGTCATTTATCTTGCTTGCCTTTTATCGAATAATAAAATCTTTTCTGATATATTTTGCTGTAAGAATGTCTTTTCATTTTGACATGGCAACATAGGTATAGATTTCTGTGATATTTATAAAACTATGCCCCAATATTTTCTGAATATAACAATACTCTAAGTAGTTATCAATAAGTATCTGTAAATCGCTCATAGTGGAATCTCCTTTGTTTTCATTTTATCTATCAATGATATATCGTACATGAACTGGGCTTTACATAAAATTACCAGATTACACCGTCCTACTCGCCAATCTGTGTCGTAAAAAAATCAGGTGTTTTGTCCTATCATAGTTACAGGCTCACATGAGCCTTGAACTATGAAAAACTAAATAGGACACGCATACACCTGATTTTATTTTCGCCTTTTTATCTGTCTATGCTTATTGCAGGGATAAAGGGGTGGCAGAATCCCATTTCGTGCGAAGATGTACCTGCAAGGATTTCATTGTTGCCCGTGAAGGTATGGAGCAGAGGATTGTGCCTACTGGCATGGCAGTCAGAGATAATGAGGTAAAACGGCACCGGAATTTCAGCAAAAAGCATTTTTCGGGAGTGGCTGCCTGTGGATTTCGTCTGGTTGGGCATGACGGAGGTGCAGTGTGGGATGAAGCCGTCCCAGTGTATGTTACCCGGTTCGGGGATTCTGCTAAGAGGCAGATTTTGGAGAATGGCGGTCTTGTGCCGCTGTTCTCTGAAATAAAGAAGTTTGTGCTGCTTGAAGGATAGATTATTTAAGAAGTTATCTTTTGAGATAAGGGGACGGGTGCACCGCATTCTTATCTCAGGAGATAGTAGCCGGCATATCTTTCTGTAATAATCTAAGAAAGAGCAGGTACAAAGATATGTGCAAGATAGGAATTATGTTAGGTACAGCCGGGGAGAATCTTCCTTCGGCTATTTTATTTATGAACTCCAACAAATCGGAGAAGAACATCCGTAAAAAGGTTGCCAAGACCAGAGAGAAGTGTCTCTCGCATGGAATTATCTTAGGACATGATGTGGTCATTTGCAAAGGACCGGACAGGGATGTTGACCGTGATGCAGTCAATCTTTTGATTTCCTTTTTGATGACCGGACAGTATGACATGGTGGCGGTAGACAAGCTGACAGATTTAACGGAAGATGTATCCGATATGGAGGAGCTTATGAAGGATGCCGCTAAGATTGGTGTCGGGTTCCTTGAATTATCCACAATGGATTATTATGAATACAAGGATGTAAAGCCGGCCCCTGACAATATTATTCCGATATGGGACGGAGGCATTGGCTGCTGATGAAGATCAGACGAGGAGACATACTTTATGCGGATTTGGGTGGTCAGTATCAGGGAAGTATGCAGGGAGGTATGCGACCTGTGGTTGTTGTCAGCAATAACATGGCAAACAAGCACAGTACCGTAATCACGGTAGTCCCTCTCTCCACCAAAATCTTTAAAAAGAAAAACCTTCCCACTCATGTATTCGTATCGGCATACCGGGCAGAGGGATTGGAACAGCATAGCATAGCCCTCTGTGAACAGGTGACTGCCCTTGATTATGGCAGGATTATTGAGAACATGGGAAAGGTTGACGAGGAAACCCTTGCAAGGATCACCGAAGCGGTGCAGGTACAGGTGGGGGTGTTTGATAAGTATAGCAGATAAAAGATAAGACGTATTAAAGCCGGGCAGTTTGTCCGGCCTTTACATAGCAGTTTTAAGCTGCCATGAATTTATATATTAGGAGGCTTATAAAGTGTCACTACTTAACTTAGACGAAATGAGAGCAGTTGATATTAGAACAGTAAACCCGGAGAGCCTTGTGGATATAACTCAAATTCATATAGACGAAAATCTGGAAGGAGAGAAAAGGGCAGAGGAATTTATCCGTCAGGTAAAAAATCCATACTGCTTTAAAGTGGGAAAAATGATTGTGAAATCAAGCTATTCAGAAGGTTCTACCCTTACGGAGCGTTTTCAGGAGTTAGTCCTTGCGGTCTGATTTATTAAAAAAAGGGGTGGAAATTTCCCGAATATTATGTTAATCTAGGAATCATAAAAAATAGGGCTGACATCAGTGCAGACCTCTGATTCTTAGGTTATTAAGATAGGGCAATCTTAATTTGAAAATCATAAGAATGGAGCGATGCAGGATGAAGGCGAACACTTCTAAAATTTTTCATGCAGCCATCTACTTACGATTATCAAAGGAAGATGGCGATGTTGCTGAAGGTAGCAGACTGGAAAGCAACAGTATCTCAAATCAAAAAGATTTAATCATGGACTTTGTGGGTAAGCACCCGGAAATCCATATTCATTCGATAAGAGTGGATGATGGATACAGCGGTGTAAACTTTGATCGTCCGAGTTTCCAACAGATGTTAGAGGATATAAAGGCTGGCGAGGTTGATTGTGTCATTGTAAAGGACTTGTCACGTTTCGGCAGAAATTATATCGAGGCAGGAAGGTATATTGAAAAGATTTTCCCGATGATGGGAGTTCGTTTCATTGCAGTTACGGACTGTTTTGACAGTCTGGAGAACAATAACGGTACTGAAATGATTGTCCCTTTCAAGAACCTGATAAATGATGCGTACAGCAGGGATATTTCCATCAAGATTAGAAGTAATCTGGAAGTAAAAAGAAAAAGGGGAGATTACATCGGTGCGTTTGTCACATATGGTTATCAGAAGTCCTTTGAAAATAAGAATAAAATCGTTGTAGACGAATATGCAGCCGAGGTTGTAAAGGACATTTTCAGAATGAAGCTGCTTGGCATGAGCCAGCAGACCATAGCGGATATTCTGAACGAAAACGGAGTTTTAGCTCCACTTGCTTACAAGAACAGTATCGGGATACATTTGAAAACTTCCTTTGATATGGGGGAGGCACCAAAATGGAATTATGTTTCTGTTACCCGTATTCTGAAAAATGAGATTTATACGGGGGTTCTGATACAGGGCAGACAGACAACACCTAACTATAAGGTAAAGACAAGAGTGACGAAACCCGAAAATCAATGGGTTCGCATTGAGGATAATCATGAGGCTGTTATTAACAGACGGGATTTTGACTTAGTGCAGGAATTGTTGAAACTGGACACCAGATGCTCTCCCGGAGAGAACAAGGTTTATCCTTTATCCGGTGTTCTGGTCTGTGGGGATTGTCTTGACAGCATGGTGCGTAAGACGGTTCCGGCAAATGGTAAGCAGTATGTTTATTATGTCTGCTCGACCAACAAAAAGAATAAAAATCAATGTTCCCCGCACCGGATCAGCGAAGCCGAATTGATGGATGCGGTATTGAAAGCCATCCAGCTTCATGTAAAAGAAATGCTTGGTGTGAAGAATGCCTTGAAAATGATTGATGAGCTGCAATGGAAGCAGGCAGGAATTGAGAAATACGAGGAACGGATAAGGAGGGAAAAGGAGAATAAAGCCAAAATTGAGGCTAGAAAGTTGAATCTGTACGAAGATTTCAAAGACGGTATTTTAACAAAACAGGAATATGTACAGATGAAAGAGGAGTACAGTTATCAGGTTGCCATTTCTGAAAGAGCAATCAGTTCCTATCAGCATGAAGTAGAACTGCTGAAAAATAACAAAGGAAGCAGACAGGAATGGATAAAAGCTTTCAAGAGATTTGAAAATATCACAGAACTGGACAGGGCGGCGGTCATTGCTCTTGTTAAGCAGGTTCGGGTATATGACAAAGACAGAATTGAGGTTGTTTTTAACTTTCAGGAGGAAACAGAGAGGCAAAGCAGCTTAATTGCATTTGCAAATCCTGCCTGCAAAAACTATGTGGAAGGGATGGTGGTGTAAATGGCTAGAAAGAGTAGAAAACAGACCACCATTTCACAGGCACAGGCTCCGGTTTCCACACCGGACAGCAAAGTATTTTGTACAGCCTTATATGCCAGATTGTCTGCGGATGAACATTGCAGGGCTGAGGGAACAACCATTGAAAACCAGCTTTATCTTCTGAGGGAGTATGTAAAGGACAAACCATATCTTCAAGTGGTTGGTGAGTATTATGATGACGGTGTTACCGGAACAAAGTTCGACAGACCTGATTTTAACCGTATGATTGCAGATATGCGAGCCGGAAAAATTGATTGTATTATTGTAAAAGATTTATCCCGGCTTGGCAGAAATTATCTGGAAGCAGGAGATTATCTTGAAAAGATATTCCCATTCTTTGGAGTACGGTTTATTGCCATTACTGACGGCTATGACAGCAGTTGTCCAAACCTTACGGAAGATGGCTTGATTGTTCCGTTAAAGAACCTGATTAACGATATTTATGCAAAAGACCTTTCCCGAAAGGTCAGTTCCGCATTTCTCATTAAGCAAAAGCAGGGGAAATTTATCGGAATGTCAGCTCCGTATGGATATATGAAATCCCCGGCAGATCATAACAAGCTGATTGTGGATGAAGATGTAAGGGAGATTGTATGGAATATTTTTCATTGGAGAGCGGATGGTGAAAGTCTTACAACCATTGTCAGGCGGTTAAATGACTATGGTATCCCATGTCCGACCAGATATAAGTATCTGAAAGGCTGGGTTAAATCAGAACGCTCAAAGTCAGGCTTATGGACGGTCAGCACATTGGCAAGGGTTTTGGAAAATCCGGTGTATATCGGAGATATGGAACAGGGTATTGTAAGAACTGCATTATACAAGGGTATGAAACCAACCGTAATGCCTGCGGAAGAAAGGATTTATGTAAAAAATACTCATGAGGCGATTGTTGAAAGAGAAGTTTTCGAGAAAATCAATGAACAGCGACAGCAGTTCAGAGAGAAATTCCATAGCAATTACGGTAAGCATGACAGTATTTCCAAAGAGCCGAATTTGTTAAAAGGAGTTCTGGTTTGTGCAGATTGCGGCAAGAATATGTCTCTTTGGCGGGATAGAAGCGGAGTAAAGCTCAATCCACCGAGGGTTTATTACAAATACATCTGCCAGACCTATCAAACATTGAAAGAAAAAGGCTGCACCAGAAAACGTCTGAACAAAAAGGATGTCGAACAGGCAGTAGAGGAAGCTATCCGCCTTCACATTAAGTTGTTCTTAGACAGTAAAAAGGCTCTTGAACAGTTAAACCGCACCCAGCAGGCAAGACAGATCAATGAAGGTTATCAGAGGGAAATCCTTGAGGCTTGCAAGAGAAAAAACAGGGCGGAGAACAGAGCAGGCTCCCTTTACAATGATTATGCAGACGGAATACTTAGTGAAAGTGATTATCTGTATGCAAAAGAAAAATATCTGAAGGAAGCTGAGGCTGAGAAACAGAAAATTGCTGAATTGCAGGAAATGCAAAGACGATATGAGAAAGGCTGCAAGGAAACCAGTAAGCTGGAGTCATTGGTGGAAAAGTACAAGAACTTTGACAACTTAACAGAGGACATTATCCAATCTTTTATCAGTAAGGTACTTGTGTATAGTGATGAGAGGTTAGAGATATGTTTCCGTTTCAAAGACGAGCTTGAGGAGTTGACTCAGGTGGTTAAGGAAAGGAGGGACGAGATATGCAGGGTGAGAACAAAGTTATCTATGGCAGCGAATATGTAATTGCTTTGTATATCCGCTTATCACAGGAGGATCGTGATGTATCCCTTCGTTCTGATAAGGCAGAGAGCAACAGTATTACCAATCAGAGAGCATTGCTATGGGACTTCATAAAGAATCATGAGGAATTTGCAGATTGCAAAGTCATTGAGAAATGTGATGATGGATATTCGGGTGTTCATTTCGACAGCAGACCGGAGTTTACAGAACTGATAGAGCTTGCAAAGGCAGGAAAAGTAAATTGTATTATTGTAAAGGACTTTTCCCGGTTCGGCAGAAATTATGTGGAGCTGGGGGATTATCTGGAACAGTATTTCCCGTTCCTCGGTGTAAGGTTCATATCCGTGAATGATAACTATGACAGTAAAGACTTTGAGGGTACAACAGGAGGTCTGGACGTAGCATTCAAAAATATGATTTATGACTTTTACAGCAGAGAGTTTTCCAAGAAACAGAAGATTGCTTGGAGGCGGATGGCTGAAAAGGGTGAATATAATGCCCATTGTGCCATGTATGGATATAGGAAAGCAGAGGATAATGTTCATCAGTTGGTAATCCATGAGGAAACAGGTACGATTGTCAAGGAAATCTTTGAGTTGGTAGCTTCCGGCTTCTCGCCTCTTAAGGTTGCAAAGCTGTTAAATGAGAGGGGCGTACCTGCTCCGTCAGAGTTTCAGAATATGCAGGGGTATCAAAAGGAATGGAGCAGATATGGAGCCAAATGCTATTGGACAGACGATAGAATCCGTCACATGATAAAAGATGAACGGTACACCGGAACAATGGTTTCGTTGAAAACCACTGCTCTAACTGTCAGAGGAAAGCGTATCAAAACGCCGGCTTCAGATTGGGTGAGAGTGGAAGATACCCATGAACCAATCGTATCGTATGAGCTTTATGTAAAAGCAAATTCAATGTTGAAGCAAATAGAGTTCAGACAAAGCGGGAAGAAAGGCAGGAATATTTATAGTTGCGGATATTGTGGTCGAAAAATGCAGAGTGATGGAACCCCCATACTTCGCTGTAATCAGAGGTATCTGGTTAAAGAGTGTAAATGCAGGAAGGCAGTTATTGACCGAAACGAGGCAGATGCGGTTGTTTTATCGGTACTAAAACAACAGATACAGTTGTTGGTAAAAGAAACGGAACTGTCCAAAAGTGCAAGAAACAAGACGATTCCTTATTCCGAAGCTGCTGAGATAAAAACTCTGACAAAGACGATAGCAACCATGAAAAAGACATGGATGCCGCTTTATGAACAGTACACAGACGGTAAATTATCCAGAGAGGATTTTCTTGTTGAAAAGAAGAAGTACGATGAAGAAACAGCCCGACTGGAGAAAAGGTTAAAAGAGCTTCAAAGCAGGCAGAGCATTCAGCAAGAGAATGACCAGCAGGCAGAAAAGAATATCAGCCAGTTACGATGCTTTGCTGATCAGATGGAGCTTACAGAGGAAATAAAGGAGAAGCTGATTGACAAAGTGAAAGTTTATTCTGATAATAGAATAGAAATATGCTGGAAGTTTGAAAGCGGCTTTTTCGACACAAAGACAATGCACAAGTGTGGTTGATGACCGGGCTTGTGCGGGAAACAAAAAAAGTTAAATTTTTTTTAGTCCTTACTTGACAGAAGAACAGAATGTACGTAAATGGGGTTCTAATAACAGAATTAAGATGGTGATGGTATTTGCCATAATGTGCGTAATCCTCTATACCAGTGGAATAGGAGAATTAAGCGATTCCATGGGTATGAAGTGCAGCCCATGGATTTTCCCATTTCTTTTTTCATACAGATACATGAAGATAGCATTCATGCTGCCACTTATTTTTTTATTCTGTGACGCACCATTCATAGATGCCAATCAGGTGTATGTAATGGTAAGGACGAAGAGAAAGGTGTGGTGTGCTGGACAGATGTTGTATATATTCTTTACATCATTTGTATATGCAGCAGTGCTGCTGTTGTCTACTATTATTGTTAACATTAACCATATCGCATGGAATCAAAAGTGGGGAGAGGTTCTTGGGACAGCAGGAACTACTAATGCACTGCAGAAACTTGGCCTGAATTACAACACTGTTCAGGTAATTGGCTTGGTGATTAAGTATTATACGCCTGCTCAGGCAATGTTCTTCTCGTTTCTGCTTATGTTTTTGAGCTTTGTATTTCTTGGAATGATAATATATGTGGTAAATGTCCTGAGCAAATCTACAGTGGCAGGAAGTGTGGCAGCTTCAGTATTAATAATTATGACTGCACTGGTTGATGGGTACGCCTCATTAGTAAAATTTTCACCGGTTAGCTGGAATTCACTTAACAATGTAGATGTAGGCGGATATACTATTTTGCCACGTATAGAATTCATACTGACATTCTATATTGTAACAATTATTGTGTGCATTATTATTTCACTGAGTATATGCGAAAAACAGGAAATTGTTGTAAGAAAAGAAAGGTAAATGAAGGGGTGCGATATGCAGGAAGATATCAGCAAATATGAAAAAGCAAACATTGCTGAAGACAGTAATTATATGAAGAACACTGCTTCTGGCAGTGGAATAATCGAAGTCAGGAATGTAACCAAGAAATTCGGACAGGCAGTAGTTCTTAATGATGTGTCAGCATCTTTTGAGAAAGGAAAGATACATGGATTAATTGGAAGAAATGGCTCCGGTAAAACAATGCTTCTAAAGTGTATATGTGGTCTTGTTCCTGTAACCCAGGGAGAAATATATATTGACGGAATTCAGGTTGGACAAGGAAATGAAACCACAAAGAAGCTGGGAGTAATTATTGAGGAACCAGGATTTCTGTATAATTACAGCGGATATAATAATTTAAAGTTTCTTGCGAAAATTAATAAGAAGATATCAAAAGAAAAGATAAGACAGACCATTCAGCTGGTCGGACTTGACCCTGACAGCAAAAAACATGTGGGAAAATATTCACTTGGAATGAGACAGCGGCTTGGACTAGCCCAGGCAATAATGGAAGACCCTGAGATTCTACTTCTTGACGAGCCCATGAACGGACTTGATAAACATGGAGTTGGGGAGATGAGGGAACTGTTCCGTTCATTTGCCGACCAGGGAAAAACGATTATTATGGCAAACCATAGTGCTGAGGATATAGAAGTGTTGTGTGATACAGTACATGAGATGGACCTTGGGGTAATTTCAAGGGTAAAGTGAAGTAGTAGTTATAAAAATGTATTTTAATAAAGATAAATGATGGATAAGGAACAAAAATATCCAAAGCAAATTATGGCTTATATTTTTGGAGTTGTTACGTTATTCAGGAATGTACAGAAAATTATATATTTTATTTACGGCAAAACATCTTCATAGGATATTTGCTTTTTGAGATTAAAATTAAACATAAATTAGATAAACCAATAGTTAAACTGATAAAAAATCTAGCAATGAATAAAGAGCATAAAGTGGGAAGCGACGAACTGCGACTTTATTTGAATCTTTTACACAATAGCGTCATTGAGATTGTAGGAAGAATAAATGGTGTTAGTGTATTTACATTGAAAGAAAAAGAGGTAGTTGATTTTACGAAGCTTGAGGAGATGGTATTTCCAAAGTGGTATATTGCTAGTTTTTGCAAGAATTGTACTAATACGAGAAATTGGGCACAATATGGTGACTCCAACAAAGGTGTGTGTTTGATTTATCGTACGCATCATGGTGCATTAGGAAGAGGACTTCGATTTAAAATGTGTCATGAATATTCCAGAAGTAAAGGAAGAATCTATAACAATTATATAGAGCCATTGCATAATGTGGAATATTCTGCAGAACATCCAGAAATTAATTTTTTTGAAACGCTTGGTAATCTGCCGGGGAAGATGGTGGATGAATGGTTTCACGATAGCAAGGGGAATGCAAGCACATATTATATAAAACATGATAATAGTCCAGATTGGCTTCGGTGGCATAGAGAGTATTGGGAATTGTTTCAAAAAATAGTTGGATATAAAGGTAAAGATTGGAAAGGACTTGAGGAGGAGAGAATAATACTTGAAAATTCAATGTTGGTAGATTATGAATATGAGCCATCTGAACGAAAAATAAAATATGATTTTGATGAACTTCGGGGTATTATATGGGGATGTAGTGTGAAAGATACTCAAAAAAATAAGATTAGGTCAATAATTAATGAATTATGCGCAATTACAGGAAGAACTGATTTTGAATTCTATCAGGCAGTTAGAGAACCATCAAGTCATGAAATAAGGATTGAAAAGGAAATTTATTGAAGTATGTTGGGTAAATTCATAAATTTTGACAAAAATAGAGTATATAATATTGCAGTTGACACAGCCTGTTAATTGTCATATTATAATTACAGAGAGGTCTCCATTAACCTTATGGTCTTGAACTATAGAAGAGATGAAAATTAAAGAAGGTCTCCATTAACCTTCGGTAATCAATCCGTAAAGAGATGAACATTAACGAGTGGGAAGCTTAGTCTTCCCACATTTTTTAGTCTAAAATACAAAGGAGCAGTATTATGTTTACATTAGAGGGAAAGTTAACTTTTATTAACATTGACCAGAGCTACCTCAAAAAGCTGCATGATGCATGCTCAGAGGTATATTATAAATCAAGCGGATATGAGAACAAGCCGTACATAGGAATTTTATTAAACAAAAATGACAGGAAGTATGTTATTCCTTTATCTTCTGCTAAAGAAAAGCATAAGTCTTGGAAAAATGTAAATAAAGAATGTTATCTGATTTATGAGACTGCAAAGAGGTCCAATATGGGTCGAGATGACATATGGGTGGCAATGGGAGAGGATAATGTAAAGCATATTCTTTCTGTTCTGGATATTAAGAAAATGATTCCAATTGTGGATGGTGTTTATAGTAGAGTGAATATTAATCCTGAGGACAAAGATGCCGATGATGTCAAGAAATATAAGGATTTGCTAAATAAGGAATATTCCTTTTGCTTGAAGGTAATTGATGAAGTTATAGGAAAAGCTAACAAGTTGTATGATAAGCAGATGGCAACCGGAAAAGTGATTAAGTTTTGTTGCGATTTTAAGGCTTTAGAAGAAGTGGCAGATAAATAGTAGCGGATTTATCAATTACCAGAGCATTCAGGCACCGCTAGGAATTAGGAGTGGTTCGTATCCCGGATTCCGCTTGATTTTACTGCTATTTGTGCCACAGAATTAAAGAATAGTTTATAAATTGTTAATAATGTTTTTAGCACTCAACACTTGACTTGGCTAATAATTAGGTATATAACATAGTCAAGAACGAAGGAAAGGAACTAAACGAATAGACCAAAATAAGTTCAGTATTCCCAGAACATCCTGGTTCCAAAGAAACAAGGAAAGTTATTTTTTAAAAGAAAAGGAGAGATGACTTATGTTAGTACCTAGTATTTTTGGAGAGAGTTTATTTAATGATGACTGGATGGATGATTTTCGTTTCCCAGATGTTGACAAGGCATTATACGGAAAGAATGCACAGAAGGTTATGAAGACTGATGTAAGGGAAACCGATTCAGGTTATGAGGTAGATGTGGATCTGCCAGGATTTAAGAAAGACGAAATCACAGCTAAGCTTGACAATGGATATCTTACCATTAGTGCAACTAAGGGACTTGATAAGGAGAACAACAAGGAGAATGGCAAATATATCCGCAGGGAGCGTTATGTCGGCTCAATGAGCAGAAGCTTCTATGTTGGTGAAGATGTAACCCAGGAAGACATTAAGGCTAAGTTTGAGGACGGAATCCTTAAGCTTTCAGTTCCTAAGAAGGATAAAAAGGCTGTTGAACAGACAAATTGCATATCAATCGAGGGATAATCGGTTAATAATGTATGCATAAGCATATAACTAGCAAAAAAATGGTGCCCGGGTCGCATGACCCGGGCATCTTATTGTAGCAAAAGTTCTTCGCTGTTGCTTTGCATAATCGGGTAGGGGTCAGCCTGCTCAATCATCGCATGTTTACTGGAAATCACATATATCAATCATAGATTCCAGCAGAGCCTTTTCATCAGCTTTTTTACGTGTAAGTCTGGCAGCCGCAACAATTGGCATCCACTTGTTGACATATTTCATGTCTGTGCCTGTTTTCTCACAGAACAGCTTAATATATTTGTCTGCAAGAGAATCGTTGGAAAGCTTTAAAGTGAGATAAGTATTGGCAACATCTGCACTTGCATTGCCCTGTGTTGCGTGAACCCAGTCAACGGCTGTAATGCCTGTTATCTTGTTATTTTTGTCTGTCTGGACAATAATATTTTCAGGAATATAATCGCCGTGGCAGAGCTTGTTGTGGGTTGGAAGGCCCTCAAGGCTTGTTTCGAGTTCATACTTAATATTAGAATCCACATCCAGACTATTAATCTGGCGCTTGATTTTATCCTTTAATGGCAGCAGTAATGGATTACTTCTCTTGTTGAAGGAAATCTGGTAATCAACCATTGCTTCCACATAGCTGTCGATATTCTCAGGGTGTTCCCTGATAAGCTCATCAAGTGTCTGGCCTTTGGCATATTCACTGGTAATAACCCATTGTCCGGATTCCACAGAAACACTTAACAGTTTAGGGATATCAAGACCTGTATCCTCAACTCTGGCAGTGTTTAAAGCTTCATATAATACGTCTGATTTGTTGTAGGACAGTGCAAATACTTTGGAAACCTTGTCTCCATCCACATAGACTGATTTCAAAGCTCCTTTATTAATACATTTTTTCATAGTAAACCTCCTAATTATTTGCCATAATAAGCCTTAAGATACATTTCTTTAATCTCTGACATCAGCGGATATCTTGGATTTGCACCTGTACACTGGTCGTCAAAGGCTTTTTCAATCATATCATCAAGGGTATCAAGGAAATATTTCTCATCAACGCCGTAATCTTTAATAGTCTTTTTAATACCAACTTTTTTCTTTAAATCTTCAATAGCTTTGATGAAGTTCTCGAACTTCTCGTCATCATTCTTGCCCTGAATTCCAAGGAAGTTGGCACATTCAACATATCTATCCTTGCAGTGAGGATAGCTGTACTGTGGGAAAGTGCCCATCTTCGCAGGTACTTCTGAAGCATTGAATCTCATCACATCTGTTATAAGCAGGGCATTGGCAACTCCGTGTGGCAGGTGGTGGAAAGCACCAAGCTTGTGAGCCATTGAGTGACATACACCAAGAAATGCATTGGCAAATGCCATACCAGCCATGGTAGAAGCGGTAGCCATCTTTTCACGGGCAACAGCATCATGAGAACCATTCTCGAAGGCTGCTGGGAGATAATCAAATATATTCTTCATAGCCTTTAATGCAAGGCCATCTGTGAATTCAGTTGCCATTACAGAAGCATAGGCTTCAAGTGCATGGGTAAGGGCATCAATACCAGATGCGGCAGTTAAACCTTTTGGCTGGTCCATACACATGTCTGCATCTACAATCGCCATCTTAGGAAGAAGCTCATAATCTGCAAGAGGATACTTGATTCCTGTATTCTCATCTGTGATAACTGCAAATGGAGTAACCTCTGAACCTGTACCTGAAGATGTTGGAATTGCTATGAAGAATGCCTTTTCACCCATCTTAGGGAATGTATATATACGCTTTCTGATATCCATGAAACGCATAGCCATATCCATGAAATCAACTTCAGGGTGTTCATACATAACCCACATGATTTTACCGGCATCCATAGCTGAACCGCCACCGATGGCAATAATGCAGTCCGGCTCAAATGACGCCATTGCCTTGGCACCTTCTTTGGCACAACCTAAAGTTGGGTCTGGTGCCACATCATAAAATGTAGTGTGGACAATGCCCATTTCATCAAGTTTATCTGTTACGCATTTTGTGTAGCCATTCTTGTACAGGAACTGGTCAGTAACAATGAATACCTTCTTTTTGCCATACACATTCTTTAATTCATCAAGAGCAACAGGGAGACATCCTTTCTTAAAATAAACCTTTTCAGGTGCTCTGAACCAAAGCATATTTTCTCTCCTTTCAGCAACAGTTTTAATGTTCAAAAGGTGCTTCACACCCACATTTTCTGAAACAGAATTACCACCCCATGAACCACATCCAAGGGTAAGGGAAGGAGTGAGGGCAAAGTTGTATATATCACCGATACCACCCTGTGAAGAAGGTGTGTTAATAAGAATTCGGCAGGTCTTCATAGCCTCCTGGAATACGGCAATTTTGTCCTGTCCGGTTCCTACATTGATATACAATGATGATGTGTGTCCATATCCGCCATCAGCAATAAGGCGCTTTGCTTTAGCCAGTGCATCTTCGAAATCTTTAGCCTTATACATGGCAAGAACAGGAGAGAGTTTCTCATGTGCAAATTCTTCTGAAAGGTCAACAGAGGTAACTTCTCCTATGAGAATCTTGGTATTCTCAGGAACAGTGATACCTGCAAGTTTGCCGATTGTGTAAGCACTCTGGCCAACAATCTTTGCATTCAGTGAGCCATTTATAATAATAGTTTTGCGGACTTTGTCAAGCTCGGTTTTAGTGAGGAAATGACATCCCCTGGCAGTGAATTCATCTTTAACCTGTTTATATACTTTAGTGTCAACGATTACAGACTGTTCAGATGCGCATATCATGCCATTATCAAATGTCTTTGAGTGAATTATGGAATTAACGGCCAATGTTATATCAGCAGAGCTGTCAATAATGGCAGGTGTGTTGCCAGGACCAACGCCCAGAGCTGGTTTTCCAGATGAGTAAGCTGCTTTTACCATGCCAGGACCACCTGTTGCCAGAATAATGTCCGCTTCTTTCATAACCATATTAGTAAGGTCAAGGGATGGAATATCAATCCAGCCAATAATATGCTCAGGTGCTCCGGCTTTAACAGCTGCGTCCAGAACTGTCTTTGCCGCAGCAATGGTGCTTGCCTTTGCCCTTGGATGAGGGCTGATGATAATACCATTACGGGTCTTTAATGCCAGAAGTGATTTAAATATGGCAGTTGAAGTAGGGTTGGTTGTTGGTATTACAGCAGCAATAACGCCAATAGGCTCTGCGATCTTTTTAATTCCATATGCTTTGTCTTCCTCAATTATACCGCAGGTTTTAGTGTCTCTGTAGGTGTTGTAGATATATTCAGATGCATAATGGTTCTTAATAACCTTATCCTCCACAATACCCATTCCTGTCTCTGCAACAGCCTGTTTTGCAAGTGGAATTCTTGCCTGGTTGGCAGCTATGGCAGCGGCAGTGAATATCTTATCTACCTGTTCCTGTGTGTAGGTGGCAAATATCTCCTGCGCCTCTCTTATCTGGGAAAGCTTCTTTTCGAGAGCCTCCACAGAATCAACTATAAAGTCATCTTTTTTTCCATCAGTCATTTTCCTTACCTCCATTAATAAAGTTGAAAGTTAGTGTGTTTAATTGATAAAAATTTAACAATAACAACATAACACTTTGATAAATATTTGTCAAGCATATAAGATTAATTATTTTACATTGTTTTCATTTTTTACATCGATTTTACATTAACTAACAGGTAGATTTTACATTAAGCAGATATACTCATTACCATAAATATTAGCCTGATACATGGAAAAATACTAAAAATAAAGTTCCTGGCAATATTTTTTAATGATTGATTTAAAAGGAGAGGTAAGCGGTTATGATAAATGTGGGAATGCTCACCAGTGGAGGAGATTGTCAGGCGCTTAATGCTGCTATAAGAGGAGTGGCAAAGACGTTGTACCATTATTATGATGATGTGGTTATATATGGTTTCACCGATGGATACAGAGGACTTATGAAGAAAGAATTCAGAGTCATGACAGAGAGGGATTTCTCTGGAATCCTTAATATTGGTGGAACAATTCTTGGAACATCCAGGACACAGTACAAATATATCAGTGAGCCTTTAGAGGATGGTTCCGACAAACTGGAATCCATGATTAATACATACAAGGAACTGAATCTTGACTGTCTGGTTATCCTTGGAGGAAACGGCTCCCATAAAACAGCAGATTTACTGAGAAGGAATGGGCTTAATATAATTACACTTCCTAAGACTATTGATAATGACCTTGAGGGGACAAGTGTTAGTTTTGGATTTAACAGCGCAGTTGAGATTGCAACTAACGCTATTGACAGGATTCACACAACAGCAGCTTCCCATAGCAGAGTCTTTATTCTGGAGCTGATGGGACATAAAACAGGATGGCTTACCCTGCATGCGGGAATAGCAGGAGGAGCAGACATTATCCTTATTCCTGAACTTCCATATGATATTAATGTGGTAATAGATGCCATTACTAAAAGAACAGAACAGGGAAAGAAATTTACAATAATTGCGATGGCAGAAGGAGCTTTGTCGAAAGAAGAGGCAGCAATGACAAAGAAGCAGCGCAAGACCACATGGAAAGATGACGGCTTCCCATCTCCCGCATTCAGGCTGGGCAGCAGGATAACATCTATTACAGGACAGGAGGTGAGAGTTACTGTTCCGGGACATGTGCAGCGTGGAGGTGAACCTACTGCTTATGACAGGGTACTTGCAACAAGGCTGGGAGTTGAAGCAGCCAGACTGATTATTAACAATCGATTCGGACTTATGGTGTGTGTAGATAATGACCAGATATCAACTATTCCACTGGAGGAAGTTGGCGGTAAAACCAAACTGGTTAATCCTGAATGTCAGCTTATAAGACAGGCAGAGGATCTAGGAATATGTCTTGGACAGAATGTGTAAAACAATATTACTAATGTAACAACAGATTAATGAACAAGGAGATTAAGATGAAGATAAATGGTTATTACCAGAATAGAGAGTTGTCATGGCTTAAGTTCAATGAAAGAGTTCTTTTAGAGGCTGATGATGCAAATGTACCTTTGTGCGAAAAACTGACATTTGCATCAATATTCCAGAGCAATCTTGATGAGTTTTTTATGGTAAGAGTTGGAACTCTTCATGACCAGATGTTATTTTCGGACAATAAAACTGATAATAAAACTCAGATGACAGCAAAGGAACAGCTTACACATATTTTCAAATCAGCCAGGGAGCTTACCAGAAAGAAAGATAATATATATAAGCATCTCATGGTTAAGCTTCAGGAATATGGAGTTCAGCTTCTTAATTTTAACGATATTGAATATAACGATGCGTTGTATCTGGAAAAATATTTTAAGGATTCAGTCATGCCATTTCTTTCACCACAGGTGGTAGGAAAAAAGCAGCCATTTCCATTTATGAAAAACAAAGAAATATATGCAGTTGCCTTACTTGGAAGAAGAAACAGCGAAAAAGTTGGAATTGTTCCATGCAGCAATGGCGTATTATCACGGCTTGTTCCAATCCCTTCAGATGAGAATAAGTTTATGCTGGTGGAGGAACTTATACTTCATTTCATGCCTCAGATTTTTGAGAATTACCAGATTAAGAGCAAGTCTCTTATCAGAATAATAAGAAATGCAGATATTGACGTTGATGAAGCTGTAGATAATGATGATGCAGATTTCCGTGATACCATGGAGAAATTGATTAAAAAGAGAAGAAAGCTGTGCCCTGTAAAACTGGAGTACACAAGGGTCATGGATGAGAAAATTGTCATTAATCTGTGTCATGAGCTGGGCTTAAAACAGGAGCAGATATACTATTCCGAATCCCCTCTTGATTTATCTTTTGTATTTGAGATACAGGATAAATTGAGAAATAATAAAAAGCTTTTTTATGAGAGGCATATAGCCAAGGTGCCTGAGTGGGTAGACAGTGGACGGCCTATGATTTCACAGATTGAGGAGAAGGACAGATTGCTGTACTATCCTTATGAGAGTATGAATCCTTTCATCAGGCTGCTCAATGAAGCCGGGCAGGACAGGCGAGTTGTTTCAATTAAGATGACCTTATACCGTGTGGCTAAGAATTCACAGATAATTGAAGCCCTGATTAATGCAGCAGAGAATGGAAAAGAAGTAGTGGTTCTGGTGGAACTGAGGGCAAGATTTGATGAGGAGAACAATATTGAATGGTCAAGAAGGCTGGAAGAGGCAGGATGCCGCATTGTATACGGCTTAGACCACACAAAGGTACATTCCAAGCTGTGTCTGATTACATATCAGGATGGAGGCGTCGTACATTATATTACACAGATTGGAACCGGCAATTATAATGAGAAAACAGCAAAACAATATACAGACCTTTCGCTGATGACAGCAAATAAAAGTATTGGAAGTGAGGCTGCGGAGTCATTTTCAAAGCTGTGCATTGAAGAATATATTGAGGACACCACATCTCTGCTTGTGGCACCAAAATACCTGAAAAGTGAAATTATTCAGTTCATGAATGATGAAATTAAGGCTGTAGAGGAAGGCAAGCCAGGTTATATCGGTATTAAAATTAACTCCCTTACAGATAAAGAGATAATTGATAAACTGGTGGAGTGTTCCCAGGCAGGTGTGAAGATTGAGATGGTCATCAGGGGAATATGCTGCCTTATTCCAGGAATTCCAGGTTATACTGAGAATATTACAGTTAAAAGTGCTGTGGGAAGATTTCTTGAACACTCAAGAATATATATATTCGGTACTCCGGACAGAGACAGGATATATATTGCCTCCGCAGACTTTATGACAAGAAATATGGAGCACCGTGTGGAGATAGCAGCTCCAATATATGATGACAGTATAAAACAGCGTATCAGGGAAATATTTGATATTAAGGAAAATGAATATATTAAAATATGGACACTGGGTGCAGACGGACTGTATCATCATGACAGTTAAAGCTATTGTGTCTGGAAACGAATAATATTATAATTATAATGTATGTAGAATTGCGGGAACTGCATAGCAACGGAGCAATTCGTGTATCATATCAGTGTATATTTAGATATACAGAATTGGGGTACATATGGTTAAGGATATATTATTTGATCTGGATGAAACTTTATTTGATTTTAAAAAGGCGGAACGCATTGCACTGCTAAAGACTCTTGACTTCCTTGGGCTGGACAGTCAGGAGTCTTTTGTGCTGCTTTACAGCAGAATTAACCAGGAGATGTGGAAATGTCTTGAAAGAGGGGAAATTACAAGACAGAAGCTTAAGATTGAGAGATTTAGAAGATTCCTTGATGAGGCGGGATTACAGTCAGACCCGGTGCAGGCGGCTGCTTTTTATGAAAAATCTCTGTCAGAAGGGCATTACTATATTGATGGGGCAGAGGAAGTTGTGTTCAGCCTGAAGGAAAGATACAATCTCTATATTGTATCAAATGGAACATACCGGGTTCAGACAGGCAGGCTTTCAGATGCATCTATAACACCGTGTTTCAAAGATATATTCATATCAGAACAGCTGGGGGCAAATAAACCTTCCAGAGATTTCTTCGATAAGTGTTTTGATAGAATTCCAGACTTCTCCAGGCAAACAGCTGTCATTGTTGGAGACAGCCTGACATCTGATATACTTGGTGGAATTAATGCCGGCATAAGGACAATATGGTTTAATCCGTCACACAGCCAGCCTGAGGGAGAAATTGTTCCTGATTACCAGATAAGCAGCTTGTATGAGCTGGCAAGTATTCTTGAAAAACAATGTCGATAAATGTCGAAAATTGCGATATTTTATGGTTCTAATTATATTGTATTAGGTATTTTATTGTGCTATATCTTAAATGCGGCGTGATAAAGCTGCACTGGAATGGAGATTGCTATGAAAGAATGCTTTTACAGGGAACACATAGATTTTGCAGGGAGAGAGAAGAGACAGCTGCCTGATGAGACCGAGGATAAAGTTAATGAGCTTCTGGCAGATAATACTGCGGTAGGTGTGGTAAGTGGATATTATGATGACAGGTGTTCTCTTAATTTTCTAAGTGAGTTTGCATTAAATATGCTTGAACTTAGTTATGAAGAGATGATGGAGAGATCCCAAGGAAGTGTACTTAACCTTATATATGAGCCGGACAGGGAATGGTTTGCAAACTCAATAAAGAAAGTGGAGAATCTTCCTGAAGGAAAGCGTATTAAGACTGAATACAGAGTGCTGAATAAAGAGGGAAAACCTGTATGGATACAGGATATACGAACAAACAGTTTTGATGAGAATGGCAAGAGTGTATGGGTAAGTTCAGTAAGAAAGGTGGATGAACTCCATAATATAATGGAGAACAGGATAGACCTGCTTCTCTCTAACAATAACCAGTATTCAAGAGTCTACCAGATAGATTTTACTAATGAAACTGTAATATGTGTAAGAGATAAAGTCGGTGTGGAAGATGGGAAAATCAGCGACTTTAAGGAATGGATGGAGTATAAGGAAAGCTTCATGTATGAATTGGATGTTACACGTTTCAGATATTTCTTGAATCAGGACAGAATCTTTAAGAAGATTGATTCAGGAATGAAATTCCAGGAGGATGAATACAGAATCAGATTCAGGGGAAGACCGAGATGGGTAAGAGAAACAGTTCTTGTTAATGATGGGTATAATCAGAGTGACACAATTATTCTGGCAGAGACAGACCTGACCAGCAACAGAATGTTTGAACAGAGCATTTTCAGCACTGCTGAGGCTTATATGGAAATCTATTACATAGATCTGGAAGAAGATTATTTTTGCATGGTTTATCCTGACAGGGAGAATGACGGACAGGACGGAAGCTATAAAGAATCTATCGAATTACATGCAGAAAGGTATATGGTAGACAATAAAGAAAGAGAAAATATCAAGAAACAGTTATCTGCTGATAATGTCAGGAAAGAGTTAAGGGATAAAGACCATATTGAATATGTGTATTTAAGAAGGCTGGATGATGGAAGCTTCATATGGTGCAAGACGGGTTTCACAATTATTGCAAAGAGAAATGGAGAGCCGATTTCAGCCACTATGACCATCCAGAATGTTGATGATTATGTAAGAGAAAAGGACAGACAGGCTGCGATTCTCCAGTCTGCCATAGATGCGGCCAATGCAGCCAATACAGCCAAGACAGAGTTCCTGTCCCGGATGTCACATGATATCAGGACTCCTATGAACAGCATTATGGGAATGCTGGATATTGCCAAAGCATACTGCGATGACAAGGAGAAGGTAGAAGAATGTCTTGATAAGATAACAGTTTCCAGTCAGATGCTTCTTAATCTTATCAATGATATTCTGGATTTAAGCAAGATAGAATCTAATACAGTAAAGCTGTTTGAGGAAACCCTCAGTCTGCAGGAGATATTTAATGATCTGGAAAATATGCTTATGCCACAGATTCTAAGCAAAGAGCATAATTTTAATATTGATTTGTCACATGTGAAGCATAATTATGTATTCAGTGATAAATTAAAGCTTCAGCAGATGTTTATGAATATTGCCTCTAATGCTGTAAAATATACACCTTCAAAAGGAACCATTAATATTACTGTCTATGAAGAACCATTGCCATGTCACAAAAAATCACGGTTTACCTTCATATTTGAAGACAATGGCATTGGGATGAGCAAGGAATTCATTGATAAAATCTTTGATCCATTCTCACGGCATCTGGATGAACGTACAGCTTATATCCAGGGAACAGGTCTTGGAATGCCGATTATTAAGAATATTATTGATCTGATGCACGGTGATATTAAGGTGGAAAGTGCCATTGATAAGGGAAGCAGATTTACTGTTGTGCTTGATATGATTTATATTAAGAACATGAATAATGAGGATATTTCCCATTTTGACAACAGAAAAGAAATAACAGCATCTGATATTGTGAAATCCCTTTCTTCTGGTAACAAGAATAATTGTGGCAGTCTGGCACCATGCCACTCGATTCAGGAGAATCTTGGAATAAGTGAATACGATTTTGCAGGTAAAAAGGTTCTTCTGGTGGATGATAAGGAGATGAACAGAGAGGTTTCCAGAGAACTGCTTGAACTCATGAACCTTACCGTAGAAGAAGCCGGCAATGGAGAGGAAGCTGTGAAAATGTTTTCCGATAATCCAGACTATGATATTATATTAATGGATATCCAGATGCCTGTAATGGATGGATTTGAGGCAACAAGAAGAATACGTAAGCTGGAAAAGGGAGATAGTGTTCCCGTTATTGCCATGACTGCCAATGCCTTTTCTGAAGATGTTAAGGCATCAAGGGAAGCAGGCTTAAGTGACCATGCCTCAAAACCTTTAGATATTAAGAAGCTTGGCGAGATAATTGAAAAATGGTTAGGATGATAAAAAAATGCTGTGATATGAATAATATCCAGCATTTTTTATTGCTGAAAAAACCATAATATGGTAACATTATTCTGTTTGACAGGTGTGATACATTATTGTTAATAGATTTGGGATTATTATTCAGAAACGGGGAATAGAATATGTTGTATGAAGATGTACAGGATTTAATGACTGAAGCAGGTGTGGATGTTAAGGATGGTATGGGCAGATTCGTTGGAAAACTGGATTTGTTCGTGAAGATTTTCAGAAAATATGATGATGACAATAATATGGAACTGTTAAGGGATGCCATGGAAGCTGGTAATGTGGATGCTGCCTTTAACGCAGCCCATACATTAAAGGGTGTGTGTGGTAATCTTTCCATGAAGAAGATGTTTGATGTAGCAAGCCAGATGACGGAATTCTTAAGGGAAAAAGATATGGACAGTGCCAGACAGATGATGCCAAAGCTTGAGGAAGAGCATCAAAAGATAAAGACACTTCTGAAAAATGATATGATTAATAATGAAGTATTTGGAGGGAAAAAGAGTTGATTGATCAGACAAGAGCTCCGATATATGAAGCCTTGGATAAGCTTAGAAAGCAGAGGGTTGTTCCATTTGATGTGCCTGGACATAAGAGAGGCAGGGGCAATCCAGAGCTTGTTGATCTTTTAGGAGAAAAGTGTGTTGGAATAGATGTCAATTCTATGAAACCTCTTGATAATCTCTGTCATCCAGTATCTGTAATCAGAGATGCAGAAGAACTTACAGCCAGTGCATTTCATGCTGAGAATGCCTTCCTTATGGTTGGGGGCACAACATCAGCAGTTCAGGCTATGATTCTTTCATCTTGTAAAAGGGGAGATAAAATAATACTCCCTAGAAATGTACATAAAAGTGCAATCAATGCTTTGGTGTTGTGTGGGGCAGTTCCAGTGTATGTCAATCCGGAAGTGAATTCTGAATTGGGGATATCTCTTGGCATGGAACTGTCCAGAGTTAAGGAAGCCATTGAGAATAATCCTGATGCCAAAGCTGTATTTGTTAATAATCCTACATATTATGGAATATGTTCGGATATCCGTTCAATTGTTAAACTGGCCCATGAGCATAAAATGATGGTTCTTGCAGATGAAGCTCATGGAACCCATCTATATTTTCAGCCCGATCTTCCAGTGTCAGCTATGGATGCTGGTGCGGATATGGCTGCTATTTCTATGCACAAATCAGGGGGAAGTCTTACCCAGAGTTCCATTCTTCTTACTAATAAGGGTGTTAATGCAGATTACGTAAGGCAGATAATTAACCTTACACAGACTACAAGTGGTTCATATCTGCTTCTTTCAAGCCTTGATATATCAAGGAGAAATCTGGCGCTCAGAGGCAGGGAATCATTTGAAAAGGTTATGGAGATGGCAGAATATGCACGAAAAGAGATTAATGAAATTGGTGGATATTATGCATATGGCAGGGAACTTATTAATGGAACAAGCGTATTTGACTATGATGTAACCAAGCTTTCAGTTCACACGCTGGGACTGGGGCTGGCAGGAATTGAGGTATATGATTTATTAAGGGATGAATATGATATCCAGATAGAGTTCGGTGATGTTAGTAATATTCTGGCATACATATCCATAGGAGACCGTATTCAGGATATTGAGAGACTTGTTGGTGCACTGGCAGATATCTCAAGAATTTATAAAAAAGATAAAACAGGTATGCTGAGTGGAGAATTTGTTAATCCCCTGGTGGTTAAGTCACCACAGGAGGCTTTCTATGCAAGGAAGAAGTCTGTTCCTATAGAGGAGACAGAGGGAAGTATCTCAGGAGAATTCGTTATGTGTTATCCTCCGGGAATACCAATTCTTGCGCCGGGAGAGATGATAACAAGGGAAATTATAGAGTACATACTCTATGTAAAGGAAAAGGGATGCTCTATGCAGGGAACTGAAGATCCCCTTATCAATAATCTCATGGTCCTTGATCTGGACAGTTGACATGAGACACCTATCCCCAGGTTTAGCTGGTGGATAATTCACAATATATGAATGGAGATTACAACAATGGAAATGTGGTTTTCTGAACTTCACACCACTAATGTGAAGTTATCTATGAGAATAGAGAAACAATTGTTTTCTGGAGTCAGTGACTGCCAGAGAATTGACGTGCTGGTTTCGGATGAATTTGGTAAATTCCTTGCTCTTGACGGAGAAATCCTGTTTTCTGAAAAGGATGAGTTCATCTATGATGAGATGGTTACCCATGTACCTATGGCAGTCCATCCCGATGTTAAATCTGTTCTGATTATTGGTGGTGGAGATGGCGGAGTTGCTAAGGAATTTACCCAGTATAAGTCCATTGAACGTATTGATGTAGTTGAACCTGATGAAATGCTTGTTGATGTATGTAAGGAATATTTTCCAGAACTTACAGTTGGATTTGAAGATGAAAGGGTTCACGTATACATTCAGGATGGTTTAAGGTTCTTAAGAAGCAAAACTGCTGAATATGACCTGATTATTAATGATGCCACAGACCCATTTGGTTACACAGAAGGACTGTTTACCAAGGAATTCTATGGCAGCTGTTTCAAGGCGTTAAAGGACGATGGAATAATGGTTTACCAGCATGGAAGCCCATTCTATCAGGAGGATAAAACTGAGTGTGTTAAGATGCACCGGAAGGCTTACAAATCATTTCCGGTGAGCCGTGTATTTCAGGCGCATATTCCAACATGCTCGTCAGGCTACTGGCTTTTCGGATTTGCATCTAAGAAATATCACCCATTAAATGATTTTAAGGCAGACAGATGGAACAGCCTTAATATAAAAACACGTTATTATACAACTAATCTGCACAGGGGAGCATTTATGCTTCCAAGATATGTGGAGGATATGCTGGAAGAGGAGGAGAAATAATGGCAAGATTATTAATAATAGGATGTGGAGGAGTTGCTTCTGTTGCAATTCACAAATGCTGTCAGAACAGTGATGTTTTTACTGAAATCTGTATTGCCAGCAGAACCTTAAGCAAGTGTGATGCATTAAAGGATAAGCTGTCTGGTACAACAAATACAGTGATTACTACAGCTAAGGTTGATGCTGACAATGTAGATGAGCTGGTAAGCCTTATCGAAAGCTATAAGCCTGATGCGGTGCTTAATCTTGCCCTGCCATACCAGGATCTGACGATTATGGATGCCTGCCTGAAAACTAAAGTTAATTATATTGATACAGCAAATTATGAGGCTGAGGACACAGAGGATCCTGAATGGAGAGCCATATATGAGAAGAGATGTAAGGAAAAGGGCTTCAGCGCATATTTTGACTATTCATGGCAGTGGAATTATCAGAAGGCATACAAGGATGCAGGAATAATGGCACTTCTGGGGACTGGATTTGATCCGGGCGTTACAAGCGTTTTCTCAGCTTATGCTTTAAAGCATTATTTTGATGAGATTGATACAATTGATATTCTCGATTGTAATGGAGGAGACCACGGATATCCATTCGCAACTAACTTTAATCCGGAAATTAATCTCAGGGAGGTTTCTGCACCGGGTTCTTACTGGGAGGATGGACACTGGGTTGAGGTACCTGCAATGTCAATCAAGAGAGAATATGACTTCCCTCAGGTTGGGATGAAGGATATGTATCTTCTTCATCATGAAGAGATTGAGTCACTGGCAAAGAATATTCCGGGGATTAAGAGAATTCGTTTCTTTATGACATTTGGACAGAGCTATCTGACACATATGAAATGCCTTGAGAATGTAGGAATGTTAAGAACTGACCCTGTTGAGGTTAATGGTGTTTCTGTAGTTCCTATCCAGCTTCTTAAAGAACTTCTTCCTGATCCTGCAACATTAGGCCCAAGGACAGTTGGAAAGACTAATATTGGCTGTATCTTCCATGGAAAGAAAGACGGAAAAGAAAAGAACATATATATCTATAATGTATGTGACCATCAGGAGTGTTACAAAGAGGTAGAATCCCAGGCAATTTCCTATACAACCGGTGTTCCGGCAATGATAGGTGCAATGATGGTTGTGACAGGTGCATGGAAGGGTACAGGTGTATTCAATGTGGAAGAATTTGATCCGGACCCATATATGGATGCATTGAACAAATGGGGGCTTCCATGGGTTGTGGATGAAAATCCAGCTACAGTGGAATAAATATATGACAATGATGAACAATATATACGGCATTGAAACTCCAGCATATATTATTGATGAGAATAAGCTGGAGGATAACCTTAGAATATTAAAGAATATTGAAGAGCGTACAGGGTGTCATATCCTTCTTGCCCAGAAAGCATTTTCAAATTACTGCGAATATGGTCTTATTGGCAGATATATAAGCGGTACAACTGCCAGCGGGATATATGAGGCAAGGCTTGGCAGGGAGGAAATGAACAAAGAAAATCATGTATATTCTCCGGCATATAAGCAGAAGGATATGGATGAACTGGTAAAAATATGTGACCATATTGTCTTTAACTCATTAAGCCAGCTTAGAAAATTCAAAGAACAGTGCCTTAAAGCAGGGGTGAGTGTGGGGTTAAGGATTAATCCTGAATTTTCTACCCAGCAGGAGCATGCAATATACGACCCCTGTGCATATGGTTCAAGACTGGGAGTGACTATAGATAAACTCCTTAACGAAGAGAAGGATAAGGATGGTTTCCCATATATTCTTCAGGGAGTGTCGGGATTACATTTTCACACTCTGTGCGAACAGAATTCAGATGACCTTGAAGCAACCCTTAAAGTGGTTGAGGACAAGTTTGGACAGTATTTTCACAGGATGAGCTGGATTAACTTTGGTGGGGGACATCATATTACCAGACAGGATTATGATGTGGAGAAACTGGTAAAATGCATTCTTCATGTCAGGGATACATATAATGTCCAGGTGTATCTTGAACCTGGTGAGGCGATAGCCCTTAATGCAGGTTATTTTGTGGCAGAGGTTCTGGATATAGTTGATAATGGAATTAAAACTCTGATTCTTGATGGCTCCGCAGCCTGTCATATGCCAGATGTCTTAGAGATGCCTTACACTCCTGTTTTACAGGGGGCAGAAATTGTTGGAAATGCTGATTCTTGTAGTTCAGATTGTGGCAAGAGTGATTTTGACAGAAATATGGCAGCGCAGGAAAGATTTACTTACCGCTTGTCGTCTTATACCTGCCTTGCAGGGGATATTATCGGGGATTACAGCTTTGACCATGAGATTAAAGTTGGAGACAGGCTTGTATTTAATGATATGGCAATATATTCAATGGTTAAGAACAACACATTTAATGGAATTCCACTTCCTTCAATATATACAGTGAAGGATGGAAAATATAGCCTTGTAAAGAAATTTGGCTATGAGGACTTCAAGGAAAGGCTGTCTTAATATATGAAGATTAATAATTCAACACCCCAGACAGATGGATACCATATGCCTGCCGAATTTGAAAAACATAAGGGTACAATAATGATATGGCCGGTAAGACCTGGCTCATGGCCTAATGGTGGTATTGCAGCCAAGAAGGTGTTTACCTGTATTGCAAGAAGAATTGCTCTCCATGAAAGAATGTATATGCTGGTGGACAACGGGCATATGCAGGAGGCAGAGGAGTATATCTTTAAGGACTGGGATGACAGGGAAGCTGGATACACTGCTGATATGCAGGAAAATATTAAGGTCAATCTTAAACTTGTAGAGATGGAATCAGATGATGCATGGGCAAGGGACGTGGGTCCTACCTATGTGGTGAACAATGGTCATGTCAGAGGAGTGAACTGGAAGTTTAATGCCTGGGGCGGAGAGTACGATGGACTATATGCCAGCTGGGATAAGGATGATAAAGTTGCTTCTTCATTCTGTAGTTATTTACAGCAGGATTACTATGATGCATCACCTTTTGTACTTGAGGGTGGAGCAATTCATACTGATGGGCAGGGAACTGTTATTGTGACAGAGAGGTGCCTGTTAAGTCCCGGAAGAAATCCCGGACTTACGAAGGAAGAGATTGAAGACAATCTTAAGAAATACCTTGGTGCCAGGAAAATAATCTGGATTCCTTATGGAATATATAACGATGAAACTAATGAACATGTTGATAATGTATGTGCCTTCACGTCTCCAGGAAATGTGGTTCTTGCATGGACAGACGATAAGAATGACCCACAGTACGCCTATTCATCAGAGGATTTAAAGATACTTTCGAATCAGACAGACGCTTCAGGAAGGAAAATATGTGTCCATAAGCTGTATATTCCATCTGTGCCGGTTACTGTTACGCAAGAGGAAGTAAAGGGCTATGTCTTTGAGGAGAATGAGGATGTAAGGGAAGCAGGAGAAAGGCTGGCAGCCAGTTATGTCAATTTCTATATTGCCAATAAACAGGTGCTGGTGCCACAATTTGGAGATGTTAACGATAAACAGGCTATACAGCTTCTTTCAAACCTTTTCCCAGACAGGGAAGTTATTGGGATATATGCCAGGGATATAATACTGGGAGGTGGAAATATCCATTGTATTACCCAGCAGATTCCATATTATGAAGAAAATGGAGAGTATAATGACAAATTCAGGTAATAATATTAAAGTAGCTGCAATTCAGATGAATTGTAATCCCGTTGGAGTTAAAGATATTGTACAGGCTAATATCGCTAATGCGGACAGGCTTGTCAGGGAGGCAGCAGCTAAAGGTGCCAATATAGTACTGCTTCCGGAACTCTTTGAAAGACAGTATTTCTGTCAGGAAAGACGGTATGATTATTATGAATATGCAAAAACTGTGGATGAGAATGATGCAGTAAAACATTTCACAGAGGTTGCAGAGGAGCTGGGCATTGTTATAATTGTAAGCTTCTATGAAAAGGATATAAATCAGTTTTATAATACCGTAGCAGTTATTGATGCTGATGGAAATAACCTTGGAATATACAGAAAAACCCATATTCCAGATGACCATTACTATCAGGAAAAATTTTATTTTGTTCCTGGAAATACAGGATTTAAGGTGTTTGATACCCACTTTGGCAGGATTGGTGTGGGAATCTGCTGGGACCAGTGGTTTCCTGAAGCGGCAAGAATTATGGCGCTTAAGGGGGCTGAGATAATATTTTATCCTACAGCCATCGGAAGTGAACCTATACTTGAGTGTGACAGTTCCTCACATTGGAGGAGGTGTATGCAGGGACATGCGGGAAGCAACCTTTGTCCTGTTGTTGCAGCCAATAGAGTCGGTCTTGAGGAAGTTCTGCCATGTGATGAGAATGGAGGACAAAAAAGTTCATTAACATTTTATGGTTCTTCATTTATAACAGATAATACGGGAGAGATTATTGCAAGTGCAGGCAGAGAGGAAGAAACTGTTATTATGGCAGAGTTTGACCTGGAGCAGTACAGGAAGGACAGACAATCCTGGGGATTGTTCAGGGACAGAAGACCTGATAAGTATGATGATATAGCAAAGTAAAATGACAGTTAACATTTTGACAATGTTTCCACTGTGATATATAATCAACATATAACTATGATGAAACGGTCAACGATAAGAACAGGAGGGGTACTATGATAATTACTATCGCAAGAGAATGTGGATGCAGCGGAGATGAGATAGGTGAAGCTATATCGGAGAAGTATGGAATAGCCTTCTACAACAAGGAGATTCTCATTCATTCTGCACAGGACAGAGGCATATATAACAGATATCCAGATTTTTTTGCAGAGAATCCTGAGAATTCTTTGCTCCACTCTGTTTCTATGGATGACAATATGGAACTGGTAAGGCAGACACCGAAGAAAGCGCTGAATGAAGTAATTGAAGTGCATGATTGTGTAATCATTGGAAGATGCGCTAATTCTGCTTTTAGTGACAGAAAGGATTTGTTAAGAGTCTTCCTTTGCGGGGACAAGGCACAGAGAATTAAAAAGACT
Organism: uncultured Eubacterium sp.; assembly: GCA_945946665.1. Lineage (GTDB taxonomy): Bacteria > Bacillota > Clostridia > Lachnospirales > Lachnospiraceae > Lachnospira. Next base: position 39,514 of record CAMEWO010000003.1, read on the forward strand.
GCAGAAAAATATTCAATTTCTGAAGAGAAGGCAACAGAGATTGTTGAGAAGACAGATGAAAGAAGAAAGGATTTCCAGACCTACTATACAGGTGAGGATTGGGGATATGCAGGTAATTATGACATCTGTCTTAATGAAAGTGTTTTAGGAACTGAAAAAACTATTGAAGTTATATGTCATTTTGTTGATGATATGATTCGTAATGATTAGGTTATATCTGTCCTTTTGTTTACCTGGGAAAATATAACAGAAAGGTATGGAACATGGGAACAGAAAGTGTGCAGACAGAGAGAATGATGGGGATTCTTCTTAATATTGGTGAGGAGATGTTAAGGAATGGTTCTGAAGTCCGCAGAGTTGAGGAAACTATAACCAGGATGGGAAAGGCATACGGGGCAATGTATGTGGATGCCTTTGTCATTACATCCTGTATTGTAGTTACAATCAATATGGGTAATAACAACACATTTACAAGAACCAGGCGTGTGCCTGAGCCTAATGTGACTGATTTTTCCAAACTGGAGAAGTTAAACAGCTTAAGCAGACAATTCTGCAAGGGAGACATGTCTGTGGAAGAACTGGAAGAGGCCTATGAAGATATAGTCAACCAGAAAGCAGGATTTCTTAAATTCTGTGCTGGAAGTGTGATTGCAGCTGGTACACTGGCTGTTTTTTTCGGGGGAAATCTTACTGATTGTGTTCTTGCGGCTGCTTTTGGAATGATAATATGTGTTATGAAGAAATATGTTATGAGGTTCTGTACCAATACCATATTTTTTAACTTTATATGTTCACTGCTGGTCAGTATGCTGATACGTCAAACAGGCATTCTGCTTAGTATTCCTGTTGATAAGATTATGATTGGCGATATTATGCTTCTGATTCCTGGAATTGCTCTTACTAATGCTATTAAAGACGTATTTGTCGGGGATACAGTTTCGGGCATAATGAGGCTGGCTGAATCTCTTCTGTGGGCTGGAGCTATTGCATGTGGATTTATGTTATCATTTTTTATTGTATAAATGAAGGTTAATATGGATATTATAATTCAGATATTAATGGCATTTGCCGGTTCATTAGGGTTTGCCCTGATGCTTAATGTAAAAAAAGGACATATATTTTTTGCTTCTCTGAATGGATTGATAAGCTGGACAGTTTACCTGATTGGGGAATACATGTTAGGAGATATTCTGGCAGCTACCACAATTGCCAGTGTTGTTGCCAGTGTATATGCGGAAATAATGGCAAGGCGTAGAATGGCACCTGCTACACAGTTTATGATAATTGGCCTGATTCCTATGATTCCGGGAGCATCGCTTTATTATGCAATGTATTATGCTTTTCTGTCAGATGGTAATAAGGCGAAAGCATATGGAATGGAGACATTAAAATACGCATTTGGAATTGCAATTGGAATAAGTTTTGTATGGGCAGTAATTCATATGATTAATAAGATTAAGGGAGAGATTGCTAATGCCAACCTTCACTAAGAATGCCATAAGAGAAACATTTATTGAATTACTTAAGAAGAAATCCATAGATAAAATTACAGTAAAGGATATTGTGGAGGAATGTGGAATTAACAGGAATACTTTCTATTATTATTATGCAGATATCTATGAGCTTGTGGAAGATGTTATTATTACAGAAAAGGATAAAGTACTGAAAGAAGTGGGTGAAGGGACGAATTTTTACGATGAATATATGAGGTCAGCAGATTTGGTAATTAATTTCAGATCTGCAATTCTCCATTTGTATCATTCTAAATCCCGTGACACAGTTGTTGAATACCTTCAGGCTGTAGTTAATAATTTCGTGGAGAAATTCGTCAGGAAAGCAGCAAATGAGTATGATTTATGTGACAGCGATATCAGGTATATAACTTTATTCTATTCATACTCCATAGTTGGAAGTACCATTGAATGGATTAAAGGTGGCATGCAGGATGTGCAGGATCAGTTTATAAAGGATATATCTGCATCATTTGATGCTACAATCGAAGATATGATTAAAGAACGGATGAATAAAAAGTAATCCATATTATTTTTTTAGGCAGATTTGGGTTTGTGTCTGAATTTCAGACACAAACCCTTTTTTAACCATTTTAATCTCTGGGAAGAGGTTTACAATTCTTATAGTAGATAAAGGAGGAGATTAAGATGAAAGGATTAAAAACAGTAAAGATAACATACAGCATAATGTCTGTTTGCCTTATTGTCCTTGGATTGATATTCATTATTGATCCCAGAATGTCACTGGGAGTATTGTGCAAGATATCTGGTGCAGTTCTCATAGGTTATGGAATTGTGAAATTCGCCGGATATTTTACCAAAGACTTATTCCAGCTGGCGTTCCAGTTTGACTTGGCATTGGGAATTGTATCGGTAGTATTTGGACTGGCACTTTTATTTAAAACTAATAATGTAATAGAAATCCTGTCCATCAGCATAGGAATATTTATGCTGGTTGATTCAACCTTAAAGATACAGACTGCAATTGATGCAAAGAGGTTCGGTGTGGACAAATGGTGGCTGATTCTTGTCATGTCACTTGTTGTGGCAGTTATTGGAATCTTGCTGTTAATCAAACCGTTTACCGCTACAGATATTGTGATGATAATTATCGGATTAAACTTCTGCCTTGATGGCATATTGAATCTGATTGTAGTTCAAAGCACAGTTAAAACTATTAGGAGGAATCAGAAATGGGAAATTTAAAGCATTCAGCAGGAAGACTGGCAGTGAGCAAGGTGGCAGACCATGTCTTAAAGGAAGCAGACAAGGACAGGGATAAAGAAATAGGGAAGCTTGTGGATTTCATTCAGAAATATATGGATGGAGAAAAGGTTGATGTGGATTATGAAAAAGTCAAGAATATGATTCTTGATGAAAACTGTACGCTTCACAAATACATATACAGGCTTCTTGATGAAGTGGACCCTCACGTACTTAAAACACTGGTGCTTAATCTTGGGTTTGAAGCATTTCTTAATGGAACTAAAACAATAAGAAAAACCCGTATTCAGGAGAAATGTAATATTCCATGGCTCATATTGATGGACCCTACCAGTGCCTGCAATCTGCATTGTACAGGATGCTGGGCGGCTGAATATGGCAATAAGCTTAATCTTACATATGAAGAGATGGATGATGTAATAACCCAGGGCAAGGAGCTGGGAACTTATCTTTATATGTTTACAGGTGGCGAACCACTGGTGCGTAAAGCGGATATAATAAGAATATGTGAGAAGCACAGCGATTGCGCATTTCTTGCATTTACTAATGCAACGCTGGTGGATGAGGCTTTCTGTCAGGAGATGAAGAGAGTTGGAAACCTGTATCTTGCCATAAGTCTGGAAGGATTCGAGGCTGTTAATGATTTAAGAAGAGGCGAAGGTGTATATGGCAAGGTGATGAGAGCCATGGAGCTTCTTAAAGAAAATGGATTGATATTCGGTACTTCAATCTGCTACACATCAAAGAATTACAATACAGTTACAAGCGATGAATTTGTGGACCTCATGGTTGGAAAAGGGTGCAGATATGCGTTGTATTTCCATTACATGCCTGTTGGAAATGCTGCTTCAGTTGAACTGCTCCCTAATCCGGAACAGAGAGTATACGTGAAGGAAAAAGTCCGTCAGATTAGAAATATGACTAACGGAAAAGGACTGTTTACAATGGATTTCCAGAATGATGGAGAATTTGTGGGAGGCTGTATTGCTGGTGGAAGAAATTATTTTCATATCAACGCAAATGGTGATGCAGAACCATGTGTTTTTATTCATTATTCGGGGGCTAATATCCGTACCCACAGCCTTAAGGAAATATTGCACCAGCCACTGTTTATGGCATATTACAACAGGCAGCCATTTAACAACAATCATCTGATGCCTTGTCCGATGCTGGAAAATCCTGAGATTTTAAAGGAGATGGTTAAAGAGTCCGGGGCAAAGTCAACAGACCTGGAATCTCCGGAAACAGCCGGACATCTCTGTGAAAAATGTGAGGAATATGCAAAACAGTGGAAACCATGTGCTGAAAAGCTATGGGCAGAAGAAAAACATAAGAAGCCTGCTTATGAAAATTATAAAAATGCCGATTAGTAGTTGTAATTTTTAGAGATTTTTGTAAAAAAATAGTATAGACAAATAGTAATAAAGTACTATAATATACATATAAGTTGGTATTTTTGCCCTTGATAATATTATCTGTGGGCAGTAAGACGCCAGCTTATATGTATTTTTTTGCAGATATAGTTTATCGGTAGAACATCGGCTTCCCAAGCCGATGAGGCGGGTTCGACTCCCGTTATCTGCTTTTATATGGTATAGAAAAGGAGGGGTTCTATGCTTGAGAACAATACTAAGCAGGTTAACAGAATTGTTGCTAAGACGCTGGCACTGTGTACTATTCCTGTTCTGGCTCTTTTGGTGTGTTATCTCCTTGGAATATTTGGATTTGACAGATGGGTTACAATAACTATTCTTGTACTTGGTCTTATGATAACCATAAGCCCAAGTATTCTTATTCACTTCTGCCTGGATAATTTCATGAAGTATTATATGCTTATAATTCTGTCCCTCTTTATAGGGATTCTTGGAACTAACAATTCCATTGGTATCTATATTACTTTTATTCTGGTTCCTCTCGTAAGCTGTATGTATTTCCAGCCTAAGTTTACTGCCAGAGTGCTGGTGTTCTCCTATATTATTATGGTAGTTGCAGTTTTCTTTAACTCATATGGAAAGCTGGAGGTAAGGTTTAAGGGATGGACCCATATGGAGGCTTTCAGGGCATATCTTATTGGATTTACCATAGAGTATGTAATAGTGGGATTTTTCCTGTATGCTCTTGTGAAGAGAGCTAAAAAATTTATGGATGAGCAGTATAAAGCCATGGTTAAGCTTAATGCTGAGAAGATTCGTTACCGGCTGCTTGTCAATGGCTCCCGGGATATCATTGCGGAATATAATATTGAGGAAGATGTATATTCTGCTAACAGATCTGTGTTCTCAAAGGAAACAGATAAAAAAGAAACGGTTGTTATCGACCATTTTAAGGAGTATATTGCCAAGACTAATAAGTCCATTGCTTTTTTATTGGATATGATTCTGGAATGTGTAGCTTCTGAAGATGCAGTATATAAAGAATATGATTTTTCTTATGTTAAGAATGGAGAGTCTATACCATTATGGTATCAAATCGAAGGACTACCTTTAAGAGATGATAATGGAAAGATTATAAGCGTAATTGCCAGACTCCACAACATTACTCAGGTTAGGATTGCACAGGAGCAGTTCCGTAAGAGAAGAATATCTGATATGTACATATCGTCACTTGATAACGATAAGCGTTCGGTGTATGAGATGGCTCTCAATGAGAGCCAGAATTTTACAGAGGCTGATTTTGCCAGATTCTCTGACGGCAATGCTTTTATGGCAGAGATGCTTAATATGCTAAAGTATGCCAAGGACCTTAATGATGTTCTTAATGATGTTCTTGCAAGAATGGGTGATTTCTTCGAGGTAGACAGAATCTGCATTATTGAGTCTGTAAGGGCAGAGGGAGTTAATAAGCTTAATTATCAGTGGAACAGGAATCCGGACAAGAAGCTCGACAATTTCTTTTCTTCTGTATCTGAGAATGATATTAAGATTGTTGCGGACTATTATGATAAATATGGTTATATTGAGGCCAATGTCAATCAGGAAGCAACAGATAATTTTAATTCCCTTGATTCAAGGGTAATGAGGGATGAGATGCTTGGCTGTGAGATATCAATTCCTGTATTAAAGGATGGAGAATACACAGGAGCAATTTTATTTGACAAATATGATACAACGCCATATTCAATGGTAGACAAGCTTCTTTTATCAGAGGCAGTTAGTGCAATTTCAGCTTACGTAATAAGGCTCCGTGCTGATGAAGCTAATAATGCCAAGAGCCTGTTCTTATCCAACATGTCCCATGAGATAAGAACACCTATGAATGCTATTCTTGGTATGGCTGATGTAGCATTGCGTAAGGATATGTCTTCTGATTTAAGAAGGTGTATCAGTATTATCAAGTCATCCTCAACAGGTCTTTTGGGTATAATCAATGATATTCTTGATTTCTCGAAAATCGAAGCAGGCAAGATTGACCTTGTAATTGATACATACAGTACAGTCTCTATGATTAATGATGTCAAGACAATTATTGAGGCAAGGAATGTTAAGAAGAGACTTCCTCTGTATTTCCATGTCGACGAGGATATTCCTGTCCGTTTGGAAGGTGATATGGTAAGAATTAAACAGGTAATGGTTAATTTTGCAACTAATGCCGTTAAGTATACTGATAAAGGACAGGTGGATATATATATCGGATGCAGTAGTATTTCTCAGGGCAATATTATGTTTACATTCTCTGTTAAAGATACAGGACAGGGAATCAGGCAGGAGGATATGGGAAAACTGTTCTGCGAATACGGGCAGGTAGATGCCAAGAAGAACCACTATAAAGAGGGAACAGGTCTGGGACTTGCTATAAGTAAGAGGCTGATGGACCTTATGGATGGAAAAATCACTGTGGATAGTACATATGGTGTGGGAAGCACATTTTCATTTACTGTACCTCAGCGTGTTATAGATTCCAATCCAATTGGCAACTTTGATGATGTGGAATATACAGCAGTAACAGATGAGAAGGAATTCCTCTTTGAGACAGTGGATACTAATGTATTGTTGGTTGATGACAGCGAGATTAACAGGGAAGTTGCAAAGGCACTGTTGGAACCATTACATCTTAATATTGATGAGGCTGATAATGGTCTTACAGCTGTTAATATGGTTAAAGATAAGGCGTATGACCTGATTCTTATGGACAGTCTTATGCCTGTAATGGGTGGAGAAGAAGCGACATCCATTATCAGAGGCATGGATGGATGTATAAACCAGAATACTCCGATAATTGCTATGACCGCTGACGCCATGACAGGTGTTAAGGAAAAGCTTCTTGCAAGTGGAATGAATGACTTCATATCAAAACCTGTTGTTCTTTCTAAAGCATGTGCTAAGATTAAGAAATATCTCCCAGAAGAAAAAATAAAATAATATATAATGAATTTGCCAGCAGAAGGATTATCCGACTGCTGGCTTTGGGAGAAAGAATATGAAAAACAAAATATATGTCAACTTGCTTTCGCAAGTATCTGCTGGCGGAACTTCTTTAATTATTCATGCCACAAGCTTAAGCAAGTGACTGATGAATGGAGCAATTAAAGCAGTTCCTTAACTTACAATCTGATTGTACAATACAAATGTGACTAAATCGTGTACGTGCTATAAAGCATTTATAAAGTGTATAAATTAAAAATTAATGAATTGCGGGAGTTGCACAGCAACGGAGCAATTCGTGTATCATAATATATTTAATATAAACAAGTAAGCCAGAATGGATATATTGTGAGTTGAAAAGAGGATTACTATGGGTTTTTCATTGTTAGCAAAGGATTTGTTCCAGACAAAGGATAAGTTTGGAATTGTTGTTACGGGAATTTTAATTGGAGAGGTTTCTGTAGGAGACAATATTTATATTCTAAGACCTGAGGCTGATTACAGGGGAGTGGTTATCCGCATAGACCAGAATACAGATGGGAAAACATATCAGACAGATCATGGTGTAACGGGAAGCGCAGCACTTCATCTTCAGATGGAGGGACGGTTTAGTATAGGACAGTATGATGTGGTTTCTGATGTGCCATCACAGAGGGAGATAGACGTGAATGTGCCTGTGGTAAATCCTTATTTGTCAGGAATCATTGCAGTGTACAGATTTTATAAGAATGATGATTCCTATATGGATCATTTTGTGTATGCCCTTGCACATGGACATTTTCTTGTCCCAATTAAGACCATGGAGGGGAAGGAGGATGATTTTGCTTTTGCAGCACTTCCTGACCAGAACGATAGTTCAAAACAAAGGATGCCCTTATTTACAGATTGGGGGCAACTTAACCGATGGGAAGGCCTGGTGCAGGAGGATGAAAAAATAAAGACTGTTATTCTTACCTTTCCGGATGTGGCTGGTTCGCTTTCTTCCGGGGGCTTCGATGGAATTGTTATCAATCCTTTCTGTGAACAGCCCATATCAGTTGATAGCTCTATGATTAACAGTATAACTAATTTGGATGGATATAAGATGGAATTTGGAAACTGACAGTTAATAAGCTGTCAGTTTTTTTACATAGATTTCACATATAGCTGATAGTAGATTTTACATTCGATGTTTATTCTTAATATGCAATCAGGAAAACAATGCTAGCATTTTCCTGGTGCAACAATATTAATATAGTGAAACGGATAGTATTTCGCTTCAGAATGGAGAATCAAAATGAGAAAAGTATCATTGAAGAAATCAGCAGCAATTATTTTAAGTATTGCCTGTGTTGCAGGCTCATTAATTGGATGTGGCGGTAGTTCTAATTCAGGCTCATCAGCATCATCAAATTCATCAGCCGCATCAGGTCAGTCAGCATTAAAGAAAATCACAGTAGTATCAAGAGAAGATGGCTCTGGTACAAGAGGAGCGTTTATTGAATTATTTGGCATTGAGGAGAAGGATGCCAGCGGAAAGAAGATTGATAATACAACAGAGGATGCCAATATTACTAACAGCACAGAAGTAATGATGCAGACTGTAGCTGGAAATCCAGCAGCAATTGGCTATACATCATTAGGTGCTCTTAATTCATCAGTTAAGGCATTAAAGGTAGATGGAGCTGAGGCAACAGTTGCAAATGTAAAGAGTGGTTCATATAAGGTTACAAGACCATTTAACATTGCCACAAAGGAAAGCGTAAGTGAGGCAGCAACAGATTTTATTAACTATATCTTGAGTGCTGAAGGCCAGAAGGTTGTTGAAGACAAGGGATACATATCAGAAGGCAACAAAGGTGCTTTCAAGTCTAATGGTGCTTCTGGAAAAGTTGTAGTTGGTGGTTCATCATCAGTTACACCTGTAATGGAGAAGCTGATTGAGGCATACAAGAAGGTTAATGCCAATGTTACAATTGAACTTCAGCAGAGCGATTCAACAACTGGTATGACACAGGCTGGTGATGGAACTGTTGATATCGGAATGGCATCAAGAGAGCTTAAGGATAGTGAAAAGTCTAAGGGACTTAAGGGTACTAAGATTGCCATTGATGGTATTGCAGTTATTGTCAATAAAGATAATTCTTTAGACAGCATTACATCAGAGCAGGTTAAGTCAATCTTTACAGGTAAGGTTACAGACTGGAGCCAGGTAAAGTAAAGAATTTCCATATAAATTAAGCCTGACATATATTTAATAATATATATGCAGGCTTATTAAGCAGATTAGTAAGGGACGTTGTAAGTGTATGAATAAATCTCATGTAAAAGAAAAAATTATGGAAGCAGTGTTCATGCTGTGTGCCTGTGTATCAATCCTGTCAGTGGCATTAATATGCATATTTCTTTTTGCAAATGGCATTCCGGCCATGACAAAAATCGGCTTCTTTGATTTCATTTTTGGACAAAAGTGGAAACCAAGCAACGAAGTATTTGGTATTTTTCCAATGATAATCGGAAGTATATACATAACAGCAGGAGCAGTTGTTATAGGTGTTCCAATCGGAATTCTGACGGCAGTGTATCTTGCCAGGTTCTGTCCTGAAAAGCTGTACAAGATTATAAAACCTGCGGTAGATTTGCTGGCTGGTATACCATCTGTAGTATATGGTTTCTTTGGCTTGTGCGTGATTGTTCCTTTTGTGCGTAATCATATTGGAGGAGATGGAAACAGCATCCTTACAGCTTCTATTTTGCTTGGATTTATGATATTGCCAACAATAATTAATGTGTCAGAATCTTCTATAAGGGCTGTGCCTGAAAAATACTATCAGGGAGCCCTTGCCCTTGGCGCGACTCATGAAAGAAGCGTTTTCTGTACCGTGGTTCCAGCCGCAAAGTCGGGTATAATGGCTGGTATTGTGCTTGGAATTGGTCGCGCTATCGGTGAAACAATGGCAGTAATTATGGTTGCAGGTAATCAGGCACGTATGCCAAAGGGTATATTAGAGGGAATACGTACAATGACATCCAACATCGTTATGGAAATGGGTTATGCGACGGATCTTCACAGGGAAGCACTGATTGCCACAGGAGTGGTGCTGTTTGTGTTCATTCTGATAATTAATACGTTGTTTTCTATTTTAAAGAACAGGGATAAAGAATAGATGAACTCAACATTTGTATTGAATAATAGGAACAAATTAATCAGAAACGAGGAATATTTATGAAAGAGAAATTGAAAATATATTTAAGACATCCTGCCTCCTTTGGAGTATTTATAGTGACCAATCTGGCTGCATTTATTACAGTAGCTGCGTTGCTGTTCCTTATTGTTTACATTCTGATTAAGGGAGTTCCTTATCTTACTCCAGAGCTTTTTGCCTGGGAGTATAATTCAGAAAATGTATCAATGCTTCCGTCGCTTATTAATACAGTGCTTTTAACAGTTCTTGCTTTACTGGTTGCAGCGCCTCTTGGTATCTTTGCAGCAATATATATGGTGGAATATGCGAAGAAAGGCAATAAAATAGTTAAAGTAGTAAGAGTTACTGCGGAAACACTTTCTGGAATTCCATCTATTGTGTATGGATTGTTTGGTATGCTGTTTTTTGTAACTGCCTGCCATTTCTCTCTGTCACTGTTGTCAGGTGCCTTAACTGTTGCGATTATGGTCCTCCCAACAATAATGCGTACAACAGAGGAGGCGCTTCTGGCTGTGCCGGACAGTTTTAGGGAAGGCAGCTTTGGACTGGGAGCAGGTAAGCTTAGAACAGTATTCAGAGTAGTACTTCCATCCGCAGTTCCCGGAATACTTTCCGGTGTAATTTTGGCAACAGGAAGAATTGTGGGGGAGACAGCAGCTCTTATATACACAGCGGGTACAATGGCGAAGGTTCCCCAGAATATATTTGGTTCAGCAAGAACATTGTCAGTCCATATGTATATGCTTTCAGGCGAAGGATTTAATACTAACCAGGCATATGCCACCGCAGTTGTTCTTCTTCTGCTTGTAGTGTTAATCAATATGCTGTCAAGGTTCACAGCCGGAAAGCTGGCTGCAAAAACTGAATAAACATGGGTAAATCATAATTGTAGTATTATATATGCACATATGGCCAGTTATAGGTGATGCCTATAACTGGCTATAATTTTTATGTGTTTGCAAATATTAGGAAACAGATATACTATAATTTCAACAAGTTAATTCTAGTAAATCGATATGAAAAGGAGATATAAGTTATGGCAAAGAAACATTATTCAGACAGAAATTTAAAATTTGAGACATTACAGTTACATGTAGGACAGGAATCAGCAGACCCTGCAACAGATGCAAGAGCAGTTCCAATTTATCAGACATCAAGCTATGTATTTCATAATTCACAGCATGCAGAAGACAGATTTGCATTAAAGGACGCTGGCAATATCTATGGAAGACTCACTAATCCAACTGAGGATGTGTTCGAGAGAAGAATTGCAGCTCTTGAAGGTGGTGTGGCAGCTCTGGCTGTGGCATCTGGTGCGGCAGCAGTATCTTATACAATTCAGAATCTTGCATTTGCAGGTGACCATATTGTTGCAGCTAAGAATATATATGGAGGAACATATAACTATCTTGCTCATACAATTGTTGACTTTGGAGTTTCAACCACATTTGTTGACCCTCTTGACCCACAGAATTTTGAAAATGCAATCCAGGATAATACTAAGGCATTGTACATAGAGGTTCTTGGTAATCCTAATTCAGAGGTTACAGATATCGAGGCTGTTGCAAAGATTGCCCATGCACATGGCATTCCTCTTGTTATTGATTCAACATTTGCCACACCATATCTGGTAAGACCAATTGAATATGGCGCTGATATTGTAATTCATTCTGCAACCAAGTTTATTGGTGGTCATGGAACAACCATAGGTGGTGTGATAATTGATGCTGGTAAGTTTGACTGGAAAGCATCTGGAAAATTTCCACAGTTTACAGAGCCTAATGAAAGTTATCATGGAATAAGTTTTGTAGACGCTGCCGGTCCAGCTGCATTTATTACAAGAATCAGAGCTATACTTCTTCGTGACACTGGTGCTACAATATCACCAATATCTTCATGGATATTTATTCAGGGACTTGAGACTCTGTCATTAAGAGTTGAGCGTCATGTTGAGAATGCACTTAAGGTTGTGGATTATCTTTCTAAGCATCCATTGGTTGAGAAGGTTAACCATCCATCTGTATCAACTGATCCAGAGCAGCAGAAACTCTATAAGAAGTATTTCCCTAACGGAGGAGGCTCTATATTTACATTTGAGATTAAGGGTGACGAGAATAAGGCAAAGGAATTTATTGATAATCTGGAGCTTTTCTCACTTCTTGCAAATGTTGCAGATGTTAAATCTCTTGCTATTCATCCTGCAAGCACAACTCATTCGGAATTAAATGAAAAGGAACTTGCTGAACAGGGAATTAAGCCTAATACAATACGTCTTTCAATTGGTACAGAGAATATTGATGATATCATTGAAGACCTTGATGAGGCATTTAAGGCAATTTCCGACTGATTATAACAGCTCATTTCAGCAATTGCCCAGATTGTGAAAACTCAGACTGTACTCTTATATAGAAAAAATCACGACGAAGAGAATCTAAGCGTTGCGACGTATATGAATTACACTCGCTTATTTCAGCAACAGCCCTTCAACTCGCCCCTGATGGGGCTCAGACAATCGGGCAGTTGCTGGCGAAGTGTAATCCATACACGCCGCAACGCTAAGATTTCTTCTAATGTGATTTTTTCTATATAAGAGTACAGTCTGAGTTGCTATAATTCGGAAAATTGCCTAATTGGTGGCGAATTGTAAAATAAACACGTCGCTCTGGGACAGACAGCCGGGAAAATGGGGAAGGGCGAAGTGGATAAAATTCTTTATATTTTGACGGGTACATGGTATAATTATCCTGCTTGTGTTAAGGTATGGTGCGGTGTGATGGCTTGTACCGGACGGATGGCGGATGAGATTTTAGAGATTTAAGATTAATTTACGGATAAGAAAGGTTACAACATGGAAATTAAAGATATATTAGGTAAAGACAGGGTTACATTGTCGTTTGAGGTGTTTCCTCCAAAACAGACTTCTAACAGCGAGGAGGTTGAAAGGGCTGCATATGGAGTGGCAGAGCTTAAACCAAGCTATATGAGTGTTACATATGGAGCTGGTGGAAGTACAAGAAGCAATACTTTAAGAATTGCCCAGAAGATTCAGGATACATATGGAATCACAACAATTGCCCATCTTACATGTGTAGGGGCCACAAAGGAGAGTATTAATTCGGCTTTGAAGGATTTACGGGAAGCTGGTGTATCTAATATTTTAGCTTTAAGAGGAGATAAGCCAAGAGATTTCCAGGGAGAGCCATTTGTAGACTATCATTATGCTTCTGAGCTGGTGGAGGATATTAAGAAGTTTGGAGGATTCTGTGTAGGAGGAGCTTGTTATCCTGAGGGACACACAGATTCTGTTAATAAAAGAGAGGATATTGCTAACCTCAAGAAAAAGGTTGACGCGGGATGTGAATTTTTGACAACCCAGATGTTTTTTGATAATAACATATTCTATAATTTTCTGTTTAAGGCGAGGGAAGCGGGAATTACTGTACCTGTTATTCCCGGAATTATGCCGATTACAAGGGTTAATCAGGTGGCAAATGCTGTTTCGCTGTCAGGATGTAATGTTCCGGAGCGTTTTAAGAGTATTGTGGACAGATTTGGAGATAATCCTAAGGCAATGCAGCAGGCTGGAATCGCGTATGCCACAGACCAGATTATTGACCTGATTGCCAATGGAATTAACAATATTCATGTGTATTCAATGAATAAACCGGAAGTAGCAAAGGGAATTATGGATAACTTATCTGAAATAATAAAATGATACAAGGGTGAATTCCCTTTATAATTCATTAATTAATAAAGGCTGGAATGTATGGATATTAACGTAAGAGAGGCTTTACGCTATCTTGGATATGGCAGGAATCAGGCAGATGAGGCTGTGATGGGAATGGTAAGTGAGTGTGTTGACAAAGTGCGGCAGACGGCTAATCCCAAGTCTGTTTACAGGAGATTTCCTCTCAATATAACAGATGATAATTACATTGAGGCGGCTGGTATAAGAGTTAAGAGCAACAGTCTTGCAAAGAACTTAAAGGATTGTAGTGATGTTATATTCTTTGCTGCCACACTTGGTACAGATGTGGACAGACTGCTCAACAGATATCTTAAGCTGGATATTACCAGGGCAGCAGTTTTTCAGGCTGTGGCAGCAGCGGCGATAGAGGGATACTGTAATGAATGCCAGAAAAAGATTGAGGAGGAGGCTGCTGCAGAAGGGCTGTACGTAAGACCAAGATTCAGTCCCGGGTATGGTGACCTTCCACTTAATATACAGAGCAAGTTCCTGTCTGTTCTTAACACACATAAAACCATTGGACTTACTCTGTCAGAGGGAGATATTATGATTCCTGAAAAGTCAGTTTCTGCAATTATGGGACTTAGCCACAGGAATATGAAATGCAGCATAGAAGGATGTGAGAGCTGCGAAAAAACAGACTGCGCATACAGGCGGTAGAAAGGCATAATTACTATGAATATAAGAGACGAAATAGGCAAAAGATTACTGTTCTTTGACGGTGGAATGGGTTCACTGCTTCAGAAGAGAGGACTTCAGGCAGGGGAGCTTCCTGAAACATGGAATATTCTTAAGCCGGATGTATTGACAGAGATTCATAAGGAGTATGCAGAGGCAGGTGCTGACATAATTCTTGCCAATACATTTGGTGCAAACAGATTCAAATATGCAGACAATCTGGAAGAGATTGTGAATGCTGCTGTTGTTAATGCCAGGGAAGGTATAAGGCTCAGTGGAAGACAGGCATATGTTGCGCTTGATGTAGGACCAACAGGTAAATTGTTAAAGCCTATGGGAACACTTGACTTTGAAGAGGCAGTAGATGTGTTTGCTGACGTGGTAAAGGCAGGTGTGAAGGCTGGAGTTGATCTTATTCTGATTGAGACAATGAATGATTCCTATGAGCTTAAAGCTGCAATGCTGGCAGCAAAGGAAAATAGTGATTTACCTGTCTTTGCAACAGTTGTTTTCGATGAAAAGCATAAAATGCTTACGGGAGCCAGCCCAATGGCTATAGTTGCCATGCTTGAGGGACTTCATGCGGATGCCATTGGAATGAACTGTGGACTGGGACCAAAGGAACTTCTTCCTATATTTCAGGAAATGGCCCAGTATGCTTCTTGTCCTTTGATAATTAATCCTAATGCCGGACTTCCAAGAAATGACCATGGAAAAACTGTTTATGATGTAGGTCCGGAAGAGTTTGCAGAGGGAATGGTTCCATTTGTGGAAGCAGGAGCATGGTTTGCAGGAGGATGTTGCGGAACAACTCCTGAGCATATTAAGGCTCTTGTGGACAGATGCAGGAATATGGATATTAAGCCTCTTACCGAGAAGGATTACACTATTGTAACATCATATTCACAGGCAGTTTCCATAGGAAATAAGCCAGTAATTATCGGTGAAAGAATTAATCCTACTGGAAAGAAGAAGTTTAAACAGGCATTAAGGGACAAGGATATGGAATATATTCTTGAGGAAGGTGTTAAGCAGGCTGATTCAGGGGCTGATATTCTCGATGTAAATGTAGGACTTCCAGAAATTGATGAAGTGGAGATGATGAAGAAGACAGTATACGAACTTCAGAGTATTCTTCCTCTTCCTCTACAGATTGATACAACAGATCCTGCCGCAATGGAAGCAGCGTTAAGAATGTATAATGGAAAGGCAATGGTTAACTCTGTTAATGGAAAGCAGGAGGTTATGGAAAAAATATTTCCTCTTGTCCAGAAGTACGGAGGCGTAGTTGTAGGCCTGGCTCTTGATGAAGATGGAATTCCATCTACCGCAGAGGGCAGACTTGCCATTGCAGAGAAAATATATAATACCGCTGCAAAGTATGGTATAAGCAGAAAAGATATTGTGATAGATGCTCTTACCATGACAATGAGTACTGATGATAATTCTGCCAATGTGACACTGGAAACGGTGAGAAGAATTAAGGAGCAGGGCGGAAGAACAGTGCTGGGAGTATCTAACATTTCATTTGGACTTCCACAGAGGGAAGTGATAACATCATCATTTTTCCTTCTTGCAATGGGAGCCGGACTTTCAGCAGGAATTATTAATCCTAATTCAGCATCCATGAGACAGGCATATGACAGCTTCTGTGTACTGGGAGGATTTGATGCACAGTGCATGAATTATATTGAAAAATATGCTGTAGCAGCACCAGTACCACCAGCAGGAACCGTTTCAACTCCGGTGCAGGGTGGCAGCACATCTGCGTCAGGTTCAGAGAGCTCATCAGGCAGTGCGGGTTTATCAGGCGTAACGACATCTGTGGGAGGAACATCCCAGAATCAGCTGGAACTTACGCTTACAGACTGCATAGTGAAGGGATTAAAGGAACAGTCTTATAAAGCTACAATAGAAACACTGAAAACAAGGGATGCCATGGCTGTAATTAACGAAGAACTTGTTCCTGCCCTTGATATTGTAGGAAAAGGATTTGAAAAGGGAACGGTTTTCCTTCCACAGCTTCTTATGAGTGCAGAGGCGGCTAAGGCGGGATTTGAGGCAATTAAGGAACATATGGAAAGCCAGGGCTCTGTTCAGGAGAAGAAAGCAACAATTGTAATTGCCACAGTAAAGGGTGATATTCACGATATTGGAAAGAATATTGTCAAGGTTCTGCTGGAAAACTATGGTTATGATGTGATAGATTTAGGTAAGGACGTACCACCAGAGGTGGTAGTTGATACTGTTGTTGAGAAGCATGCTCCTTTATGCGGACTTAGTGCTCTTATGACAACAACTGTAGTTAGTATGGAAGAGACAATAAAGAAGCTTCGGGAGAAAGCACCATGGTGTAAAGTGATGGTAGGCGGAGCGGTTCTTACCCAGGAATATGCAGACATGATAGGCGCAGATTTCTATGGCAAGGACGCAATGCAGTCAGTTCATTATGCAGAAGAATTATTAAATAAGTAATATGATATATTTATAAAAGTGCAATTAATATGCACGGAATGGAGGATATTTATTATGAAATTTGAAGTGTTACAGAAGGAAATGATTGCCGCAATGAAGGCAAGGGATAAGGCAAGAAAAGATTCTATATCAGCGCTTGTATCAGCAGCTAAAAAACTTGCTATTGATGGTGGATGCAGGGAAGATATTCCTGAAGAGATGGTAGATCAGGCAATCATGAAGGAAATGAAGAGCGTTAAGGAGCAGATTGATACATGCCCTGCTGACAGAACTGAGCTTCTTGAAGAGTACAAGGCAAGACTGGCAGTATATGAGGAGTTTGCACCTAAGATGCTTTCAGAAGATGAAGTAAAGGCTATTATTAACGAGAAGTTTTCAGATGTTGTGGCTACTAAGAATAAGGGTCAGATTATGAAAGCTGTTATGGGTGAACTTAAAGGTAAGGCAGATGGAAAGGTAATCAATCAGGTTGTATCTGACCTTTGTAAATAAAAAACATACCAGTTACAGTAGAATAGTTAATAGAACTTTTAAATATGTATATCAAGTAATAAAAAAGCTGGGGGCATTATGCCAACCCAGCTTTATTTAAAGCTTTCTTTAATACCGGACCTGCTATCATGGCAAGTACCATCTTAATCAAATCCCCAGGAATGAATGGAATAACGCCTGCCCACAGGGCTGCCTTAAAGTTCATATGCGCCTCGTATGCAAGCCATGCAGTTCCGAATATATAGCATACAGCAGTTCCTAAAATCATTCCAACCAGGCACATATACCATTTTGAATAAAATTTTTCAATAAAAAATCCTGATATAATTGCAAGAGGTATGAAACCAATAAGATATCCTCCAGTAGGTCCGAAAAGCTTTCCAGGACCACCTGTGAAGCCTGAAAATACAGGCAGTCCAACAAGTCCGATAAGAAGATATATTACATAGCTTGCTGTTCCCTTCCACGTTCCAATAACATACAGTGAGAAGTAGATTACCAGATTAGTAAGTGATATTGGTACAGGACCGATTGGCAGCGAAAAAGGTGCCAGTATACATGTTATTGCGGAGAATATTGCGATTAATGCAATTGTTTTGATTGAGATTTGTTCTTTTACGTTAGTGTTCATAAGTACTCCTTAATGTAATATATAATTCTTTAATGCTATTTCCGTATGTTTTATTGCTATGTGATGCAATTTAATGCTATCTGATGCTGTCAGATATCGAAGCCCATCTGTGTAAGCATTTCTTTATCCTGGCTTGTATTATTGCCAACTGTGGTAAGCATATTTCCGGTAATTGTTGCGTTAACACCTGCATAAAAAAGGCGTTTGCCCCCATCTTTAAAATAATTGCGGCCGGCAGCCATTCTCACATAGGCAGTTGGATTGATATACCGGAATAATGCCACAGTTCTTATGATGTCATCCTCTGAAAGAGGAGGAACATCCTCAAGGGCAGTTCCTTTTACAGGAATAAGGGCGTTGATTGGAATGGATTCTATCTCTAGTTCAGACAGAGATACAGCCATATCAATACGATCTTCCCAGGTTTCTCCCATTCCAATAATTCCACCGGAGCATACCGTAAGTCCGGCTTCTTTTGCCATTCTGATTTCCCTGATTTTATCCTGATAGGTATGGGTTGTGCAGATGTAAGGGAAAAATCTTTCCGAGGTTTCTATATTTTCGTGATACATAGTAACACCAGCAGCTTTTAACCTTACAAATGCTTCTTTGGAAAGAAGTCCGTGGGAGTCACATAGTCTTAATGAACCACATTCTTTATGTAATTTTTCATATATTCCGACCAGCTTGTCCAGGTCTTTTCCTTCAACTGTTCTTCCTGCGGTAACAATAGAGTAAGCATGAACTCCATCTGCCTGTCGTTCTTTGCAGTCAGCAAGAACTGTATCTTCGTCAAGAATGTCATAGGTCTGGCAGTCTGTGTGGTGGAAAGAAGACTGGGCACAGAATTTACAGTTTTCGCTGCATTTTCCAGCTCTGCCATTAATAATTGTGCATAAATCAACATGGTTATGGCACAGAGCTTCCCGTATCATGTCTGCCCCTTCTGCCATTTCATCAAGTGGAGCAGTAATAAAGATGGATAAATCATCTTTTCTTGTAAGTCTCCTGCCATTAATAATATCTTCAGCAAGTTTTTTCATCAGTGGCTTTCCCTTTCTGCAATATTTTCTCTACGATTATAGCATTTTAATCCAGATTGTCAACTTGTAATTATTAAATGGTTAACAATCTGCATAACCCAATAACAATACGAAATATTGCAAAAAACGAATTGTTTTGGTGCCAGTCAGATGATATAATTGGCAAATGCATATTCTGGTTATGGATTAAATAGCTTATAGAAAGGCAGTTCATAAATAATGAAGAAATACAGTGTAGATAAGAATAATCTTTTGTTTTCTAATAAAGCTCTTGTGGCATTATTAATCCCTATTGTTGTTGAGCAGCTTCTCAACTCATTTATGGGAATGATAGATACAATGATGGTAAGCAATGTAGGAAGCGAGGCACTATCGGGAGTATCTCTGGTAGATTCGGTAAATAACCTTATTGCACAGCTTTTTTCTGCCATGGCTACAGGTGCGGCTATTGTGTGTTCCCACTATGTTGGAATGAGAGACAAGGATGGCGCTAACAATGCGGCAAAGCAGGTAGTGATTTCGGTTGGTGTTATTGCCCTGGTCATTACGGTGTTTGGAATTACATTTAAAAGACAAATACTTGGTATAATATTTGGTAGGATTGAACCTGGCGTAATGGAAAATGCTGTAATATATTTTTTCTTTACAGCTCTTTCATATCCATTCCTTGCATTGTTCAGCGCAGGTTCGGCTATTTTCAGGTCCTGTGGTAACTCAAGATATCCAATGATGGTTTCAGTAATTTCTAATGTGATTAATATTATTGGAAATTATATTCTTATATTTACATTTGATATGGGTGTAACCGGTGCGGCAATTGCTACATTTATATCAAGGGTGTTCTGTATGGTGGCTGTATTTGTTGCACTTGCAAAGCCACGACAGGATATTATGGTTAATGATTACATGAATATACGGCCAGACTGGAGCCTAATTAAAACTATTCTTGCCATAGGTATTCCTTCTGGAATCGAGAATAGTATGTTCCAGTTTGGAAAGCTGGCAATACAGTCAACTGTATCAACTATGGGCACAGCGGTAATAGCAGCACAGGCTATGACTAATATTCTGGAGGGGCTTAATGGTATATTTGGCATTGGCGTTGGAATGTGCCTTATGACCGTGGTTGGACAGTGCATGGGTGCTGGAAGAAAAGAAGAGGCAAGATATTATAT
Source organism: uncultured Eubacterium sp. (assembly GCA_945946665.1). Classification (GTDB taxonomy): domain Bacteria; phylum Bacillota; class Clostridia; order Lachnospirales; family Lachnospiraceae; genus Lachnospira. The sequence continues at coordinate 60,037 of CAMEWO010000003.1, forward strand.
TATTAAGTTATGTCTTATTGCAGAAGTGGGAATTACCATATCTTGTCTTCTGGTGTATGTCCTGGTAAGACCAGTTACTGTTATTGCAGGAATGGAGAGCACCAGTGCAGCATTGTGTATTGAGATGATGACGGCAATTACTATTGTTAAGCCGTTAATATGGACTGGTTCATTTGTTCCTGCCTATGGATTAAGGGCAGCAGGAGATGTGAAGTTCTCCATGACTACATCTATTATTACCATGTGGGGCTGCCGTGTTGCCCTGTGTATATTCCTTGTAAGAACATACAATATGGGACCAATGGCAGTGTGGTATGGAATGTTTGCTGACTGGGCTTTAAGGAGTGTTATATTCTTCTCAAGATTTTTAAGTGGAAAGTGGATGAAGAAAGAAGTTATTAAGAATTGAAGTTATCTCCCAAAAATGTTATTATTAAAAGAAAAACGAGGGAGAAGTCGTATGAACGAGAAAAATCAAGAAGCTGTCCGCGATGCGAAGCAGCTGGGTATTCCAAAGATGCTGCTGTTAGGACTGCAGCATATGTTTGCTATGTTCGGAGCTACAATTTTAGTTCCAATTCTGGTGTCTGGATATTTCCAGGCAGCATGTAACGAGCCTTTAACAAGAGGTTTGGTTGTATCAGTTACACTGTTCTGTGCAGGATGTGGTACACTTATTTTCCATGTATGTTCCAAGATGAAGGTTCCGGCATTCCTTGGTTCATCTTTTGCTTTTCTTGGAGGTTTCTATACAATAGCTAATCTTCAGACAGGTATCTACCAGAATATGTCAGCCAATGATAAGGCTGCATATGCCTGTGGTGGTGTTGTAGTGGCTGGATTTCTGTATTTAGTTGTGGCACTTATCTTTAAGCTGGTGGGTGTTAACAGAGTTATGAAATTCCTTCCACCAGTTGTAACAGGACCAATCATTATCTGCATTGGTTTGTCATTAGCATCATCAGCTATCTCTAATGCTTCAACTAACTGGCTCCTTGCCATAGTTGCCCTGGCTGTAATCATTGTATTTAACATATGGGGTAAAGGAATGTTTAAGATTATTCCTATACTTATGGGCGTGGTTATTTCATATGTTTTTGCACTGATTCTTAATGCATTTGGTGTTACTAATCCAGACGGCTCAGCAATCATTAATTTTGCTTCTGTTGCATCATCTGGCTGGGTTGGTCTTCCTAAGTTCCAGATATGCAAGTTTGATGTTACAGCAATTCTTGTTATGGCACCTATTGCTATTGCAACAATGATGGAGCATGTTGGTGATATGTCAGCCATATCTGCTACAGTTGATGAGAATTTCATAGTAGAACCAGGTCTTCACCGCACATTATTAGGTGATGGTCTTGCTACCATGTTTGCAGGTGTTATTGGTGGACCAGCTAATACAAGCTATGGTGAGAATACCGGTGTATTGGAGCTTTCAAAGGTTTACGACCCTGTAGTTATAAGAATTGCAGCTGTTTTTGCTATAGTTCTTTCATTCATTCCTAAGTTTTCAGCAGTTATTTCTACAATGCCAGCAGCAATTATCGGAGGAGTATCATTTATGCTTTATGGTATGATTTCTGCAATCGGTGTAAGAAATATTGTTGAGAATAAGGTTGACCTTACTAAGTCACGTAACCTTATTATTGCAGGTGTAATATTTGTGTGTGGTTTAGGCTTCTCTAATGGTCTTACATTTACAGTAGGAGGAACATCTATCACACTTACAGCCCTTGCTATAGCAGCAATTGCTGGTATTATTCTCAATGCAATATTACCTGGAAATGATTATGAGTTTGGTGTTAATCCTGAAGGTGACAGAAGCCGTGGAATATTTATAAAGAATAACGATAACAAGTAAAGAGAGGAGGATTATCGTGAATTATAAAGAAGAAAAGAACATTACTATTTTCGAGCATCCCCTTATACAGCACAAAATTTCCCTGCTTAGAGATAAGAATACCGGAACTAACGAGTTCAGAAAGCTTGTTGAAGAGATTGCCATGCTTGAGGGCTTTGAGGCAATGGGAGATCTGGAACTTAAGGATGTTGAGATTGAGACTCCAATTGAAAAATGTATGACTCCTATGGTAGCAGGCAGAAAGCTTGCAATTGTACCAATATTAAGAGCTGGTCTTGGAATGGTTTCTGGAATTCTTGCCCTTGTGCCAACTGCTAAGGTTGGACATATTGGTATGTACAGGGATGAAGAGACACATGAGCCTCATGAATATTACTGTAAGCTTCCTAATCCTATTGAGGAGCGTCTTATTATAGTAACTGACCCAATGCTGGCTACAGGCGGCTCTGCTGTGGATGCCATCAACCAGATTAAGAAGCATGGTGGAAAGAAGATTAAATTCATGTGTATTATCGCAGCGCCAGAAGGCCTTGAGAAGCTTCATAAAGCTCATCCTGATGTTCAGATATATGTTGGACATCTGGACAGGGAACTTAATGAGAATGCTTATATCTGCCCTGGACTTGGTGATGCGGGAGACAGAATTTTCGGAACGAAATAAGCTATACTTAAGGTTATGACCCCTTGAATACAGGAGGATTTGTGCATGCAGAAGTCAGATGTGATAATTATTGGAGCAGGTCCTGGTGGAATATTTGCGGCCTATGAACTTCTAAAGATAAATAAAGATATTTCAATAACTGTGTTTGAAGCAGGACATAGTCTTGATAAAAGAAAGTGCCCTATAGATGGTGATAAGATTAAAAGCTGTATACATTGTCAGAGCTGTTCAATTATGAGCGGCTTTGGCGGTGCAGGGGCATTTTCTGATGGAAAGTATAACATAACTAATGATTTTGGCGGAACCCTCTACGAGTATATAGGTAAAAAAGAAGCAATTGACCTTATGAAATACGTTGATGAGATTAATATGAGTCATGGTGGTGAGGGGACAAAGCTGTATTCTACAGCAGGGACAGATATTAAAAAGGTCTGCCTGCAGAATAAGTTAAAGCTTCTGGATGCTTCAGTACGCCACCTGGGAACAGATATTAATTATGTGGTTCTTAAGAATATCTATAATGAGCTTAAAGATAAGGTAGATTTTCATTTTGATGAAGCTGCCCTTACTATTGAGAGCAGGGGTGAGGGATTTGTCATCAACACTAAGAATGATTCATATACCTGCGACAAATGTATTGTTTCAGTGGGGCGTGTTGGAAGTAAGTGGATGGAGCGGGTTTGCAAAGAACTGGATATTCCTACGAAATCCAACAGAGTCGATATCGGTGTAAGGGTTGAGCTTCCTGCGGTTATATTTTCTCATCTTACAGATGAACTTTACGAGAGTAAAATTGTCTACAGAACACACCAGTTTGAGGATAATGTACGGACCTTCTGTATGAATCCACATGGTATTGTGGTTACTGAGAATACCAACGGAATACTTACAGTTAACGGACATAGCTATGAATCTGCAGACAAGCAGACAGATAACACCAATTTTGCCCTTCTGGTGGCAAAACATTTTTCGGAGCCATTTAAAGACAGCAACGGATATGGTGAAAGTATTGCGAGACTTTCCAATATGCTTGGTGGTGGTGTAATTGTACAGAGATTCGGCGATTTAGTCAGAGGAAGACGAAGTAACGAAAAAAGAATTGCAGAGGGAATGGTAACGCCTACACTGTCTGCTACACCGGGTGATTTAAGCCTTGTTCTTCCGAAGAGAATTCTTGATGGAATTATTGAGATGATTTATGCTTTGGACAAGATTGCTCCGGGAACAGCTAATGATGACACTCTGCTTTATGGAGTGGAGGTTAAGTTCTACAACATGGAGGTAGAACTTAATAACAATCTGGAAAGCAGGTATAAGGGACTGTATATTATTGGAGACGGAAGTGGCGTGACTCATTCTCTGTCACATGCTTCTGCCAGTGGCGTATACGTTGCCAGGGACATTCTTGGTGAACGTGATGGAGATGGAATTTTGACAGAATGTTTAAGGTGAATTTTCGTAATGTAACAGACGGGGGTGTGGTATATGAGTGATGTAGTGCATACAAAAGGACCATTTATCGACCTTCATGCCCATCTTGACGGTTCAATAACAGCTGATATTGCAAGAAAGCTGGCTGATGTGCAGAATATAGATATTCCCTGGGATGACACCCAGCTTGTGGATATGTTGTCTGTGCCGGAATCCTGTGAAAGCCTGAATGATTTCCTTAAGTGTTTTGAGTTTCCGCTTACACTTTTACAGACAAAGCGGGGAATAAGTGAGGCTGTATACCTTGTGTTAGAAAGTATGGAGAAAGCAGGTACTGTATATGCCGAAATAAGATTTGCACCGGCACTTCATACAAGAGAGGGACTTACGCAGGAAGAAGTTATTGAGGCTGCCCTTGAAGGGCTTAACAGAGCACATATTTTCTCTAATCTTATTCTCTGCTGTATGAGAGGTCAGGGGAATGAGGATGATAACAGACTGACGGTTGAACTTGCAAGAAAGTTTCTTGTAAGGAACAGGGGCGTGGTTGCTGTTGACCTTGCGGGAGCGGAAGCCCTGTATCCTACAGATAGTTACAGACAGCTTTTTGCTATGGTTAAGGAATATGGTATACCATTTACAATACATGCAGGAGAGGCGGCAGGACCTGAGAGTGTTAAAGCAGCAATTGAAATGGGAACTGTAAGAATCGGACATGGCGTGAGAGCTGTATATGATAACAACATTCTTAATTTAATTAAGGAGAAGGGTATAGTTCTGGAGATGTGTCCTACAAGTAACAGGCAGACAAGGGCTGTGGAAGATATGAGTAAATATCCTCTGGTTAAGTACCTTGATATGGGCATTAAAGTTACTGTTAACACAGATGACTGCGCCATAGAAAGGACGGATATATCCAGGGAATTTGAATATATAAGGTCTGCTTGTGGCATTACCAGACAACAGGAGGATACGCTGTATTATAATGCTGTTGATGGTGCATTTACAGATGAGGAAACTAAAAATAAACTTAGAAAACTAATATTGCAATAAAGGATTTATTGTGATATTATATCACAAGAGTGAGGCGTGAGCCGCACGAAGGGGTACACCACCGCGGGTGTAGTTCTTTCGTGCGGCTTTTTTGTTGCAAAAACCCGGCGAGTGAAGAATGTGCTTGCACATTTCTTCATTTGCCGGGTGCAAGAACAGCGAGAAGCTTTGCTTTGAGCTGTTCGCTTGCGGAATCAAGTAGGGGCAGCCTACTGGATTTGCAAAAACCTGACGAGTGAAAGGAGTAAAAAAATGATTACAGTATGTGGAGAGAAAGTTGATATTGAAGAAATCGGACTTGGAGAATATCTGGATTCTAATGGTTATAACAGACAGACAATAGCTGTGGAGTGTAATGAAGAAATGGTTTCAAGAAATGAATATGATAATTTCATTATTCATAGTGGAGATGTTGTAGAGATTGTAAGCTTTATGGGAGGAGGAGAAAATATGTGCAAAAACCCAGACTTATCAGATAAATTTGTGCTTGGAGGAAAAGAGTTTGATTCCAGATTTATTCTAGGCTCTGGCAAGTATTCACTGGATCTGATAAAAGCGGCTGTAAATAATGCTGGAGCACAGATTATTACTCTGGCGGTAAGAAGAACTAACACTAAGGATAAAGAAAACATTCTTGATTATATCCCTGAGGGAGTAACGCTGCTTCCTAATACATCTGGGGCGAGAAATGCAGAGGAGGCAGTAAGAATTGCCAGAATGGCAAGAGAATTGGGCTGCGGGGATTTTGTTAAAATTGAGATTATGAAAGACAGCAAATACCTTCTTCCTGATAATGTTGAAACTGTGAGAGCAACCGAAATTCTTGCAAAAGAAGGATTTGTAGTGCTTCCGTATATGTACCCTGATTTGTATACTGCAAGAGATCTGGTTAATGCGGGGGCAGCAGCAGTTATGCCATTAGCATCACCAATAGGTTCTAATAAAGGACTTGCCACAAAGGATTTCATACAGATACTAATTGACGAAATAGATCTTCCTGTTATTGTTGACGCAGGTATCGGAAGACCATCCCAGGCATGTGAAGCCATGGAGATGGGAGCAGCAGCAGTTATGTCAAATACTGCAATAGCTACAGCCAGGGATATACCAGCTATGGCAAGTGCCTTTAAATATGCTATAGAAGCTGGAAGAAAAGCATATCTTGCTGGTCTGGGAAGAGTGCTGGAACGTGGCGCATCTGCGTCAGACCCGCTGACAGGATTTATAAGAGATTAAAATATAATATTATTATTGATTTGTGCCAGAGATACATTTGCATATGGCTATGAGGTAATTCAGAAGGAGAAATATATTATGGAAAATCAGTTTTTTGTTGATTCAGATAAATTAAGCCCACAGGCTCTGGAGAAGAAGCACAGACTGGAAAATGATAAAAACAGCAGGACAGATCATATGGCTTATATGGATGGAATGGAGCAGATAAGTCCTGATATCAGAAATAAGGTAATAAGTGCCATGAATGAATATGATTATGGCAAGTATACAGCTACAGATGTTTTAAGAGCTTTAGAGAAGGATACATGTTCAGTTGAAGATTTTAAAGCATTGCTGTCACCAGCTGCAGAACCTTTTCTTGAAAAAATGGCAGAGAAAGCAAAGTATGAGACAAGTAAACATTTTGGTAATACAGTGTACCTGTTTACTCCTCTCTATATTGCTAATTACTGTGAGAATTACTGCGTATACTGTGGATTTAACTGCTATAACCAGATAAACCGGAAAAAGCTGAATTATGAAGAGATTGAACATGAGATGAAGGTTATAGCTGATTCAGGAATTGAGGAAATTCTCATGCTTACAGGTGAAAGCCGTAAGGTGAGTGATGTAGAATATATAGGCGAAGCGTGTAAGCTGGCAAGCAGATATTTTAAGAATGTTGGACTGGAAATATATCCCCTTAATTCTGATGAATACAAGTATCTTCATGAATGTGGGGCAGATTATGTAACGGTTTTCCAGGAGACATATGATTCTGATAAATACGAGACACTTCATCTCATGGGACATAAGAGAGTGTTTCCATACCGTTTTGAAGCCCAGGAAAGGGCATTGATGGGTGGCATGAGAGGTGTGGGATTTTCTGCACTATTAGGACTTGCTGACTTTAGAAAAGATGCTTTTGCAAGTGCACTTCACGTATATTATCTTCAGCGAAAATATCCATATGCAGAGTATTCGCTGTCATGTCCAAGGCTTCGCCCCATAATTAACAACGACAGGATTAATCCTTTGGATGTAGGTGAGAGACAGTTGTGTCAGGTTTTATGTGCATACAGGATTTTTCTGCCATATGTGGGTATTACAGTTTCCTCCCGTGAACAGAAACATTTCAGGGATGGTATTGTAAAAATTGCCGCTACTAAAGTATCAGCCGGTGTGTCAACTGGAATTGGAGACCATGAAAGCAAATATACAGGTAAGGATAATGGTAATACTGGTGATGAGCAGTTTGAGATATCTGATGGCAGAAGCTTTGACCAGATGTATGCCGATATGACAGATGAGGGTATGCAGCCAGTCTTAAATGATTATGTATATGTGGGCTGATAATCATTATTAATTCTTAATAACAAATCTATGTGCCTTTTTCCTATTTTAATTTCTCCAGTGATATCCTATGCAACGTAAGATAGTAGATAATTCTTACAGGAAGGAGATTATAGAATATGGGTACAGTAATACAATACATACTCTATCTTATGCTTGATGGTATTTTAAGCTAAGGTTCTGTTTAAAGGTATTATGACATTATTATAACATTATTATTCCGAGTGCAGCCGGTTTTCTGGCTGCACTTTTTATGTAGTGCACCTGGCTGTACATTTTTTACATTGAAATCTTTATACAATCTTAATACTGACAAAGCCTTATTTATACGTCCTTTATATCAATTAAGATAGAATAAAGACGATAAAAAGGAACTGTTAAGATTGTACAGGTGTTATATATGTTTAGAAATAAAAAACAGGAACAGAGACATATCACTTCATTTCAGATTATTATTCTTGGTTTTTTGTCAATTGTTATTGTGGGTACCATCTTGTTAATGCTCCCATTTGCTACCAGAGAGGGCAAGGGGGCATCTTTTATTGATGCTTTATTTACCGCTACCTCTGCTGTGTGTGTTACAGGACTTGTGGTTCATGACACAGCTACATACTGGTCTGTATTTGGACAGGGGGTAATCCTTCTGCTTATACAGATTGGAGGTATGGGCATTGTGACTGTGGCTGTAGCGATGGCCTCCATATCTGGAAGAAAGATTGGTCTGATGCAGAGAAGTACCATGCAGGAGGCTATTTCTGCCCATCATATTGGAGGAATTGTGAGATTAACCAAATTCATATTAAAGACCACGGTGATTATTGAATTTGTGGGGGCAGTATTTCTTATGCCTGTATTCTATAAAGAATTTGGTCCAGTTAAGGGAATGTGGTATTCTCTTTTCCACTCCATTTCGGCATTCTGTAATGCAGGCTTTGATCTTATTGGCGTTAAGGAGCAGTTTTCTTCTCTTACATCATATTCCTCAGGAACGATGCTTAATATTACAGTTATTGCGTTGATTGTTATAGGAGGTATCGGATTCTTAACATGGGAAGATATTAAGAATAATAAATGGCATTTTAAGAAGTACAGAATGCAGAGCAAGGTAATTTTGTCTGTATCAGTTATACTTATTATTTTTCCAGCAATATACTTTTTCTTTGGTGAGTTTAATAATCTGCCATTAAAGGATAGAATATGGTGTTCACTGTTTCAGGCTGTTACACCCCGAACTGCCGGGTTTAACACAGCAGATTTAACAGTATTAAGCCAGACAGGGCAGATGCTGATTATTATGTTAATGCTTATTGGAGGCTCGCCGGGTTCCACAGCGGGAGGTATGAAGACCACTACAATAGCGGTGTTATTTTCAACAGCCTGTTCTGTTTTCAGGAAGGAAGAATATACACATTTCTTTAATAGGCGTATTCCAGAAGGTACTGTTAAGAACGCAGCTACTATTTTTTTAATGTATATTGTTTTATTTGTTGGAGGGGGCATGGTTATTAGCAGGGTTGAGAATCTGCCTATACTGGTATCTTTGTTTGAAACGGCATCAGCCATAGGTACTGTGGGACTTACACTTGGTATTACACCATCCCTTGGACTGGTTTCTCATTTAATACTAATATGCCTTATGTTTTTTGGAAGAGTTGGAGGACTGACGTTGATATTTGCAACAATGAACAGCAGGGCAAAGAATGGAGCTAAATATCCACAGGAAAAAATAACAGTTGGTTAATGGAGGAGTGTATGAAATCTGTATTATTAATTGGTCTTGGAAGATTTGGACGTCATATTGCGTTGAAACTAAATGAAATGAACCATCAGGTAATGGCTGTAGATATTAACGAGGACAGAGTTAATGCTGTGCTGCCATACACAACTAATGCCCAGATTGGTGATGCTACACGGGAGGATTTCCTTGAGTCGCTGGGAGTTAATAATTTTGATGTGTGTATTGTGGCAATAGGAGATGATTTTCAGAGTTCTCTTGAGACAACATCACTTCTTAAAGAGCTGGGAGCAAAATATGTTGTTTCAAGGGCTGCAAGAGATGTGCATGCTAAATTCCTGTTAAGGAATGGTGCTGATGAAATTGTGTATCCAGAAAAGCAACTTGCCGCCTGGACTGCGATAAGATATACAGCGGATCATATTCTTGATTATATTGAGCTGGATAATGAGCATGCAATATTTGAAATAACAACACCTGAGAATTGGGTTGGTAAGACTGTAGGAGAAGTGGATGTACGTAACAAGCATGGAATAAATATTATGGCAATTAAGCATAATGGAGAGATGCAGCTTAATATATCATCTCAGACATGTTTTGTTAAAGGGGATTCTATTATGGTTCTTGGAAATACTAAAGACATGCAGAGGTGTTTTCATATATAATTTTTAATATGATTTTGACTAACTGGCTGTACTAGTATATAATGAAAATATAGCACTTAATCGTTTTCGTAAATAAACTCAGATTGGAGAAAAGTATAGTATGTTAGTTGATAAGGCTAAGGATAACCTTGTTAATGGTGTTCTCCCATTCTGGATGAACCTTATGGATAAGGAATACGGCGGCTTCTATGGAGCAGTGGATTATGATCTTAAGGTTGATAAGAAGGGTGAAAAGGGGACTATTCTGGTTAGCAGAATAATGTGGCTGTTTTCCAGAGCACATATTCAGCTTGGCGATATACAATATCTTGAAACAGCACGGCATGCCTATGAGTATTTCCATCGGAACTGTTATGATAAGGAATATGGTGGACTGTACTGGTCTACTAATTATGATGGAACACCATGTGATGTGGTTAAACATACGTATACCATGTCTTATGGCATATATGGTCTTGTGGCATACTATGAGGCAAGTGGTAATCATGATATTCTTGATGAAGCATATGAACTGTACCATTTTATTGAGGAAAGGTGTACAGATTCAGACGGATATCTGGAAGAATTTGACAGGTTCTTTAATGTGAAGGACAATGAAAAGGTATCAGATGCTCTTGCTCCAAGAGGATTCTATGCTGACAGGACGATGAATACGCTTCTTCACCTGCTTGAGGCATACACAGAACTGTTCAGGGTTGATAATGACCCAGCCGTGAAGAACAGTGTGATTAAGCTTCTGGATTTATTTGTTAATAAAGTGTACTGCCCTGATAAGAGAAGACTGGAGGTGTTCTTTGATAAGGAATATAACAGTCTTGTGGATACACAGTCCTATGGACATGATATTGAGAGTGCATGGTTAATTGATTATGCGGTAGCTGTTCTTAAGAGTAAAGGGGCGGATGGAGATAAATCTGTCTCTGAACTTTTTGAACAAATCGGACATATGAACGATGATTTAAGAGACAGCGTATATAACAGGGCATTGAAAGACAATCGTATGACTCAAGATAATGTAGAGGGTGTGGATAATAACACAAGAGTATGGTGGGTTCACGCAGAGGCAGTTAATGGTTTCTCTAAAGGATTTACAGAACAGCCGGATCATCCTGAATACATGGATGCAGCCATGGGTATATTGGATTATATCGAGAAGCATTTTATTGATTCCAGAAGTGGAGAGTGGTATAACGAATTGGATGGGAAGAGTGATTTGCCTAAGCATAAAGAACTGGCTGGTCCATGGAAGTGTCCATATCACAATGGAAGAATGTGGCTTGAACTTATGAATCTGTAGTTGGCAGCAGATGTTGTGTATTATAAGAACGGAAAGATACAAGGGTACACAAATCAGAGCTCTTATCATGCTTGCATGATAAGAGCTCTGACCTTTTTACCTTTGTATTATCTTCTCTGGAAAAACACAACCATAGTATGCAACTGTGGTATGAAATTATGTCAGCTTTCTATAAGGCTTTTAAACCAGTAAGCAGAATCCTTTGGTATTCTTTCCTGGGTTTCAAAATCAACGTATACAAGCCCGAATCGTGGGTCGAATCCACTGTGCCATTCAAAGTTGTCCATGAAAGACCAGTGGAAATATCCTAGAATAGGAACACCGCTTTTATATGCTTTTTCAAGATTGTTAATATATCTTGCGAGGAAGTCAATTCTTCCCGGGTCATGAATCTTTCCGTCCAGGCTTACAACATCATTACATGCAAGACCGTTCTCAGTGATAATGATTGGAAGGTTGTACCTCTCATATAAGAATCTTATACCATAATCCATAACTTCCGGTGTTACAGGCCAGCCAAGAGATGTTCTTGGAAATCCTGTTTTTCTTGGAACAACACCATCTTTGGAAACCTGGTGACCATTATACACGTTAACTCCAAGAAAATCTACAGGCTGACATATAATGTTAATGTCCGATTCTTTAACAAAATCAAGCTCCTCATAGGAAGAGAATGGCTGTAATTCAGGTGCACTCTTGAAATAACCGGATTTGATGTCAGGATATCTGCCAAGACACGCCATGTCGCAGAAAATATGGTGGCTGAAAGTCCAGTTTTTTCCTTCGGCCATAAATGTAGCATTTTTTGCTGCATCTATATCTTCTTTTGACTCTGTCTTGGGGTAGCACAGGTTTCCTGTACTTGAAAATCCTGTAATTACATCTGCTGATACACTTCTGATGCGTTCTACGGCAAGGCCGTGAGCCAGGGCCAGATTGTGAATAACATTCAACACATCCTTGGCGTTAAGCTTATGTCCTGGTGCATGTAATCCAAGCCAGTATCCAAGACCGGAAATTATCTGTGGTTCGTTAATTGTTGCAATGCATTTTACTTTGCCTGAGAAATGCCTGCATATGAATTCTGCATAATCTGCAAAGTGATAGGCAGTTTCTCTGTTAAGCCAGCCGCCTTTCTGCTCCAGTGCATCGGGAAGATCCCAGTGATAGAGAGTAATGTAAGGCTCAATGCCATATTCTGTACAGCAATCTACAATATTATTGTAGAACTCCAGACCTTTTTCGTTGTAGGAATGGGTGCTGTCGCATATTCCCTCTGGAAATATTCTTGGCCATGATATGGAAAACCGGTAAGCCTTGATTCCTAGCTCATGCATCAGTTTAATGTCATCTCTGAAACGGTGATAGTGGTCACAGGCTGTGTTACCATTTTCGTTGTTAGCTGTATTGCCAGGAACGTTGGAAAAGGTGTCCCATATTGACAATCCTTTTCCATCTTCCTTATATGCTCCTTCTATCTGATATGCACTGGTGGCTGTACCCCATATGAAATTTTTATCAAACATTATTTCACCTGCCTTGATAATTATATTTTCGCAACTACATTTACTTCTTTAATATTCTCATCGTAAGGAATGATATTGCCTTCAATGACATTGCCATTAACAAGCAGTGATGACACACGTCTGTGACTGCCAGAATTTTCAATGGTAATGTTATATGTGGCACCCCGGAACTTTCTTACGATATTTACTTTATCCATATCGTCAGAGAGACATGGGTCAACTACCAGACCATCAAAGTCAGCACGTACACCTAAAATGTACTGTGAAATACTTGTGAATGTCCAGGCAGCCGTTCCTGTAAGCCAGCTGTTCTTGGCCTCTCCATGGCGGACTGCATCTTTACCGGCAATCATCTGGGAATATACGTATGGTTCAGTTCTGTGGATTTCACTTATTTCCTCAAGGTATGCAGGACAAATCTTCTTGTATGTGGACATTGCCCTGTTGCCATCTCCAACAACTGTTTCTGCTATAGAAATCCATGGGTTGTTGTGACAGAATATACCGGCATTCTCCTTGTATCCTGGTGGATATGATGAAACCTCGCCAAGCTCAAGATGATATGACTTATATGCAGGCTGGAGAATCATAATACCATACTTGGTATCAAGAATCTTCTCCACAGAATCCATTGCTTTCTGTGCAAGACCTTCTTTAACGCCAATTCCTGCCATAACACAGAATCCCTGTGGTTCAATATAAATCTGTCCTTCGTCACATTCCTTAGAACCAACTTTGTTGCTGTTAGAATCATATGCTCTTAAGAACCATTCTCCATCCCAGCCTGAATCAAGAACTGCCTGATACATCTGGTCTACAAGGTCATTAACCTGTTTTTCTTCCTCGGTAAGACCAAGAATATGGCAGATCTGTGCATATTCCTTACCATATTTGACATACATTCCTGCAATAAATACTGACTCAGCAACAGGGCCTTCAGATGGACCCGTTGTCTGGAAAGATTCACCGGGAACAGATGAGAAACAGTTAAGGTTGAGACAGTCATTCCAGTCAGCTCTTCCAATAAGCGGAAGTTTGTGAGGACCCAGATGGGTGGTTGTATAATTAAATGAACGCCTTAAATGTTCCATAAGCGGTTTTGCTTTTGAGGTGTCACAGTCAAAGGCAACCTGCTCATCAAGAATGCTGTAGTCATTAGTTTCTTTGAGATAAGCTGCTGTTCCGGCGATGAGCCACAGAGGATCATCGTTAAAGCCTGAACCAATATCAGAATTACCCTGTTTGGTAAGAGGCTGGTACTGGTGGTAAGCACTTCCGTCTTCAAACTGTGTTGCTGCAATATCAAGAATTCTCTGTCTTGCAGAATCTGGAATAAGATGAACAAAACCAAGAAGATCTTGACATGAATCTCTGAATCCCATTCCACGGCCTGTTCCTGATTCATAGTAGGAAGCAGAACGTGACATGTTAAATGTAACCATACACTGGTACTGGTTCCATATATTGACCATACGGTTAAGCTTCTCATCCTTGGAATCAACTGTGTAAGAAGAGAGAAGATTGTTCCAGTAGTCCTTAAGCTTAGCAAGTGCAACATCGAATTTAGCTTCTGTATCATAACGTGATATAAGTGCTAAAGCTGGATTCTTATTAATGATTCCGAAGGATTCCCATTTGTCTTCGTATGAATTTTCAATATAAGCAATAGTATAGATTAATGATTTTTCTTCGCCAGGTTTAAGTGTTATATCCACCTTAAATGACCCGATTGGAGACCATCCGCTGGCTACAGAATTGTATGCTGTACCTTCCTTAACTGCCTTAGGCATAGCAGGGCTTCCGTAGGTGCCAATAAAGCTTTCTCTGCTTGAATCAAAACCGGAAACAGTACTGTTTACTGAATGGACAGCGTAATGATTACGGCGTTCACGGTATTCGGTTTTATGGTAGATTGCTGAGTAAGAAGAATCATCAGTTGACTTGTTAACTGCGATTTCAACTTCGCCGGTGCTGAAATTTCTCTGGAAATTATTGCAGTCATCTACTGCGTTCCAGAGGCAGAATTCAATATACGAGTACACTGAAATAGTTTTCTCTGTATCACCTGTGTTTCTGACAGTAAGCTTGTTAAGTTCACAGTTGTCACCAATTGGAACAAGATATGTCGATGTAGCTTCAATGTCATTTTTAGAAGAAGATATGACTGTGTATCCAAGACCATGTCTGCAGGTGTAGTTGTCTACAGGTGTCTGGGTTGGCTGCCATCCTGGATTCCATACAGTGTCGTTGTCTTTAATATAGATATAATGTCCATTATTATCTAATGGTGAGTTGTTGTAACGGTATCTTGTTAATCTTAAAAGCTTTGCATCCTTATAAAAACAGTAACCGCCACCAGTATTGCTCTTAAGGCTGAAGAAATTCTCACATCCAAGATAGTTAATCCATGGAAGAGGAGTTTCAGGGGTTGTGATGACATACTCTTTAGCAGCATCATCGAAATGACCAAAATTCATATTATCCCTCCAACTTACATATTATTATTTAATATAGACGACTTATAATTGACCAGACACATTATAATATACCAATAAGACATCTGATTAATTCACAGAAAACGATTAAGTATATAAATGCTAATGACTATATATAGAATAGTATATTTTAAGGATAAAATTAAATCAATGAAATGTTTAATGAAAAACATATTTTAGTAAAAATGCACAAAAGAAAAAGAAAAATATAGTTAAAATGGGTAAAATTATAAAATGACTTGCATTTTTACAAATGATGATGTATATTAAAGCTACGAAAACGATTAAGTGAAGCGAAAGGGATGATGCCATGGTTTCTATGAAAGACGTTGCTGCAAAATGTGGAGTGTCAGTTGCCACTGTCAGCAAGGCTCTTAATGGCCATAGTGATATCAGTGAGGAGACAAGGGAACGAGTCAGAAGGGTAGCTGATGAACTGGGATATCACCCTAATTCGATTGCCAGAGCATTAAAGACCAACAGATCTTATAACATTGGCGTGTTAATGAATGATGGTTTTGCCCATGAATACTACGCAGAGGTTCTTGAGAGCTTCAAGAATGAGGCAGAATCGAAAGGATATGACATAACATTTATTAATAGACATAATAAAAAGATGTCAATTCTGGAGTACTGCATCTACAGAAGATTCGACGGAGTGCTTTTGGCGTGTGGAGAGAATTTCAATGATCCAGAAATTTTCGAATTGGTTAACGGTAAGATACCGGTTGTGACCATTGATTTCATTTTTAATGGAAGAACAGCGGTCAAATCTAATAATGTGAGGGGGATGAGTGAGTTAGTAAGATATGCTTACAGCAAGGGACACAGAAGGATAGCCTACATATATGGTAATCCTGATTCAGAAGTTACCAGGGAGAGGCTTGCTTCCTTCTATAAGACAATGGAGGATTGCGGACTGGATGTTCCTTCGGAATATGTTAAACCGTCTGTTTATCTTGATTCAGAAAGGGCGGAGAAACTTACATATGAATTGCTTAAGATAAAAGTTCCACCAACGTGTATTTTATATCCAGATGATTTGTCTGTGGTGGGCGGAAGGAATGCAGTTAAGTCTTTAAAGTTAAAGACGCCAAAGGATGTCTCTGTGGCGGGGTATGATGGAACTAAATTTTCCCAGATGCTCAGTCCTAAGATTACAACCGTAAGGCAGAATACCAATGAAGTTGGAAAGCGTGCTGCGGATGAACTTATTAATGCTATTGAGAAACCGAAGACAGCAATTGTTAAGACGATAGTTGTTGACGGCGAATTGATTGAGGGAGAGACAATCAGGAAACTGTAAATTATTAATTGTGATTATTGTAGTAAATATATAACTACAAAAAAATGGGAGGTATTTTTTATGAAGAAAAGGTTTTTAAGTCTGTTACTGTGTACAGTAATGACAACATTAGCTCTTACCGGATGTGGCGGTTCTAAGTCGGCAAAGGTTGAGACAGACCCTAGCAAGCAGGGTAAGGTACTTAATATTTATTGCTGGAATACAGAATTCCAGGATAGATTTGAGTATTTCAAGAAGTCAGGTAAATTACCTTCAGATGTAAAGGTTAATTTTGTTATTACTCCTAATGAGAATAACGCTTACCAGAATGCTTTGGATGCTGCGTTATTAAAGCAGAATGAAGCAGCTGCTGATGACAAGATTGATATGTTCCTCATTGAGGCTGACTATGCATTAAAGTATGTTAATTCAGATTACACACTTAATGTAAAGGATATCGGCCTTACAGATAAGGATCTTTCAGACATGTATCAGTACACAAAGGATATCGCTTCAACATCTAAGGGCGAGCTTAAGGCAGTTACATGGCAGGCTACTCCAGGACTCTTTGCTTACAGACGTTCAATCGCTAAGGATGTTCTTGGAACAGATGATCCAGATAAGGTTCAGGAAGCTCTTTCAACATGGGATAAGTTTAACAGCGTTGCTGAGAAGGCAAATGCAAAGGGTTATAAGATGCTTTCAGGTTATGATGATGCATACAGAGTGTTCTCTAACAATGTAAGCAAACCATGGGTTGACAAGAACAATAAGATTCAGATTGATGATAACCTTATGAAGTGGGTTGAGCAGACAAAGACATACACAGAAAAGGGATACAACAACAAGTCTTCATTATGGGATTCAACATGGGCAGCAGACCAGGGTCCTAAGGGCAAGGTATTCGGCTTCTTCTATTCAACATGGGGTATTAACTTCACACTGTTAGGAAACTCACTTGCTACACCTGTTAAAGAAGGTGGTAAGGAAGAAGTTGGTAATGGTATCTATGGTGACTACGCAGTATGTGAAGGACCACAGAGCTACTACTGGGGTGGTACATGGCTTTGTGCAGCAGCTGGTACAGACAATGCAAATCTTGTAAAAGATATTATGCAGACACTTTGCTGCAACAAGGATACGATGGTTCAGATTACTAAGGATACACAGGATTACACAAACTCTGTATCAGGTATGGAATCACTTGCTAACAGTGACTTCAAGTCAGCATTCCTCGGTGGACAGAACCACATTAAGTTATTCGCTAAGTCAGCTCCAAAGATCAGCATGAAGAATATATCTCCATATGATCAGGGTCTTAACGAAGAGTTCCAGAAAGCAATGAAGGACTACTTCGATGGTAAGGTTGATAAAGATAAGGCATTGGATAACTTCTACAAAGCAGCAATTGAGAAATATCCTAACCTTAGCAAGTAACGTTAATTAGTTGCTGGAAAAATAAGGGCATAGTCTTTAATATCTGGCTATGCCCTTTTTATTTGGCAGGAATGGAGATATGTATGAAGAAAAATAAGAAAAAATTAGTTAGTTATGCCAAGTGGGGATACATATTTCTCATACCTTTCTTTGCGGTGTATATAGTATTTTCACTTATACCTCTGATTTCAACATTCTATAATAGCTTTTTTGAAAATTACATGAATGGTTTAATGCAGGTTGGACCTAATTTTGTAGGATTAGAGAATTATAGAAAAATATTGTTCGAAAGTGAACTTCTGGTATACCTTAAGAATACTGTTATTATATGGCTTATGGGATTTATCCCTCAGATTTTATTTTCGCTTCTTTTAGCATCATGGTTTACAGATTTAAGACTAAGGTTAAAATGTACCGGTTTCTTTAAAACTGTTATGTACATGCCAAACCTGATAATGGCTTCTGCATTCTCAATGCTGTTCTATGCAATATTTGCAGATCAGGGACCGGTTAATTCAATTCTTAACAACCTTGGATTCCCAACATACAGATTCCTTGCAGAGGTGGCTGGAGCAAGAGGTCTTATTGCTTTAATGAATTTTCTTATGTGGTTTGGTAATACAACTATTATCCTGATGGCAGCTATCATGGGAATAGATCCTTCTTTATTTGAAGCAGCCAGAATTGACGGAGCTAACTCAAGACAAATATTTGCAAAGATTACACTACCTCTGATTAAACCAATTCTTGCATACACACTTGTTACATCTTTAATAGGTGGTATCCAGATGTTTGATGTTCCTCAGATCCTTACAAATGGTAATGGTAATCCTGACAGAACAAGCATGACAGTTATCATGTTCCTTAATAAACATCTTTACAGTAAGAATTATGGTATGGCAGGTGCGTTATCTGTAATTCTGTTTATTATAACAGCAGTGCTTAGTGTATTTGTATTTAAATATATTATCGGTGATATGGAGAAATCCGGAGTCAAGATGAAGAAGAAAAAGAAGGAGGCGAAGGCAGTATGAGTAAATCAAAAACTGGAAATGCAGCAAGTGTTTCAAAGGATGGAACACATGACAAGATAGTTTTGAATACCCAGAGATTTTTCTGCTACCTTGTATTGATTCTGCTTACATTGCTGTGTTTGTTTTCTTTCTATGTTCTTGTAATTAATACAACAAGATCACATCCGGATATTCAGAAGGGATTCTCATTCCTTCCAGGAAAGTCATTTATTGCTAATGTAAAGTCTTTACTAGGTAATGAACAGCTTCCTGTTCTTTCCGGTATGATGAACAGCCTTATTGTTTCAACATGTTCAGCTTTGCTGTGTGTATATTTTTCAGCTATGACAGCGTATGCAATTCATGCTTATGAATTCAAACTGAGAAAATTTGCTTTCACATTCATTCTTCTTATAATGATGGTTCCAACACAGGTGTCAGCATTAGGATTTGTTAAGCTGATGGGTGATATGGGATTGATGAATTCATTTATTCCACTTATTTTACCATCAATTGCATCTCCAATTGTATTCTTCTTTATCAAGCAGTACATGGACAGCGTTTTACCTATGGAACTTATTGAAGCAGCAAGAATAGACGGAGCACATGAATTTAGAATATTTAACCAGATTGTACTTCCGCTGATGAAACCAGCATTGGCAGTACAGATGATTTTTACATTCGTTTCATCTTGGAATAATTACTTTGTCCCTCAGTTACTTATTAACAAGGCAAGTAAAAAAACCCTCCCACTGCTTATTGCCCAGTTAAGAAGTGCAGATTTCTTAAAGTTCGACATGGGACAGGTGTACATGATGATTGCATTTGCAATCCTTCCAGTTGTAGTTGTTTACATTTGCTTGTCTAAATTCATCGTCAGAGGCGTTACTCTTGGCGGTGTTAAGGGTTAAAACAATCTTCTGGATGAAGGATAACCTCAGGCGAAAGCCTGGGGTTATCTTTGTTTATACAGATTTATGTTTGCATGAAAGTTTATTTGCGATTAATCTTGTTATTGAAAAAGATTTTTTAAATGTGTAAGATATCTAAAAATGTATTAAAGTGTATTTCAGGATTGGATTGTCTATACGACTTTAAGGAATGGAGAGAGAAAATGAGATTTGTAATTCAGAGAGTAAATAATGCAAAGGTAACAGTAGATGGCAATGTTACAGGAAGTATAGGAAAAGGACTTTTGATTTTTTTTGGAGCAGGTCAGAATGACACAGAGGAAATGCTTCAGAAGTTTAAAGAAAAGATTGTGAAGTTGAGAATATTTGCTGATAAAGATGGAAAAACAAATCTTTCTGTGAAAGATGTAGATGGAGAAGTACTTATTGTTAGCCAGTTCACTTTGTATGCTGACTGCCGGAATGGAAACAGACCAAGTTTTGCCAAGGCGTGTGAACCGGTTATGGC
Organism: uncultured Eubacterium sp.; assembly: GCA_945946665.1. Taxonomy (GTDB): domain Bacteria; phylum Bacillota; class Clostridia; order Lachnospirales; family Lachnospiraceae; genus Lachnospira. The sequence continues at coordinate 80,486 of CAMEWO010000003.1, forward strand.
TGAAAGGATGTATGAGAATCTGATCGAATTGTTTAAGAAAGAGGTAAAAAACGTTGAGACAGGGATTTTCGGAGCGGACATGAAAGTGCAGCTTGAAAATGACGGCCCTTTTACAATCTGCCTGGACAGCGATGATTTTGGATTTTAATAATATTGAAGCTCCAGTTTTTCTTACAATTAAAAAATGCGTTAATAAAGGAATATAATGTATCTGAATGGCCATACTTATATGTGAAGGTTTAATATATGCCATTATAAAATAATGGTAAAAATGAGAGGTGGCTATGAAGTACAGAAAATTCAGAATAGAATTAGTTATTGGCATGATAGTGGTTGCTTTGCTTGGCTGGTTATTACACTATGTCTATCATTGGACTGGAAATGCCTTTCTTGTGGGACTTTTCGTACCAGTGAACGAGTCTGTATGGGAGCATATGAAGCTGGTATACGTTCCTATGCTGATTCTTTCAGTGGTGATGATGACAAGATGGGGCGAGGAACTTCCGCCTGTAACTCCAGCATGTCTTACAGGAACATTTGTGGGAACCTGGCTTATTCCAATCTTATTTTACACTTACAGGGGAATTGTTGGAAGAGGTTTTCCTGTTGCAGACATGGCTACATTTTTTGTGAGCCTGATAATTACATTTTTTTTTATTCTCCATATGGTAAAAAGATGTATGGATGATTCATTAATGATAACAAGGATTGCGGCTGGAGTGCTTATAATTATCCAGGGCGTGCTGTTTTTATGGTTCACATACAACCCTCCGGGAATAGGACTTTTTGCAGCACCATAACTTAATAATACGCTTTATTTCAGTCCGGTTTTCTGCTATAATCCTGCATAGAAAATTGGATTGGAGGCGTGAAAATTGAAACCATTAAGTGATAAATCATCCAGCTTTACAGATTCTGTAATCAGAAGGATGACAAGAGTATCTTTACAATATAATGCTGTTAATCTGTCTCAGGGATTCCCTGATTTTGATCCTCCTAAGGAAATAACTGACAGGCTTGCAGAGGTGGCGGCAACAGGCCCTCATCAGTATGCGCTGACCTGGGGAGCTAAAAACTTTAGGGATGCCCTGGCAAAGAAGCATAAGCATTTTTCAGGAATGGATATTGACCCTGAATCTGAAATAGTTGTAACCTGTGGAAGTACGGAAGCTATGATGGCGTCCATGATGTCGGTATGTAATCCTGGAGATAAGGTGGTTATTTTTTCACCATTTTATGAGAACTACGGTGCAGACACTATTTTGTCAGGTGCACAGCCGGTATATGTTCCCCTTAATCCTCCGGAATTCACATTTGATGCAGATGTGCTGGAGGCTGCAATTAAGCAGGAAGGGGTTAAGGCTCTTATTCTGTGTAATCCTTCAAATCCATGTGGAAAAGTATTTACAAGAGATGAACTTGTAATTATTGCAGACCTTGCAAAGAAATATGACATATATGTTATTACTGACGAAGTGTATGAGCATATTCTTTATAAACCTAATAAACATACGTATATTTCAACGCTGCCTGGAATGAGGGAGAGGACTATAATATGTAATTCTCTTTCGAAAACCTATTCCATAACGGGATGGAGACTTGGGTATGTAATTGCTTCTCCTGTAATTGTGGACAGGGTTAAGAAAGTTCATGATTTCCTTACTGTGGGAGCAGCAGCACCTCTAATGGAAGCTGCGGTCACAGGACTTAATTTTGGTGATGAGTATTATGAAGAATTGCAGAGACACTACACACATATGAAAGAAGTGTTTACAGGCGGACTTAAGGATATCGGACTTAATTTTTCAGACCCACAGGGTGCATATTATGTTATGGTTGATATCAGTGAGTTTGGATATGATGATGACGTTGTTTTCTGTGAGGAGCTTGCAAGAAAAGTAGGCGTAGGGGCAGTTCCAGGCTCAAGTTTCTTTAAAGAAGATGTCCATAACTATATCCGTTTCCATTTTGCTAAACAGGATGAAACTCTTTATAAAGCTCTTGATAGATTATCTGATATAAGAGCTAAGATGAAAAGATAGAAAATATTAAGTGACCAAGACAATTTTACATTGATTTTACAAACTTTTTACTCCTTTGCGATATTTGAAGATTTAACATATGTGTATTATATGAATGAATCAAGAATATCACAAAGGAGATTTTCTTTTATGAAGAATATGTTTGAAATCGAAAATCTTAACCTGTTCTATGGGCAGCATCACGCATTAAAGGATGTTACCATGAACATTCCGGCCAATAAAATTGTTGCATTTATCGGACCTAGTGGATGTGGTAAATCAACTTTCCTGCGATGCTTAAACAGGATGAATGATCTTGTCGAAGGCTGTAAGATTACAGGAAACGTGAAAATGGCTGGCAAGGATGGGATGGAAGATATCTATGGAAATGTAGATGTTAATTTGTTAAGAAAAAAGGTTGGCATGGTATTTCAGCAGCCTAATCCTTTTCCAATGAGCATATATGATAATATTGCATATGGACCAAGAACTCATGGAATACATAATAAGAGCCAGCTGGATGCCATTGTTGAAAAATCTCTTAAACAGGCTGCTATATGGGATGAGGTAAAGGACAGACTTAAAAAATCTGCACTTGGTATGTCAGGTGGACAGCAGCAGAGATTGTGCATTGCAAGAGCACTGGCAGTTGAACCGGAAGTAATTCTTATGGATGAACCAACGTCGGCTCTTGATCCTATATCCACTTCCAAAATTGAAGACCTTGCAGTAGAGTTGAGAGAGCGTTATACTATAGTAATGGTTACTCATAATATGCAGCAGGCTACAAGAATTTCTGATTACACAGCCTTTTTCCTTCTGGGAGAAATGGTTGAGTATGATAAGACAGAGACACTGTTCTCAATTCCTAAGGATAAGAGAACAGAGGACTATATTACAGGACGTTTTGGTTGAGAAATGAGGTATATTATGAGAAATAGATTTGACAGACAGCTTTGCCAGTTGAATGATGAACTGATTGAGATGGGAGAATTGATTGAGAAGGCAATAGAGGATACCATCAAGGCGCTGGTTTCACAGGATGTTGAGCTTGCCAATACTGTTATTAATATGGATGATGAAATTGATGCTAAGGAGAAGGAGATTGAAAATCTCTGCCTTAAACTGCTTCTTCAACAGCAGCCTGTTGCAAAGGATTTGAGACTTATCTCATCTGCCCTTAAGATGATTACCGATATGGAAAGAATCGGAGATCATGCAACAGATATTTCTGAAATTACAATTGAACTGTCCAGCCAGAAATATATTAAGAAGCTGGAGCATATCCAGCAGATGTCAAAAGAGACAATGGTAATGCTGGTACAGAGCATAGAGGCATTTGTTAATAAGGATATTGACAAAGCCCGCAGTGTAATTGAACAGGATGATATAGTTGATAATCTGTTTATTACAGTTAAGCGCGAACTTATTGGAATGATTCATGAGAATGTGGACGCAGGAGAGCAGGCCACGGACTTGTTAATGGTGGCAAAGTATCTGGAAAGAATTGGAGACCATGCTACTAATATATCTGAATGGGTTATTTTTTCAATTACAGGAAGCCATGATGGAAAATAGAATTTATCTGCGGAATGGGGAATATTATGTCACATATATATGTAGTCGAGGATGATAAGAATATAAGTGAAATAGAAAGCTATGCCCTTAAGAATGCAGGGCATAATGTGGTGGAATGCAGTAATGGAAAGGAATTTCACAAGGCTGTACAGGACAGGATTCCGGACCTTATATTGCTTGATATTATGCTGCCTGACGAGGATGGTCTGGAAATACTGACCAAGCTGCGTTCATCACCTGAAACCAGAAGGGTTCCAGTTATTATGGTAACTGCCAAATCATCTGAGATTGATAAAGTTAAAGGCCTTGATATGGGAGCTGATGATTATCTTACCAAACCATTCGGCGTTATGGAGCTTATCTCAAGAGTTAAAGCCTTACTTAGAAGATCAGGGGGTATGGAAGAAGAAAAATTCATTAAAGTTGGTGAACTGTTTATTGACGATGAAAAGCATGCTGTTTATGTATCGGACAAGAATGTGGAACTGACATATAAGGAATATGAATTGTTAAAATACCTTGCCTATAATAAGGGGATTGTGCTTACAAGAGACAATCTTATGGACAAAATATGGAGCACAGATTACGAAGGAGAATCAAGAACTCTTGATGTTCACATTAAGACATTAAGACAGAAGCTTGGGGTTGCTGGTTCATATATCCGAACGGTAAGAAATGTGGGGTACTATCTGGATGAAGAAAAGGATTAATCTGTATTTTGTGATTCTGACAATGGCAGCAATCTTTGCTGTTGTGGCTATTCTGACTCCTGTATTTTATTCTATTCTTAAGAAGGAAGTTTTTTCCCATCTTAAAAGTTATGCAGAGCTTATGGTTGATTCTGATATATGGGGAATTGAATCTGAGCCATATAAAGTACAGGATTTTATAAAAAAAGACAGTAATTTCCGTGTTACGCTGATAGGAAGTGATGGACAGGCGTTGCTTGACACATATACGGATGTTAATTCCATGGATAATCACAGCGAACGGCCGGAGATTTCCATGGCTTTTTCTGCAGGAGAGGGCAGGGATGTAAGAAAATCATCTACCATGGGTAAAGATGTGCTGTATTATGCAGTTCTTCTTGATAATGGGTGTGTGTTAAGAGTATCAAAGGAACAGGGAAGCATTACGGGGCTGTTGTTAACCTCATTTCCAGAGGTACTGTGTCTGTGTATTGTGCTGTTCCTTGTGTGTGTTTTGTTATCGCAGCTGCTTACAAAAAGCATTGTGGAACCAATTGAACAACTGGGAAATAATCTTGATTCGGCAGATTCAATTAATGTATATAAGGAACTGGTGCCATTTGTGAATACAATCAGGCGCCAGCATGAGGATATCCTTAAAAATGCTACTATGAGGCAGGAATTCACCGCTAATGTGTCACATGAATTAAAAACGCCTCTTACATCTATTTCCGGTTATTCTGAACTAATAGAAAGCGGAATGGCAACAGACCAGGATGTGACAAGGTTTGCAGGTGAAATACACAAGAATTCCAAGAGGCTTCTCACTCTGATAAATGATATTATCAGGCTTTCAGAATTAGACAGTACATCAGAGGATGAGAATTATGAAGATATAGACCTGTATGATATAGCAGAGACGTGCGTTGATATGCTGAAAATCAATGCAGAGAATAATGATGTAACAATTAATCTGAGCGGTTCTCATCAGACAGTACACGCAAACCGGCAGATGATGGAGGAACTGGTATATAATCTTTGTGATAACGCTATACGGTATAATAAGGCTGATGGAAAAGTTGACGTCAAAGTTGACAGAGAGACAATACATGATAGGAAGGAAGACCAGCCAGGTCAGGAAATATCTTATGATGCAGTGGTTCTTGAGGTGAGAGATACAGGAATTGGAATATCCAAGGAACATCAGGACAGGATATTTGAGCGGTTTTACAGGGTGGATAAAAGCAGGTCAAAGCTCACAGGAGGTACAGGACTGGGGCTTGCAATTGTTAAACATATTGTTGCAAAACACCCTTCTGCCCATATTGATCTGGATAGCACATTGGGGGAAGGCACAGATATCAGGGTTGTTTTTAAAGAAAACATTCCTTGACATTTTGGCATTACAATGATAAAGTAATTGAAGTTCTTTGAGGGAGTAATCGGCACAGATTTTGACTGTGTGGTATTATCGACATAATGGTTTCTGTTTTTTTATGCAGATTCCCGGTTTTACTTTAAATGGTGAGACTCATGGACAGTGCGGCTGCACTGTCCGTGGGTCTTTTTTTAGGTTTATCTGCCGGAAGGGAACAAAAGAATAAAAAGGCTTTTTAAGCAGAATGGAGAATTTATGGGATTTTGGGAATTGTTTATTCTTGCAGTAGGATTATCTATGGATGCTTTTGCTGTTTCAGTCTGCAAGGGATTGTCACTTGGAAAGATTAAAGCAAAGCATATGTGTCTTGCAGGTATATGGTTTGGAGGATTTCAGGCATTGATGCCTCTTGTTGGATATTTTCTTGGAAGCTTTTTTGCTGATGTAATTACAAAATATTCACACTGGATTGCATTTGCTCTTCTTGAATTTCTTGGAGCTAAGATGATTAAGGAATCATTTGAGAGTGAAGAACTGGATGACAATATGGGATGGAAGACAATGCTTGTTCTGGCTGTTGCCACAAGTATTGATGCCAGTGCTGTAGGTGTCACATTTGCCTTTCTTGATGTAAACATTCTTTTTGCAGTCATTTTGATTGGTGTGACAACATTTGCATTTTCAGCAGCAGGAGTAAAGATTGGAAGTGTATTTGGAGAGAAATACAAATCAAAGGCGGAAATTGCGGGAGGAATTATTCTTATTCTCATCGGACTGAAAATTCTTCTGGATGGATTAGGGATAATCTGACATATGCAATCTGGACAGACAGGGGAAAAGGGTTAGTTAAGATAAGTTGTCTTTTTTGTAATAATTTGGTATACTTTAGTTAATAATTTTTCGTGATTTGTTAACATGGAGGCTTAATGGGACTTACTAATTATTTTATGGTTGTTGCCAAGATTGCTGGTGTAGCATTGCCTATACTGTCCATTATTATTATATTGAATAAAGAACAAAACAGCGTTTCATCTAATCTTATGCTGGCTAACATGGGATGTCTTGTGTACAACTGCTGCTTTGGTCTTATAATGCGTTCATCAAACCTTACAGAAGCATATTCCATACTTCGGGTAATGTACTTTGGAAATATTATGATGATATTTTTCTTTGCAAGGTTTTTGGTATATTATTTCCATGTTAAGGGGGTTAAGGGATTTTATTTTGCGTGGTTTGTAATAGAGCTTGTTGGACTTGTATTTATATGGATGGATAGCACGTCATTTCTTATATACAATAATGTGCAGATTCATTTTTATAAGAATGCCCATTTTGCATATCTGACATTCGATTATGGTATATATTATGCATTTAAGTTGATTCTGGGCTTGTATGTATATATACGGCAGTTTTTCATGACTGTCCACTATATGAAGAAATATCATGTAGAGTCAGAGAGACGTACAGTAAGGTATCTTTTGATGTGTCAGGTAATTATTATTGTTGCCCAGATTACATTTGCCATATTTAAGTTTGATTATAATATTGTGCCAGTGAGTTCTTCTATTGCCATGTTTGTGGTAATAATGAGCCTGCTTAAGAATTCCTTTTATTCTGTTTCGGATATGGGGCAGGGCAGACTGTTCGAATATGTTAATGATGCAGTCATTATGGTGAATGGTGCTTATGAATTCCAGTCCTGCAATGGACTTGCCCGGGAACTTTTTCCAGAATTAAACTCTTTATCAAGAAATGATGTGTTAAGTGAGGAGATTCTTAATATTATCTCATCAGACAAATATGAGGTTTTAATTAAGGGCAGACACTACAAAATTGAAAAATCAGAATGTTTTGACGGACCGGAGGTAATCGGTCATGTTATTAATTTTTCAGATAATGAAGAGCGTCACAAACTGTTAGAGGAATTAAAGCTTGCCAAAGAAAAAGCAGAGATTGCCAATGATGCTAAGTCTGCATTTGTAGCCAATATGTCACATGAGATAAGGACTCCTATGAATGCTATAGTGGGCATGACAGAGATACTTCTTAGATACCAGCATTCTGAACAGGAACAGGGATATCTTATGAATATCAAGAATTCTGGTGCAGCGCTTCTTGCTATAATTAATGATATTCTTGATATATCAAAGATTGAATCTGGCAAGATGAAGCTGGCAGAAGAGGTATACGAGCCACTATCAGTTCTTAATGATCTTGGACTTATATTCTTAAACAGAATAGCAGAAAAGGATGTGGAATTGATATACGAAATCACCCCGGAACTTCCTGAGAAGCTTGTGGGTGATTCCATGAAGATACGGCAGGTAATTATTAATATTGTCAATAATGCCATTAAATACACTGATTCAGGATATGTACGTGTTAAGCTTGAGGTGAATAGTATAGAAGGGGATAATATTGAACTTTTGATGTCTGTGAAGGATACTGGGCAGGGTATCAAGAGTGAAGATATGACAAGAATATTTAACTCTTTTTCACGTATAGATACTAAGAAAAACAGGTACAAAGAAGGAACTGGTCTTGGTCTTTCCATTGCGAAAGAACTCCTTGAACTCATGGGAGGAGGAATATCTGCTAAAAGTGAGTATGGTGTTGGAAGTGAGTTTATATTCACATTCCGGCAGAAAATTGCAGATGTGACCCCAGCAGCATCTGTCCACAATACAGAGGGCAGGAAGCTGACTGCCAGTGCATGTTTGAATGATACCCGTCTCTTGGGAAGCCTTATTAAGCTTACCAAGGAATATGACTTAAGCTACATAGGATATGAGTCATTAAAGCATGGTATGAGAAAGGCAGATTATATCTTTACTGATGTGGCTTCATATAACACAAATAAAAAAGAGATGCTTTCACTGATTAATGAAGGTGGAAGGCTGTGTGTTCTTCAGAACCCTATGCGTGACAATGTGGTGGATTCTGATGTGTATGTAATTGATAAGCCGTTGTACAGCCTTAATTTCTGTAGAATACTTAATAACGAAGATAAAAAGAATAATGTTGTCATACATGATTATGCCAATTTTATTGCTCCTGATGCCAAGATTCTTGTTGTGGATGATATGGAGATGAACCTGAAGGTGGCTGTGGGTGTACTTGGACCTCTTCAGATGAACATTGATACGGCAGACAGTGGGCAGAAAGCATTGGAACTGATTTCCAAGACTCATTATGATATTGTGTTCATGGATCATATGATGCCTGTAATGGATGGTATTGAGACTGTCCAGTTAATAAGACAGATGGATGATCCTTATTATAAGAAAGTCCCAATAATTGCATTTTCGGCAAATGTTGGACAGGACGCAGTAAAGTCCTTTACGGATGCTGGTATGAATGATTTCGTTGCAAAGCCTATTGAACTTAAGGATATATTTGCAAAGATACTCAGGTGGCTTCCGAAGGAACTTATCGTCAAGGAGCAGAGCAAGGAATATGCTGATACGCTAAGAAAAAACATGGATATCACTGTTCCTGACATAGAGGGGCTGAATGTGATAGAAGGCATTAAGAATTCCGGAGGAGAGGAATTGTATATAAGTCTTCTGGGGGATTTTTATAAATTAATAGATATAAAATCAATTAAAATTGAAAAGTGTCTTGCAGATAATCTAATTCGAGATTACACTATAGAGGTACATGGGTTAAAAAACACAGCCAGAATGATAGGGGCTATGGAGTTGTCGGATGAATTCTATAGAATGGAACAGTTGGGAAACAAAGGAGATATAGAAACTATTAAGGAAGAAACACCTGCATTGCTTGAACATTTTAGGAGCTATAAAGCTATTCTGGAGCCCTTCGGTAAGGCTAATGACCAGGAGAAGCGTAAAGCTGGTAACCAGGAGATAATTGGTCTTTTAGAACAGCTTCAGCAGGCAATGGATGGATTTGATCTTGATGCTGCAGATGAAATTATGAAGCAGCTTGATATGATTAGAATCCCTGAGGCTGTTATGGATGATTATGATAATTTAAGAGCTTATGTTGCTGATGTGGCAATGGAGGAAGTAATGTCATTGGCAAGAGATATGATAAGGAGGTTAGCATGAATAATATACTTTTGATTTCAGAGGTACAGGGGTATCTTGCTATAACAACACAGGAAAAGCTTCAAAGTTTTGATTTTAAGGTTATTTCAACAAAGAATGATGCCAGCGAGATTGATAATATAAAGGATCAGTTATGTGCTATTGTTGTATATTGCAGCGAGAATTTGGTAAATGACAGGCAGTTCCTTATATATCTTAAGGATAAGGCGCTGGAAGATGATGTTATGGTGTTTGCTGTAGGTAATTCCGCTGAATTAAAGGCTGTTGAGGAAGTTATTCCAAAGCAGTATGTTAAGAGCATGCAGCGTCCTATCAATGTTAATGAACTGGCGGAAGCGATTAATACACATATTGAAGTAGTAGGAACAGCTATTAAGAAAAAAATTCTTGTGGTGGATGATTCTGGAGCGATGCTCCGTAATGTCAAGGCATGGCTTGGACAGAAGTATCAGGTAATACCAGCTAACTCAGGAGCCATGGCAATTAAATATCTTGCCATGAACAGACCTGACCTGATTCTTTTGGACTATGAGATGCCAATATGTGATGGTAAACAGGTTCTGGAGATGATAAGAAGCGAGAAGGACTTTGCAGATATTCCGGTTATTTTCCTTACAAGTAAGGGTGATAAGGAAAGTGTCATGAATGTAATGGCTTTGAAACCGGAGGGGTATCTTCTTAAAACTATGGAGCCATATCAGATTGTAAAGGCTGTCAATGAATTCTTTGAAAAGAGAAAGGCACAGGAGTAAATTCTGTGAGTTTCCTTTAATGGAAACAGCGTGGTATGGTGGCTCTGCCTGACTAGCAGTATATTTCAGCAACTGCCCGAATGGTGGTAACTTAGGCTATACCACTTAAATAGAAACAGGTCACGACGAAGAGAATCTAAGCGTTGCGGCATATATGAATTACACTCGCTTATTTCAGCAACTGCATGAATTATGGCTACTCAGGCTGCACACTTATATAAAAAAGTCACTACGAAGAGAATCTAAGTTTTGTAACGTATATGAATTACACTCGCTTATTTCACCAATGGGTCAAAACTCAGCCCTACGGGCTTCAAACAGTTGCCCCATTGCTGGCGAAGTGTAATCCATACACGCTACAAAGCTAAGATTTCTTCTAATGTGACTTTTTTATATAAGTGTGCAGCCTGAGTAGCCATAATTCATGCAGTTGCTGAAATAAGCGAGTGTAATTCATATACGCCTCAGCGCTAAGATTTCTTCTAAATGTGACATGTTTCTATTTAAGTGGTACAACCTAAGCTGCCACCATTTGGGTAGTTGCTGAAATATACCACTAGTCAGGCAGAGCCACCGTACCACGCTGTTTTTATTTTCAGGGAGCTGACAGAATTTACTTTGTGGAGAGGGTGGCTGATAATATTTAAGTATAATTATTATGAAAAACGATTAATGATGTCAACAATCTCATTTGCGTTTTCTGTGTTTTTGTTTACAATGACTGACATAGATTCAGCAGTCTCAGATGTAAGATTTGCTTTGTCAATAATATCTTGAATATTAACATTGTCATCAGATGGCATATGGGACACATTCTGTATCTGAGAATGGATATTCTGTACAGTACTTGAAAATATCTTTGATGCTTCTGATATATTTGCAATAATTTCCTGGATATCCTTAATTGAACTATAGTAATCTTCTGTAGCATTGGATAGTTCTGTAAACTGGTTTTGAACATCGTTTTGTAAGAATAAAATAATCTGGTCAAAACATGCTTTGACATTAGCAATATTGGTTCGTGTTTCGGTACAGATATTCTGAATCTGTGTAGCTGTCTCGGATGAACTTGTAGCAAGATTGCCTATCTCCGAAGCAACAACGGCAAATCCTTTTCCTGCTTCACCTGCTCTGGCAGCTTCGATAGAAGCGTTGAGAGAAAGAAGGTTGGTCTGGCTTGTTATGTCAAGTATCTGGGATGCCATTTCATCAATTTTCATTAGTGATTGTAATTCATTGATTGCCTGTTCAATGGATTTCTGATTCTGGGCAATCTGTTTGTTGGTATTTTCTAATGTTGATGTTGCAAGATGCTGCATCTGTTCTATTTTTGAAAGTAATTGAGTACTGTGTTCATTACCATCAGCGATTTTTTCTTCAACATTTGAGACAACGTCTGTCATTATGGTTATCTCTCTGGCCACCTCAAGCACTGTAGTGTCTATTTCCTCAGCCCTCTTTGCATATGTAGTGGTTGATGTGGAGTTGTCATTAATACAGCTGATTAATAGATTGGAAGAATCTTGCATGGCAGAGGCAGTTTTATTAAGAGAATCTGAACAGCTTGATAGAGTATTAACAATATCATGCATTGTGTCATATAGCGAATTTAATGAAGTGGCTATTTTACCAATCTCATTGGTTCTGCCAATCCATGGTGTCAATTTATCGTGTTTGTTAAGATTGAGTTTGCTGAGATTGACAATGGACTCCCTGACATACTTTAATGGTTTCATGCTTATGTATACCATAATAAATGCCAATATACTTATTACAAGAACAAAAAATGCACATATTATGGCAAGAATAAGCATATTCTTGTTTGCCATTGCATATATATTACTCTCGCTGTCATATGAAACAACAGCCCATCCGTGTTCTTCAATTGCCTGATAGCTGGCAATATACTTCTTGGAATTCACAGAATACTTTAATTCTCCAGATTGATTACCTGATTTAATCTGTTCCGAAACATTCAGAAGCATATCGTCTTTGATTTCAGTTGCAATCAGGGAACGGTCATCTGCTGTGATGTACATAGCATCCTGCACATTAATCATATAATATTTTGAGGTGCTTTCATTATCAAGAAACCTATTCAAAATCTGCTCAAGATCTTCGACAAATGGTCCACCGCCAACATATCCTACTATTGTGCTGCCGTTAGTATCAAAAACAGGACAGTACATGGACAGAATAAGCTTGCCGGAAGCTGGTGAAATAATTATTCCGGCATTATATAGTCCGCTTCTTGAAGTAATTTCATTCTGCAGAGCTTTTAAACTGTCGCCTTTTCTTGTGGTCATACCTACTGCGCTAGGAGTAGAATGGACGATAACATGGGAGTTCCACTCGCCTACATATATTCCTTCCCAATTTTCCAAATCGGAAAAGTAGTTATTTGTATATTCCTGCGCATAGGCAAGTTTTTGTATTAGATGGATCTTTTAAAGCATCTCTTATTACAGGAGTTTTGCTGTATGCTGTGAGAATAGATTCCTGTCGTGCAATATATTCTTGAATCATTCTGGCCTGGGATTGAAGATTGTCCTGCACATGTTTACGTTCAGAATTATTTATAAGTGTTTTTAATATTCCGTTGGCTGTTATGTATAACATGGACATGCACAGGACGACGATACACATAATTCCAAGTGCAATTTTTTTGCTTAATTTCCAATTTTTCATACTATGATTCCCTCCACCCACATTTTTGTTAATTATATATTCTGACCAGTAGTCAATTTTGTGGATATTCATGTTGACATGTAGGAAAATACAGTGTATTATCTCTACTGCATATACCTGTATGGGGTATATGTTTCTAAAGGAGAAAAAATATGGATAATACAAATTGTACATGTGGGAAGACTAAAAAGAGGACGGAGAAGGAATATAAGGATCTGATGAACAGACTGAGCAGAATTGAAGGGCAAGTAAGAGGAGTTAAGAATATGCTGGAAAATGATGCATATTGTCCTGATATTCTTATTCAGGTATCAGCGATTAACTCGGCTCTCAACAGTTTTAATAAAGTGCTTATAGCAAATCATATAAGAGAGTGTGTGGTTAACGACCTTCATGAGGGCAAAGATGAGACAGCAGAGGAATTGATTACGGTATGCCATAAGATTATGAAGTGATTGAAGAATATTGATTTGCATGTAAATTGATTCAGGTATTATATGGTGACAGTCTGCCATACAGAATTGAGAAAGAGGATTAATACAGAGGATTTATATGGAAAAATATAGAGTGACTGGAATGAGCTGTGCGGCATGCAGTGCCAGGGTGGAAAAGGCTGTATCGAAGGTGGAGGGAGTTACTTCATGTTCTGTAAGTCTTCTCACTAATTCAATGGGCGTGGAAGGCAGTGCAAAGGAAGAGGATATTATCAGCGCAGTGAAGAAGGCTGGATATGGAGCGTCAAAAGAAAATAATATATCACACAATAATGAATCGTACAGTGGTAGACTGGATGGCGGTGAAACATATAGCAGGGATGGGTCATTTAATTCTGATAATGAGGATTATCTAAAGGATAAGGAAACTCCCGCCTTAAAGAAGCGGTTAATTGCATCTTTCGGATTTCTTATTGTTCTTATGTATATTTCCATGGGGCATATGATGTGGAACTGGCCCCTTCCACAGATTCTTTATAATAACCATATTGCAATGGGACTTATACAGATGCTTCTTACTATTGCAATTATGGTAATTAACCAGAGATTCTTTATAAGTGGATTTAAGGGACTAATTAATGGAGCACCAAATATGGATACCCTTGTTGCACTTGGAAGCACAGCAGCGTTTGTATACAGTACATGGGTGCTTTTTGCAATGACAGATGCTGCAACAAGAGGAGATGTGGCTCAAGTTGAACATTTAATGCATGAGTTTTATTTTGAATCAGCAGCAATGATTCTAACTCTTATCACGCTGGGCAAGATGCTTGAGGCAAGAGCTAAGGGAAAGACAACAGATGCACTTAAAGGTCTTATTAAGCTGGCACCTAAAACTGCAACACTGGTAAAAGACGGAAAAGAGTCAGTAGTAGCAGTATCCCAGGTAAAAACTGGTGATACATTCGTGGTAAAGCCGGGGGAGAGTATTCCTGTAGATGGAGTGGTTGTTAAGGGCAGCAGTGCTGTGAATGAATCTGCTCTTACTGGTGAAAGTATTCCAGTGGACAAGCAGGAAGGAGATTCGGTATCTGCTGCAACTATAAACCAGTCGGGACATCTTGTGTGTACTGCCACACGAGTGGGACAGGACACAACCCTTTCTGTTATTATAAGGATGGTGAGCGATGCGGCGGCTACAAAAGCACCTGTGGCAAAGGTTGCTGACAGAGTATCGGGAGTATTTGTGCCGGCAGTTATAGTAATTGCAGTTATTACAACTATTGTCTGGATGATAGCAGGTCAAAGCATCGGGTATGCCCTGGCAAGGGGAATATCTGTACTGGTTATAAGCTGCCCATGTGCTTTGGGGCTTGCAACTCCTGTTGCTATTATGGTTGGTAATGGCATGGGGGCAAAGCATGGAATAATGTTTAAGACTGCGGCTTCTCTGGAAATGGCAGGGAAGGTTCAGATTGCAGTGATGGATAAAACAGGAACTATAACCAGAGGGGAACCAGAGGTTACAGATGTATTCTGCTGTGAGGAAGTTAAGAAAAATGAACTGCTTAGATTCGCCTTTGAATTGGAGAAAATGAGTGAACATCCTCTTGGCAAGGCTGTTGTAAAATATGTCAGCGGTCTGGAATTAGAAATGGATAATTACAGTAATGATAAGGGTGATATTTCTGATAAAAACAGGGATGAGGTTACCGGCTTCCGTGTTCTTCCTGGTAATGGTCTTTCTGGAATGTATCGTGGTAAGAAGCTGGTTGGTGGAAGTTTAAAATATGTATCAAATCAGGTAGATGTTGATTACAGGACGAAAACAATATATGATGAATATGCCTGTCAGGGAAAAACACCAGTTTTATTTGCCTATGATGATAAAATACTTGGAGTGATTGCAATAGCAGATGTAATAAAGGAGGAGAGTCCGGAAGCTGTAAGGCAGTTGAAAAATATGGGAATTGCAGTGGTAATGCTGACAGGAGACAATGAACGGACTGCCAGGGCAATGGGAAAACAGGCAGGGGTTGATTATGTTGTGGCAGAGGTCCTTCCTGATGAGAAGGAAAAGGTAATAAAGAAACTTCAGACACTTGGAAAGGTTGCCATGATTGGAGATGGAATAAATGATGCTCCGGCTTTGACAAGAGCAGATACATCCATAGCAATTGGAGCAGGAACAGATATAGCAATAGATGCGGCTGATGTGGTTCTTGTAAAGAGCAGGCTTACAGATGTTCCTGCAGCTATAAGGCTCAGCCGTGCTACTCTTACTAATATTCATGAGAATCTGTTCTGGGCATTTTTCTATAACATTATCGGAATACCACTGGCAGCAGGTGTGTGGATTTCTTTGACGGGATGGTCTCTTAACCCTATGTTTGGTGCGGCTGCCATGAGTTTATCCAGCTTCTGTGTAGTTAGTAATGCCCTTCGTCTTAATCTGTTTAAGATGAATGATTCAGGGAAAGATAAAGCTGTCAGGAAACAGGTTGTGATTCCTGAAGGGTTTATTGATATTAAAAAAGAAGTTCAAAAAGAAAATTTTAGAGATGAAAGAAGGACGAAAAATATGGAAAAGACAATGAAAATTGAAGGAATGATGTGTGGACACTGTGAGAACACAGTTAAAAAGGCGCTTGAAGCTCTGGAACAGGTCAGCGGGGCAGAGGTTAGCCATAAAGATGGAACGGCTGTTGTGAAGCTTACAGGTGAGATTAGTGATGATGTGCTGAGAAAAGCTGTTGAAGATAAAGATTATAAGGTTACTTCTATTCAGTAATATACAGGGGTGAAGATATGCGTAATAATGATAAAACACAACAGATTTTCCGGGATGCACCTGTGCCTAAAGCGGTGCTGTATAATGCTGTTCCTTCCATAGTAAGTATGCTGATGGTTCTTGTATACAATCTGGCAGATACATTTTTTATTGGACAGACGAAGAATCCACTGATGGTGGCAGCGGTATCAGTTTCAACACCTGTGTTCCTGCTTTTTATGGCAATTGGAATGCTGTTTGGTATTGGCGGTACATCTCTCATAAGCCGTATGCTTGGAGAGGGAAAGAAGGAGACGGCAAAGCATATATCTTCCTTCTGTTTCTGGACTGGACTTGTTATAGGAATTGTGTCAATGGTGGCGGTTATGGTGTTTGCAGAGCCTATATGCCGTGGAATTGGTGCAAGCAATGATACAATAGGATATGCATCTGAATATTTAAGGATTGTGGCTCTTGGAATTCCCTTCCTTATTCTTGGAAATATGCTGAGCAATATTATCCGTGCTGAGGGACAGGCAACAATTGCAATGATGGGAATGATTGTTGGTAACCTGGTAAATATTTTATTAGACCCTGTAATGATTCTTGGATTTGGATGGAATGTTGCAGGTGCAGCCATTGCAACAGTGCTTGGAAATGTATTCGCTGCACTTATTTATGTATGTCATCTTATGTCCAGAAAGACTATGCTGTCTATTAACCCACGTTTGTACAGTGCCAGGGGACATATTGCATCAGGCGTGCTTGCTATTGGAATACCGGCTTCTTTAAATAGTATCCTTATGAGTGTTTCTAATATTGTTATCAACTCTTTTATGGCAAAACATGGAGACCTGGCTCTGGCAGGACTTGGAGTAGCCATGAAGGTCAACATGATTGCAGTAATGCTGCTTATCGGTGTAGGAACAGGAATTCAGCCGCTGCTGGGTTATTGTTATGGTGCCGGTAATATTAAGAGATATAATTCAGTTCTTAAGTTTTCACTTGGCTTTGCATTCTGCCTGAGTATGATAATGTCGGCTATATGTTACCTTTGGGCAGCTCCCCTGGCAAGAGCCTTTCTTGATAACGATGAGGCATTTTCTTATGCTTTCTCATTTTCAAGGATACTGATTGCTTCAGGACCTATTCTGGGATTGCTGTTTGTATTTATGAATGCAATCCAGTCAATGGGGGCAGCTATACCTGCGCTTATTCTGTCTGTGAGCAGACAGGGAATTATATACATACCTATTTTGCTTATTATTAGTGCTGTTAACAATACTCCGGCTAATCTGGCAATGACACAGCCTTTAACGGACTATTGTGCAGTTGTTCTGGCGTTTGTATTGTTTATGGTGGCACATCATAAATATTTTAAGAAAAAACTTGAAAATCAGACAGACTGAACCTACATCTTTATACTTTTTTTAGACATTTGTAATATTAAACCTCTTTTTATTTTTTAGAAAAAATGTTAATATTTGAGAACTTGAGCAGGAACCTGGCTCTTGGTTTCGTGGATGCAAAGCATACGCGGAATGGGAATAAAATGAAAAAGGAGAGATTGCACATGTCTAGAATATTCAAGAATCTTGTGCCATACTGGAAATCCTGTGTAGTAATTGTACTGCTGCTATTTTTGCAGGCATATTGTGACCTGTCTTTACCAGCATACACTTCAGATATTATTGATACAGGAATCCAGAATGGCGGTGTGCTCCATGTGTGTCCAGAAGCAATTACAGCAAAGGAATTTGAGAATGCTATGCTTTTGATGACGGACTCTGAAAAAGAAACATGGAGGTCTATATATCAACAGGATGGCGATATTTATACTTTGAAGGAAAAGAGTAACAAAAAACTTTCAGAGTATGATGAAATCTTTCAGCTTCCACTTATTATTATTAACCAGATGAGTGAAGAGGATGTTAACCAGATGGCAGCTGCTGTTTCTATGGGAATGATGCCTCAGTCTGCCATAGATGAAATCAGAAACCAGGCATCTGAAAAAATTGATGAAGTGGGAAGTACTCTTGTAAAATCCATGGGAATTTCATATGCAAAGAAGCAGGATGCTGCAGCCGGACTGGATATGGATTCAATCCAGACAAGGTATCTGTGGATATCTGGCGGTAAGATGGTTGTTATGGCACTTATTATGGCAATAACCACAATTCTTGTAGGACTTGTTGCTTCCCGTGTTGCTGCTGGAGTGGGACGTGATCTTCGTAAGAGTATATACACAAAGGTATTGGGCTTTTCCAATGCAGAGATGGATAAGTTTTCTACCGCATCCCTTATAACAAGAACAACTAATGATATACAACAGATTCAGATGGTTACGGTCATGCTTTTAAGAGTTGTGGCATATGCGCCTATTATTGGCGTGGGAGGAGTTATCAGAGTGTATAAGACCGGTGCAGGAATGGGCTGGATTATTGCTCTGGCATTAGTGGTTATAATGGGTTTTGTTGGACTTCTTATGGCTATTGCCATGCCTAAATTCAAAGCAATGCAGAAACTGGTTGATAATGTGAACCTTGTATCAAGGGAAATTCTTACTGGTATTTCTGTTATCCGTGCTTTTGGACGTGAGAAGAAGGAAGAAGAGAGATTCGATAAAGCCAACAAAGAGTTAACTGGAACCATGCTGTTTACTAACAGGGTTATGACATTTATGATGCCTGTAATGACATTTATCATGTATGGTATCAACATACTTATTATCTGGGTTTCAGCCCGAAAGATTGATGAAGGCACACTTCAGGTAGGTGCAATGACAGCATTCATCACTTACTCTATGCAGATTGTAATGTCATTTCTTATGATTACAATGATGTCAATCATGCTGCCAAGAGCAGGTGTGGCTGCCAACAGAATTCAGGAAGTCCTTAATGAAGAAAGCTCCATAAAAGATCCTTCTAATCCGAAAGCAATAGGAGAGTGTAAGGGTGTTGTAAGATTTAACCATGTGCATTTCAAATATAATAATGCAGAGGCGGGTGTCCTTGAGGATATTGATTTCGTGGCTGAGCCGGGTAAGACTACAGCAATTGTAGGAAGTACAGGATGTGGTAAGTCCACACTTGTAAATCTTGTTCCAAGACTGTATGACGTTACAGAAGGTTCAATAGAGGTAGACGGAGTAGATATCAGGGAACTGTCAATGTCTGATTTAAGGAAGCAGATAGGATATGTTCCTCAGAAGGGAGTGCTGTTCTCAGGAACAATAGCCAGCAACCTAAGATTTGGCCGTGAAGATGCAACAGATAATGATATTGAAGAAGCTGCCCAGATTGCCCAGGCAACAGAATTTATTGAAGAAAAGAGAGAGAAGTATAGCAGTCATATTGCCCAGGGCGGTACAAATGTTTCCGGTGGCCAGAAGCAGAGACTTTCTATAGCAAGGGCTATTGCAAAGAATCCAAGGATTTATATATTTGATGATAGTTTTTCTGCGTTGGATTTAAAGACTGATGCAGCATTAAGAAAGGCATTGGCATCTAAAGTTTCCGACGCTACAGTTATTATTGTGGCACAGAGAATCAGCACAGTTATGAATGCTGACCAGATTATTGTAATGGAAGAAGGCCGCATTGCAGGGAAGGGAACTCATGAGGAACTTATGAGGGACTGCGATGTTTACAGACAGATTGCTAAATCTCAGCTGTCAGCTAAAGAATTAGGAGAGGGGGCATAGTATGAAAAATAAGCTCGATAGCTTATTTTTCATACTGCTATTTGCTTAAGAGCGAAAGCAAATAGCTGATATGGCAGATGAAAAACTGCATTTGCAGATTTTTCATCGCCTCTTCGCGATAAATCGCTCAGAAATGAGGATTAGTTATGGAAGAACGTAAAATGACACATAAGCCTCCTATGAGAAGAGGACCGGGACATGGCGGACCTGGTATGCCTGCTGAGAAAGCGAAGGATTTCAAGGGCTCAATAAGTAAGCTTATGGCATACATTGGGAAATATAAGATTGCGGTATTTGCTGTTATGATATTTGCAGCAATATCCACTGTATTTAATGTAATCGGACCGAAGATTCTTGGTAAGGCCACAACTTCATTGTCAGAAGGTTTGATGAATAAAATTAATGGCACTGGCGGAATGGATTTTGGCTACATTGGTAAAATACTGATGATTGTGCTTATTTTCTATGTTATAAGTATTATATTTAATTTCTGTCAGGGATGGATTATGACAGGAGTAACCCAGAAAGTCTGCTACAGGCTTAGAAGAGAGATAACAGAGAAAATCAACAGAATGCCTCTCAAATATTTTGAGAGCAGAACCTATGGAGAGGTTCTTTCGAGAATTACTAATGATGTGGATACTTTAGGACAGGGACTTAACCAGAGTATAACAACTATTATTACTTCATTTGCAACACTTGTTGGTGTTTTTATAATGATGTTAAGTATATCACCTCTTATGACCCTGATTGCCCTTGTAATTCTGCCTATATCTGCATTTCTTGTTTCATTTGTAGTAAAGAAATCACAGAAGTTTTTCGTTACACAGCAGGAGTACTTAGGACATATTAATGGACAGGTGGAAGAGACATATGGTGGACATCTGGTAGTAAAATCTTTTGATAAAGAAAAGGACCTTATTAAGCAGTTCAATGAAACTAATGATGTTCTGTACAAATCAGCATGGAAATCCCAGTTTTTCTCAGGTATGATGCAGCCTGTAATGATGTTTGTAGGAAATCTGGGGTATGTATCGGTGGCAATTTCAGGAGGATTCCTTGCTATCAGTGGAAGAATCACCATTGGTGATATACAGGCATTTATACAGTATGTTAAGAACTTTACACAGCCTATAACACAGGTTGCCCAGGTAATTAACCAGGTTCAGTCAATGGCGGCTGCATCAGAGAGAGTATTTGAATTACTGAATGAGGAAGAAGAGGACCAGATTGTAAAGGACCCTGTAAGCACAGATGGAATTAAAGGCGCTGTAGAATTCTCCCATGTCAGGTTTGGATATAAGAAGGATCAGCCAGTTATTAAGAATTTTTCAGCCAGCGTTCTTCCTGGACAGAAGGTGGCTATTGTAGGCCCTACAGGTGCTGGAAAAACTACTATGGTAAAACTTCTTATGCGTTTCTATGATGTGGATGATGGTGCAATTCTTCTTGATGGACACAACATTAAGGATTTTAACCGGAGAGAGTTAAGAGACGCATTTGGAATGGTTCTTCAGGATACATGGCTTTTCAAAGATACTATTATGGAGAATATAAGATATGGCCGTCTGGATGCTACAGATGAAGAGGTAATAGCGGCTGCTAAGGCTGCCCATGCTGACCATTTTATTACTACCCTTCCAGGTGGCTATAATATGGAACTGAATGAGGATGCAAGCAATGTATCACAGGGTCAGAAACAGCTTCTTACAATTGCCAGGGCAATACTTGCCAACAATCCGGTACTTATTCTTGATGAGGCAACCTCGTCAATTGATACAAGAACAGAGCAGCAGATTCAGAAGGCTATGGATAACCTTATGAAGGGTAGAACCAGTTTTATCATAGCCCACAGACTTTCAACCATCAAGGATGCAGATATGATTCTTGTTATGAAGGATGGAGATATTGTTGAGCAGGGAACACATGACCAGCTCCTTGAAAAGGGCGGTTTCTATGCTGACCTGTACAATTCGCAGTTTGAAAATGCCTGATTATATTCCCTGATAATCAAAGAATTCTTTTGCCAGCTGTGACAGCTCACGGCCTTTAAGGGTTATGAATGAGCGTTTTGTTTTGAATCTGTCCTTTTCAATAGACAGAACTTTCATATCCATACGCTGCTGATAATCCTTCTTTCCGAAAGGAACGATGGCAACATAATTATAATTGGAAGCCCATTCAATGGCTGTATGACGGATTGAAGTTATACACCGGATGTCGGCTTCCTTTTTTATATCCTTAAATGCATTCTGTATATTCTCAACGCAGCCTGTAGGTACTGCAAGGGAATATCCTTCAAGATCTTCAATGGTTATGCCGGTGTGGCCAGCCAGAGGATGATTCCTGGATACAACAGCCATCAGGTATTCTGTTTCATATGGGTAAATATCAAAATCCTCCATGTTCTTTACCTTTGATCTTATTAGACCAATTTCAGAAAGACCCATACGTACATTATCTGCCACATCCTCAGATAATACCTCATATATGTTATAGTTTACTTTAGGGTGGTCTTCCACAAATTTGTCAAAAAGCTCTCTCATAAGAGAATCAGGATTGCTTGGGGGAAGGGATATGCTGAGAGTTCCAGTCAGTCCGCTTATATAATCGTTGATTTCTTTTTTTGCAGAATCTTCCATTGACACTATGATTTTTGCCTTCTGATAGAATATCTCTCCGGCAGCAGTCAGTGTGACGGCTCTTGAACCCCTGTTTAAAAGTCTGGTTCCCATGTTCTTTTCCAGATTCTTTAACTGGTTTGATAAGGCTGGCTGTGCAACCATAAGCTTCTGTGAAGCTGCAAGGATATTGCCACATTCAACTATGGCGATAAAATTTCTGTATGTATCTGTAGTCATATGTCCTCCAATCCTGACATATAATAAAAATGTTATATCTTATATCATAAAATGATATTTGAATTATATGTCATCTCCTAATATAATGCAATATAGAAAGCGGAAAGGCTTAAGAGAGGATATATGAGATGGGAATTAGTTTAAAAGACAGGACAAAGGGCATATTATGCATGATATCAGCTGCATTTTTCTTTGCTTTAATGGGACTGTTTGTAAAGCTGGCAGGGGACGTGCCATCAATGGAAAAGAGTTTTTTCAGGAATATAGTGGCATTTACTATTGCTTTGACAGCTGCCATAAAGAGTCATAAGAGATATCACTGCAATGCCGGGGACTGGGGATATCTGATGGTTCGTTCTGTATGTGGTACGATTGGAATATTTGCCAATTTTTATGCTATTGACCATCTTGTACTTGCGGATGCTTCCATGCTGAACAAGCTTTCACCATTCTTTGCTGTTATAATGTCTTATCTGATTTTGAAAGAAAGGTGCACTCCTGTTCAGTTTGGGGCGGTATTTATTGCATTTGTGGGAGCTTTGTTTATAATAAAACCTACAGGCAGTATTAACAGTTTTCCTGCGGTTGTTGGTGCCATAGGAGGACTGGGAGCAGGTATTGCATATACAATGGTAAGGGCGTTAGGAAAACGTGGCGTGCCGGGAGAATTTATTATTATGGTTTTCTCTGCATTTTCATGTATTGCCAGTATTCCATTTGTTATAGCAGATTTCAAGCCACTTACCCTGTATCAGTTTGTGATTCTTCTGTGTGCTGGTTTTGCTGCGGCAGGAGGACAGTTCTCAATTACAAGGGCTTATATGTATGCTCCGGCAAAACAGATTTCGGTATATGATTATACTCAGATTATATTTTCTACTTTGATGGGATTCATATTCTTAAACCAGGTGCCGGATGTATACAGCATTATAGGATACGTGGTAATATGTTCAATGGCTGTGGGTATGTTTTTATATAATAAGAATAAAGATGAACATGGTGAAAGCTGACAGAAAAAACTTAAGGTTCAGGAAATACATTGTGTAGAATGGCGGGAGTTGCACAGCAACGGAGCAATTCGTGTATCATATGAGGGGCAAAATACCTTTTGACCCTCATATTATTTTATTATATAATGTAATGAGATTTTGTTTTCATGGGGGATTGTGATTTTTACCTATGAAACTTTGGGTGAAGGGGCATGTGCTCATGTTAAAGAATAATGGTTTTTATCTTAGGGAAGTGGCTGGAATGTCATGGCTGCTCATGAGAGGGGATTATCCAGCCTGTCAGAATGACAGTACTGCAGATGATTTGAAGAATGGGGAGTACGTAAGACCTGTGAGGCTTAATTCAACAGGGGCGTACATATGGAAACAGCTTGATGAGAAAAGGGAAAAAGAAGAAATTGCATGTAATATGGTAAAGGATTTCGGAATATCCTATAACGAGGCACTTACAGATGTGGACGTTTTTATAAATGGGTTAATAAGTAATAATATCATGAGGAGTTAGTAATGAGAGCGTTTATTATAGGGGGATATAATAAAGTAACAGCTGCTATTATCCAGAAATTAAGCAAGGAAGGACATGATATATATGTCTTAACAAGCAGCAAATCTGATGTTGGCGTATTCCAGAATGTATATGAGCATTACGTATTTTCATATGATAATGACTGTATTAAGGAAGTTTTTGAAAGTGTTAATCCGGATGTAACTATCTTTTCCGGAGCCTTCGATTCTAATTATGTATGGAGCAATGGATATTCAGAGGTGGTTAATTTTGGCAATGGCCTGTTCAACTGTCTCAATGCCTTTGCTTTTCTTGGTCACGGCAGGTTTATTTACCTGTCTTCAAGTGAAGTTAAATTCATGACAAGAACTGAATACAAGGAAATAATTAATGCCCAGAGAGACACATATTCAGAGGGATTCTTTAAGCATGCTGATATATACAAGGCTGTGGCATTAAAAAATGGTGAGGCTTCCTGCACTAATGTAAGGCAGAACTGCAATTCTGATGTTATTACACTAAGGGTGGATAATCTGTGTTATGAGCCGGAAAACCCTGCGGACCCTGTACTTAAAACAGATATGTGTGCAAGAATGCTGGTTGAGGCATATTCTGAAAAGAAGACAACAATTTCAGGAAAGTATTATTCGCCAATATACATCAATGACTTTATTGAGGCGTTATATAACATAATTAACAAGTCTTCATTCCGCAATCCAATATACAGACTGGGCTGTGATGTGACAATAACCCAGGATGAGCTGTCTGATAAGGTGTGTGAAACGATGGAAGCCTTGGACGACAGCGTTCTGATTGCCAGGGATTACAATGTTAAAGAGGATTTTATGAATGATGTACCTGTTACTGATGTATCTGAAGAAGTAAATGTGGTTGTCTTCAAAGACGCATCCAAGTGTGCAGATATAATGATTAATGCATTTAATCAGGATATTAATAAATTCATTGAGGTTGAAAAGAAAAAGAAAAACAGAAAAACAGAAATTTGGAATAATATCAAAAGGCTTGCTGCTGCAGCTTTGCCATTTGTTGAAAATCTGGTATTATTCATTCCCTTCTTCATGCTGAATAACAGAGTAACGGGAAGCGCTTATTTTGCCAAGCTTGATCCATATCTTATATATGTGGAGATATTTGCTTTAGTATATGGACAGCAGCAGGCAGCCTTTTCAGCCGTGTTGTCTATTGCAGGATATCTGTTCAGACAGACCTATTCAAGAACTGGTTTTGATGTAATGCTGGATTATAACACCTATGTATGGATGGCACAGCTTGTTATCCTTGGACTTTCTGTGGGATATTTAAGGGATAAGATACGGACAATACAGGAAGATAAGAAGGATGAGTCTGTGTATCTTGCCAGCCGACTTAAGGATATTGAAGATATTAATATGATCAATACCAAGCTAAAGGATGAACTCCAGACGCAGGTTATTAACCAGACAGACAGTCTGGGAAAAATATTTGAGATTACAGCTGAATTGGACAGAGATGCTCCAGAGGAAGTATTCTTCCATGCAGCAGAGGTTGTGTCAGAACTTATGGATTGTAAAGATGTAGCAATTTACAATGTTTCAAACAGGAGCTTCGCCCGTCTGATGTCAGCTACATCACCTAAAGCCAGGTCTCTTGGAAACTCTATTGAGTATACCAAATATACAGATATGTATGAGTCATTGATGAAGGGGGAGGTTTATGTAAACAAGAAGCTTACTAAGAATTACCCTCTTATGGCTGTTGCCATTGTGGAAAATGATGAGTTGAACTCAATTATCATGCTGTGGGATATTGCATGGGAAAAGATGAACATGGCACAGACTAACAGGTTCAGGGTAATCAGCTTTATGATTCAGAATGCGGTGCTTAGGTCTGACAGATACATCGAGATGCTGGAGAATGAACGGTACATAGAGGGAACAAGAATACTTGATGCAGATGCATTCAGGACGTTGCTGGATGCCTTCATTAACGCGCGAAACAAAGGTCTTGCATACTGTACTCTAATTAAGATAATACTCCCTGATAAGGATTTGATAAAGGCTAATGACACTCTTGTGAAACTTGTCAGGAATTCAGATTACATAGGAAGCAACAATGATGGTAATGCTTATCTGCTTCTTGCTAATACCAACTCACAGGATGCCGTGTACGTTGAAAAACGTATTGCAGATGCCGGATTTGAGTATGAAATGCTGGAAAGGCTGGAAAGGTAGGTAGCCTATGAGTGAAGATGTAATAATATTACTGCTGATTATTCTGGCTATTCCTGTTACCATTATTGTATATTACGCACTGGCCTTTTTTTTCAGAAAGCTTTTCTTCAGAAAACCTGTAGATTTGTCAGACGTTGTATTCAGCAAGGATAGAATTGAGCAGATTGAGAAAAGCGATATGGAGCAGGAAAGGAGTATCGTTGCAGTCCAGGAGGCGGTAGCTGTCAGTGATTATCATAACCAGAGAGAGCTTATGATGAATATTATCCGTAAGGATATTAAGAAATCACTGGGTTCCATAACCTATGCACTTAACAGTGAGGATAGTGAAACATCACATTATGCAGCAGCAGCGTTAAGAGATGAGCTTGGAGAGTTCCGTAACAGCACCCACAAGCTGTACCAGACAATTAAGGATAGTAAACCCCTTGATCTGGATGCCTGTAATGAACTTGTAAATCTTATATATGACACAATCAGCCAGGATGTATTCAGGCAGTCTGAACAGAAAAGTTATGTATGGATGATGGAGGAAGTATTTACCAGGATGTATGAATATGATCCTAAAACCTTGCAGGACCATTATTACGAATGGATTGTATGTTTCCTTATGTCAATAGGATTTCCTGAAGATGCTTATAAATGGTGTGAAAGAGCTGAAAAGGAAATCGGCGACAGGCTTTCCTCTTACAAATGTTATTTAAGATACTACTATGGAATGGATGATGGAGAGAATTTCGTCAAAACCATGAATGAATTGAAAAAGTCTGATATTAAAATTGATCAGGATACGCTGGAGATTTTCAGGCTTTTTAGCTAAAAATGCGCAGGGAAGGGAAATCTGATGATGGATTTATCCAATACCCTTTGGTCAGTTCTGATTCTGGCACTGTACTCATTACTGGTTTTATGTGTGCCAGCAGCTGTACTTGGGAAAAAGCTGTCAAACAGAAGATTATGCGAAAGATTTCTGATATATGTTGTTTTTGGTAATTTCTATATTATTAATATTGTTTTTATACTACAGCTGATACATATATCAAATATAGTTACATTAATTGCAGCGTACTTGTGTCCGATACTGTTTGTCATAATTAGACCACGCAGAAAAGAATTAAGGGAGATGCTTCTTCGGGGTGGACAGAATATAAGCAGGCTGCTCCGGGGAACACTGGGAGTTAAGACATTTATTAAGCAGACCTGGAACAGATTTATATGTTTTCTGATTCGTCAGGTTAAAAAATTGTCAGTGATTAACAACAGGGAAAATCTTGAAGGAATACTGTTGCTTTTACTGATTGTGCTGATAGGGTATATGTATGGCTCTAACAGTATAAAGAATTATGGATATCTGGCATCAGATGTGGCTGTTCATAATTACTGGATTAATGCCATGTCAGATAATAATATATTTGTTGCAGGTGTGTATCCACATGGTTTTCACTGTGTGATTTATTTTCTTCATGCAGTATTCAGGATTGATACGTCAGTGCTCTTAAGACTGTTTGCAATGACTAATGTAATTTATGTGCATATGGTTTTATTTGCATTTATTAAATATTTAACTAAATCAAGATATGCAGCTTATGGGGCATTGGTTATATATGTGGCAGTCAATTTTATGAACAGTGGATGTTACAGCAGATTCTCTGCCAATCTTCCCCAGGAATTTGGATTTTTGTTTCTGTTTCCAACACTTTACTTTCTGTTTGAATATATGAAACATGAGAGAACAAAAGGAAAAAAGGACAGGGAATATAAGAGAAGAAAATATTTTGAATTGACGGGGGCAGCATGCAGCTTCTCACTATCTATTGCTGTGCATTTTTATGGAGCCATGATTGTGGGAATATTCTGTGTTGCCATAGTTTTTGCGTACTGGATGAGATTTTTCAGACCATCTTATTTTTTAAGGCTCATGGCTGCATTGATTGCAGGAGTTGTTATTGCCGCACTTCCAATGGGAGTATCTATTGCACAGGGCAATCATTTTCAGGGGTCAATCGGTTGGGGACTTAATGTAATTAAGGGCAACAGCAGTCAGACAACAGATGAACAGACTAAAAGCTCTACCTTTGATGAGGATTTAAAAAATGCAGGATTGTCTGTTGCAGATATAGGTGGAACAGTTATTGTTACACCAGACGAGGATGCCAAGACTGATACAAAAGAAATCACGTCTGCCGGTGAGAGGCTGCTTAGTGTGGCAGGCAGGATTTTTAACAGGCTGAGTATTATGTATCAGGGATTTGTGTCTACTATCAGCAAGTCTGTGGTTTATTTCAAGGCAGAGATGTGGGCAGATGCTATGATTATTCTTGTAGCATTCATATCTGTTGCAGGAACAGTCATGGCTGTTATTGATAGAAAAGACTATGATTCAGATATTGGAAACCAGTATGTGACTATTTCCCTTGGTGTATTATTTACAGGGCTGATATTAATTTCTTCATTTGTTAAGCTCCCATCAATTATGGATGTAAACAGATGCAGGATATATTTTATGTATTCCTTTACAATTCTTATAGGAATTGCATTGGATTTTCTTCCTGCTATTGTGACAAGATTTATTAAGAAGAGATGGATATATAATATTGCTTCCCTTGTTATATCTTTTACAGTTGGCTTGGTTCTGTTTTCAGAATATGGCGTAAGACCAGCAGCCATGAACTCACGGCTTAATATTCTCCAGACTAATGGTGCGGTGTATTGTATGTACAGCATAAAGAACCAGAGCAAAGACAATAACTGGACTATTGTTTCTCCAACAGATGAATTAAGAATGCTGGACGGGGAAGGGTATCATTATGAGCTTTCAGATTTTGCAAGGAAACAGAAAAGGACGTCAAAGTTTACAATTCCAACTAAATATATATATTTCTTCATTGAGAAAAAACCGCTGGATTATACAGTAACAGGGCAGTACAGCGGCCAGGAGATTTCGAAAGAAGGGGCATCACAGCCATATGCAGATTATTATTCAGGAAATAATATGTATAAAGGAGATGCCAGATACATACTTATGAGTAAAATGTATTACTGGGCACAGAGATATCAGGAAATCTACCCTGAAGACTTTACAGTGTATTATGAGGACGATGAGTTTGTGTGCTATAAACTAGTCCAGAATACATCATTTTTAAATAATCTGGTTGTTGATTATGGATATAACAATTAGCGGGCCTGACATATTATGTGGATTTGAATGGCAGAAATGAGGGTAATATGGAATCGAAGATGATAACTAAACGCATATTCTTAACCATAAGTGTCATTATGTTTCTAGTGCTTTTCCTGTTCCAGTTTACTGGAATTGTGAGAAGAAAATATAATGATTATGAGAGTAACAGCTACAAGGAAGCTACGGCCACAAGCCTTACGAAATCTGATGAATTTCAGGTACTTACTAATGAGACAGACGTTATTTTAAGTACTAACAAATACATTGTATATATTGGTGATATAAGTGACAGATATGGAAACACAGTTTACCAGTGGTGCAGGCTTTCAAAGAAGAACCTTATGGTATATTCTGACATAACCCAGTATCATGTAAGTGGATGGAACAAACCGGAGATGGTAATAGTTGATTCAAATTACATGGATTACGATACACAGATGGATTACCTGGAAGAAATATCTGATATGGGTGTCAACGTTACATTGTGTACTCTGCCTGAATACGATATTACCCGTAAGAATAAGCGCCTTATGGAATACTGTGGTATATCAAACTGGGCAAGAAAGATTACTGCTTCAGGAATCAGAGTTTTTGAGGATTTTCTTCTTGGTGGAGAAATCTGGTTTACACCAGAAAATGACCCGGAAGGAGTGTACAACAACTTAAACCCGGTAGTTCCATGGTATACAACTACCACAGGAACCAAAACATATATGGCGGCAGAGCTGTCAGATGAGTATGAGAACATTGATAATGAGGACCAGCCTTCCCTTATATGGCGAAAGCGCTGCAAAGACTCATATGTATTCTGCATTAATGGTGATTTTATAAGCGATATTTCAGGAATTGGAATATTAAGTGCTATTCTGTATGAATCAAAGGATTATGATATATATCCTGTGGTAGATGCGCAGACATTTGTAGTTGCCAATTTTCCATACTTCTCCAGCGAGAATGACAATGCCATCCAGAAGTTTTATGGTAAGAATACATCTGGTTTTACTGAAAATGTAGTATGGCCGGATTTATCCAACCTTTCAACAAAGCTTCAGGCAAAGATGACATTTATGGCTGCACCGCAGCTTAATTATTCAGACAGGAAACTTCCGTCTGTTAATGAACTGGATTATTTCTTCAGACTTATAAGAGAGCAGAAGGGTGAGGTAGGACTTACAAGTTCTAAGGCAACAGTTGATATTCTTGCAGATAAGCTGGAAGCTGATAAGGGATTTTACAGAAATTATGTAGGCGGCTATGATTTCTTAAGCATCAGGCTTAAAAAAGATGAACTTCAGGGAATGAAGGATATTAACAATGATATTCTTAAGGACGTCAAGACATATGTTACAGGTTCAGATGAATATGTGGGCAGCAATCTTTTCTCATATTATGATGACGATAAGCTGTTGGTTGAGTCTCCTGTAAGTGCAGAAAAATACAATTTCTCAGAGGATTTTAAGTTGAGATGCATTAATACTTCATTGGCATATACAAATATAGATATGGATGTCTGGGACATATATTTCCCAACTGATGAAGAAAAGCTGTGGAACAAATATATTAAAAATGTTTCTTCTTCAGTTGAAAATCTCTTAAAAGGCAGCAAAAAACTGACCCAGTGTACAGTTTCTGAACTGGATAAGAGAGTTCGGGAGATGTTGAGTCTTAATTACAGTTACAGAATGGATAATTCTTCTCTTGTGGTAGATATAGAGGGAAAACAGGAAATTTCAAGGTTCTTGTATAGAAGCCATAAGGATGAGATTGAATCTGTTGTTGGAGGCACATTTACCAAGGTAGAAGATGGCGCATACATAATAACCGCCACAGAGAAGAGGATTGAGATTAATTTCAAGTAAAAGAAAGGCATAGGTTTGCTATGAAGATATGTTTAGTGGCAGAGGGATGCTATCCATATGTAATTGGTGGTGTTTCAGGCTGGATTAACAACCTTATAACTTCATTTCCAGAGTATGAATTCATTATGCTGGCTATTATATCTGACAGGTCAGTCAGTGGCAAGTTCAAATATACTCTTCCTGAGAACCTGACAGAGGTTCATGAAGTATATCTTAATGATAAAGAGTATGTTACCAGAAAAAGCAAGAAATATAATAAAGCCCGTCTTTCCAATGAGAATCTGAAGGCTCTGGAGTCATTGCTGATAGGAAGGGATACTGACTGGGAACGCCTTACAAAACTGTTCCAGAGTCATAAGATTTCACTGGATCAGCTTCTGATGGGACCGGACTTCCTGGAAGCATCTATGAGAAATTATGAGTTAAAGCATGGTGAAATTGTTTTCTCTGATTTCCTCTGGACTATGAGGTCTATGTACCTTCCATTATTCCTTTCAATGCAGTCGGATATTCCAAGAGCAGATATATACCACTGTGTTGCCACTGGTTATTCAGGAATAATGGGTGGCATGGCTAAGATTCTATATCCTGAGAGCAGGTTGATTATATCAGAACATGGTATCTATACAAGAGAGCGTGAGGAAGAGATAATTAAATCGGACTGGATACAGAGCATATACAAGAATATCTGGATTGACCAGTTTAAGAAAATGTCTCTTCTTGCCTATGACAAGGCGGATGTTGTTACTTCGCTGTACGCAAGGGCAAGGGAGTTACAGATTGAGCTGGGTTGTAAGGAAGCAAAGACAATAATTACCCCTAATGGAATTGACCCTGCCAGATTCGCAAATATACCGCAGAAAGACCCTGATGACCAGTATATTAATGTGGGGGCTGTTCTTCGTGTTACACCAATTAAAGATGTAAAGACCATGATTATGGCATTTGGATATGCCAAGGTAATAGAGCCAAAACTGAAACTGTGGATTATGGGTCCTACAGATGAGGACCCTGATTATGCCAAGGAGTGTTTTACTCTGGTGGATGACATGAAGATTAAAGATGTTGTGTTCACTGGAAGAATCAACACCAGCGAGTACATTGGCAAGATGGATTTTACGATTCTTACAAGTATAAGTGAAGGCCAGCCTCTTACCATACTTGAAGGATATGGGGCCAAGAAACCTGTAATTGCTACTGATGTTGGTAACTGCAGGGGACTTATATATGGTGAGGGGGATAATTTCGGTCAG
The DNA here is from genome assembly GCA_945946665.1 of uncultured Eubacterium sp. Lineage (GTDB taxonomy): Bacteria > Bacillota > Clostridia > Lachnospirales > Lachnospiraceae > Lachnospira. The sequence continues at coordinate 113,472 of CAMEWO010000003.1, forward strand.
GCAGGAATACTTACCCACATTATGAATGTGGAGGAGATAAAGGATGCCATTGTATATCTGGCACAGCATCCTGATGTGTGCAGACAGTATGGCGAGAATGGATATAATCGTTTTATGAGCAAATACACCATTCAGGATATGAAGAATACCTACGCAGATATATATAAAAAATTATCCACAGTAAAGGAGAGATAGGGCAATGGCTGGAATTGGAATTAAGTTAAACAGGTTCTTTGGTAAAAGCTCTGTTTCATCATACGTTGCAGGAGCAGGATACAGCGTAATTACAACTGTTGCACCAATGATAGTGGTTATTGGTGATATTATGCTTATGAGATGGGCCCTTGGATATACAGATGGAACCACATATAATAACAGAGAACTGTTTCAGGTTACAATTCTTTACATATTCATGTTTACATTGCTGGCATCATCGCCATTTAACGCGGTGTTGTCTAAATATGTATCAGATGAGATATATAAAGAGCAGTACAGCAACATTATGGCGGCTTTCAGAGTGGGTATTGTTCTTAATATGGTTCTGAACTGTGTTCTTATTATCCCATTTACACTTCATGAGTACTATGTAGGACATGTGGACATTATCTACATTCTTGCTTCCATAGTCTGCTTTATTGCACTGTCACTGACATTCTATACAGTGCTTTACCTTTCGCTGTGTAAGGATTATGGAAAAATATCACAGTTTTATGTTATAGGAATGGCAGTGGCGTTCTTTTTATCACTTTTCCTTGTCAGGATTATTGGAATGGAGATAACCCTTGCAATGATTATTTCCCTGGCTGTGGGATTTATAGTAATATCTTCTCTTTCCTATGCCCTGTTACGACATTACTTTAGTAATAACAGCAGAAAATATCTGGATGTTTTGAGGTATATGTTCAGATTCTGGAAGCTGGTGCTTGCCAATACATTCTATACACTGGGATTATTCATCCATAACTTTGTATTCTGGAATTCGGGACTTAGGAATGTGGTGGTAAACAGCTTTGTATGTGCGGAATCCTATGATTTTGCCACATGTCTTGGTATGTTTACTAACCTGTCAGCAAGTATACTGTTCGTATCACTGATTGAGATGCATTTTAACCAGAGGTACAAGGATTTTTCCCAGTCAATTATTGGTGGAAGACTGATAGATATTAAGAAAACCAAGGCCAGAATGTTCAGAATGCTTACAGAGATGCTTATGACAATGGTTCGTATACAGTTTATTGTATCAACTGTTATTTTTCTTGTATGTATAATTGTACTACAGAGACTGGGATTTTCAGGAATGATTATACAGCTTTATCCTTGTCTTGCTGCAGGATATTTCATGGTGTATATAATGTATGCAGTGTTCATGTTCCTGTACTATTTCAATGATCTGGACGGAGCGTTGATGACATCACTTATATTCTGTCTGGTTACACTGGCAGGAAGTATTGTCAGCATGAAGCTGGATGTTATCTGGTATGGACTGGGACTTGTGATAGGTTCATTTCTTGCATGGACATACGGATATTTCAGGCTGAAATATATTGAGAACACCTTACATATACATATTTTCTGTAATGGTAATATTCTTGCCAAGGTTAAGGGCAAAAGACCATCCGGAGAGGTGTACCATGGGGTTGTTGTAGAGGATAGCCGGGGGTATGAGAAGGCAAAGAATGTAAAGATTAAAAAGCAGAAAAGAAGATAAATCCAGAAAGTGAGGAAAGCTATGATGCCGTTAGTATTAAGGATGATTATGGTTGTTGCAGGATGTTTATTTCTGATACTTAATTTCGTTACATATGTAAAGAAAAATCTTACTGAAAAATTTACATGGATGTGGACATTTTTTTGCGTTGTAATGATTCTGTCAGGTATTGTTCCGGGGTTAAACAACTGGAGCTTCCAGTTTAATTCCTGGGGTTATATGGCATTGTGTATTATCCTGGTTCTTATAGTTCAGTTTATATTTATAATAACTAAGGAGATTGCCAATCTGAAGAAAAGAAACAAGGAGCTTGCTATGCATGTTTCCCTGCTTAACCAGGAAAATGAGCGTATTCTTGCACAGCTGGAGAAACTTACAGGAAAGACAAAGGCGGAACTTTAAAGGAATTGCCCATGAAGAAAAAAATATTGTTTGTAATCAACACCCTGGGAAGAGCCGGAGCAGAAAATGCCCTGATAGCACTGCTTAACAGTCTTGATCAGACCAAAGTTCAGATATATCTGTATGTGTGTCTTGACCAGGGGGAATTAATAGATGATATCCCTAAGCATGTTACAGTGTTGAATAACAGATTCTGTAATACGTCGGTATTGTCGGGAAATGGAAAACGAAAACTTGTTAAGCATCTGTTCTGTAAAATATTTAAACATGGAGCTGTTGTTAAAAATATTCCATATATTGTGTCTAATGCCTTTGAATCAGTAAAAAGCGGCAGGGGACTTAATATGGAAAAGCTGTTGTGGAGTACCGTGGCAGATTCCTGTGACAGATTTGATATTCATTTTGACCTGGCGGTTTCCTACATTGAGGGAGCCTCTGCTTACTATGTAGACAGGTATGTTAATGCAGAAAGAAAGGCTGCTTTCATACATATTGACTATACCTCTGCGGGATATACAAGAAAACTGGACAGAAACTGTTTTACCCGGTTCGACAGGATATTTACAGTTTCAGGAGAAGTGAAAGATGCATTTTTGACAGTGTATCCTGAGTGCAGTGACAGAGTGAAGGTTTTTCACAATATAATTAATATTGAAGGAATAAAAAGAAAAGCTCTTGAAGAAAAGGGGCTTGAGCCAGAGATTACTGCTTCTGATGGAATAAAGCTTCTTACGGTATGCAGACTAACACCACAGAAATCTCTTGAGGTTTCTGTAGGGGCGATGAAGCTTCTTGTGGACAGAGGAGTGGAAGCTGTCTGGTACTGCCTTGGAGATGGCCCGGAAAGAGGAAAACTGGAAAAAGAAGTGGAAGAGATGGGATTAAAGGATAGATTTGTATTCTTAGGAGCAAAAAACAATCCTTATCCATATTATAAGAAATCGGACATATATGTTCATGCCACCAGATTTGAGGGCAAGAGTATTGCTATACAGGAAGCACAGATATTAGGCTGCCCGGTTATTGCTTCAGACTGTTCGGGAAACAGAGAACAGGTTGTTGATGGTGTGGATGGCTATCTATGTGAATTCAGTAAAGAGGGTATTGCTTCAGCCATAATGAAGATGCTGGACAATAAACAGCATTGGGATGAGTATACCTTAAGGGCCAGAGAAAAAGTACATAATGATGACAGGGAACTTAATTATCTGTATGAATTATTGTAGATAAATTATTTGAGGGGAGGAGTCCATATGCAGAAGGAGGTTCTGATAATAATACCTGCATATAATGAGGAACAGAATATTGACAAGGTACTTGATAACCTGACTACACCGGAGATTTCGTCAGTGTGTGATATCCTTGTTATGAATGATGCTTCCTCTGATAATACTAACTGGAAAGCAAAGAAGAGACATATAGCAGTTGTTACTCATGTTTTTAATCTGGGATACGGTGGCGCATTACAGCTTGGCTATAAATACGCAATAAGATACCGGTATAAGTATGTTATCCAGATGGATGCAGATGGACAGCATGATGCATGTAATGTGCTTAATATATATAACACATTAAAAACCAAAGTAAATGGCTCTTATCCTGACATTGTGCTGGGTTCAAGATATCTTCCGGGAAGCGCACCTTATCCGGTTTCATTTATGAAGAATATCGCTTATAAAATGTTCCGCTTTATTATCAAGGCGACCACCGGGAAGACCATTATGGACCCTACAACAGGATTGCAGGGCCTGAGCTGGAGAGCCATGGTATATTATTCAAAGTTTGGTAATTTTGATGACAGATATCCTGATGCCAACATGATTACAGGTATGATTCTTAAGGGATATAATGTAGTGGAAATTCCAGGGGTTATGCATGTAAGAACTGCTGGAAAGAGCATGCATTCAGGATTAAAGCCTATTGGGTATATGTTTCATATGTTTTTAAGTATTCTTGGAATACTTATCCGTCAGAACAAAGAGAAAAACGAGCCAAAAGCAGTGGAGAAAAATAATGTATAATGTTACTTGTGAGAATATAGAAACACCTTCAAGAGGGTGGTACAGCATATTTCCATTTATATTATCCAGGACTGTGGATTATGGGGAATTAAGGTGGAGCCTTAAGGATGATGAGAATCTGGTACTTGCCCGTGTTGATATTAATGAATTTAAGGAAACTCCTATAAGTGAGGAAGCACTTGTTAACCTCCAGAAAATGTTTGACTTTTTCAGGCAGTATAATAAGGAGATAATTCTCCGGTTTGTGTATGATACAGACGGAAATGGATTAATGAATGAGCCCCAGTCAATCAGTATAATTAAGAACCATATGGAGCAGCTTGGACCTGTAATCAGAAAGAATGCAGGACAGATACTAACACTTCAGGGGCTGTTTTTCGGAAGCTGGGGAGAGATGCACACATCAAGATATTCCAACAGGGATGACATATGTGACCTGGCTGTGTGTTTATTTGAGGCTACAGATGGAAGCGTAAACATGGCTTTAAGAAAACCTCAGCATATCAGGGAGTTTATAGACAAACTGGATATGATGCTTTACAGGAGAAAAGAGGAGCTGGTAAGGCGTATTGGATTGTATGATGATGCCATGCTTTCCTCTGACACAGACATGGGTACCTTCTCTATAGGAGATTCTTCCCAGAATATAGAGTTTTTTAAAGAATTGTCATGTTTTAATCTTATAGGGGGAGAGACAGTTGCTGATAATCCTATAAATGATGGGATTAATGCTGTCAATGGACTGAGAGAAAGATGTGTTACATATCTTAACAGCCAGTATGATATGGCTGTTATTGAAAAATGGAAAAAACAGACCATTCCGGAAAGGATTCCAGGCAGCAAAAGAGCCAGGGAGATATCAGTATATGATTATGTTACGAAATATATGGGATACCGGCTTGAACTTGAGACAGTGAAATCACAGACCTTTGGCAAAAATGTTTTTATTCACATAAAGAATACAGGGCTTGCGCCATTTTATGGTCCGGTAAAGCTTATCATTAATGATGATGCAGAATCAGAAAAATCTGGACTGGTTATTAAACCAGGCCAGACGGAGATTTTTACATTCAACAAAAGTCAGGTTCCAAAGAACTTTACTCTTTCCTGTGTCCGAATATCAGATGGTAAACAGATTGGTATATACAACGTAGCGCAGTAGTATTATTGTAAAGCCAGACTGCCAAGACAGTATCCGTTACCTTCAAGATCAAGATTATTGGCAAGCTTAATGGTTTCACCAGTAGCAGCATCAGTGATTTTAATATAGAATGTTAACGTCCCATTTTCCGGAACAGAAGCAGGAACCGAAAGGTTTACGCTGGAAGTCTGTCCGGGATACCATGTTCTTACACAGGTCTGGTCGGATACATCTACAACATCATAAGTTGAATTCCCTTCTGAATCTGTGGATTCAACGGTTACATACACATTGAAGTTTCTATAAGCAGGGGCAAAGCCTACATTGTCAATTGATAATTGCAGTGACGCTGTGTTTTTGTAGGATTTGCAGGCAATAGATGCACTTCGCAATACATATCTGTAACCTAAATGAGTGCTGATGAAGTGTCTTGCAGTTGAACCATAAAAGGCATCGTTGCCGGTATATATCTGTCGGCTCCATTTGTTCATAACACTTAAATCATGGTCTTTATTAAGATATGACACATGCATTGAGGCCAGGTCAACTGCGGCGTTATCAATGTCGTTGTAAGGGTTGTCAAGAACAGCTTCACCTCCATTAGGAACCATCAGGCAAAGAGTATTCTGGTATTGTATCTCCTGTGCACGGCTGCCTTTGGATTTGTAATTGTCACTGGTAAACTGCATATCAGAAGAACCATAAGTTCCTACATCAATTGATGAACCCAGCATTCCGTCATTGTATAATCCGATTCTGAAATTACCGGAATTCCCTTTTACGGTGCTTTTTACATCTGGAAGAGAAGCAGTTCCCAGTATTGTTCTAAGATGCTGTGGAGTTCTTACTGAAAGATATATTCTTCTGTCAATGATACTGTTAAGATAATTTGCAAGCTCAGTCATATGTTCTTCATCCATATAATGTGAACTGTGCATCTCCGCAAAATCCCCAACAAATATACCCTGCATAATATATACAGATGATACATGACTGTTAATAATGGCAGCCACCTGTGACATGTGGGTTTTGATTGTCTCGAATTCTGAAGGCTCTGTTTCCATTGCCTTTCCATCCCAGTCATATAAGAAACGTACTATAAGGTTATGTCCCTCATTCTCCCAGAGATTCAGTGTATGGTCAAGCTGGGCAAGGGCATTTGCTGTCAATGGACTATTGTTGAAATTCTTGAGATTGATTTCAAGAAGAATCATCCTTGTATTAGTGCTGTTTGAAAGATATTTGGATGTGGTGCTGTCAAACTGGTCTGGTGAGCCATCTGTAAGGGAATAGCCATACATGCTGTACCATCCACAGTAGGGATTACCAAGTTCATCAGTAGATTCGCTGTATTCGAAGCTGTCAGCTACTGTCACAACTCCGGAATTGTATATATCAACTCCTGTTACAGCGACAGGAATAAGTACTATAATGCTTAATATTGTGGCAATTATTTTTTCCATTTATATAAACCTTTCTAAGATATTTTGTTATTATAGCATTAAAATCTAATAAATGCTATAATGCTGTTATAATTATTAATTTTTTGAGGAGAACAGCCGTGAATGAAAAAAGCCGTATGGAGTATTCTGCGCATAATACTACGGTAGGACTAATATCAAGAATTACTGCTATTCTTTGTGGTTATATTGTAAGAATAGTATTTACCCATGTCCTGTCAGAAACATATGTAGGAATCAATGGACTGTTTACCAATATTCTCAGTATTCTGTCTCTGTCAGAGATGGGGATTGAGTCAGCCATATCCTATGCTCTCTATAAGCCTATTGCCGAGAATGACCAGGGGCAGCAGAGAGCAATAATACAGCTGTACAAAAAGCTTTATTGTTATGTTGCCGGATTTGTAATGGCAGCGGGAATTATGGTAATACCTTTTCTTAATATTATTATTAAGAATAAAGGAGATATAGATGACCTTACTTATATTTACATACTTTATCTCGTGAATTCTGCTGTATCATATCTTCTTATATACAAGAAAACATTGATTGATGCACACCAGCAGAAATATGTGGGCGTGATGGTTAAGGCTGTATCATGGGTTATCCAGGATATAGTCCAGATTGTTGTGCTCCTTACCACCAGGAATTTTATTCTGTACCTGTACATATATATTATAACCACAGTTTTGTCCAATATATACATTTCCAGAAAAGCAGAGAAGATGTATCCCTTCATTAAAGAGAAGGCTGATGAACCTGTTGAGGCTGAGACAAAAAAGAGTATTGTAAAGAATATAAAAGCCATGTTCATGCATCAGTTTGGAAATGTGGTGGTAAATAATACCGACAATCTGCTTATATCTTTCTTTGTAGGTATTGTGGAAGTAGGATGCTATTCCAATTATTATCTTGTAATTGGGTCAATCAAGCAGGTGCTTAATGAGGCTGTAGATGGAATATCAGCTAGTGTGGGAAATCTCGGAGTGACATCTGATACAGAGCATATTAAAAAGGTATATAAGGCTGCACTGTTCTTTAACCATTGGGTGTTTGGATTGTGCTCTGTATGTATATTTGAGCTTATTAGTCCATTTGTAGAGTTAAGCTTTGGAAAACAGTTTGTATTCCATTATTCAATAGTATTTATTCTTTGCCTTAATTTTTATATTCAGGGCATTGAGAAGGCAAGCAATATATTCCATAACTCTCTGGGACTGTTCTGGTTTGACAGATACAAATCCCTTATTGAGGCGGTGCTGAATCTGGCTATTTCCATTGTGCTGGCTCCACGTCTTGGAATTTTCGGTATTTTCCTGGGCACAACAATCAGCACAGTTTTAACAACATTGTGGGTAGAGCCTTATATCATTTATAAATATGAGTTCAAAGAAAATGTTGTAAGACACCTGCTTCTTATGGGGGTGTATATTCTACAGACTGCACTTGTATGGTGGGCTTCCAATAAAGCAGCCATATATATGGTTGGCGTATTTGGTGTGACAACACAAATTGGAATAATGGCTGTGAAGCTTGTGACAGTTATTGTGGTTGCAGATGCTATATATCTGGCTGCCAACATTAAGAATAAGAGCTTCCATTATCTTCTTGACAAGTTTATAAGGCTTGTAAGAGAAAGGATTAAAAGAAAGCATGAAGAATAGATATTTGGAAAAAACGGACATTCTTTTAATGCGTATTCTTGCATGTGGTTTGTCACAGGATAATGCTGTGGAAAAGCACAGCTTTGGGGATAGCCTGGATATGGATTATGACAGGCTGATTGACAGGGCAAAACACCACAAGGTAGAGGCACTTATCTCAGATGTAATACTGGGTAATCCGGAGATTTTTAATGGTTTGTCAGACAACCAGAGAAGTGTCATGGAGAGTTGTGTAAGCAATGCCTTATTCAATGGAAGCAGATTGTTATATTATACAAGGGAATATCTTTCCTGGCTTAATAGAGAGAATGTCAGGGCAGCAGTCTTAAAGGGCTGGGCTGTGGCTGGATGTTACAGAGTGCCGGAAATCCGTAAATCAGGCGATATTGATATTATTGTTAAAGAAGATGATTACAGCAGGGCAGTTGAAGTATTTACAGAGAAAGGATTTATTCCGGTAGAGGAACAGCATTCTAATCATCATCTTGAGCTTAAAGGGCCTGATGGGATTGTTGTGGAGTTACATAATACCCTGGCGGAGCATTTTGACAGCGACAGGGTAAATGAATGTGTAAGGAAATATGGACAGCAGCTTGTAACTAACAGGGAAGAATATGAATATAATGGGTATATAATACCGAGAGGAACTCCGGAGTACAATGGGTTAAGCCTTATAGTTCATATGCTGCAGCACTACTTAAGGGCCGGTTTTGGCTTGAAGCTGTTATGTGATTGGACAGTGTTTATTAATAATGGAATTGATGAAAAACAGTATTTAAGGTTTGCTGATATGGCAGCAGACCTTGGAATATATGGATTTGTGGATATGATAAACCATGTTTGTGGGAAATATCTTGGACTTAATACCGACAAAATTCCCTTGATTTTTAATAATAGTAATATATATGATAACAGCTGGGATGAGGATGGACTGGAGGAATTCATGGCGGATATTATGGAAAGCGGTGAATTTGGGCATGAGGATAATAACAGGATGGTTGCTGTTAATGGGACAGGACCATGGGCTTACATCAAGGAGTTCCATCACCAGATGAGAGTCAATAATCCTGATTCCTCACGATTTGTGATAATATGGCCCTTGCTATGGTTAAAGACACTGATTATTTTCCTGAAGAATAACAGAAATGTGAGAAAAACCAGTACCATGAATATTATTAAAAATGCGGGAAACAGAGGGAAAATCATTAAAAGTATGAACCTTTTTAAAAGATAGTTTCCTTACGGAAAAACTATCTGGAATGGAGAAAGAATCGTGGAAAATAATTTAGAGGAGCAGCTGGAAAAGAATATTGTAAGGATAAAGCCTTCCGGATACAGTATGTATCCCGTTATTGTACCGGGAAGGGATTATGTCTATATTGACAAAGCTGATTTCAGTTCCCTGAAAAAAGGTGATGTGGTACTTTACCGTGACAGTGGCAAGGGCTCTATATATGTTCTTCACCGGATTTGTAAAATAACAGTTGACGGAATCTACACTGTGGGGGATAATCAGAGCAAAATGGAAGGTCCATTTACAAAGGAGCAGGTAATTGGCAGAATGGTTGCAATGGACAGAAATGGAAAGCATATTGAGGCAGAGAACATATTATACAGGTCAGCTGCTGGAATATGGCTTGCCATGAGAGGTATAAGGAGACCAGTCAGCCTTTTGGTTCACAAGGTTAAATCTGTGTTTAAAAAACATTGAGTATATGGCATTACATGACTGCCGGGTGAAGAAATGAGAAGAGAATTTTTTAAGAAATATCACAATGCTATTAATTACTTTGTAGGCTTGGTGGCTATACTGTGCGCTATACTTGGTATGGGCATATTGTATAATCTTGCTTCAGGGAAAGGCCATACAATAGAAAAAACCATGCTTAATAACTCATGGATTGTGGAATTTGATAATAAAGTATATTCAGATGTAGCTTTGGATGAATTTTCCCTTGACAGGCTGATAAATCGTGGAGAGAAGGTTGTGCTAAGAGGGTATCTTCCAGGTGAGTGGGATTATTATTCCCCAACAATTATTACAGAAACAAGGAACTGTGCAATATCAGTCTATATCAATGGAGATTTAAAGTACAGTTATGGTGAGGATATTTTAGAGAGAAGGGGACTTCTGGGGAGCGGCAATCATTTTATTCCTCTTGATAATAATGATAAGGGCGGTTTCATAAGAATTGAACTTACGGCGGGAGATTTCTCAGGATTTTCTTCAATTGGAAATGTTACTCTTGCAGAGTACAGGGATGCTTTTTCGGAATATATAGATGACAATCTGCTTTTTCTTGTTATAGGAAGTTTCTTCATTTTACTGGGCATATTCCTTGTGCTTATTGGTGGGATATTCATTTTTATTAAGCTGGATGCACATGGCCTGTTTTGTCTTGGTATTCTTGCATTTTGCGTAGGAGGGTGGACTACATCATATCACAGGCTTGCGGTAATATATGGCGGTTCAATGTCAGAATCTACCAGAATGGAATACCTGTGTCTTATGGCTGGCTGTGTGGCACTGTTTATGTTTTTCCGTGAGTCAGTCATGAGCATGAAGAATAATTCTGCCTTAAAAATAGCATACAGAATACTTCTGTGGACTGAGATTCTGTCATTTTCAGTGATTCTTGTCCTTGATATGACTTCAGTAATGCATATGCCTTCATTTTTATTATTCATTCAGTTATGCATGTGTGTTGAAGCAGTTTATATACTTTCTTTGATGATAGTACTTATCAGACATGGAAGGAAGGATGGAAAAATAATATTAATAGCATTCAGTATATTTGTTGCATGTGTTGGCATTGATGCCCTTAGCTATGCTGCCAGTGTATATTGGGGGATTAACACCTATTCTGATGGAAGACTGGCTTCTCTGGGAACAGTGATTCTGGTGGCATTTCTTATATGTCATTTTACCTTAAGCATTTTTACAAAATACAAGGATAACCATGAAAAAGAAGTATTATATAAGCTGGCATATTCGGACGAACTGACAAAGCTGTATAACAGACGGTATTGTGAGAGGATAATGGATGAGCTTACTGAGAAACAGCAGCATTATACTATCTTCAGCTTTGACCTTAATAACCTTAAGAAGATTAATGACAGCATGGGACACCAGTATGGAGATGCACTGATTTCAGGCTTTGCCAATATCCTTAAAGATACATTTTCAGAAGATGCGGTTGTGGGAAGAATGGGTGGAGATGAATTCATTGTTCTTCTTGATGATAAGAATATTCACAGCCACGACCATAGTAAAGATATTAAGAAATATCAAGAAATACTTGAAAGATATAACCGGCAGGAGGAGAATTTCCAGTTTTCTGCATCATTTGGATATGCGGATATGGAGGAAATCCAGCCTGTTGACGGAGTGGTTGATTCAAGAAAGGTGTATGCCCTGGCGGATAACAGAATGTATGAGATGAAAAGCAAGAATAAGGATGCCAGGCATTAAACAACAACGGAGAAGAGGATGACTATGAATAAAAATAAAAAGAACGGGGGAAGGGGATTACTTTCCCTTCTTCTTATTTTAGTAATATTTGTGGCAGGAATTGTGGCTGTGGGTTTCTATATGAATGGAGGTTTACAGCATAAGTCCTTCGTGGATGGTGAACTGGAAATCCATTATATTGACATCGGACAGGGAGACTGTACCTTGGTGAAATGTGGTGAACATGCCATGCTTATAGATGCAGGTGAGAACGACAAGGGTACACAGATTCAGGATTACCTGAACAGCCAGAATGTCAAAAAACTTGATTATATAATTGGAACTCATCCTCACAGTGACCACATAGGAGGCATGGATGTAATTATATATAAGTTTGACTGTGATGTAGTAATGATGCCGGATGTTGAAAGTGATACCAAAACTTACAGAGATGTAGTAAATGCAATGAAAGCTAAGAATTACACCAATACGGTGCCGGTGCCGGGACAGCAGTACAGTCTGGGAGATGCAACATTTACAATACTGGCACCTTCAAGACAGTATGATAATATGAATGACAATTCCATTGCATTGGTTCTTACATATGGTGACAGGAAATTCCTGTTTACGGGAGATGGGGAAGAAGATGCGGAAAAAGATATTGTAAATACAGGAATTAATATAGATTGTGATGTATACCAGGTTGGACACCATGGAAGCAGAACGGCATCCTCAGAGACGCTTCTTAATGCTGCAAGTCCGGCTTATGCGGTTATAAGCTGTGCAGAGGGTAACAGTTATGGACATCCCCATGCACAGACACTTAATGAATTAAGATACAGGGGAATCAAGGTGTTCCGCACGGATGAACAGGGTACTATAGTCTGCACAACAGATGGAGTGAATATTAATTGGAACTGTTCGCCTTCTGAAACATGGAAAGTGGGAGAGGCAACTAAGTCTTCTAAGAAATAAAGATAAAAGAAATGGCTTATTTTAGGTATTTTGCAGTTGAATAAATATAGAATTTTTGGTACAATTCAATAAGATGGATTTGGACGTGAAGTATAATACAGGGTACCAGGTACTTTATCAGACACTAATGGGGAACGTGGCTTATAATGCTGGTTAAAGCATATTTATTGGTACTAATTTTATGTGCGGGAATAGGGTGGCTTTTACATGGAGGAAATGAAAAAAGAAGAATCTATAAATCAGGTTCAACTGGATGCCATATTGGAGGGCAGACCTGATTATTTAAGCTCTTACAGGGTTAATCTTACCAGGGACGAATGTGAATATGGGACAAGTAAGGTTCCTGAAGCGCTTATTGCAACAAGTGGTATATCAGCTACAGAGCTTTTTGATATTGCAGCGGAGAGAGTGCCGGATGAAGACGAAAGGCAGGTTTATGCAGAATATATAGACAGATATAGTCTGCTTAATGCCTATTCCAGTGGACAGAAATCAGTATCTCTTAATCATAATTACCACCTGTGTGGTAAGGATATGTATCTTACTACAACCATAAACATGTACAGGAATCCGTTGACAGGAGATGTGGAGGGAGTAGTGTATCTTTTTGATATGTCCCACCAGTACCTTGAGAAGAAGATTCAGTCAAGGCTTATTGGAAAGCAGTTTGAAAGTATTGCTGTTATAAGGGTTAATACAGGTAAATTCTACCTTTTAAGCCAGTTTTTATATATTCCTGAGAATATGTCAAAAGCGTCTCTGGACGAGGTGGACTATATTACTCACGTAAAAAATGTGGCTTCTTCTTATATTGTGGAAGAGGAGCGGGATATATTCTTATACAACAGCTCAATGGAAAATCTTAAGGAGCAGCTTGAACGGGAAGAATCCTACTATTTTACCGTTAAGACTGTTAATGAGGCAGGGGAGAGACGGTATAAGAAGTTTACATATTACTATATCGATGAGAAGAAGGACAGAATTATATCATCCATGGAGGATGTAACCGGAGTAATTGAGAGAGACTCTCTGACAGGACTCTACAACAGAAGAGGATTTGTAAGGGCCGCAGAACGTATTCTTGAAGAGAATAAAGATTCAGGAATACAGTATGCTGTTATGTTCTTTAATCTTAAGAATTTTAAGGCAGTTAATGATTATTACGGAATCGATGGTGGAGATATGCTTTTAAGGGGATTTACAGCCAAGGTAAGGGAGTCATTCCTTGAGCCAGTTGTATTTGCCAGAAGTGAAGCAGACCATTTTGTCTGCCTTGTAGATTCAGTAAATATTGATTATGATAAGCTTCCGTTACTGCTCCGGGGTATATTCACATGCAATAATCATTCTGTTGAGGTTCAGGGATTATGCGGAATATATATGGTGAAAGATGCGGGTATTGGAATCAACAGGATGTGCGACCGGGCCAAGCTTGCAAAGGAGCATATTACTGATATACATGTGAAACCCTATGCCATATATGAGTCTTCCATGAGGGATACATATCTTGAAAAAGCCCTGTCTGTTAACAGCATTGATTCAGCCATTAATAACAAGGAATTCAAAGTGTATTATCAGCCGGTATTTGATATTAATACAGAAAAGATTGTATCAGCGGAAGCTTTGGTACGCTGGATACACCCGGAATATGGATTCATATCTCCAGACAGATTCATACCAGGACTTGAGGAGACAGGACTTGTGTCAAAGCTTGATATGTATGTATTCTCAGAAACCAGCAGATTTATTAAGGAACGGTCTGACAACAATCAGTTTATTGTACCGATATCAACTAATCTGTCCTGGATGGATTTCTATGATACTAATATGCTGGATAATCTTTTGATTGATTTGAAGCAGGAAGGCAGACCTTACGGTTATGTAAGATTTGAGGTTACAGAGACCTCCTATGCTGGAATGGCAGAGAAGAACCATTCTGTACTTAAGGCATTTAAGGATGCAGGTGCAAGCATTCTTATTGATGATTTTGGAAGCGGATATTCATCATTCAGTACAATTACAGAGTATGATTTTGATATACTTAAGCTGGATATGGGTTTTGTGAGAAAGATTGGAAAGAACAGCAAGATTGGCAGTGTAATCCACTCTATCATCGATATGGCTCACCACATGGACATGCATGTAATTGCTGAAGGGGTGGAAACGGAAGAACAGTTGTCATTCTTAAGACGGCATGGTTGTGATTATGTGCAGGGATATTACTATTCTAAACCGCTTCCTATGGAGGATTTTGCCAAGATGCTGAATGAGCAGCAGAGTGCATAGATGATGAATAATGTAATGTAGCCGCCCGGTAGTTGTTTGCAACTACCGGGCGTAATTAATGTATCAGGCAAGATAGTTATTTCTTATATGTTCCTCAACTTCTTTTACTTCTTTCTCAAATTCCCTTGCTGATACCAGGGTACAGCCCTGACCTATTATGATTATCTGCTCCTGGCCATCGGAGGTGGCTACACGGACATGATGTTTTTTTCCATGTTCATGGGCAAATTTTTCTATATAACGATCAGCAGTTTCTGCTTCCCTGGTGAATACAACATGAATGTTGTGGTAGTCTGACACTTCGGTATCGTGGCCTTTTACCCTGTAGGCATCAAATACTGCAATAAGATTATAGTTTGTCATAGCCTGGTAGTTGCAGAGAATATCAAGGAGCTTTCCCCTTGCACCATCCATGTTGACTGCTGCAAGTTCTGCCAGTTCTTTCCATGCATATATAATGTTATAACCATCTACAAGAAGATATTTGTCTTTGTCTGAACTGATAACCTCTTTTCCCTTGTACTGGCTGTCTTTAGGATTATAATCATACCTTTTTGAGGATGATTTTTTGTAAGGTTTTCTTGCTGACTGTCCTCTGCTGTTGGAATAGTAGGTTTCACGTAATATCTGGTCTATCTCATCAGTTCCAATAGGCTCATCTGAAACGGCTCTTCCAGATAAACGGGCTTTTTTAAGCTGTTCTTCATATGAAGCAAATTCTCCATTCTGGGTTGAATTGCGGTTTTGAAAAACGCTTTCCAGATGCATTTTTAAAAATACTTCATTCCATGGAACATTGTATCCGGAACCGCCTGAACAGAACACTGAATCAGATGGATTTCTGGTGTCAGCATCAGGGTTGTAGTTTTTGGCAAGGAGAACCTCTTCTGTATTGTGACATGGCATATATCCAGCCATGCGGCATGATATTTTCCCCAATCCTTTAGTATAGGAATTAAGTTCAAGCTGGTAATCTCCAAAGGATGATACAGGAACAAGACCAGTGATTGTTGACTGGCCTGTCTGGTTGTCAGAGTCAGCAATCTGGAACCTGCCACACATTCTTTCAAAGTCTGTCATAGCTCTGCCTACACATTCTGTGGGAAGTTCAAGGGTAAACTCGTAGTATGGTTCTAACAGGACAGATTCTGCCTGCATAAGACCCTGACGGACAGCCCTGTAGGTTGCCTGGCGGAAGTCACCGCCTACAGTATGCTTAATATGTGCCCTGCCGGCTACAAGAGTAATTCTTACATCTGTAAGTGGGGAGCCGGTAAGTACACCTCTGTGAGTCTTTTCACACAGATGGGTAAGAACAAGCCTCTGCCAGTTTCTGGATAGCAAATCTTCTGAACAGTCCATATCATATTCCATACCAGTTCCCTGGGGAAGAGGTTCAAGAAGAAGGTGAACTTCAGCATAATGACGGAGAGGTTCAAAGTGACCTACGCCTTCCACAGTGTTTTTGATAGTTTCTTTGTACACAATCCTTCCTGCGCCAAATGTAACGTCTACGTCAAATCTTTCTTTAATGACATGGGTAAGTATCTCAATCTGAACCATGCCCATTACCTGGATATATATCTCTTTAGTAAGCTCGTTCCATAGAATATGTAAAGAAGGGTCTTCTTCTTCAAGCATACGAAGCTTGGGTATCAGAAGAACTGGGTCCATGCCATTTCCAGGAATCAGCCTGTAAGTAAGAACTGGTTCTAACATAGGAGTTGTGGTGTCAGTGTCGTTTCCCAGAGACTGACCGGCATAGGTATTTTCAAGACCTGTGACAGCACATACTGAACCTGCATCGAGCTGGGTGACAGTGGTGAACTTATCACCGTTGTATATACGAATCTGGTTTACCTTGCCAAGCCCCTCCAGTTCCATCCTTGCCATAAGGGTTCCGCCTGTAATTTTCATATGTGTCAGCCTGTTGCCGGCAGAGTCCCTTGTAATCTTATATATCTTTGCACCAAATTCATCGTCATACACCCTGTCTCTGATAAATCTGGATAAACCGTCAATAAGCTCATCTACGCCAGTCATTTTAAGAGCTGAACCAAAATATACAGGAAATAGCTTCCTTTCTCCAATAAGCCAGGCAATATCATCATCATCTATGGCTCTGCCTTCGAGAAAACCGTTCAGTAGATTTTCATCGCACAGGGCAATTTCCTCATCGTCTCTTTCGGTGAAGTCAACAACTGAGGAGGAGAGTTTATTTTTTAGCTGCTCGAGGATTCTGCTCCTGTCAGTTCCCTGCTGGTCCATCTTATTTACAAATATGAATACAGGTACCTGGTAGCGCATAAGAAGCTGCCAGAGTGTCTGGGTATGGGACTGCACTCCGTCAGCACCACTAATTACAAGAATTCCGTAGTCAAGAATCTGTAGTGTTCTCTCCATCTCTGAGGAAAAATCCACGTGACCCGGGGTGTCTAAAAGAGTTACAGGACGTGTACCAATACTAGTTACTGCCTGCTTGGAGAATATAGTAATTCCCCTTGCTCGTTCCTGTGAATCTGTATCTAAGAATGTATCTTTGTTATCAACTCTTCCCAGTTTTCTTATGGCACCGGTAGAATACAGCAGACTTTCTGATAAAGTTGTTTTACCTGCGTCAACATGGGCAAGCATTCCAATACAAGTGTTTTTCATATATGTGATATTCTTAACTATAATAATATTATTATATAATGCCTGATAAATTAATAAAAATATAATATATCCCCCCTGAAAAGTATAAAACCAGGACATTATTATGATAATTATACTTAAGGCTGGGGGTATGGACAAGTATATCTTTAGTTGAAATAAACAAAATTAATATGTATAGTGATTAGTATTGAAAAGTGGTGGAAAATGGAGGTTATGATGGACAAAACTTATATCTGTATAGATTTAAAATCATTTTATGCCTCTGTGGAATGTGTTGAAAGGGGACTGGACCCTTTTACAACCAATCTTGTTGTGGCAGACCCGGACCGTACTGAGAAAACAATTTGTCTTGCAATAACACCAGCCATGAAAGCACTGGGAATAAAGAACAGATGCAGAGTGTTTGAGATACCTAAAGGTATTGATTATATTATGGCTGTGCCAAGAATGGGACTGTATATTGAATATTCTGCTGATATATACAGCATTTACCTGAAATACATTTCTAAGGAAGATATACATGTGTATTCTATCGATGAGGTTTTTATGGATGTAACAGATTATCTTTCAATGTATGGTATGAGTGCAAAACAGCTGGGAATAATGATAATGAAAGATATTGAAGATAACACGGGAATAACGGCAACCTGTGGTATTGGCTCTAATATGTATCTTGCCAAGATAGCACTGGATATTACCGCAAAACATGTTGCAGACCATATTGGAATACTGGATGAGGAAAGCTACAGAAAAACATTGTGGGACCACAAACCCTTGAGAGATTTCTGGAGAGTGGGGCCGGGAATTGAAAAGAGGCTGGCAAGGTGTGGAATTACAACCATGAGACAGATTACCCAGGCAGATGAAAATCTGCTGTACAGCCTGTTTGGTGTAGATGCAGAACTTCTGATTGACCACGCCTATGGCAGGGAGACAACTACAATCGCTGATATTAAGAATTATAAATCTTCAAGCAACAGTCTGTGTTCTGGACAGGTTTTATCAAGGGATTATGAGCATGAGGAAGGAAAGCTGGTAACTAAGGAAATGGCAGACCTGCTGTGCCTTGACCTGGTGGACAGGGGGCTGGTCACAGACTCAGTTACACTGCATTTGTCCTACAGCCGGGCATATGAGAAAGAATCAGCCCATGGAAGTATAAGATTATCTGCTAAAAGCAGTTCTGCAAAAGTAATTCTTCCAAAGGTTGAAGAACTGTATGAGCGGATTAAGGACAGAAATACACCTATCAGGAAGATATCGTTAACCTACAATGACCTTACTGATGAGGCATATGTCCAGTATGATCTGTTTACTGATGTGGAAGAACTGGAGCGGGAGAGAAAGATGCAGAAAGCAGTGAACTCCATTAAAGAGAAATATGGAAAAAATGCAATTCTGAAAGGAATGAATCTGAAAGAAGGAGCTACTGCCATGGAGAGAAACCGCCAGATTGGAGGACACAGGAGTGGAGAAGAAGATTAATGGTGTGCATATGAACAAGGAGAACAGAGCCAAGCAGTTTATGCCATTTGCAGCTTTGAAAGGGTTTGAGGAAGCAATTCATGCCAGGGAACACGTTGTGGTGGATAAAGCAGAGCTTTCAGATGAGCGGCTTCTGGAACTTGACCAGGTAATTCACGAGATTAAGCCAGGTGACATGGCATCTGTGATATATTATGACAATAATGAATACCTTAAGGTTACAGGAATAGTGACAAGGCTGGATAAGAATGCAAGAATAATTCAGATTGTTAACAAAAAAATACATTTTGACAATATATATGATATACAAAAATAAGCTGTTTGTAAGGATTAAAGAGAGCATTTTGTACAAAACTAAAAACACGATGAAAAGGTATTGAAATATGTTAATGCATTTGTTAGTATAATGCCTGCAGATAAGTTTTGTATACAATGTGCAAAACAAAAAAATAAATGAGAAAAACGAGGAGGAGCAGCAAAAAATGTATAGTTTTGATCAGTGGAATGGCTTCGATGGCAGACTTTGGAAGCAGGAAATCAATGTAAGAGATTTCATTCAGAAGAATTACACACCATATGATGGTGATGAGAGTTTCTTAGTTGGACCAACAGAGGCTACTAATAAATTATGGGGTAAGTTACAGGAACTCCAGAAGGAAGAAAGAGCTAAGGGCGGCGTACTTGATATGGAGACAGAGGTTGTTTCTGGTCTTACAGCTTATGGCCCAGGATATATAGATGAATCAATGAAGGATCTTGAGAAGGTTGTTGGTCTTCAGACAGATAAGCCACTTAAGAGAGCTTTCATGCCATATGGTGGTATCAAGATGGCAGAGCAGGCATGTGAGAACTATGGTTACAAGGTTAACCCAGAGCTTCACAAAATCTTTACAGATTATCATAAGACACACAATCAGGCAGTATTTGATTGTTATACACCAGAGATGAGAGCTGCCAGAAAGTCTCACATCATCACAGGTCTTCCAGATACTTATGGCCGTGGACGTATCGTAGGTGATTACAGAAGAGTTGCTCTTTATGGTATAGATGTTCTTATCAAGGAGAAGGAGAAGGATAAGGAGAATTGTGGTATCAACACAATGACAGACAGCGTTATCCGTCTTAAGGAAGAAATCGCAGAGCAGATTAAGGCTCTCAAGGGTATGAAGGAAATGGCTGCAGTTTATGGTTACGATATTTCTCAGCCAGCTAAGGATGCTCATGAGGCAGTTCAGTGGTTATACTTTGGTTACCTTGCTGCTATTAAGACACAGAATGGTGCTGCCATGTCAGTTGGTAGAGTTTCAACATTCCTTGATATCTATATTCAGAGAGACCTTGAAGCAGGTAAGATTACAGAGTCTGAGGCTCAGGAGCTTATTGATCATTTCGTTATGAAGTGTAGAATGGTTAAGTTCGCCCGTATTACATCATACAACGAGTTATTCTCAGGAGATCCTACATGGGCTACTCTTGAGGTTGGTGGTACAGGTATCGATGGACGTTCAATGGTTACAAAGAACGACTACAGATTCCTTCATACACTTGAGA